>NZ_AGTS01000033.1 GCF_000238595.1 Acidovorax sp. NO-1 | reverse complement strand
GCCGAAGGTGCTACAACCCTGTTTCGGGCTTCACCAGCGCTTCGCTGGCTTGTAGGGTCTTGCCATCGCGGCACATGGGCTCGCTCCATGGTCAGCTGTCCTCCATGTCGGTTTGCATGTGGCGTTTGAGCGTCAAGCCCACCGATGTCAAACCGTTCTCAGAGCGGGCAAATACCTGCCCGCCATGCATGCGCGCGATGGCCGCGACAATCGCCAGGCCAAGCCCGTGGTTCTGTACCGAGCCCGCTCTGGCGATGTCTGCGCGGTAAAAACGATCAAAAATATGGGGCACGTGCTTGGGGTCTATGGCGATGCCACGATTGACCACCGTCAGGCGTGCCTCTTCATCCGACAGGGCAATGTAAATTTCCACAGCAGTTCCACGGTCCGCGAATCGGGTGGCATTGCTCACCAGGTTGGATAGCGCTCGGTTCAGGAGCCCAACATCGAACTCACCAGCCCCGTCACCAACGATTTTGAGCGCCAGACCGGCTGCTTCCATTGCGTCCTCATGAAACTCGGCCACGTCCGAGGCAATTGCAGCAAGACTTCCCACAGCGACCCTGCGCGCCAATGCACCGCAATCCGCTCGCGACAAAAAGAGCATGTCTTGGACGATGCTGGCCATGCGCTGTAGGTCTTCGAGGTTGCGCCTGAGTACCTGTTCCACCAAACTGGTTCGCGGAACAAATACATAGCGCACTTCGCAATCCAGTCCATGGGCCAGGCGCGCAAGGGTGTTCAGCGTGATGTTCCCGTTCGCCTCGGCCTGCTCCAGTTTACGGGCCCCCTGAGCTGTCACTCCCAAACGCTCTCCCAGTGCTTGAGAACTCATGCCCAGCGCCAATCGGATCGTCTTTGTCCAGCCGCACCTGGGCGCGGTAGTTGGCTGCAGCTTCGCGAAATCGCAAAACTGCCTGTCAAGTTCGGCCAAGCGGGTGAGATTTAGGCGGTGCTTCAAGGTGAAAAGATCTGAGGCAACAGGCTGGTTGCCTCCTTAAGCGCATCAAGGCAACCGGATTGTTTCCATTTAGGGTAGTGCATGGCTAGAACAAAGAAATGGCATTGCGGGTCCGCTATCTTTGCGCATGGCCTCGAACGAGACCAATTAGTCTCATATTAACTTGAATGAAGAATGATGCTGCGTTTGGAAAAAGCGACTCTCGGAAAATTTGGAGCACAGGACATGATGAGTCTGATCATGTCGAGGGGATGGGAGGCGATCTTGCCGGATGCGCTGGATGACAAGCAATTGTTGCTGGTATCAGACCAGTTCAGAGATCTTTTGTCTGGCGTTAGCTGGAACGGGGAGCACGACCCGACTCGTGCAGCCTTGCCCCTTGCACTTCTGCTCCTGTCCAAGGCTGGCGCAAAACGCTCAGGCGACAATTTCGAGGTCGGAATGGAAACTCTCCAGGAGGCACTGTGCTTGCTCAGCACTGCCGTTGATCGGGAGATTGTCAATCGCATGCTGCAGCGCCAAGACGCAACTCCCATTGGCACCGGGCTAATACAGGGCCTTCAACTGCTGGTTCAGCACGCCATGGAGCAAGCCAATTCGGCTTGCCACACTTAGTCCGACGTCATGCCTTTGAAGTCCGTTTTGATGGTTTTGAGGAGTTCGCTGACTGAGGTGGCGTCAAGATCCGGGCAGTATGCGGCAGCAACCAGCGTCAATGGATGAATTTGCATCTGCTCGGCCAGCACTTCAATGGTGCGGATACTGGGTACCTGATGACCCTGTTCAATGCGACTGATGTGGCGGCGACTGGTGGCCAGCAACATATCTTCCTGAACCAGTCCCCGGGCAGCGCGCAGTTGCTGCAGCGCCCGACCAAAGTCGGCTTGGGGTGGAACACGCTTTCGGGAGGACATCCCCCCGATTTCCGCCTAATGAGACCAAAAAGACCACGACCAACTAGTCTCGTAATCCGACAACCGCCTTAGAAAATTCCGCCTCTGTTGGAAATCTGTTCACAAGGCCTGCACATGCCCATCTTGTTTCTTGATTTCGATGGGGTTCTGCACCCCGAGCATTGCCACGAGTCCAGGCACTTCTGCAGCCTGCCCATTATGGAAGAAGCTCTACGGCAAGTGCCTGAGTGCCGAGTTGTGATCACCAGCACCTGGCGGCTGGAACAACCCTACGAGGCGCTAATCCGAAATTTTTCTCCGGACATTGCGGCAATGATCGAGGGCGTAAACCCCAGATACTGCGCTCTTACGAACGTCCCGCCCACTCTTGTGGGGTACCAGCGGGAGGCGGAGTGTCATGCTTGGCTTTGGGCCAACAACATGCCACATCACAATTGGGTCGCCGTGGATGATCGATCGTGGCTCTATCGGCCGTTCTGCAAGTCCTTGTTTTTGGTCGATGGCCGAATTGGGCTTACGCAGAGTACCTGTTCGCAACTTGCAGCTCGTCTTCAAGGCCTTCTCTGAGAAGATATTCAAGGGTAGGCGACATGACCCCACATAACAAGTTTTAGGTTCAACCCGGACCTGACGACTGGGTTATCCGTGCAGACAGTGAGATCCGCCCAAAAACTGTTAGGAGCCGTTTCATGAGTGAATTCAATCACTTAAGCCTGACTAACTGTTAGGGTCATTCAGAATGAGGCCGAGCGACTGTTCCGGCCAGACCTGCTTAAGGTGCCCCTGGTGGTGCTGTCGAACAACGATGGCTGCGTGGTTTCACGCTCCAACGAGGCCAAGGCCCTGGGCGTGAAGATGGGCCAGCCCTGGTTTGAATGCCAGGCATTGGCGGAGCAGCATGGCATCGTGGCCCTGAGCAGCAACTATGCGCTGTATGCCGACATCTCCAATCGGGTCATGGGCATCGTGGCAGCCTTTTCGCCTCGGCACGAGATGTATTCCATCGATGAGTGCTTCGCGGACCTGACCGGCATCCCAAAGGTTCGGGAGGTGGGCTACGCCATCCGCGAGCGGGTAGGGCGGTGGACAGGCATTCCCGTGTGCGTCGGCATCGGTCCCACCAAGACCCTGGCCAAGTTGGCCAACCATGTGGCCAAGAAGCACCCGCGTTCCAAGGGGGTCTTCAACTACAACGCGCTGACCGAGGATCAGAAAACCCGGCTGCTGCAACGTATCCCGGTGGAAGACTTGTGGGGCGTGGGCCGCAAGCTTACCCAGCGGCTGACCCGGCATGGGGTGCGGACCGTGCAGGACTTGCGTGCGGCGCATGTACCGACCTTGCGCGCCGAGTTCGGGGTGGTGATGGAAAAGACCCAGCGGGAGCTGCAGGAAACCCCCTGCATTGAACTGCAGGAAGTGCAGCCTGACCGCCAGCAAATCATCTCCAGCCGGTCATTCGGCCGCATGGTGACGGATTTACCGGTGCTGAAAGACGCGCTGTCCACCTTCGTGGCCAATGCCTGCGCCAAACTGCGCGCACAAAACAGCCATGCTGCTGTGATTCAGGTCTTTCTGCAGACGAACCGTTTCCGTCAAGACCAGCCCCAGTACATGCCCAGCCTGGCCGTGCCATTGACCTATCCGACCCATGACAGCCTGGAGGTGAACCGCTGGGCGGCGTACTTGTGCGAGCGCATGTTCAAACCCGGATACCAGTACAAAAAGGCGGGCGTTGTGCTCAGCGAAATCACGCCGGCCAGCCACCATCAGGGCGATCTGCTGGCGCCTGACCCATCCGTCAACGAGCGGCTGATGCAGGCCCTGGATGCGTTGAACCAGCGTTATGGCCGGGGTACGGTGAAGGTTTCAACCCAGGGCGCCTACCAGGGCTGGCAGATGCTGCAAGAGCGCAAATCACCGAACTACACGACGTGCTGGGAGGAGGTGCCGGGTGTATGAAAAACAGGCATAAAACTGCCTATATTTTAGGCAATGCGCTTAAAATATAGGCATGTTTCCCAGTCCCGTTCTGACCGCCAGACAGACCCGGTTCATCGACGAGTACCTCGTGGATGCGAACGGCACCCAGGCTGCCATACGGGCCGGATACGGGGCCGCTGGCGCCCGGGTGGCCGCGCACCGGTTGCTAACGAATGTAGCCATTTCCAGCGCCATAGGGGCCCGGCAGAAGGCCGACGCTACACGTCTATGGATTGACCGGGAAAACGTCTTGGCGGGGCTTCTGGAGGCCGTGGAGATGGCCCGGGAACAAAGAAACCCCGCAGGGATGATTGCGGGGTTGAGGGAGATAGCCAAACTGATGGGGTTTTACGCGCCGACGGCTGCCAAGGTGGACGTCGGTCTGAGAGCGAGTGCCGAGAGGGATCGCATAGAAGCGATGACCGACGTGGAACTTTTTAGCCTGATTGGCGAGATATCAGCAGTTACTCAGATTTGACCTTGATCTGGTCCCCCAGCAGAGCTTCCAGTGCCGTTTTGGCTTGGTCATCAGTTGCATGGGCGCTGAAGAATTTACTCCAACTGCGTTGACCGACTGGGCGATACTGTGCCACGCGTGGTTGGCCAAGAGGGGACATTCTCCACTTGGAAAATCGTAGTAAAGAATGTCTCTTCTTCAATAGGCGCTGGATGGACTTTTTGGTTGCCTCGATAGTTTTGCCGGTCTTATGCGCAATCCAGGATGTGTTCAGAGGGAGTATGCCGCCGTTGTTGCGGTAAAGGCGCTCAAATTCACTCCCACGGGTCAGTTCAGACCAAGGCAGAAGCTGGTCAACCTGGACTCCAGGTAACGGCAGTTTTGACAACAGGATAACCAGCTTGGGTTCGATGTTGTGGATCAAGCGCAGGCGGTCCAGGGCCTGTATTGATTCGGCTTCACGTATCTGCATCAGGACTTCATGAACCCTCGGATCATGGTGTCCCTCGACAATCGTACCGATTTGCTCACCCGAGGCCATATCAAACCCTCTGGTTTGAGATTTCCACTGGCCGGTCAGTTGGAGTGGTGTGGGATCGTCGTAGAAGAATGCCCGGGCAATGTTCTCGACCGCTTGAGGTGCGGGCTCGTTGCGCCCGATCAGTACCAGCACTTCACAGGTTTTCCATGCATCGATTCCCCGAACAGCACCGAAGTGTGCCAAGTGCACATTTGGCGCAGTAGCCAGCTTCGACCCGATCCCCCTGGCAGGGTTGCCTGTGATGATGCTTGGGCCGACAACAAGAATGTCCGTACCCGTGGTCGCAAGTTCATCCACCAGAGCTTGCACATCTGAAAGCCGCTTCATTGCCCGTCGCTGGCTTGCCGCGCCGTTTTGTTTAGCAGGCGTGAGCGAGGACGTGGAGCACATCGAATCAGAGCACTGCACCACGATCGCATTGCGTTGCCCGTAAACCTCCCTGAAGGTGTCTATGGGCAGGCATTGACGAACGATCATTTCGGAAATCGTCGCATCGGTGATGAAGATCCTCAGGGGAGCACCTCCCCCTTTCAGTTCTCCAAAACGGGTGATTTCGTGGCGGTGATGTACGGTGAGCTTGTTGGGGGTGATGTCGATGGCAGTGGGTACCAGTCCTTTTGATAACACACGGTCCAGATGCGAAAGCAGAGATGCAACTGGCCTGACGTTTTGGTGGCCGGACAGGCGGGTCATCACTATCTGATCCAGTTCGCCAGGGAGGATTGCCGGACGGACTTTTTTCAGCGTCTCTGCCAGGTCAGACCATCCGCCGCCTTGTTGCTGGAATTCACGAAGCAAGGCTGCGTGGTCTTGAGTACTGGTCCAGTTCATGATTGCGCACACGGCATTCTGGAATTCGAGCTGCCCCCTGACCTGCGACAGCAACGACATCGGGATTTCGATGTGTTCCACAAGGCCCATGGTGAAATCTTCGTCAATGATCACCAAGTCCGGCTGGCGTTCATTCAGCATCGTGCGCCCCAGCTGCAAGTGCGCATGGGTGTAGATGTGGATGTTGGACTGCTGATATTGTTGGATGTACCCGCACTGCTCGTAGTTTTGGCAGTGCGAAGTCCCGTATTGGGTGCGTTGCATGCACAGGGTTGGGAAGACGCTCACCCCCTTGCTGCTCATTGCGGCAGCCAATATATGCCGCATGCACAAGGGCTGATTGTGTGGACCAATCTGCTCACGCCCCCTGATCACAGAAGCACGGTGCGCCGTACCGCGTTGAGCGATGGCCTGCTTGATCTCTTCGGCGAGTTTGATGGTGGGGACGTAGATTTCGATCTGGGTAAGTGGGCTCACCCGGGTGATCATGTCCACATAGGCGTGTGTTTTCCCGCACCCGGCGGGTGCCTTCAGCACTTCGATGGTCATGGCCTGCCTCAGATCGTGAAAAATGTCTGAATTTCTGTGGCCATCTGCGCGGGCGACAACTGTGTGTGCGAGCCGAGAGTGGAGGGGGGCGCTCCCTTGATCAGGTGCGGCGAGTGGGTGCTCGCCTTATTTCCAAACTTTTTCATCGCCGAATTGATCATCGGCATGATGGTTGCGAAGCTTGCCCGCTCCGCAATTTCCTCGGGTGTATGGGCCGAGCTATCGGCTTCGAATACCGCACGGTTCAGCCGCTCAAAGAGCGCTTGCGGATCTGTGTTGGCCGCTCCGTGGGTGCTGACGTAGCTGGCCGCTGCGCGCAGCAAGGGCTGACGGAAGCCTGCCCCGCCAGGGTGATCACCGATCGATTCGACGATGGCCTCGAAGCCACTCGGTCCTTTGGAGATGGTGAGGGCTTTCCCCTTGGGGCGGTGCTTGCCCACCACTGAGTGTGAAGATGACGGCGCGACAATAGTGGCTGCATCGCGTCCTTTGCGCGTCAGACCAGATCGTTTGGGGAACGGGTCTGCCATGCCCACGAAAACCGGTGCAGCCGTGTAGTGCGCCTGGACGTGTTGAAACAGCGCAAGGTCAATTTTCAACCGCTTCGACGATGCGTTGAACGCCGCACCCCATGCTTTGAGGTCGGCATTCGTGGCGGGCCGCGTCAGCCAGAACCAGAAGTGGGCGGAGACAGAATCGGTGCCAAAAACACCAGCACTGCTGGAGAGCTGCCAGTGGAATGACACGTCTTGGAGTTCGGGCGGCAGTTGGTCTGTGATCCAGTGAAGAATCCTGCCCAGATTCTTCGCGGTAAGCGGCAAGCTCTTTGGCAGTTTCAACTTGTCGACATCAATCAAGACCCAGTGACGACCCTGAGCCGGGGTCTTGAAATGTCCTTTGAAATTTTGCCCTTCACCTGCGCCCAGGCGCCGCAGAGCCTCGCCAGCGAGTGTAGGGTCGCAGAGCGACCCCCTGATCACCGACGCACTGGGGTTTTTCTCAAGTTCGGTCAGGGCCTCGGAGAGTTCGAGGATGTTGTTGATGGGCTGCTCGAATTGGTAAAACAGCGTACCAGCGTTGAAATCGTGTTTGATGACCTTGCCGGCGGCGTCGGTGACGAACGTTTTGGTGGCTGAGTAGCCTGCAAGGCACATCAAGCAAGTGATCGCGTCGCAGGAGCCGTTTGTGGAAGGGGCCTGGTTTTTCATTTCGCACCTCCATTGCCATCAACCCAGGCGAAGAATGCGGCCTCGTCGATCAGCACACGGCGTCCAACACGGCGGATGACTTTGTCGAAGCCGTTGGAGGCCGCGTGGAAGATGAGGTGGCGCAAGCCCCCGATGGGCGGCCAGGGGTGGCGCAGATTCCAGTCGGTGACGGGAATGAACGGCCCGCGCTGCTCAGTGCCTGCGCTGGGCGCAAGCTGCGCCGCCGTCGTTTTCGTGCGTTTCTGGGGTAGGGGGAACGCCTGGTTTGCAGCCGCTGCGGCGGGTGCATTGAGACGATGGGGGGCACTGTGGTGACTAGGAGTGATGTCGCTCGCCATGGATGTGGCCTTTCGTGCGATGGAGACATATCGCCAGATCAAGGCCGCAAATCAATGCAGCAAGGACTGGCACGAGGGCTCCACCACACGCCACACCGGCGATAGGCTTCGTTGCACAGCGCAATTACTTGCGCGCTCGGAAATGTTAGCGATTTTTGCCTGTTGAGGCTAGCTGCTTCCCCCTTTCGTCTTTGGTGGTATTGAGGCGGCTACGGCTCAGGCAACCCCAAAAATTTTGTCGTTCATGGCGGTCACGACCTTGGCCGTGTGGCTGTTGGTCAGATGGCTGTAGCGCTTGACCATCTGGAGTGTTTTGTGACCCAGCACTGCGGCGATTTCCATCGTGGTGGCACCGTTCATGGCCAGGTAGGAGGCGGCCGTGTGCCGCAGGTCGTGGAAGCGGAAGTTCTCCATGCCCGCCTGGCGTACAGCCGCTTCCCAGGGCTTTTTCAGGTCCATGGGCTTGTTTGGCAGGGAGCCGTAGAAGACCAGGGTGGTGTCGAGTCGGCGCATTTTGGCAAGGTCCTGGAGGAGCATCAGCGCAAGGCCCGTGAGAGGGACGGAGCGCGAGGTGTCATTCTTGGTGGCCGTCAGGAGGATGGTGCCGCGCTGGAAGTCGATGTCCTGCCAGCGCAGGTTCATGATTTCACCGCGACGCATGCCGGTGGAGATGGCCAGAACGACCACGGGGAGAAGGTAGCGGTTGGTGGAGGCGCGGCAGGCCGCCAGCAGGCGCTCCCGCTCGTCATCGGACAGGTAGCGTTCACGCCCCCGCCCCTGGCGGGGCTTGGAAATCTTGCTGACGGGGTTGTCGGTGACCCACTGCCAGTCTTTCATGGCGACTGTGAAGGCATGGGAGATAGAGGCCAGGTAGCGCACCACGGTGGCATTGGAGCGGGGCTTGTTCCGGCGCGTGGTCTCGGCCAGCAACTCATTGCGCAGTTGCACCAGGAGCGCGGGGGTGATGTCCGCGAGTGCCAGCGTGCCCAGCTTCTGCTTCCAGAACTGGAGGTGGCGCTGCGTATTCGCCGCGTTCTTCGGACGGTCGGGGAGGACTTCCTTCAGGTAGCGATCCACAAGGTCGGCAAAGGTGTGCTTCTTGGCCTCGGCGGTCTTGAAGTACCGCCCCTCGCGCATGGCCGCTTCGACACTGTGCGCCCACTTCGTGGCGTCGGTCTTGCGCCTGAAGGTGGCGTGTTCGGGCGGATAGCCCTTTAGCCGGACCTTGGCGCGGTAAGAGATGCTGCCGTCGTCAGCGCGACGGACTTCAATGGTAGCCATGAGCGATGCCTTTCAAAAGTGGTTGGCATGGCTGACACCAGCGGGCGTGAAAACGCGCGGCGGTGCCAGCAACGTTGCTCCACTCCCGGCCTCGTCGGCCATCGGCTTCATCGCTGTGCTACTGGTTGCACGGACCGGATATTACCGGATGCCGTGTGGTGCTGTGTTGTGGCTCGCGGCCACGCTTGGTGGGGTAGTGTCCCACCAGTGTCCCATGAGCGCCAAACAAAAACGCCGCCGCTATCTTTATAATAGCGTCGGCGCTTTGTGCCTTGCGGCTTTTGTTTGGTGGGTCCTGAGTGACTCGAACACTCGACCTACGGATTAAGAGTCCGCTGCTCTACCAACTGAGCTAAGAACCCAAACTTTTTATAAATCTGTCTGCGTTGCTGCAGAGCCTTGAATTATGCACTAATTTTTTGCCGGCTGGCAAGGGGTCTCAAAATTATTGCAGTGCGTTGCGGCTTGCCAGTTCCACAAACAGACCGCTGTGGTCCAGCTCGCCCAGCCCATGATCGACGCCTTGTGCATACAGATTCTCGAAGAGGGTGGTGATGGGCGCGTCGAATCCGATCTCACCCGCCGTTGCCAGTGCGTTGCGCATGTCCTTGAGCTGGACGGCCATGCGGCCGCGTGGGGCAAAGTCACGGTCCACCATACGCTGTCCATGCAGTTGCAGGATACGGCTGTCGGCAAAACCGCCCTGGATGGCCTCGCGCACCTTGGCCATGTCCGCGCCGCCCTTGGATGCAAACAGCAATGCCTCGGCGACCGCTCCAATGGTGATGCCCACGATCATTTGATTGGCGAGCTTGGTGAGCTGGCCGGCGCCGTGCGGGCCCACGTGGGTGGCGCGGCCACACGCAGCAAACACGGGTTGCGCCCTTGCAAAGTCCTCCGCGCGGCCCCCCACCATGATGGCGAGCGTGCCGTTTTCCGCGCCCACGGTGCCGCCGGATACCGGGGCATCCAGGTGGGCCAGCCCCATCTCGCCCAGGCGCGCAGCGTGGTCGCGTGCTTCCCTTGGCTGGATGGAAGCCATGTCAATGAACAGGGCACCTTTGCGCATGGCGCGCGCTGCGCCAGCTTCAAAAAGGACCTGTCCCACCACCGGGCCGTTTTCCAGCAGGCTGACCACGACATCAGCCCCCTCCACGGCCCCGCCCGCGGTGTCGTGCACGGTGATTCCCAGCGCGGCCAGAGGCTCGGCCTTCGCCCGGGTGCGGTTCCAGGCATGCACAAGGTGGCCAGCGGCGTGAAACCGCCGGGCGATGGGCTGGCCCATCATTCCTGTGCCCAGCACGGCAATGCGAAGTGGGGTGGTGGTCATGGCGTCATTCATCCAGGATCGTTATCTTGGCGTACATCATGTGCTTTTTTGGTGCGTCACCCTGTCACGGAGCTTGCAGCGCCGCGGGATTGGAATGATGATGCCGCACCGCTACAGGAGACCCTACCCATGAGCCTGCCCCCGCATGACCCCGCCTGGCTGGAGCGCATGTACAACAACCGCGCGCTGGTGCCCGACCACATGGACTACCTTCAGCGCTGGGCAGACGAATCGGCCCGGGTGCGTGCAAGCCACCCCTGTGTGCTGGATGTGGCCTATGGCACGGGAGCGGGCGAAACACTGGACATCTTTCCTTCTGCACGGCCCGCCGCTGCAGGCGCTCCCGTGCTGGTGTTCATTCACGGCGGGTACTGGCGCTCGCTCGACAAGGCAGATCATTCGTTCATCGCCCCACCGTTCAACCAGGCGGGTGTGTGCGTGGTGGTGGTGAACTACGCGCTGTGCCCCGGCACGCCGGAGGCACCGGTCACCATTCCGCACATCGTTCGCCAGATGGAAAAGGCGCTGGGCTGGGTGTGGCGCCACATCGGCGAGCATGGGGGAGACCCCGCCCGCATCACGGTGGCGGGGCATTCTGCCGGGGGGCATCTGGCGGCTTTGCTGCTCACCAGTGTGTGGCCGCTCATTGGCCAGGGGCTCCCCGACCGGCTGGTGCGCAATGCGCTTTCCATTTCCGGCGTGCACGACCTGGAGCCGATCATGTACACCCCCATGTACCAGTCGGTGTTGAACCTCACCGACCAGCAGGTGCTGCAGTACAGCCCCGCGCGCCTGCTGGAGCCGCCTGCGGGTACGCTGTTCTGTGCGGTCGGCGCCGACGAAAGCCCCGAGTTCCTGCGGCAGAACCAGCTCATGCAAGACGCGTGGGGTAGCCACTTTGTGCCGCGCAGCCAGGTGCTGCCTGGGCTGCACCACTTCAGCATCGTGGATGCGCTGGCAATGCCTGGGCATGACCTGCACCACATGGCGCTGAACCTGCTGCGGGCATGAACCGAAGCAAACCCCTGTGGCGCTGGGCGCCTTCCGCCTCCTCTCGCGCTGCGCGCGGGAAGGCGGGCGCCACCAGCGCACGCAAGTAGAGCGCCGCCCGCGCGGCATGGCGGCCCTTGCGCGGTGTCCGCTGGCCCAGGCAGTGCGCTGGGCATGCTTTGGCGCCCGATAGTGAGAAAGCCGTAGGACTACGCACCCGGCGCCCGCCCTCACATCAGCAGATGCTCACCGGCGTTGTCGCCGCCCAGGATCACGTAGTTCACCTTGCGGATGTCCATCAGCCTCTTGCCGCCCGCGTAGCTGATGGAGCTTTGCACGTCCTGCTCCATCTCCACCAGCGTGTTGGCCAGCTTGCCCTTGATGGGCTCCAGGATGCGCTTGCCTTCCACGTGCTTGTACTCGCCCTTGTTGAAATCACTGGCAGAGCCGTAGTATTCCTTGAAGAGCTCTCCGTCAACTTCCACCGTCTTGCCGGGCGATTCTTCGTGGCCTGCAAACAGCGAGCCGATCATCACCATCGTCGCGCCAAAGCGGATGCTTTTGGCGATGTCTCCGTGGCTTCGGATGCCCCCGTCGGCAATGATGGGTTTGGTGGCCACACGCGCGCACCACTTGAGGGCCGAGAGCTGCCAGCCGCCAGTGCCAAAACCGGTCTTGAGCTTGGTGATGCACACCTTGCCCGGGCCCACGCCCACCTTGGTGGCGTCAGCTCCCCAGTTTTCCAGGTCGATGATGGCCTCGGGGGTGGCCACATTGCCTGCGATGACGAAGGCCTTGGGCAGGTGCTGCTTGAGGTAGCCGATCATGGCCTTGACCGTGTCGGCATGGCCGTGGGCGATGTCGATGGTGATGTATTCGGGCGTGAGGCCCAGGGCCACCAGCTGGTCCACCGTGGCGTAGTCCGGCTGCTTGACGCCCAGCGAGATGGAGGCATAGCAGCCCTTGGCATGCATGTCCTTCACGAACTGGATGTTGTCCAGATCAAACCGGTGCATCACGTAGAAGTAGCCGTTTTGCGCCATCCACGTGCAGATTTTTTCATCCACCACCGTTTTCATGTTGGCAGGCACTACCGGCACGCGGAACGAACGGCCGCCCAGCTCCACGCTGGCATCGCACTCCGAACGGCTTTCCACGCGGCATTTGCGCGGCAGCAGAAGGATGTTGTCGTAGTCGAAAATTTCCATGAGATTCCAAGCTCCATCAAAGGACGCGGCAAAACAATTTTTGCTGCGGTGGGCGCTTGGCTTGGGCCCGGCTTTGTGGGCACTGGCGTGTCAGCCAGCTCCGACCCCGCAAAGTGCGCGGGCACAAAAAACCGGGCGTCAAGAAACTTGGGCCCGGTGCTTGATTCTACCGGCCTGCGCGACGGGCCCTATAACCTTGGTGGTATAGGCGGTATCACCAAGGCGCCTGGGGCTGCTGCGGTCGGTGGGCACCCGACGGCTTTCGGGTACGCCGGGCGGCCTAGCGGCAAGCCGACTGTGCTGCGGCCACCACGCGGCCCTGCGCGTCCTGCACCCAGCCCACCATGCGCAGCCGCTCGGGTTGCGCGCCGTCCGGTATGCGCATGGACCGGGATTCCATCCATTTTGTTTGCTTTGAATTTGATAGCGTATTGCGCTTGTCCCATGTGCCATGGAGCATGTTTCTTACCATATTCCGGCCGACTCTCGTGCCTTCGGTGCCTGCCGGCACGGATTCCACCAGTAGCAGATAAAACGCCATCCCATCGGGCGCCGCGCCGTCGCGCCGTGCGGGTGTGAATGCGATGGCGGTGCCCAGGTAGTCGTTGAGGGGCAGGCCATGGGCCACGCGCAGGCGGGCGGGCCGGGCGCCTTCCACCGCGGCGGTGTACACATCGGTGGCCGCAGGGGGTGTGCGGCCCAGGGCCTGCAGTCGCGCCAGTGCATCGTTGGTGGCGGCGGCCGAAAGGGGGGCTTCATCACCGGCCTGGCCCGGCACGATCCAGTCCAGCACCACCGCACCTGCCGTGGCAGAGGGCGACGGTATGGCCGCATCGGTCCAGCAGGCCTCGCAGTCTGCGCTGATGAAGCGCTCGAAAATGGCCACGGGCTGCGGCGTGCCGTCGCTGCTGCAACTGGCCTGGGCCAGTGCAGAGGATGGCTGGGCCAGAACCAATACGCTGGCCAGGGTGCAGGCAATGTTTTTCATGGGCAGATGAAGCGGGCGCCGGGGCGGTTTCTACAATGGCCGCATGTTCCCACAAGACCCGTTTTCGGGTGCGCCAGATGCCCTGGTGCCCCCACACGCCGGTGCGGCCTCGGCTGCATCGCCCCTTTTGGCCAATCTGAACGACGAGCAACTGGCGGCCGTCACGCTGCCCGCAGGCCACGCACTGATACTGGCGGGCGCAGGCTCGGGCAAGACGCGTGTGCTCACCACCCGCATCGCCTGGCTGCTGCAAAACGGCTACGCCACGCCCGGCGGCATTCTGGCCGTCACTTTCACCAACAAGGCCGCCAAGGAAATGGTGGCCCGCCTGTCGGCCATGCTGCCCGTCAACGTGCGTGGCATGTGGATCGGCACCTTTCACGGCCTGTGCAACCGGCTCTTGCGCGCGCACCACAAGGCGGCGGGGCTGTCGCAATCGTTCCAGATCCTCGACACACAAGACCAGCTCTCGGCCATCAAGCGCCTGTGCAAGCAGCACAACGTGGACGACGAGCGCTTTCCGCCCAAGCAGCTGTCGTACTTCATTGCCAATTGCAAGGAAGAGGGCCTGCGCCCGGGCGATGTCGAAACGCATGACAGCGATGCGCGCAGAAAGGTCGAGATCTACCAGCTGTACGAAGAACAATGCCAGCGCGAAGGCGTGGTGGACTTCGGCGAGCTGATGCTGCGCAGCTACGAGCTGCTGCGCGACAACGACCCGATCCGCGAGCACTACCAGCGCCGGTTTCAGCACATCCTGGTGGACGAGTTTCAGGACACGAACAAGCTGCAGTACGCCTGGCTCAAGCAGCTGGCGGGCAACGAGGTGGGCGGGCGCTTTGAAGCGCGCGGCAGCGTCATCGCCGTGGGCGACGACGACCAGAGCATCTATGCCTTTCGCGGTGCGCGCGTGGGCAACATGACCGACTTCGTGCGCGAGTTTGACGTGCAGCGCCAGATCAAGCTGGAGCAGAACTACCGCAGCTACAGCAACATCCTCGACTCGGCCAACGCCCTCATCAGCCACAACAGCCGCCGCCTGGGCAAGAACCTGCGCACCACACAGGGTGCGGGCGAGCCCGTGCGCGTGTACGAAGCCAGCTCTGACCTGGCGGAGGCGCAGTGGATGGTCGATGAGATCAAGCAACTCGTGCGCAACGACGGCTTTGAGCGTAAGGAAATCGCCGTGCTCTACCGCAGCAATGCGCAAAGCCGGGTGATCGAATCGGCACTGTTCAATGCCAGCGTGCCCTACCGCGTGTACGGCGGTCTGCGCTTCTTCGAGCGCGCCGAAATCAAGCATGCGCTGGCCTACCTGCGCCTGTTGGAGAACCCGCACGATGACACCAGCTTCACCCGCGTCGTCAACTTTCCGCCGCGTGGCATTGGCGCGCGCAGCATCGAGGTGCTGCAGGACGCCGCCCGCGCCGCAGGCTGCTCGCTGCACGACGCGGTGAGCGCCGTGCCCGGCAAGGCGGGCGCCAACCTGGGCGCGTTTGTGGCCATGGTGGACGTGCTGCGCGAGCATACGCAGGGGCTGAACCTGCGCGGCATCATCGAGCAGATGCTCGAATCCACGGGCTTGGTGGAGCACTTCCGCACGGAGAAGGAAGGCGCCGACCGCATCGAGAACTTGCAGGAACTGGTCAACGCTGCCGAGAGCTTTGTTACGCAGGAAGGTTTTGGCCGCGACGCCGTGGCCCTGCCACTGGACGAGCATGGCACGCCGCTCACCCAGAGCGCCCAAAGCCCGGTCAGCCAGGGGCTGGACCCCAACGCACCGGTGCTGGACGAACCCCTGAAGCCCGCCGTGCCGGGCATCGTGGACGCCGACACCGGCGAAACCCTCTCGCCCCTGGCCGCCTTCCTGACCCACGCCGCGCTCGAAGCGGGCGACAACCAAGCCCAGGCCGGGCAAGACGCCGTGCAGTTGATGACCGTGCACGCCAGCAAGGGGCTGGAGTTTGACGGTGTGTTCATCGGCGGCATGGAAGAGGGCCTGTTCCCCCACGAAAACTCGTCCAGCGAGCGCGATGGTCTGGAGGAAGAGCGCCGACTGATGTATGTGGCCATCACCCGCGCCCGCAAGCGCCTGTACCTGAGCCACTCGCAAACGCGCATGCTGCATGGGCAGACGCGCTACAACATCAAGAGCCGCTTTTTTGACGAGCTGCCTGAGGCCGCGCTCAAGTGGATCACGCCCAAGCAGCAGGGGTTTAGATCGTATGCTCCTAATTCAGGAGCAGGTGGCGCTTATCCATCAAGCGCTAGAGGCCAATTTGGCTTCAAATCCGAGACATTTGCCAGCCCACCGGTGCCCGTGCAAAAGACCGCGCCGTCCCACGGCCTGCGCGCAGGCATCAACGTGTTCCACACCAAGTTCGGCGAGGGCAAGGTGCTGGCCATCGAGGGCACGGGGGACGACGCGCGTGCGCAGGTCAACTTTCCGCGCCATGGCACCAAGTGGCTGGCGCTGTCGGTGGCCAAGCTGACGGTGGTGGATTGACCATGGCTGCTTCCCCGGCGCCGTTGCCAGTGCTGCTGGTGCTGGGCGGGTTGCCCGGCGTGGGCAAGAGCAGCGTCGCACACGCCTTGCTGTCGCAGTGGCCCGCGGTGTATTTGCGCATCGACACCATTGAACAGGCACTGCGGGACTCCAACGTGCTGGCGGGCGGCGATGTGGGACCGGCAGGGTACCTGGTGGCATACGCCCTGGCGCGCACACAGCTTGCGCAGGGCTTGCCGGTGCTTGCTGACTGCGTGAATCCGCTGCAGGTGACGCGCAACGCCTGGCGCTCCGTGGCGGAGGCAGTGCAGGTGCCGTCGCTGTTCGTGGAGGTTGTCTGCACCGACGCAGCGGAGCACCGGCGCCGGGTGGAAACGAGGGTGGGCGACGTGGCCGGATTGGCCGTGCCGACCTGGGATGCCGTTCAGCGCCATGACTACGCGCCCTGGGCAGAGGGCCGTGGCCACCGTCTCCTGGTGGATACCGCACGTTTGAACGCACGGGATGCCGCCGCGCTGGTTCTGGCGGCCCTGCAGTCGCAGATCACGCCGCGCGCTGCAGCGCCCCCAGGCTGATGGGTCAGGTCGGCAGGCAGCGCGCCACCGTGTCGGGCAGCGCCAGTTTTTCTGCAAACCACCCATTGCGCTCGGGCGACACCAGGGCGCCCAGGCCTTCCATCACCGTGACCTCGGCGCCGGCCTTTTGGTCCCGGTAGCACTTGCCCAGAAGCTCCAGCGTGTTCAGCAGGGATTGCGCCTGGGCCTCCGACGTTTTTTGAAGCGCCTGCGCCTGCTGCCTGAGCCAACCTTCGTAGGCCTCCAGGCTGGCCTGTGGCAGCTTGGCGCGGTCGGCCTCGGGAATCATGCTTGCATACAGGGCCTGCAGGCTCTGCGTACCTGACTGGCCCATCACCAGCACGGCGTCATAACGCGTGTCGTACGACCCTTGGCGATGGATCACATGGCGGATGTGGTACCGCAGGCGACCGCTCTCTCCGCCCAACGTCCGGATCAGGTCGCGTGCCGCTGCGCTGTGGCGATCGCTCGCAAACTGTGCCTCCAATGCGGCCGACAGCTGTGCGTCGCTGGGGTAGCTGATGGCAGGGCCTGAAGGGGAGCACCCCAGGAGGGCCCCCACGGTAGCGATATATGCGCCGCTGCGCGTGATTATTGATTTCATTTTTATGACAATTTGAAGCGAATATCTGTTCATTTTATTAATTGGGAAGATGACTGAATGTGTATGACATTTCATAATGATCTGAAATGTAAATGCTTGTTATATCGCAGCAGTTGAATTGACAAGTGTCGTGCGCCTGTCCACTGTGGAAATCTGCGCCACATCGAGTTCAATGGTGTTCCGCCGCTTACCAACTGGCCAGCGCTGCGCATCAATTTGATCAGATCCAACGCCTGTGGATAACACAGGGCAACCAGGGCTCGGCCACTCGGTACATTTGATTACCCATTGGCTGGCGCGCTCCACAAGAATCCGTTTGCAAGCCGCAACAGGCTGCCCGTCGATTAATTTCAACTCTTTGAAGGATTATGGATATGCGCAAACTCGCCATTACCACCGTCGCCGCGCTGGCCTTGACCTGCGGTGCTGCCTTTGCCCAGAGCGGCAACGTTGCCATCCCCGGCCTGTTCTCGGGCAAGGGCTCTGCGGGTTCCGAGGTCACCAACAGCCGCATCACCGTGACCGGGAACAAGGCCACGAACGTGATCGCTGGTGGCGGCAAGGCCGGCATCAAGGTCGGAGAAATCTCCATGGAAGGCGTGGCCAACGTCAACAGCGTCAACATCACCGGCTCCAAGATCCGCAACTCCGAAATCACGGTCAGCAATAACGAGGCCACCGACATCAAGGCCATCGGGGGCACGGCCAACGTGAACAGCATCAACATCAACTGATCGCCCACAGGCCAGCAATGCAGGCCCCCGGCGCTGCCCGGGTGGCCTGTGAAACGAACACCAACACAAAGGGCTGCGGGTGCAACCATCGCGCAACACAACCAAGTCGCCACGCGGGGGCGCTGGCGCCACCCTGTGGCTGCTCGCAGCCTCGATCACGGTGACGCCGATACAGGCAGCGGCGCAAGAGTCGATGCTGGGGGGGCTGGGCTGGCACAAGAACAGCGCCGGCACCGAGGTGGACGGCACGAGCCGCATAGGCGTGCAAGGCAACCAGTCCACAGGCCCCGTGGTGTCCACGGGCGGCAAGGGTTCCGCCCTGGCCAATGCAGGCATGCGCGTGGATCTGGCAGGCACGGCCCAGGCCAACGGTATCGGGCTGGCGGCCATGCAGGTTCGCCAGTCGCAGGTGCAGGTGCTGGGCAATCAGGTCAACGGTTTTGTGCACGCGCTCGGCGGTGCAGCCACGGCCAACATGGTGCTGGCCGCCAGCGGCACGGGGGCCAAGCCGCTCACGTCCAGTCAAGTGATGGTGCAGGGCAACCGCGCCGCGGAGGTGGCCGCGTTCGGCGCCAAGGCCGAGGTGCTGCTGGGCACCGGATCGCTGCAGATGCCCGGCCGTGCCACGGCCAACAGCGTGCTGCTGGATGCGACACAGGTAAGAAATTCCGAGCTGCATGTATCTGGCAACGAAGCACGTGGCATCACGTCCATTGGCGGCTCGGCCCTGGCCAACGCGCTCACGGCCGCGCGGTCCAGCCTGGACACCACCCGCGTTGTGCAAACCGCCAACCGCGCAGAAGACGTGCGTGCGGGTGGTGGCAGCTCTGGCGTGGGGCGCGGCACCATCGCGCAGGTCGACCTGAGCGGTGTGGCCGCGGCCAACGCAGTGATGCTCGCCTCCAGCGAGCTCAAGGGCGCGCAGCTCACGCTGGCGGGCAACGAAGCCCGCCAGGTGATCGCCACTGGCGGCAGTGCGCTGGCCAACAGCATCAGTTTTTCAGACCACCAGCTTGCGGGCTCCGCGGGCTACCAGGGCAGCGTGTCGGGCAATAGGGCGCGCAATGTCCAGGCCTGGGGTGGGGAGGGCAGCATTCTGGGCGGGGCACTGGCCGATGTGCGGGTGTCTGCTGCAGCGCTCGCCAACACCATCTCCGTCAGCCGTGGCGAACTGGTCGCCGGGCCAGTGCACCGCCTGAGCGGCAACGAAGCGCGCGATGTGGTTGCCACCGGCGGCGGCGCGGCAGCCAACAGCCTGTGGCTGGACAACGCCACCGCACAGGGCGGCCAGGTGCTGCTGGCCGGCAATGCGGCCGAGCAGGTGCGCACCGCCGGTGCATCGGGCTCGATCGGTGGCGGCGTGGTGGGCGCCATGGAGCGCAACGGACGCGCCCTGGCCAACACGGTGGTGGCAGACCACCAGTCCACGCTTGATCGCGCAACCATTGCCGTCAGCGGCAATCAGGGCAGGTCAATCACAGGGTCGGGCGGGCTGGCCGCTGCCAACACGCTCATGGTGACCGAAGGCCGCGTGCAGGGCTCCAACGTCACCCTGGCGGGCAACCGGGCGGACGGCGTGCAGTCCACGGGCTATGCGGCGCAGGCAGGGGGCGGGCTGCTGTTTTCTGCCAGCCAGCAGTCGGCTGCGCTGGCCAACACCCTGGCCGTCACGGGCTCGCAGCTGGATGCATCGACGCTCACCGTGGCAGGCAACACCGCGTCGCGCCTGAACGCGCGTGGCGGTGCACTGATGGCCAACAGCGTGGCGCTGGAAAACGGGTCGGGCGCGCCTTCGCAGCTCTCTGCCGCCGGCACGCTCAGTGGCAACAACGCCAGCGACATCGCCACCACCGCCGACTCCGTATCGGGCGCGGGCGGCCTGGCGGGACGCGAGAGCCGCGCGCGCGCCGCCGCCAACGCGCTGGTGCTGCACAACGGCGCGCTGATTGACGCATCGTCGCCCTGGCTCATTGCGGGCAACACCGCGCGCAACGTGCAGGCGCTGGGCGGCACCGCGCTCGTCAATGCGCTGGCGGCGTACCGCGGTGCACGTGTGCAGGGCAGTCCCGTGGTCATTGCGGGCAACACCGCTGACGACATCCGCGCCACGGGCAGTGGTGCACAGGCGCTGGGTGTGGGCACCAAGTCCAACGGCGTACTGGCCGCCAACGGGTTGTATATGGACGGCTCGGGTGCCACCGCTCTGGCGCAGAGCACCCTGCAGGTCGTGGGCAACACGGCCCGTGGGCTCAATGCCGACGGGGGGCGCATTAACGCCAATGCGCTGGCGATCAATGCGCAGGGCCGCGTGGACGGCAGCACGTTCACGCTGGCGGGCAACATGGCGTCAGACGTGCGCAGCGAGGGACGCGAAGGAACCGTGGCCGGGTTTGCCGCCTTCGGCAAGGGTGTGGGCCAGGCCAATGCCAATGCAATTCAGGTGCTGGGCAGCATGCGCGCGGCCAGCCTGCAACTGCTGGGCAACACGGCGGGCCGCGTGCACGCCACCGAAGGCCTGGCGGCCGCCAACAGCTTTTCGCAAGGTGCCGGGGGCCGTGTGGATGCGCTTCAGGCGCTGATCGCTGGCAACACCGCCGGGTCCACCCAGGCAGACGGGGGCAGCACGGCGCTGGCCAACAGTGTGCAGGTGGACGGCACCGTGCAGGGCAGCTCGGTGCAGGTTGCTGGCAACCAGGGAACCGCGCAGGCGTCTGGCCGCGACGGCCTGGCCAACAGTGTGCGCGCCCAAAGCCGTGGCCGCATTGCGGCGTCTTCCGTCACCGTGACCGCCAACCAGGGCGCGGCCCAGCAGGGTGTGGCCAACAGTGTGGACGTGGGCGGCAGCCTGCAGGGCGGCAGCATCACCATCCTGGGCAACCAGGGCTCGGCGCGCGAAGGTGGCGCCATCAACAGCGTGGTCGGCAACGGCCGCATCACGGGCAGCCAGATCACCATCCTGGGCAATGCGGGGTCTGCCAACGGCGGTGTTGCCAACAGTGTGCGCGCCGATGGCAGCATCACCGCATCCAGCATCACCATCCTGGGCAACCAGGCCAGCGCGCAGGGTGGCAACAGCAAGGTCAGCGGCGTTACGGGGTCGGGTTCGATACGCGGCAGCCAGATACTGCTGGCGGGCAACACCGGCCGTGCTACCGGCGGCGGGCTTGTCAATGGCGTTCACAACAGGGGCAGCATCACCGGCGCACAGTTGGTGCTGACAGGCAACCAGGGCAACGCCACCGGGGGCGGCACTGTCAACAGTGTGGACAACCGAGGGCAACTCTCGGGGCGCGTACTCATCGCGGGAAACCGGGGGAGCGCAACTCTGGGGGGCACGGTCAACTCGCTGGTCAATCAAGGCGTGATGGCAGGCACTGTGGTCATTGCCGGGAACCAGGGCAACGCAGCCGTCGGAGGGGTCTCCAACTCGGTGATCAACCAGGGTGTGATCACCGGCGCGGTGACCATCGTGGGCAACATGTCGGCCGCTGCTGCGGGCATGACGTCCGGAAGTGTGCGCAACGTGGGTGGCGCCATCACAGGCGTCGTAGGGGTTGCGGGTAACGCTGCGTTCGCCGCCAACCCGGGCTACACCTACACCATCCCCTCTACGGGCGTGGTGAACCAGTCCGTGACTGTGCTGCCTGCCGTCAATCTGCTGAGCATGTAGGTGGTCTGACCCCGCAAGGCGCCGTCTGCCCGGGGCAAACCGATGTTCCGATTTCTTTGGATACCCATGAAGGAGTTGCAAATGAAGAATACACGCGAAGATTCGGGTCGGCGTGCGTTGCGCGCATTCGGCGGGCACTGCGTTGCCGGCGTCCTCGTGCTGTTTGCCGCAGGCGCGCAGGCGCAGATGGTGAACTACGGTGAACAGCTCGGCGCCTACAAAGACATGGCGCAAAGCGGTGTTCGCCTCAATGACGGCGTTTACCCGTCGGTCAGCGCCAAGGCGCGTGTAAACCGCGCTATTGCGCAAAACACGTTGGTGGACCAGAGCGCGCTGGTGCAGCCGGATGGCACGCTCAAACTTCCCGACGGGCAAAAAAACATCGTTATCCGGTCGACCTATTCCGATGTACAGCGCGGCGCGGACGGTAGCCTGCGTATTGCCAGCCCGGTCATTCAAGGCAATGTGAACGGCAACGTGACGTTGTATGTGGAAGGCAAGGGTGTAGAGAACATCACCGTACTCAATTCGCGGCGCTGACTACGCGCCGGGGTTTCTGCAAGCATGGCCCCGGGGAGAGCGGGCGCCGCGGATATCACCAAACAACACCAAGAAACATGACGACACAAAGAACCCTGCGATGGGGAGCGCTGATGCTCGCAGTGGCCGCTATGGCTGGCTGCGCCTCCACCGAAAACGCGCTCAAGGACGCCAATGCCTTGCTTCAGGAGCGTGAGGCCGACAAGCTGCTGCCTGTGACCAACCTCAGTCCTTACTCGCTGGCGCTGGGCCGCTTTGGGCGCATGCTGGATATCTATAAGGAGGGCGACCCCGTCCTGTACATGCAGACGCGCAGCATTCTGGATGCCACCAACCTGTCGAGCCCCCTGGTGGGCGCCGAGATCCCCGGCGACATCACGGAGATGGTGCGCACTGCGGTCAACCGCATCGGCGCGCGCGTGGTGTACGTGCCTTATCACCCGGACTATCTCGTCTCGCAGGCCCAGCTGGGTGCCAAGTTTGGGGTCACCATGCCCGACTTTCTGATCACGGGTGCGTTGACCGAATTTGACCGCGCCATCGCGGGAGCAGGGAGGGTCAATTCTGCTGGCATCGAGTTTGGTGGCGGCAACGGCAAGGTCACCATGGGTGGCGACATGAAGCGTACGGCGATCTATTCGGCGCTGGCGCTGGACCTCAACCTGGTGAGCTTTGCCACCCAGCAGATGGTGCCGCAGATACAGGCCTCCAACGTGGTGAAGGTGCTGAACTTCAGCTCCGAAGACAACGCGAGCCTGGGCTTTTATGGCGACGCCTTTGGCTTCAAGCTGGAGGGCAAGTACCTGCAGGGGCGGCATTCGGCCATCCGTACGCTGGTGGACCTGAGCGTCCTGGAGCTGATTGGCAAGGCCACCAACACTCCCTATTGGCGCTGCATCCCCAACGGTACGCCGGACCCTGTGGTGGTGGAAAACATGCGCGCTGCCTACAACGGCCTCACTCCGGAACTTAAACTGGGTCTCATCCAGGTCACGCTACGCAAATACGGCGAGCCAGTGCAGGTCACGCAAAAATTCGACGACGACACACGGCTTGCGCTGGAGAAGGTGTATGCGCAACGGTACGCGTCGCTCGGGGCTGTGGACGTGATGAACTGGGACGGGTTTGAGCCTCTGTTCTTTGGGGTGCCGATGGCGTGGGAAAACGCGCAAGCCAATGCCCCATCGGGCGCTCCATCTTCCCCTGCGGCAGGCGCTCCGGCGGGCGGTGTGAAGGCGGGCTCATGATTCAGGGGGCAAGATCTGTAGCGCAGTGCTGCGCAGGTTTGACAGCCCTCCTGGCGCTGCACGGGGCAGTGATCGCACAGGTGCAGGCGCCGCCCCCTACGCCGGCCGGTGTGTCTGCGCAGGCGCCCGCTGTTACTCAGGCCCAAGCCCAGTCGCCGACACCGGCTCAGGCACAGGCGCCCGCCCAGGCCGGGGCTCCTGCTGCGGGGGTTGGGGCTCGGTTCATCGAATCTTGCAACGAGGCTCTGCAGCGCGGCGTGGCCGAGCTCGGCTGCCAGGGCCCCATCTATCGCAACGAACTGGAGCGGCTCAAGCGCGAGGCGCTGAACACCCAGAACCCGCAACTGCTTTCTTTCGTCGGCGACGCGTACCAGAACCCGCGGTCGGGCCTGGGCGACATGGGCCAGGCTTACCGCTGGTATCTGCTGGCGGCCGTGCGTGGCGATCCGCGTGCCATGCAGCGTCTGACGGAAATGAACCGCAAGGGCCAAGGGGTGCCCAAGGACAACGTCAAGGCCCTGGGGTATGCGCGCCTTCTGGAGCGCATGGCCCAGCCCGACAGCGGTGAGCGGCCCAACGTGCTTTCACTCATCAACGAGCTGGGTGCCGAGATGGCGGTGGAAGAAGTGGCATTGGCAGAGCGTTTTGCGGCTGAACTGGAGGCGCGTATACAGCGCCAGGCGGCGGGCTCGGGTGGCGACGCGGCCGCGCAAGCCGCTCCCGCAGCCGGGCCCAGCCGCGCGGGCGGGGGCCTGCCCGGCATGTCGGGTGTGCCGCGCAGTGTGCCCGGTGCCATGGGCGCGCCTGCGGCCGGGGCGGCGGTGCCTGGCACCACACTTCCAGGCACCCCTTCAAAGGTCACTCCCTGATGCAGTGCCTGCCCTTCAGTTTTTTCTGCGGGCTGGCCGGTTCCGCCGTACGGGGCAGCATCCGTGCCGATGTGCAGGCGCGCGGTGCGCACGCACGCGCGGGCGGTACTGCTGTTCTGCTGGTGCTGACCTTGTGGTGCGCGGCCCCGGCAGATGCACAGGCGGTCGGCCCGGTGGACGCCGCAGGTGTGAATGGCACACCGGGGCCCACGGGTCCTATCGGGGTCGACGCAGGCCGCAACCAGCGCAGCCGTCACCAAGCGCCGGCCGCACCACCTGCTGCACAACCCGCCGCTCGGGCTGATGCCGGCAGCGGTAGTTCGCACACCGGCAACCGGATCGAGGTGACGGGCAACGCAGCGTCAGGCACCGCCGGGTGCAGCCCGGACGGCACAGCGTCCGTCAACAGCATTGATGTCACGGGTGCGCGGCTTGAAGGCAAGACCGTCATCGTGCAGGGGCGCAATACCAATGATGTGAAGACGCCGCGCGACTGCCCGGGCGCGCGGCCGCACGGGCCAGGCAGCGGGCAGACCAACAGTATCCGGATCCGCTGAGTTGCACCCACAAGCAGTGGCCTGCGCCAGCGCATGCAGGCGCTACCGCCCCCAAGAACATTGAACCAGGAGGATCACCCCCAATGAATCGCAACTCCAACCTGCGCATGCCCATTCCTCGTGGTGGGGCGCTGGCCCTGGCGGCCGCTTTTTTGCTGGCGGCCTGCAAGGACGGCGCTCCTGATGCGCCGGTGACCGCCGCGCCATCACCCGTATCGTCCACCGCGGCCGTCCCGGTTGCGCCTGCCAGCGCCGTGCCTGAGTCGACGGCGCAGGCGCCAACACGGCCCCAGACCCTGCCTGCGCCGCCGGGCCCCACTGCGGCGCCCAAGACAGTGCCGCTGGCCATCCAGGGGGTCGCCGAAGCCGGTGTCACCGTGCGGATCAAGGCGGTGGAAATCGGTGCGGATGCGACAGTGCTCGACGTAAGCATCTCTTTTGCCAACCGCATTACCGACACCACCATGCTGGCGCTGGCCGACACCTATCTGCAGGACGAGAGCGGCGCGCGGCTGCACATCAAGCGGCCGGACAACAACCGCGACATCACCATCCGCGAGGGCGAAACCCTGGACGGCAAGCTGGTGTTCATGGGCGCTGTGGCGCCCACGGCGCGCAAGCTCAAACTGGTGTTCAACGACGGCAACGAGAGCGACAACATCGTGGCGCCGGGGCTGGTGGTCGATCTGCCGCTGCAGGGCGGCTGATGCTGGCCCAGCGTTGGGCGGTGCTGGCCGCAATGCACGCATCCTGCGCGGTGGCCACCGTGGGGCGGGCGGTGGCGGTGGTAGCGCTGTTGCTGGCTGCCTCGGCAGAGCCGGTGCAAGCGATGGAAGTAGTGCGCAGCAGCCGCTCACTTGCCGCTGTGCCGACGCAGCTGTCCCCGGCGCCTGGTGCGCCCTCGACCGATCTGTCTGCGCACCGGCCTGCGGGGGGGCTGGTCAGCAGCACCCGCGACACCACGCTGCAGCGCCGCGCCGCCCCGCAGACCATGCTGCGCGAGGCCGAGGTGCCCCCAGCGCGGCTGGAGCAGACCCGCGCGCTGCTGGTGGAGCTCAAGGCCCGCCCCACACCCGAGCAGGCGATCTCTATCGACCTGCCGGCCGATGTGCTTTTTGATTTTGACAAGTCCGACTTGCGCGCCGACGCTGCTGCGCCGCTGAACAAAGCGGGCGAGCTCATCAAGAGCTATGCCACTGCCCCGCTCACCGTGCGGGGCCACACCGACGCCAAGGGCTCCGACGCCTACAACGACGCGCTGTCGCTGCGACGCGCGCAGGCGGTGGCCCGTGCGCTGCACGCGCAGACCGGGCGGCAGGCTGCGGTGCAAGGCCTGGGCAAGCGCCAGCCGGTGGCGCCCAACACCACGCCAGACGGACGTGACGACCCCGTGGGGCGCCAGCTGAACCGGCGCGTACAGATTCTCATTGGCCTGCCCGACAAGGAGGGCCGGTAACCATGGCACTCATCAAATGCCCCGAATGCGCGCGCGAGGTGTCGTCCCACGCGCCCGCCTGCCCGGCCTGTGGCTACCCGCTTCAGGCCACAGGCGCCCCGCCCGCACAGCCGCACAGCGCCCTGCAGTCGCCGCATGTGTGGGGGCGCGTGGCCGTGGCCTTGGGCGCATGGCTGGTCACTCCGTGGATCGCCAGGCTTATCGTGGCGCTGGCGGTGTGTGTGCTGGCGTATTTCATGTTCACGGGGCGATAACGAACCGCACCCACGACATGTGAACTCGGCAACGAAGACTTTTGGATTGCCAGGGTCCGTGTGATGGGGCGGGCGCTTCAACGTTGCGTTGTCATCAAACCGCCGCAAAAGCTTCATGGGGCTGTCATCCCCGGTTCTTACGCTCCACTGGTTTTGTAAACCAACAACCGAGGAACCCCATGAACCACCGCGTGGATGCGCCCGAGCAGGCGATTGACTTCAACAACGAGAACTCCAACACCTCTGCCAACCCCACGTTTGATGCGGTGCTGGACGCTCGCCTGTCGCGCCGCGGGCTGTTGCGCGGCGGTGTGGGTTCGGTGGGTACGGCCGTGCTGGCCGGTTTTGGCGTGACGGCCTGTGGCGGCAGCGATGACCCTGTGGTGGAGCCGCCTGCCGCGCCCAAGCTGCTGGGCTTTGGTGCCGTGCCCAAGAGCCTGGCCGACGTGGTGGCCGTGCCTGCGGGCTACACCGCCAGCGTGCTGTTTGCGCTGGGCGACCCGATGGCCCCAGGCGTGGCCGCGTACAAGAACGACGGCACCGACGGCGACTACGACAAGCGCGCCGGTGACCACCACGACGGTATGGAATGGTTTGGCCTGGGTGCCGACGGCAAGCGCAACGACAGCGCCACCGATCGCGGTCTGCTGGCCATCAACCACGAAGCCACCACGGACGAAAAGCTGTCGTCGTTCTTCCTGCACGCCGATGGCGGCACCTCCACGCTGCCCCGCCCTGCGGCCGAAGTGGACAAGGAAACCGACATCCACGGCATCGCCGTGATCGAAGTCGCCAAGACCGGCGGCA
The DNA here is from genome assembly GCF_000238595.1 of Acidovorax sp. NO-1. Classification (GTDB taxonomy): domain Bacteria; phylum Pseudomonadota; class Gammaproteobacteria; order Burkholderiales; family Burkholderiaceae_C; genus Acidovorax. The sequence continues at coordinate 16,151 of NZ_AGTS01000033.1, read as the reverse complement.
AGTGGGGCTATGTGCAGAACTCGGCGCACAACTTCCGCCTGACTTCGCTCAGCCCCATCGAGATCGCCGGCCCCGCGCGCGGCAATGCGCAGCTGATCACCAAGTTTTCTCCCACCGGCGTGATGACGCGTGGCACGCTGAACAACTGCGGCACGGGCAAGACGCCCTGGGGCACGTTCCTCACCGGCGAAGAAAACTGGTTTGGCTACTTCACCCGCGGCGCCGCAGACGACGCTGCCCGTGGCAACGACAAGAGCGTCATTGCGCTCAAGCGCTACGGCCGCAACCAGGGCGCTGCTTCGCGCCACGGCTGGGAAACCGGCGGTGCAGACGACAAGTACCAGCGCTGGAACAACAGCAAGACCGGCAGCTCGGCCGATGGCAGCGACGACTACCGCAACGAGATGAACGGCATGGGCTACATCGTCGAGATCGACGCCTATGACAAGACCCGCATGGCCAAGAAGCGCACCGGCCTGGGCCGCTTTGCGCACGAAAGCGCGGCCTTCGGCAAGGTGGAAGCCGGCAAGCCCCTGACGGTGTACATGGGCGACGACTCGCGCGGCGAATACATCTACAAGTTTGTCTCCACCGCCACGTGGAACCCGGCCGATGCCAGTGCCAACGACCGCATGGCCATTGGCGACAAGTACCTGGACAGCGGCACACTCTACGCCGCCAAGTTCAACGCCGATGGCACGGGCACGTGGGTGGAGCTGAGCCTGTCGAACACCGCCATCGCCAGCTACGCCAACTACAAGTTCGCCGACGCGGCCGACATCGCCATCAACACCCGCATTGCCGCTGATGCCGTGGGCGCCACCAAGATGGACCGCCCCGAGTGGAATGCCGTGAACCCCGCCAACGGCGAGATCTACTTCACGCTGACCAACAACAGCAACCGCAGCGTCAACCCCAGCGGCAGCCAGTACCTGCCCGACGCCGCCAACCCCCGTGCCTACACCGACATGAAGGGCACCAGCGAGCAAAAGGGCAACCCCAACGGCCACCTGGTACGCCTGAAGGAAGGCGCCACCGCCACCGCCTTCACGTGGGACGTGTACCTGTTTGGCGCCGAGGCCGGTGCCGACAAGGCCATGGTCAACCTCTCTGCCCTCACGGCCGACCAGGACTTCTCCAGCCCCGACGGCCTGGTGTTCAGCAAGGCCACGGGCATCTGCTGGATCCAGACCGACGACGGTGCCTACACCGACGTGACCAACTGCATGATGCTGGCCGCCGTGCCTGGCAGCGTGGGCGACGGCGCCAAGAAGACGCTGAGCTACACCAAGGCCGATGGCAGCAAGCTCGACATCGTGACCCCCGTGGGCAAGCCCGCCACCGAGAGCACGCTCAAGCGCTTCCTGGTCGGCCCCAAGGGCAGCGAGATCACCGGCCTGGCCGAAACGCCCGATGGCAAGGCCATCTTCGTGAACATCCAGCACCCGGGTGAAACCACGGCCATGGCCAACATTGGCGACCCGACGAAGTACACCAGCCAGTGGCCCGCCAACGCCGGTTACGGCGCCGGCAAGCGCCCCCGTTCGGCCACCATCGTGATCACCAAGAACGACGGTGGCGTGATCGGTACCTGAAGGCTGCCCCGCCACTGCCTGCGCTGCGCCCAGAGGGCGCAGTGCCGCGCCGCTTTGGACCCTCGGGTTCAAAGCGGTTTTTCTTTTTTGCTATCAATAAAATAGCTGTTGGCGCAATACCATCAAGCGCTGGGGCCTATTTTGGCTTGAAAAATACTGCAGCAGACACTGCTGGTGGCGCTAGTTGTTGTAGTGCGTTGGAGCCGGTGCAGGTGAGGCCGGCGGCGGCAGCGCCGGGCTGACGGGGGTTGCCGGGTATCCCGTCTGCCCGCTGCCATCCTTGGTGCCCTTGCGGCCTGAAATCTGCCAAGTGGTGCGCTGGTCGATGAGGCTGGCCAGAAACTCCAGCTCTTCGTCGGTGTGGTTGATGGCCCCAGCAGGCGTCAGCAGGCGCCCGTTGCGCGGCGCGGGCTCGGCCCAGAAAGACTGGTGGTACACCGACTCGCTCACCAGCCTTTCGCTGCCTGCGGCCAGTTCCACGGTGCCGTAGCAGTTGCAGAAATAGCCGCGAAAGTCCTGTTCGGGGAACACCTCGGCATACACACCGGTGCCGCGAATGCCTGCCGTGGCGGTGGGCAGGATGATCTGGCGGTCGGTGCCCCGCCCCCACACGCTGGCCACGGCGCCAGTCAGCAGGCGAAGCGCCTTGACGGCAGCGGGTGTGTCGCCCTCCAGCGCCACGCGCGTGTTCTGCCGCACCATGAAAGCGCTCTGGCCCACGGCGAAGACGGCCGTGGCGCCGGGGCCGGTTTCGATGCGGTCACCGGCCTCGATGCGGTCGTCGGTGGCCAAGGCCTGGCCGTTGCGCAGCACCTCCCCGCGCAGCTCGACGATGGGGCGGCCCGACTGTGCCTGGGCGGCCACCCAGCCACCGGCGGCCAGCCACGTTGCGGCTGCCTGCAGCAGGCTGCGCCGCCGCCACCACTGGAGTTCCTCGTCAGTTCGGCCCAGAAGGCGGGGGGGCGTCGGCGGCGGGTGGTTCATGTGGCACCTCGGGGGAGGGGTTCGAAGGCGTCGAAGGGGGCTCAAAGCTGTCACGGAAGGTGAACACCACCGACGTGAAGAACATGGCCGCCATCATCAGTGCGGCCCCCACCATGATGCCGCCCGCCGCCGTTCCTGCAAGCCCCATCATCGACAGCATTGCCGACACCAGTGCCACCACCAGCCCGCCCAGCAGGAACACGCCCATCCAGCCCAGGCCGTACACCAGGAACGCACCAAAGTTGCGCACGCACGCCACGATGCTGAAGAACAGCGCCTTGACGGGCGGCACGCCGTGCCAGTGCACCAGCCCCGGTGCATGCCAGAACAGCAGCGACAGCGGCAGGTACAGCACCATCGACAGCCACATCGCGCTCTGGAACGACGGGTCTTCCGCCACTTCCTTGGTCAGCTGGGCGCCGCCCAGGTACACCTTGGCAAACTGCCCGCCGTCGATCAAGGCCGACAGGCCCATCACAGCCAGAAAGCCCACCGCATACAGGGCGCCCAGCACCAGCATGTCACGCAGGCGTTGCTGGCCGGTGCGAAACGCCACCAGCAGCACCGCAGGTGTGGGAAAGCTGCCCTGTGAAGCCTGCGCGGCGGCCACCATCATGGCCAGCGTGGCCGAGGGCAGCAGCATGAGGGCAATGGCCGGCCCCACCAGGGGAACCATCGAGGCCAGCGACATGGCGGCCATGGTCATGAAGAACAGCGCGGCCAGCGCCATGGGCTGCCGCCAGAACGTTCGGACCCCAAGCTTGACCCAGGCCATGCCGGTGCCGGCGGAGACGATGTTGAGTTTCATGAATACGTACGAAAAGAGGTGTGGTGGGGCCTGCGCCTGCGCACACAGGGCAGCCGGATAAGGAACCGCCCGGGCCGCGCAACAGCTTGGAATTTACCCCAGCGGCCGATTTCCCTGTTTCACCGGACTATGGGTGTACAGGGTGGGCAATGCGGGCGCGCAGCACACGCTCGAAGTGCGTGGGGTCGTGGGGGGTGAGCATGGAGGCCTCGCGCGGCAGGTAAAAGTCCCACAGGCGCGAGATCCAGAACCGCAGCGCCCCGGCTCGCAGCATGGCGGGCAGGAGCTCGCGCTCGGCCGCTGTCAGCGGGCGCACGGCCTGGTAGGCGTCCAGCATGCGCGTGGCGCGCCCGGCGTCGTGGGTGCCTTGGGCCAAGTCAATGCACCAGTCGTTCAGGCACACGGACAGGTCAAACAGCCAGGTGTCCACACCGGCAAAGTAGAAGTCGAAGAAGCCCGTCAGCGCTTCGCCCTCGAACATCACGTTGTCGCGGAACAGGTCGGCATGCACCGGGCCGCGGGGCAGGGCGGCGTAGCCCGCGCTCGAGGCCACATGGTTCTGGTAGGCCAGCTCGGAGCGCAGCAGCGCCGCCTGCGCGTCGTCAATGTGCGGCAGCACCACGGGCACTGTTTCGTTCCACCACGGCAGGCCGCGCAGGTTGGGCTGGTGGCGGTCAAAGCTGCGGCCCACCAGGTGCATGCGTGCCAGCATGCTGCCCACGGCAGCGCAATGCGCGCCCTGTGGCGCCAGCTGGCTTTTGCCGCGCAGCTTGTTCACCACGGCGGCGGGCTTGCCGCACACGGTGTGCAGGATGTCGCCGTTCTTGTCGGCACGCGGGTCGGGCACGGGCACGCCGCCGTGCGCCAGGTGCTTCATCAGGTACAGGTAGAACGGCAGTTGCTGAGCCGTGAGGCGCTCGAACAGCGTGAGCACGAACTCGCCCTGGTCGCTGGTCAGAAAGTAGTTGGTGTTCTCGATGCCGCCTTCGATGCCGCGCAGCTCTACCAGCTTACCAAGCTGCAAACGGCGCAGCAGCTCGCGCGCCTCTGGGTGGGAGACTTCGGTAAAGACGGCCATCGCTCAAGGGATCGAAAGTAAGGAAGGGTGAAAAAGACGGCACGCCGTGGCGTGCGGGGAGGGCGCTGCGGCGCAGCGATGAAACTCGGGCCCGAGGGCCCGGGGCTCAGAACTTCAGCACGTTCCAGACGCGGGGGGCGGTGGTGGTTTCGGCGCCGCTGTTGCTGCCCGCGCGGCTGCGTGCGCCGTCGGGGGATTGCACTTCGTAGCTGGGCATGCTGCCCGTCTTGGGCTGCACCGAGATGGTCTGTGTCTGCCCGCCCACGCGCAGCTCGTCCACACGGCTGCCGGCGTCTTCAATCTGGATGCGCTCGGTGCGCTGGGTGCCGCGGCCCGAAAGTTGCTCCGGATCTTGTAGCTGCTCGCGCTTTTCTGTATTGCCCTGCGGGGCATTTTGACCAGAATTCTGGGCCAGGGCGGGGCTGGAGGCCATGCCCAGCAGCAAAAGGAGGTGAACAGCGCGCATCGGGCGATTGTAGGGCGGCACAGGTGCGGCAGGCTCCTGGGGCCGCCCGTGTGTCATTGCGCCGGGGCGCGGGCCTCGTCGTCCACGGCTTTTTGCACGGCAGCGTAGAAGGCCTCGCGCGCGGCATAGCTCGGGTTGTCCGCTGAGCCCGCCTTGTGCCAGTTGCCGTTGGAGGCGATCACGAGCTGGCGTTTCGGGTCGATGAAGATGCCCTGGCCGAAGATGCCGCGGGCGGCAAACGCGCCGCTGTCGTAGGTCCACCACTGGTAGCCATATCCACGGCCAGGTGCGCCGATGTCCGCCTGCTTGTGCGTAGCCTCCTCCAGCCAGCCGTCGGGCAGGATGCTCTGGCCATTCACCCTGGCACCCTCCAGGATGAACTGGCCCAGGCGCGCATAGTCGCGCGGCGCGGCCTGCACGCAGCAGCCGCTGATTTCCTTGCCGGTCTTGGACAGCAGCCATGTGGCCTGTTGCTCCATGCCGGCGGGCTGCCATACCTTTTCCTGCAGGTACTGGGTCAGTGGCTTCTTGATGGCGGCTTCCAGCACGAGGCCGATCAGGTTGGTCTCGCCCGTGCTGTAGAGCCAGCGCGAGCCGGCCGGTGCAGCGCGTGGCAGCTTGCGCATGTAGCTCACCAACGCCTCGACACCAGGCTCGGGCTTGTGGTTGTTGAACCTGGCCACGTCAGAGTTCGTGTCGCCGTAGTCTTCGTTCCACTGCACGCCCGAGGTCATGGTGAGCAGCTGCCGGATGCTCACGTCGTCGTAGGCTGAGCCTTTCAGGTCCGGCAGGTAGTCGCTCACCTTGTCGTTCATGCTCTTGATGTGGCCGTCCTTGAGCGCCGCACCCACCAGCGTGGAAGTGAAGGATTTGGCGACCGAGAAGCTCGTCCAGCGGCCGTCGCCGTCAAAGCCCAGCCCGTAGCGTTCCTGTCGCAGCTTGCCACCTTGCAGGATCACAAGGGCCGCGACGCGGTGTTCCTGCATGTAGGCATCCACATCCATGTCGATCTTCAGCGGCTCGCCCGCCGGTAGCGCACGCGCAGTTGCCGCAGGCTGGGCCGTGTTCCATTTGGCCAGCAGGCTGATGCGGTCGAGCGCGCGGAATGCCGCATCACGCTGGGCGTCGCTCCAGAACAGCAGGTCGCGGTTGGTGGGCACAGTCTTGAGCAGGCCCCGGGTTTCCTTGTCCAGGCTGAACCAGCCGGCCGTGCCCACGGCGGCCACGGCCACCAGCGTGCCCAGGGCCAATTTCTGAAGGGTTTTCAACAGTGCACTCCCTGAAAGGCGAAAAAGAAAGGGGCCGAAAGGGCCCGCAGGCGGCGCGTCATGGGCGGGGGCAGCTGCCGCCCTCGCACTTGACGGTGTGTTCTGTGATCAGGCTGCGGTAGTTCTTGCCCATCTGGCCCATCTGCTCGCAGACATTGCCGCGCACGTTGAAGGCGTAGCCCTGGGTGCCGCTCGTGTTGAGCAGCTCCACCCGCGTCAGCGGCACCCCGGCAAAGCGCTCGGGGCTGCGCCACTGTTCTGCGCAGAAGCCGTGGTAGATGAAGGTGGCATACACCAGCTCGGTGACTTCGGGCTTGTCCATGCGCAGCCGCAGCACGCTGTTGTCCAGCTGCGCGGTCTTGAGCCCGTGGTGGGCGAGGGATTTTTGCAGAGGCGCAGGGACGTTGCTGAACTCCGGCGCGGCAAGGGCCAGCGTTGATGCTGCACCGCACAGCAAGGCAAGCAGTCTTTTCATGGGAGAACTTTTTTTGGGAATGGCAGCCGCCGTGTGGCAGGGCGCCGGGAGACATTTTGCAGGTTTTCAGGCCCTGTGCAGGGCAGGGTGCCTGGCAGCGCGGTGCCCGCTGGCGGCGGCTTCGTGTGCACAATCCCGCCCATGACTGACAAAAAGACCCTGGTGCTGGTGGACGGCTCCAGCTACCTCTACCGCGCCTTCCATGCCATGCCCGACCTGCGGGCCGTGCCGGGCGATTCCACGAGCCCTGCCACGGGTGCGATTCGCGGCATGATCAACATGATGCAGGCGCTGCGCAAAGAAGTGCGCGCCGACTACGCCGCCTGCGTGTTCGACGCCTCGGGTCCCACCTTTCGCGACGCCCTGTACACCGAATACAAGGCCACGCGCTCGCCCATGCCCGACGACCTGCGCAGCCAGATCGAGCCCATTCACCAGGTGGTGGACCTGCTGGGCTGGAAGGTGGTGGCCGTGCCCGGCGTGGAGGCAGACGACGTGATCGCCACCTTGGCCAACGCAGCAGCCGCACAAGGCATTGAAGTCATTGTGTCGAGTGGCGACAAGGATTTGAGCCAGCTGGTCAACGAGCACATCACCATCATCGACACCATGAGCGGAAAGCGCCGCGATGTGGCCGGCGTGACGGCGGAGTTTGGCGTGCCGCCCGCGCTGATGGTGGACTACCAGGCGCTGGTGGGCGACACCGTGGACAACGTGCCCGGCGTTGCCAAGGTAGGTCCCAAGACGGCCGCCAAGTGGCTGGAGGAATATGGCTCGCTCGACAACCTGATTGCCAACGCCGACGCCATCAAGGGCGTGGCAGGCAACAACTTGCGTGAGGCGATTGCCAGCGGCCAGCTGGCCTTGAGCCGCCAGCTCGTCACCATGAAGACCGACTGCGCGCTGGCCGACTACATCCCCGGCCTGCCCGCGTTTGACGACATCACGCTGGACGCGCCCGACAACGAGGGCCTGCTGCCGTTTTACGAAAAATACGGCTTCAAGGGCCTAGCCAGCGCCATCAAGGGCGCAGCCGCCCCCGCCGTAACCGCCCCCACCGTCGCCATGCCCGGCCAAAGCGGTGATTTGTTTGCTGACCATTCCGCCAGCACCGTGGCCGAAGAGGCCCAGCAGCGCACTGTGGTGTACGACACCATCCTGAACTGGGCGGACTTTGACCAGTGGCTTGCGCGACTGCACAAGGCCCCGCTGGTGGCGCTGGACACCGAAACCGATTCGCTGGACGAAGTGCGCGCGCAGATCGTGGGCATCTCTTTCAGCGTACAGCCCGGCGAGGCCGCGTACATCCCCCTGCGCCATGTGGGGCCCGACGCCCCTGCGCAGCTGCCGATGGACGAGGTACTCGCCCGCCTCAAACCCTGGCTGGAGGACGCGAAGCACCACAAGCTGGGCCAGCACATCAAGTACGACCGCCATGTGTTTGCCAACCACGGCATCGAAGTGCAGGGTTACGCGCACGACACCATGCTGCAAAGCTACGTGCTCGAAGTGCACAAGCCCCACAACCTCACCAGCCTGGCCGAGCGCCACACTGGCCGCAAAGGCATCAGCTACGAAGACCTGTGCGGCAAAGGCGCGCACCAGATCCCGTTTGCGCAAGTGCCCGTGGACAAGGCCGCCGCCTACTCGTGTGAAGACTCCGACCAGACCCTGGACGTACACAACGCCCTGTGGCCGCTGCTGGAGGCCAACGAGAAACTGCGCTTCATCTACAACCTGGAGATGCAAAGCAGCGAGGCCCTGTACCGCATCGAACGCAACGGTGTGCTGATTGATGCCCCCACCCTGGCCGCCCAAAGCCACGAGCTGGGCCAGCGCATCCTGCAGCTCGAAACCGAGGCGTACGAAATTGCAGGCCAGCCCTTCAACCTGAGCAGCCCCAAGCAGCTGGGCGAAATCTTCTTCGACAAGCTGGGCATGCCCGTGGTGAAGAAGACGGCGACAGGCGCCCGCAGCACCGACGAAGAAGTGCTGGAAAAGCTGGCCGAGGACTACCCCCTGCCCGCCAAGCTGCTGGAGCACCGCAGCCTCGTCAAGCTCAAAGGCACCTACACCGACAAGCTGGCCCAACTGGCGCTGCCACGCACCGGCCGCGTGCATACCCACTACGCGCAGGCCGTGGCTGTGACCGGGCGCTTGTCCAGCAACGACCCCAACCTGCAGAACATCCCCATCCGCACGCCGGAAGGCCGCCGCGTGCGCGAGGCCTTCGTAGCGCCCGAAGGCCGCGTCATTGCGAGTGCCGACTATTCCCAGATCGAGCTGCGCATCATGGCCCACCTGAGTGGCGACCACTCGCTGCTGCACGCCTTCCACGCCGGGCTGGACGTGCACCGCGCCACCGCCGCTGAAGTGTTTGGGGTGGAGGTGGACCAGGTCACCAGCGAGCAACGCCGCTACGCCAAGGTCATCAACTTCGGTCTCATCTACGGCATGAGCAGCTTTGGCCTGGCCAAGAACCTGGGTATAGAAACCAAGGCCGCCGCCGCCTACATCGACAAGTACTTCCAGCGCTACCCCGGCGTTAAGCAGTACATGGACGACACCAAGGCCGCCGCAAAATCCATGGGCTATGTCGAAACCGTGTTTGGCCGCCGCCTGTACCTGCCCGAAATCAACTCCCCCAACGGCCCCCGCCGCGCCGGGGCCGAGCGCGCCGCCATCAACGCACCGATGCAAGGCACGGCGGCAGACTTGATCAAGCTGGCCATGGTGGCCGTGCAGAAGGAGCTGGATGCCCACAAGCCGGACATCAAGATGATCATGCAGGTGCACGACGAACTGGTATTCGAGTTGCCCGAGGGCGAAGTGGACTGGCTCAAGACCCACATCCCGCGCCTGATGGCGGAGGTGGCGGCGCTGAAGGTGCCGCTACTGGCCGAGGTGGGGGTGGGGGCGAACTGGGACAAGGCCCACTGACCCTGGGGTATCTGCGCCAGGGATCAGCCGGCCGGGGCGTCCCTGTTGTGGGCGCGCAGGTCTTCCACCCCGGCGTCGGACAGCCAGAGCTGCGTGCTCAGGGCGCTTTCTATCTTTGCCACGATCTCTTCGCGCGGCCCGCTGCGCCATGCGGCAGAGGCGTAGAACCGGTCCTGGCTTTGCTGCAGGTCGGCCCGGTCGTTGTAGGCACGGATGAGAAAGTAGGCATCTGCCTCGTGGGTGGAAATGCCATGCGCCACCACGTCGGTGCCCCACGCCCGAAGCAGCGGTGCAGACTGCTCGCTGACAAGCTGATGGAAGGCGGGGGCGGCGCTGGGCTTCAGCCGGTAGGAGAGGATTTCAACGAGTCGCATGGGGTATCGATGTTGCTGTGTGGGAGCGAAGGGGCGCCGACTGCGCGGGGAAGAGGCCGTTCACGCTGGAGAACGGCAGCGCGCGCCGGAGCATGTCCGCAGTGTCGCACTGCAGGAATGCGGCGGTGTCTGCCGCCAGCTGAGCATAGGCCGACAGGAACATCGCCGGGCCGGCACTGAGCCGGCTCACGCCCGCAAGGGCCAGCCGGGTGCCATCCGGTAGCCCGGGCAGCAGCATGAGGTTCAGTGGCAGGTGCGTGGCCGCGGCGATCTGCCCGATCTCTGCGCCGTGCACCAGCCCGGGCACGAAGAGCCCATCTGCCCCGGCCTGCGCATAGGTGTGGGCCCGGGCCGCCACCATCGCAACCGCCTGCGGCCCCGGATGCGCGAGGGATCTCAGGTACACATCGGTGCGCGCATTGATGAAGGGGTGCGCGGCGCCCGTGCGGGTCCGGATGGCCTTGATCTTTGCGGCCAGCAGCTCACTCGAGCCGGCGCCGTCTTCGATGTTGATGCCGGCAGCCCCGCAGCCGACCACGTCGGCCGCCAGCTCCGCCACGGCCTCGGGGCTGTTGCTGTAGCCGTCCTCGATGTCCACGGTCAGCGGCACGCCCAGCGTGCGTGTGATGCGCCGTATGGCGGCCATGAGCTCGCCCACCGGCAGCGTGCCGCCATCCTGGTAACCCAGGGCCCAGCACAGTGCGGCACTGGAGGTGCCGACGGCCTGGGCGCCCGCCCTGGCCTGCAGGTGGGCGCTGGCGGCATCCCAGGCGTTGGGCAGGAAAAGCATGTCGCGGCGGTGGTGAAGGTCTCGAAACAGGGCGGCCAGAGAGCTGGGCATGGGTGGGGTCCGGATATGGAAATGAAGGAGCGCCGAGGCTAGGGGCGCGGGGCAGTGGCGTCTGGCCGGATCCGGACCTGTGCCCCGGCCGCTGTGCAGATGGCGCGGGCCCGGCAGGAAAAAGGGCGCGTGGCTAAACTTGTCTGGTCCCGTGGTGCGCAAGCCACCTCGCCTGATGTTTCTGACGCCTGGAGCCCCCATGTCCACCCCTACCCCCTACACCCCCCCCGCCATCTGGCAATGGAACAAAGAAAACGGCGGTCAATTCGCCAGCATCAACCGGCCCGTTGCCGGTGCCACGCATGACAAGGAACTGCCCGTAGGGCGCCATCCGCTGCAGCTGTATTCGCTGGGCACGCCCAATGGCGTGAAAGTCACGGTCATGCTGGAAGAGCTACTGGCGCTGGGCCACAGCGGGGCGGAGTACGACGCGTGGCTGATCCGCATCAACGAGGGCGAGCAGTTTGGCAGCGGGTTCGTGTCTGTGAACCCCAACTCCAAGATCCCCGCGCTGCTGGACCGCACCGACCCCGCCAACCCGGTGCGGGTGTTTGAGTCCGGCGCCATCCTGATGTACCTGGCGGAGAAGTTCGGCAGCGCCTTCCTGCCCAAGGATGGCGCGGCGCGGGCCGAGTGCCTGTCGTGGCTGTTCTGGCAGATGGGCAGTGCGCCGTTTGTGGGCGGCGGGTTTGGGCACTTCTATGCCTACGCTCCGGTCAAGATCGAGTACGCGATTGACCGCTATGCGATGGAGGCCAAGCGCCAGCTCGATGTGCTGAACCAGCGCCTGGCCGTGACCGAGTACGTGGCGGGCAATGAGTACACGGTGGCGGATATTGCAATCTGGCCCTGGTATGGCTTGCTGGTGAAAGGGCAGGCCTACAACGCGGGCGAGTTTTTGCAGGTGCACGAATACACGCACGTGGTGCGCTGGGCCGAGCAGGTGGCCAAGCGCCCGGCGGTGCAGCGGGGGCGCAAGGTGAACCGCGTGCAGGGCGACCTGGCCAGCCAGTTGCGCGAGCGGCATGACGCCAGCGACTTTGACACCAAGACGCAGGACAAGATCGAAGCGGCGGCCGCCTCTTCATCGCCCACCCCCTGACTGCTTTGCAAGGCGCCACACCATGATCACTTTGTACGACTGCGCCACGGCGCCCAGCCCGCGCCGCGCGCGCATCCTGCTGGCTGAAAAAGGCGTTGCCCATGACACCGTGCAGGTGGACCTGCGCAGTGGCGAACAGCTGGGCGAGGCTTACCGGCGCATCAACCCGCAGTGCACGGTGCCCGCCCTGCGCACTGAAGACGGTTTGCTGCTGACCGACAACGCGGCCATCACCGCGCATGTGGAGGCGCGCTACCCCCAACCCGCGTTGCTGGGCGAGACGCCCGCCGAAAAGGCCGAGATCGCCAGCTGGAACTGGCGCATGGAGTTTGAGGGCCTGCAGGCCATTGCCGAGGCGCTGCGCAACAGCGCGCCCGCCATGGCCAACCGGGCATTGCCCGGCGCGGTGGACTATCCGCAAATACCGGCGCTGGCCGAGCGGGGGCTGGTGCGCGTGGGGCAGTTTTTCAATCTGTTGAATGATCGATTGGCGGACCGCGACTTCATTGCCACCGACCGCTTCAGCGTGGCCGACATCACGGCGGTGGTGGCGGTGGACTTTGCGCGCGTGGTCAAGCACAAGCCGGGCGAGCAGCACCCGCACTTGCTGCGCTGGCGTGCGGCCATGGCGGCGCGGCCGTCGATGGCGCTTTGATTTCGTCATGAGCGGAGCCAAGACCCTGCTGATCGTGTACCACTCGCTCACGGGTGGCACGCGGCAGATGGCCGAGGCGGCGCGCGCGGGTGCCGCGGCCGAGGCGGGCTGTGCGGTGCGCCTGCTGCACGCCGCGCAGGCCGGGCCTGCCGATGTGCTGGCGGCCGATGGCTATGTGTTTGCCACGCCCGAGAACCTGGCCGCGATGAGCGGGCAGCTCAAGGACTTTTTTGACCGCAGCTATTACCCGGTGCTCGACCAGGTCAACGGCCGCCCCTATGCCAGCCTGGTGTGCGCGGGCAGCGACGGCAGCAACGCCGCGCGGCAGATTGCGCGCATCGCCACCGGCTGGCGGCTGAAGGCTGTGGCCGAGCCGCTGATTGTGTGCACCCACGCGCAAACGCCCGAGGCCATTCTGGCGTCCAAGCCGATCGGCGAAGCAGACCTGGCGCAATGCCGGGCGCTGGGCGAGGCGCTGGCGGCCGGGCTGGCGCTGGGGGTGTTTTAGTTGCTACTAAATTAATAGCTGCTTGCGCTTTACCATCAAGCGCTGGAGGCCGATTTGGCCTGAAAAATGTCAGCGCCAGGCGGTGGCCACCAGCTGGCTGTAGTGCACGCCCTTGCGGCCCAGCAGTTGCTCGAACACCGCCGGGTTGCCCACGTTGTCGCTGCCCAGCATGGCCAGGGTTTCGCTGCACCAGGGCGACTGCGGCACGGCGTCGCCCAGGCGCGCGCTCAGGGTGGTGATGGGGCCTGGCAGTCGCAGCACGGTGGCGGGGCGGTGGCCCAGCTGCTGGCGCAGGCTGGCGATGAAGGCGCCCATGGGCAGTGCTTCGGGGCCGGTGCAGTCGATGACACCGGTCTGGTTCAGCGCGGGGCCCAGCAGGGCGACCACGGCGGCGGCCAGGTCGTGCACCGACACGGGTTGCACGCGGGCGTCCAGCACCGGGCCTGGGAACAGCGCCACCGGCAGGCGCGCCAGGTTCATGAACAGGGCGCTGCTGTCGCCGCCTTTGCCGTACACCACGCTGGGGCGCAGGATGGCCGGGCGCAGCTTGCCTTGCGCTGCCAGATTTTTCAGGTGCGCCTCGGCCGCCAGCTTGGTCTGTGCGTAGCGGGTGCTGCTGCCCTCAATGCCCAGTGCCGAGATGTGCACCACGCGCTGCACGCCCGCCTGGGCGCAGGCGTCGAACATTGCAATGGGCGTATCGCGGTGCACGGCGTCGATGGGGCGCGCGCGCGTGTCGCGCAGCACGCCCACGGCGTTGACCACGGCGTCGATGCCCGCCAGGCGCGGCAGCCAGGCGGCGGCCGTGGTGTCGTGGGCGAAATCCATGGGCACCTGGCCGGGTAGCAGCGTGCGCTGTCGCGGCGAGACGCCGCCGTGCACGGTGTGGCCCGCGCGCTGCAGCGCCGCTTGCAGGGTGTGGCCAATAAAGCCGGTGGAGCCGGTCAGCAGGATGTTCATGCGCAAATGCCTTGTGATATTGCAGTTCCGGGCAGACGCAGTGCCCACTCAGGGCGCACTCAAGCGCATTCAGGGCTCCGGGTCAAAGACCTCAAAGCGGTTGCGCCCGCCGGATTTGGCGCGGTACAGGGCTGCGTCGGCCGCCTGCACCAGTGTGTCAGAGGCCGCGCCTGCACGCGGCACCATGCTGGCAATGCCCATGCTGAACGTGATGACAGGTGCCGTGGGCGAGTGAGCGTGCGTCAGCGCCGCTTCGTGCAGGCTCTGCATGCAGCGCTGCGCCACGGCCACGGCCGCCGCCCGCCCCACGTCGGGCAACAGCAGCACAAATTCCTCGCCGCCAAAGCGGGCGGCCACCTCGTCGGCGCGGCGGGTGCAAGCCTGCAGCAGCTGGGCCACGCGGCGCAGGCATTCGTCGCCGGCCAGGTGCCCGTAGTGGTCGTTGTAGAGCTTGAAGTGGTCGATGTCGATCAGGATCACGCACAGGGGCATGTGGTGCCGCCCGCACCGCAGCCACTCGGTGGCCAGGCGGTCGTCAAAGCGGCGCCGGTTGCCGATGCCCGTGAGGCCGTCGGTGGTCGATAGCATGGCCAGTTTGGCGTTGGCGGCCTCCAGCTCCTGCTCCTTGCGCACCAGCTGGGTCACGTCGGTGCGCACCCCGGCAGTGCCGCCCTGCGGTGTGCGCCGCTCGTAGGCCTGCACCCAGCGGCCCTCGGGCAGGCGCTGCAGCATGGCCTGCCGGGCTTCGCGGTGCGCGGCCATGCGCTCTGCCAGCCAGGCCTCTTCGTTGCCGATGGCGTCCAGATACTGCCCGCGCTCCACGCCGTAACGCGTGATCTCCTCAAAGGTGCTGCCCGGCACCATCATGGGCGCCGAGATGGGGTACAGGAGCTTGTACTGGGCGTTGCAGATGACCAGCCTGTCGTCGGCGTCAAACAGCGCAAAGCCCTCGGGCAGGGCCTCCACCGCGTCCTGCAGCAACTGGCGCGCCTGCTGGGCCGCTAGCTGTGCGGCTTCCAGGGCCTCGCGCTGCTCGATGAGGTCGGTGATGTCCAGCCGCACCGCCACCACGTAGTTCTCGGGGGTGCGGGTTTCATAAATGTTGATCCAGCGCCCGTCGGCCAGCCGCTGCACCAGGTTGGACTTGCGGTTGCCGTGCTCGGCCATGCGCTCGGCGATCCAGGCCTCCTCCCGTCCGTGGGCAGAGGGGATCAGCCCCCGGTCCACCGAGTAGCGCAGGATGTCCACAAACTGCAGGCCCAGGTGCTCTGCGTAGTTCATGTGCGGGTACATGCGCGACAGCTGCTGGTTGTAGAGCACCAGCCGGTCCTGGTCGTCGAAGATCTCGATGCTGACGGGCAGCGCCTCGACCGCGCGTTCCAGCAGCTGCCACACGCGCTGGCTCTCCTGGCGGGCGGCTTCGAGCTTCTGGCGCTGCTCCATCAGGTCGCTGATGTCCAGCCGCACACACACCGTCATGCCCGAGGGCGTGCGGCGTTCGTGCATGTGCATCCAGACGCCGTTGGGGTAGTGGCGTATTTCCGGGCCCGAGCGGTGGCCGCGCAGGGCCATCTCGTGCGCCAGCCACAGCTCTTCCTGGCCTTGCGCCACTTCCGGGATGCCGTGGCGCAGCCCGTCGCGCAAAAGCTCCTCGTAGGTTTTGCCCAGCGACTCGTCCACCGGCAGGTGCGGACGCCAGCGGGTCATCTGGTCGTTGCACAGCACCAGCCGGTCGTTTTCATCGTAGATATCCAGCCCGGCCGGCATGGCGTTGACGGCCTCGCGCAGCCTGCGTTCGGCGCGTTCGGCGCTTTGCAGCGCCTGTTCGAGCGCGCGCTCGCGGTGCACGGTGTCGGTGATGTCGGTGCGCAGGATGACGACTCCGCCGCCCTCCAGGGCGCGTTCTGTCAGCCGCATCCAGCGGTCGCCGCGCACCTGCTGCACCTGGGGGCCGGAGGGCGCGCGGTGGCGGGCCATGCGGCTGGCAAGCCAGGCGTCAATGCCCTGCTCGGCGTCGATGATCTCGCCCGTGCCAGCGATGCGCCGCAGCACGTCGTCGAATGGAGTGCCGTACTCCAGGGGCAGGGTGATGCCAGG
>NZ_AGTS01000034.1 GCF_000238595.1 Acidovorax sp. NO-1 | reverse complement strand
GAGCACCTGAAGCGCCTGGAGGGCGAAGTCGTCAACCAGCTCGAAGCGTTAGGCCACACGCAAGACCAGCTCGGCTTTGAAGGCGAAACGGTGACGCTGCAACAACTGCGCGGCATCGAGCTGAACGAACGCGCCGCCGCCCTGGCCGAACTCGTGCTGTGGATTGGATACCTGCAATGGCACATCCGCACCCGTGGCAACGCCGCCGTGGCCGAGCCCGTGGTGCACAACTACGGCAACATCGAATGCCGCGACGCCGTGCTGGCCTGGGACGCGCAAGAGCTGGCGTATGACGAGGCCGGCCAGTTGCTCAGCCGCTGGGACGGCCGCACGTTCAAGACCCACCCTGTGACGGGCGAACAAGTGCCCGACGAAGCCGCCCAGGTGCCGCAATGGCGCTACGTGGGCGCCCGGCAGGCGCAGTGGCCGCAGGCGGATTTCATTGTGGGGAACCCGCCGTTCATTGGTGCCGCCAGCATGCGCGCCGCCTTGGGCGACGGCTATGTGCAAGCCCTGCGCGGCGCCTGGCCCGAGGTGCCCGAGAGCGCGGATTTTGTGATGTTCTGGTGGCACCACGCCGCCGCGCAAGTGGCGGCGGGCCACACGCGGCGCATGGGCTTGATTACGACCAACAGCCTGCGCCAGACCTTCAATCGGCGCGTGGTGCAGGCGGCGCTGGACAAGGGCTGCCATTTGCACATGGCGATTCCCGACCATCCTTGGGTGGACGGCGCCAATGGCGCTGCGGTGCGGATTGCCATGACGGTGCTGGCGCCTTCGGCGGGCGAAGGCTGCGTGCAAACCGTGACCACCGAACAGACAGGCGACTATGGCGAAGTGGCGGTGACGCTGAGCGAACGGCGCGGGCTCATTCACGCGGATTTGAGCGCAGGAGCGAACGTGGCGGCGGCCATACCGTTGCAGGCATGCCAAGGCATTACTTTTCGCGGCGTCACCTTGATGGGCTCTGGCTTCTGGGTTGAACAAGACGACGCGCTCATCACGAACGAACCCGGCGCTTTGAAGCCGATTCTGAATGGGCGTGACCTAGCTGAAAAGCCGAGGAACGCGCACGCAATCGACTTCTTCGGTTTGAATCGGGAAGAAGCGCGGACGAGGTTCCCGGGGGCATATCAAAGAGTGCTGGAAGCGGTGAAGCCACAACGCGATGCCAATGCCAACACGAAAGACGGTGCGGCTTATGCTGACCGCTGGTGGGTTTTTGCCAAACCAAGGCCAGAAATGCGGCGTGCGTTGGCTGGCACTTCTCGATTCATTGCAACGCCGATGACGGCAAAGCACCGAACTTTCCAGTTTGTTTCCGCCAAAGTTCTGCCCGACCAAGGACTGATTGTTGTTGCTCACGACGATTCGTTCTGTTTAGGTTTGCTATCCAGCCAAGCTCACATCACGTGGGCACTGGCCACCGGCGCACGGCTGGGCGTCGGCAACGACCCGCGCTACAACAACTCCCGCTGCTTCGAAACCTTCCCCTTCCCCGACGAAGACACCGGCCTGACCCCGCAGCTGCGCGAGCGCATCGCCCAGCTGGCAGAACAAATCGACGCCCACCGCAAGCGCGTTCTCGCCCCCGAATCCGGCAACACCGGCCTCACCCTCACCGGCCTCTACAACGTGCTGGCCGCCCTGCGCGAGGGCCGCGCGCTCACGGCCAAAGAGAAAACCCAGCACGCCCAGGGCCTGGTGGGCGTGCTGCGCGAGCTGCACGACGAGCTGGACGCCGCCGTGCTGGCGGCCTACGGCCTGCCCGCCACCGCAACCACCGACGACATCCTGGCCCACCTGGTGCAGCTCAACACCCAGCGCGCCGCAGAAGAAGCCCAGGGCCGCGTGCGCTGGCTGCGGCCGGACTTTCAAAATCCGCAAAATTCACTGCAAAAACAGGAGCTGCTGGCGCAAGAGGATCAAGCGCCAGAGGCTGATTTGAATAGTGAAAAACCGCTATCAAAACAAGAGCAAACAAAACCCGCAACCCAGCACCCCTGGCCCGCCACGCTGCCCGAGCAGGTGCGCGCCGTGGCTGATGCGCTGGCCGCCAGCCCCACCCCGCTCACATTGAGCGCCATCGAGGCCCGCTTCAAAGGCCGGGGCCCGTGGAAGAAGGGCCTGCCCACGCTGCTGCAAACGCTGGAGGCCCTGGGCCGGGCGCAGGCTGTGGCGGGAGGGGGCGTTACGGCCTGGCGGGGGTAAGGCGCCGGGTGCGCGCCGCAGCGCTCTGTCTCAGTCGCCGCCCGACGCGCCATGGTGCGCCACCACCCGCTGCGCCAGGCGCATGAATTCTTCGCGCTCTGCCGGGGTGAGTGGCGCGAGGATGCGGTCTTGCACACGCAGCACGCTGGGCACCATGCGCTCGAGCAGCTGTGCGCCGTCGTCGGTGAGGTGCAGCAGGCGCACGCGGCGGTCGTGGTCTGAGAGGCTGCGCGTCAGCAGCCCGCGGGCCTCCATGCGGTCTACCACGCTGCCGATCGTGGAGGTATCAAAGTGCACCTCGCGCGCCAGCGTGCGCTGGTCGATGCCGGGCTGGTCGGCCAGCGTGTAGAGCACCGCAAACTGCACGGGCGTGATGGCGCTGGCCTCGGCGTCCTGCATGAACACGGCCACCGCCGCCTGCTGCAGGCGGCGTATGCAGTGGCCGGGAAATTGCGGGAGTTCGGGGCGGTCGGTGGGCGGTTGCAGGGCCATGGCACAGGGGTTCTGGGGAATGGGTGGATTGTGTCACCGGGATATCGTACGTATACTGACGTTCAGAATACTGATTTATTGTTCTTTCGCTCGTTCCGCCCCTTCTTGCCCTTTTTTCTTCCCCTCACAAACCTCCTTGACCATGCAATTCCACCTGAATGGCTTTCAGCCTGGCGACCCCTTGATCCACGCAGCCGCGCCAGGGGCGCTGCCGCACACCGACGCGGCGCCGTCAAAGGTGGATGTGCTGATCGTGGGCTGTGGCCCTGCGGGCCTCACGCTGGCGGCGCAGCTGGCGGCGTTCCCGGAGATTCACACCTGCATCGTCGAGCAAAAGGATGGCCCGCTGCAACTGGGGCAGGCCGACGGCATTGCCTGCCGCACCATGGAGATGTTTGAGGCGTTTGACTTCAGCGAGCGGGTGCTGAAGGAGGCCTGCTGGATCAACGAGGTGACCTTCTGGAAGCCCGACGAAAACCAGCCCGGCCAGATTGCCCGCCACGGGCGGGTGCAGGACACGGAGGATGGCCTGTCGGAGTTCCCGCACGTGGTGCTCAACCAGGCGCGGGTGCATGACTTTTACCTGGACGTGATGCGCAACGCGCCCAGCCGCCTGGAGCCCCACTACAGCCGCCGTTTTATCGATGCCACGGTAGACCCGAGCCAGGCCGACTACCCCGTTACCGTGCGGCTGGAGCGCACCGATGGCGCCCACGCGGGCCAGATCGAAACCGTGCAGGCGCGCTATGTGGTGGGCTGCGACGGTGCGCGCAGCGGGGTGCGCAAGGCCATCGGGCGGCAACTGGTGGGCGACTCGGCCAACCACGCCTGGGGCGTGATGGACGTGCTGGCCACCACCAACTTCCCGGACATCCGCTACAAGGCGGCCATCCAGTCTGCCCACGGCAATGTGCTGGTCATCCCGCGCGAAGGCGGCCACATGGTGCGCCTGTATGTCGAGATGGACAAGCTGGGCGAGGACGAGCGGGTGGCGCACCGCAACATCACGCTTGATGCACTCATCGCGAGTGCCCAGCGTGTGCTGCACCCCTACACCCTGGACGTGAAAGAGGTGCCGTGGTGGTCGGTGTACGAGATCGGCCAGCGCATTTGCGACAAATACGACGATGTGCTGGAAGAAGGCCCCGGCGCGCCGCTGCCGCGCGTCTTCATCGCGGGCGACGCGTGCCACACCCACAGCCCCAAGGCGGGCCAGGGCATGAATTTTTCGATGCAGGACACCTTCAACCTGGGCTGGAAGCTGGCCGCCGTGCTGCGCGGGCAGTGCAGGCCCGAGCTGCTGCACACCTATTCCAGCGAGCGCCAGGTGGTGGCGCAGCAGCTGATCGACTTCGACCGCGAATGGGCCACGATGTTCAGCGACCGCTCTGGCGCGGTAGACCCCAAGGAGTTCCAGCGGTATTTTGAGCAGCACGGCCGCTTCACGGCGGGCGTGGGCACGCATTACCGGGCGTCGGTCATCACCGGCCCCGCTACGCACCAGGGCCTGGCCACCGGGTTTGTGATCGGCACACGTTTCCATTCAGCCCCGGTGGTGCGGGCGAGCGACGCCCGGCCCGTGCACCTGGGCCACGCGGGCAAGGCCGACGGCCGCTGGCGCCTTTACGCCTTTGCGGGCGCCCAGGATCTGCACGACGAACAGACCGGTGTGCGCGCGCTGTGCAGGTTCCTCGCAGAATCGCCCGACTCCCCCGTGCGCCGCTACACCCGCGCGGGCCAGGATGTGGACGCCGTGTTCGACCTGCGCGCCATCTTCCAGCAAAGCCACCGCGACGTGGCGATGGACGCCCTGCCCCCCTTGCTGCTGCCCGCCAAAGGCCGCTACGGCCTGCTCGACTATGAAAAGGTCTTTTGCGCCAGCCCCACGGGCAACGCCGACATCTTTGACCTGCGCGGCGTGGACCGCGCGCAGGGCGCCCTGGTCATCGTGCGCCCGGACCAGTACGTGGCACACGTGCTGCCGCTGGGCGACTACGCTGGGCTGACGGCGTTTTTTGCCCCGTTCATGCAGGGCTGAGCCACCGGACACCGGCACTACCGGCGGCACTACCGGCGCTAATTTCACGGCGGCGATTACACGGCCGCCACTGCTCGGCGGCGATGGCACGGCGGCCACTGCACGGCGGCCGTGGCCGCGCACGCTTGTCGTCACACGGGCGGTCAATTTGCATATAAGAATGCGCTTTTATCGAAAAAAGCGTATAAATACGACCATGCAAACCGACCTCATCCCCACCCTGGCCGCCGCCCGCAAGGCCCACCAGATGACGCAGGCCGAGCTGGCCGAGCGCGCGGGCCTTAGCCGCATGACGGTGCAGCGCACCGAAGGCGGCGACCTGGACCCGCGCTATTCCACCCTGGCCGAGATGGCCCGCGTGCTGGGCATGGACATCATTGCCGTGCCCAGCAGCCTGCGGCCCAGCCTTGCGGCGTTCATCCAGTCGGGGGGCAAGTTTCTGGGCCAGCCGGAGGGCGCGGATGCACCGCCCTCGGTGGTGGATGGTCTGCGCCGCTGACCCTACCCCATGACCACCTCCATCCGCTACCTGCGCCTGTACCTGCACCGCCCGGCGAACGCGGACGGGTCGGCGGGTGGTCGCGAGCCCATTGGCTACCTCTCGCAATACGGCGACATCCTGCGCGTGTCGTTTGACGAAAGCTATATCCGCAACCCGCAGCGCCCCACCCTGTCGCTGAGCTTTCAGGGTGCCGACGAGGCGGCCACGCAGCAGATTCTGGCGTCGGCGCGCGATGCGCGGCTGGTGCGCACCGATGGGCGCTGGCCGGTGTATTTTCAGAACCTGCTGCCCGAGGGCCACAACCGCGAGCGCCTGGCGCGCGAGCGCGGCTGCAGCCCCGACGACGAGTTCGAGCTGCTGGCCGCCGCAGGCCACGACCTGATGGGCGCGCTGGAGGTGGAGCCCGTGCCCGCCCAAGACGGCATCCCGGACGTGGTGCGCCACTGGCACACCACCCAGGGCCTCGATGTGCTGGAGCCGGGGTTTGTGGAATACCCGGTGGAAGACGCCGCCTCGCTGCCCGGCGTGGTGACCAAGTTCAGCGCGGTGCAGGACGGCCGCCGCTACACCGTGCGCCGCCAGGGCGCGGCGGGCAGCGTGATCCTGAAGCTGCCCACCACGGCCCACCCCGACCTGGTGGCCAACGAGTTCACCGGCTACCAGCTGTGCCTGGCGCTGGGCCTGCATTGCGCGGATGTGCGCGTGATCACCCGCGCCGAGGCCGACCTGCCCGAGACCGTGCCGTTCAACGAAATTCTGGCCGTGCAGCGCTTTGACCACCTGCCCGGCGGCGCCCGGGTGCACATGGAGGAGTTCAACCAGGTGCTGGGCTACACCCCCCGGCAAAAGTACGGCAAGGCCCATGGCAAGGGCGCGCTGCAGGACTGGGCCACCATGCTGCGCGTGCTCAACCGCCTGAGCCGCCAGCCGGTGCAGGACACGCGCGAGTTTCTGGCGCGCATGGTGGCTTTCATATTGATGGGCAATACCGATGCCCACCTGAAAAACTGGGCCCTGGTGTACCCCGATGGCCGCGTGCCCCAGCTGGCCCCGGTGTACGACCCGGTGTGCGTGGCCGCGTTTTTTGACGGGGTGCCGCCCAGCCAGTACGGCATGAACCGCGCCATCGACAACACCCTGCGGGCGCTGACCTGGGCCGACATGGAGGGCCTGATGAAATCCGCCGGGCTGCTGCGCGTGCCCCGGCACCTGGCCCTGCTGCGCGATGTGGTGAAGCTGGCGCGCAGCCAGTGGCCGGCGCTGCTGCAAGGTGCGCCCGGCCCGGTGCGCAGCGTGGTGGCCCAGCGCCTGGCGGGCGGCGTGGCACTGGCGCAGTGACAGGGTTTTTTACAAATAGGTACGATGCGCCATGCACACACCGCCCCCGCCGCCTGCCGACGAAGCCCGTATTGCAACGGCGTTGGCAGACCCGCAGCGGCTGGCGGCACTGCACGCCACCGGCCTGCTCGACACCCCGGCCGAAGAAAGCTTTGACCGCCTGACCCGACTGGCCGCCAAGCTCACGGGGGCGCCGGTCACCTTCGTCTCACTGCTGGACGCGGAGCGCGACTTTTACAAAAGCGCCTATGGCTTCGGCGAGCCGCTGGCCTCGGCCCGCGAACTGCATGGGCGTACGTTCTGCCACTACTCGTTGGTGTCTGACGGCGCCCTGGTGCTGGACGATGTGACGCAGCTGCCGGTGTTTCGCGATGTACCTACCGTGAAGTCGCTGGGCATCCGGGCGTATGCGGGCATTCCGCTGCGCACCGAGCAAGGCGACATGCTGGGCAGTTTCTGCGCGGTGGATTTCAAACCCAAGCGCTGGACGGAGCAGGACATTGAAGTGCTGGTGGAGCTGGCGCACTGCGCGATGCGCGAGGTGCGCCTGCGCAAGGCACTGCAGGACGCCGAGGCGCTGAACCAGCAACTGGTGGCGCAGATACAGCGTGTGGACGAGCTGAACCTGCGGCTCAGCGAGATGGCCAACACCGATGCGCTGACCGGCCTGAACAACCGCCGGATGTTCGACCACAGCCTGCAGCTGGAGCTGGCGATCGTGGAGCGCCGCAAGACGCCGCTGAGCCTGCTGATGCTGGACGTGGACCACTTCAAGCAGATCAACGACAACCACGGCCACGAGGTGGGCGACACCGTGCTGGTGGCCATCGCGCAGGTGCTGGGCGGCTGCGCGCGGGTGATCGACATCGTCGCGCGCGTGGGCGGCGAGGAGTTCGCCGTGATCCTGCCCAACACCGACACCGAGGGCGCCCTGGAGGTGGCCGAGCGCATGCGCACCGCCGTGGGCCAGGCCACCTGGCTGGCCCAGCCCGCCACCATCAGCATTGGCGTGGCCACGCTGCAACCCGCCGAAGACGCCAGCGGCTTCTATTCACGCGCCGATGCCGCGCTGTACGCGGCCAAGGCCGCAGGGCGCAACCGCGTGGAGCTGGCACCGGCTGGCGGCAGCGCCTGAACCCTTGAACTCATTGGCTCCTGAATTGATAGCTGCTAGCGCTTTACCATCAAGCGCTGGTGGCACTTTTTACGTAGAATCTGGCCTGACTACGTAGCAACCCGGGGCATGGCGGGCGGAAAGTCTGGCTACCCTTGCACATCATCACAGAGGACGCCCATGGCCAAGATTCTGGAAGTGAAGTACGAGCACCAGGCCGACGCGCTGATCTGCGAAGTGGCGCACGCCACCCAGGCCGACCTGTGCTGGCACGAGGTGCACTACGCCAGCCAGGCCAGCGGCGACGGCATCTGGTTTTTTGTGGCCTACCCCAACCAGGCCAGTTTCAAGGTGTTCCGCGTCAAGCACGCCAGCCAGGCAGACCTGAAGATCTTCAAGGTAAGCACGCCAGAGCAGGCGGGCTGGCGCACCAAAGACCACCTGCTGGTGGGCAAGCTGGGAACGTAGGCTTTCGCACAGGGGTGGGTGCGGGGGGTGTCGGGCAAAGCGTCAGACCGGCGCCCCAAACAACGTCCCCACGCCTGCCGTGATCGCCATGGCCAGTGCGCCCCAGAAGGTCACGCGCCAGGCGCCCACGGCCATGCCCGCGCCGCCCGTGCGGGCTGCCACCGCCCCCAGCACAGCCAGAAACACCAGCGCTGTACCCGCCACCCAGTACAGCAGGCTGGCCATGGGTGCCACAGCGGCCACGGCCAGCGGCAGTGCGGCGCCCACGGCAAAAGCGGCGGCGGATGTAATGGCGGCCTGCACCGGGCGGGCGGCCAGCGCGGACGAGACATGGAGTTCATCCCGCGCATGCGCACCCAGCGCATCGTGCGCCATGAGCTGCTCAGACACCTGCTGGGCCAGTTCGGGCGTGAGGCCCCGGTCCACATAGATAGCGGTGAGCTCGCGCGCCTCGGCGGCGGGGTCGGCCGCCAGCTCGGCGCGCTCGCGGTCAAGGTCGGCCTTTTCGGTGTCGGCCTGCGAGTGCACCGACACATATTCACCCGCCGCCATGGACATCGCGCCCGCCACCAGCCCGGCCACTGCCGTCATCACGATGGTGGACTGGCTGGACTGCGCCGCCGCCACACCCACCACCAGGCTGGCGGTAGAGACAATGCCATCGTTGGCCCCCAGAACGGCGGCACGCAACCAGCCAATGCGGTCGGTACGGTGGCGCTCAAAGTGCAGGCGGCGTGTGGCGGAGGTCATTGGCGTCTTCTTTGTGAAAGTCGGGAAGGCTGGCAGGGTACGGGGCAAGCGTGGCGATAGTCAACCACGCCGGGCCTGGCGATGACCTGCCGATGCCGCCCGCGCTCAACGGCCCATCACTGGCCCATCACTGCCCCGTCACTGCCCCCGTCACCCGCCCATGCACGTTTGCACCTGCTCACCCAGTCCCGTGGCGCCCAGGCGCACCACGTCGCCCGCTTTCAGGAACCAGGGCGCGGGCTTTTGCCCCAGGCCCACGCCGGCGGGCGTGCCGGTCAGGATGACGTCGCCGGGCTCCAGCGTCATGAACTGGCTGATGTACGACACCACGGTGGGCACGCCAAAGATGAAATTGCGCGTGCTGCCGTTTTGCACGCGCTGGCCGTTCACCTCCAGCCACAGGTCGATGGCGTGCGGGTCGGGCACTTCGTCGGCCGTGGCCAGCCAGGGGCCGATGGGCGCAAAAGTGTCGTAGCTCTTGCCCTTGTCCCACTGGCCGCCGCGCTCCATCTGCCAGGCACGCTCGGACACATCGTTGGCCAGCACATAGCCCGCCACGTGCTGCAGCGCATCGGCCTCGGCCACCTGCTGCGCACGGGTGCCGATGACGATGCCCAGCTCGACCTCCCAGTCGGTCTTGGTGGCGCCGGGCGGAATGCGCACGTCGTCGTTGGGGCCGCTGAGTGCCGTCACGGCTTTCATGAAAAGCACGGGTTCGGCAGGCGGCTGCAGGCCCGCCTCGCGCGCGTGGTCGGCGTAGTTGAGCCCCACGCACACAATCTTGCCCACGCCACCCACCGGGCTGCCCAGGCGCGGTGTGCCGTCCACCGCGGGCAAGCGGCTCGCGTCGATGGCGGCCAGAGCGGCCAGGGTGCGGGGGTGGAGCTGTGCGGGCCCGATGTCGGGCAGCAGCATCGACAGGTCGCGCAGCGTGCCGGTGGCGTCGACCAGGCCGGGGCGTTCTGCGCCGGGCTGGCCGTAGCGAATGAGTTTCATGGCGGAGGGTCCTTGGGATGCAACCAGCCCGCAGCATACCGGCGTGCCCACCCGCCCGCGAACGCAAATCACCGCCCCCGCCCTGCCACACCACGACGCCCATGCCCCACCCGCAAGCTTGGCGCGCCGCGCGGCACGCGTAACATGGCGCGCTGAAAGCCATCATCATGGCCGCCCGGCCCATTACTCATTATTTGATAGCTGCTTGCGCAATACCATCAAGCGTTTGCGGCCTTTTTTACCCATACACAGCATGGCCACAGACGCCAACCCGCCCTCCCCCTCCGGCGACGCTCCACAGCGGCTTCAGCCCCGCAGCCCCGGCGATCTGTTCTGGTCCTTCACCTGGCTGGCCCTGCAGGGCTTTGGCGGCGTGCTGGCGGTGGTGCAGCGCGAGCTGGTGGAAAAAAAGCGCTGGATGACGAACGCGGAGTTTCTGGAGGACTGGGCTGTGGCGCAGATCATGCCCGGCCCCAACGTGGTCAACCTGAGCATCATGATCGGCGACCGCTACTTTGGCCTGCGCGGCGCGCTGGCGGCGCTGGCGGGCATGCTGACGTTTCCGCTCATGCTGGTGCTGGCGCTGGCCGTGGTGTATGCCGAATTCGCCAGCCACCCGGCCGTGGCGGGCGCGCTGCGCGGCATGGGCGCTGTGGCGGCGGGACTGATTGCCGGGGTGGGCATCAAGCTGTTTGCTTCCATCCAGAACCACCCGCTGGGCCGGCCGATGTGCATGGCGCTGGCAGGGCTGGCCCTTGCGGCCATGGCGTGGCTGCGGCTGCCGCTGTTCTGGATATTGCCCGTGCTGGGCGGCGTTGCCTGCGTGCTCACCTTCCGAAAGCTCGCACCATGACCGCACTGCCCCTGGCCCTGGGCGCGGGCGACTGGCTCAACCTGTTCCTGTACTACCTGACGCTGTCGCTGCTGGCCGTGGGCGGCGCCATCGCCACGGCGCCCGACATGCACCGGTTCCTCGTCGAGCGCCAGGCCTGGCTGACCGACCCGCAGTTCAGCGCGTCGATCGCCATCGCCCAGGCCGCACCGGGGCCCAATGTGCTGTTTGTGGCGCTGCTGGGCTGGAACGTGGGCGTGAACGCCGGTGGGCCGGGTATGGCGGGCTGGGCCCTGGGCGCGCTGGGCATGTCGCTGTGCATGCTGGGCGTGATGTTGCCCAGCAGCCTGCTGACCTGGCTGGCCACCCGCTGGGGCCACCGCAACCGCAACCGCCGCAGCGTGCGCGCCTTCAAGCAGGGCATGGCGCCGGTGGTGATAGGCCTGCTGCTGGCCACCTCGTGGGTGCTGGCCCGCGCCCACGGCGACTGGACCACCGACTGGCCCCTGTGGCTGCTGACCGCCAGCACCGTGGTGCTGGTGTGGCGCACCCGGCTGCACCTGCTGTGGATGCTGGGCGCGGGGGCGGTGCTGGGGGCGATGGGCTGGGTGTAGGGGGGGCAGGCCGCGCCGGTCAGCTGATGCGGCGGCCGTTTTCGGCGTACACGGCCAGGTAGATCGCGTCCGAGCCGATGTATGGCGCCTTGTTGCCAAAGCCCACGTTGAAGTCGCCAAACGACAGCGACCGGATGCTGGCCAGCCCGGCGCGAAGGCGTTCGCGCGTGAGGTCCTTGCCGGCGTTTCTCAGGCCTTCAATCATGATCTGGGCGTTGAGCCAGCCCTCCAGCGCGCTGCCGCTGTGGATGTAGGCAGCATCGGCGCCCACGGCCTTCATCGTGGTCTGGAACTTGCGCACCGCCACCGACTTGAGCGAATTGGCATCCGGAAACACCTGCACCAGCGCCAGGCCGCGCGAGGACGCTGCGAGCTTGGGCATCTCCGAGGCGAGCACCGTGACCGACAGCCCCGCCAGCGGCACGCCCTGGGCCTTGGTGCGAAATGCCTGCACGAAGGCCGTATTGGCCGTGCCTGTGGTGGCCAGCAGCACGGCGCCGGGGCGCTCGGCGGCCACCTTGTCGGCCAGATCGGCGCCGTTCTTGCCGTCCACCGCCAGCGCGTATTCGCCGGCGCGCTCCACCTTGATGTCGTCGAGCGCCTTCGACATGTCCTTGAGCACT
The DNA here is from genome assembly GCF_000238595.1 of Acidovorax sp. NO-1. Classification (GTDB taxonomy): domain Bacteria; phylum Pseudomonadota; class Gammaproteobacteria; order Burkholderiales; family Burkholderiaceae_C; genus Acidovorax. The sequence continues at coordinate 6,221 of NZ_AGTS01000034.1, read as the reverse complement.
TCCTTGCCAAACGGGTTGTCCAGGTACACCACGGCAATGCGCTTGAGGCCCATGTCCACGATCTGCTTGACCAGGCGCTGGGTTTCCTCACGGTACGTGGGGCGCAGGAAGAATACGTGGCGGGCCTCCGGGCTGCGCAGCGAGGTGGCGCCCGTTACCGGCCCCACGGTGGGTATGCCGCGCATTTCGATCAGCGGGAGGATGGCAGCGGTATTGGCGGTGCCCAGGGGCGAGATCAAGGCAAACACCGATTGCGAATCCACCATCTGGGTCACGTTCTGCAGGGTGCGGGCGGCCACGTAGCCGTCGTCCTTGGGGTCCATGCGGATCTCGCGGCCATGGATGCCGCCCGCCTGGTTCACCTCGGCAAACGCGGCCTTCATGCCCGCCACCTGCTCGATGCCCGCCTGGCCCAGCGGGCCGGTGAGCGCAATCGAGCAGCCCAGGGTGATCAGCTTGGGCGTCAGGCCCTCGTCCGCCGCGCTGGCGGTGTGGGCCCACAGGGGCAGGCCCGTGGCGGCAGCGGCCTGGGTGGCACGCAGGAGAAATTGACGACGGCTCATGGTGGGAGTGGGGTGTAAAGACAAAGGTGCGGCAGGCTACCGGCAAGCGGGCCCGCCACGTGTCAGCTTTGTGACAGCAAATGCACCAAAACGACGCAACTAGCCCAGCAGCGTTGGCAATACCTGGGCCGCCGGGGCGCGCAGCACCGCGTGGGCGGTGCCATCGAGCTCGCTGGGCGCGGGGTTGACCACCACCACCCGCGCCCCGGCAGCGCGCGCCTGGTGCGCAAGGCCCGCCGCCGGGTACACCGCCCCGGCCGTGCCCACCACCAGCATCAGGTCGCACGCCTTTGCAGCCTGCTGCGCGGCCTCCAGGGTGCGAAAAGGCAGGGCTTCGCCAAACCACACCACCCCGGGCCGCAGCAGGTTGCCGCAGCGGTCGCAATGCGGCGGGTGACCCGCCACGGCGTGCTCGATATGGCAACAGTTGCGCGGCATGTCGAGCCAGCGGTCTTCAAAGATGTCGCCATGCAGGCACAGTACGCCGGTGCTGCCGGCGCGCTGGTGCAGGCCGTCCACGTTCTGGGTGATCAGCGTGATCCGGCCGGGAAACTGCTGCTGGAACGCCGCGAGGGCCATGTGGCCCGCATTCGGCAAAGCGCCTGCGAGCAGCTCGCGCCGGTACTGGTACCAGTCCCACACGCGCTGCGGGTGGGCGCGAAAACCTGCTTCCGTGGCCATGTCTTCGGGCCGGAACTGCGCCCAGTAGCCGGTCTGCGCATCCCGAAAGGTGGGCACGCCCGATTCGGCGCTGATACCGGCGCCGGTCAGCACGGCGACGTGGCGCGCCTGCTGCACCCAGGTTTTGATGGTGTCGGGCGACGCGCTTTGCATCGACGGCAGCAGGTCAGGTCCTCTGGCGCAGCGCCTCGTACAGGCACACGCCGCTGGCCACCGACACGTTCAGGCTCTCGACCGCACCCTTCATGGGGATGCAGACCAGCTCGTCGCAGGTCTTGCGCGTGAGCTGGCGCATGCCGTCGCCCTCGGCGCCCAGCACCAGGGCCACGGGGCCTTTCAGATCGACCTGGTAGATGGTCTTGGGCGCATCGTCGCTGGTGCCGATGCACCAGATGTTGCGCTCCTTGAGCTCGTTCAGCGTGCGCGAGAGGTTGGTCACCATGAAGTACGGCATGGTCTCGGCCGCGCCGCTGGCCACCTTGGCCACGGTGGCGTTGATGCCCACGGCGCGGTCCTTGGGGGCGATGACGGCATGGGCCCCCGCGCCATCGGCCACGCGCAAACAGGCGCCCAGGTTGTGCGGGTCGGTCACGCCGTCGAGCACCAGCAGCAGGGGCTGCTCAATGCCGGCGGCTTCCAGGTCTTCCAGCAGTTCATCCAGCGAAGTGGCGACCTTCACGGGCTCCACCCGTGCGGCCACGCCCTGGTGGCCATGGCTGCCGGCCAGCTTGGCGATGCGCACGCTGTCGGCCTCGATGAGGCGGGCACCCGCCTCGCGGGCGCGGTCGAGAAACTGGCGCATGCGGGCATCGCGCCGCGTGGCTTCGTAGTAAATCTCGATGATGGATTTCGGCGCGGTCTTCAGACGCACGCCCACGGCGTGAAAGCCGAAGAGAACTTTGGGGCTGGACATGGGGAGGGATTATCCGCTGAGCGCAGACAGCCACTCCGTCGCACTATTAAATGAATAGCTGCCCGCGCTTTACAGATAAGCGCTGGAGGCCAAAAACACCAAAAAAAAACTGATTCAGACCACCCGCCCGGCTTCGATGGTGATGCGCCGCTCGCACTGCTCGGCGATGGCGCGGTCGTGGGTGACCAGCACCAGCGTGGTGCCCTGCTCGCGGTTCAGCTCGAACATGAGCTTCATGATGGTCTCGCCGGTGGCGAAGTCGAGGCTGCCCGTGGGCTCATCGGCCAGCAGCACGGCCGGCTGCACCACAAACGCCCGCGCCAGCGCCACGCGCTGCTGTTCGCCGCCCGACAGCACCTTGGGGTAGTGCGACAGGCGCTGACCCAGCCCGACGCGCGCCAGCATGTCGGCGGCGGCTTTGCGGGCATCGCGGCGGTTGGCCAGCTCCAGCGGCAGCATCACGTTTTCCAGCGCCGTGAGGTTGCCCATGAGCTGAAAGCTCTGGAACACAAAGCCCACCTTCTGGGCGCGCAGCGCGGCGCGCTCGTCTTCATTGATGGCAAAGAGGTCGTGGCCATCGAGCCGCACCGTGCCACGCGTGGGGGTATCCAGTCCGGCAATGATCGACAGCAGCGTGCTTTTGCCCGAACCCGAGGCGCCCACAATGGCCGCTGTTTCCCTGGCAGCCAGGCGGAAATCGATATCCCGCAGAATGTCGAGGGTTCCGGTGGAATCCGTCACCGACTTGAAGACATGCTCCACCGCAATGATGGGTGTGGAAGATGATGTCGTGGGCAATGTGGAGGATTCAGGCATGAAAGGTTCTTTACTTTGATTCGTTATCTGCAGCGACGGCGCCACTTTATCCTGAGCACCGGTATCGGCGTGGTGGTGGGGCTTTGTGCGCCGCTGGCGGCCGCCCAGGCCCCCGGCAAGGCCGCCACCGCACCGGCCCGGCCGCCGGTGATTCTGGTGCTGGGCGATTCCCTCAGCGCCGAATACGGGCTGGCACGTGGTACCGGATGGGTGGCCTTGCTGGAAAAACAGCTGGCCCAGGAAAAAATGAGCGCCACGGTGGTCAATGCCAGCGTGAGTGGCGAGACCACATCCGGCGGCCGTTCGCGCCTGCCGGCGCTGCTGGCCCAGCACCAGCCCAGCCATGTGGTGGTGGAACTGGGCGGAAACGACGCCCTGCGGGGCCTGCCGCTCAAGAACACCGAGGAGAACCTCACCTTCATGACGCAAGCGGCGCAAAAAGCCGGTGCAAAGGTCTTGCTGGTGGGTATGCAGGTGCCGCCCAACTATGGCACCGCCTATGCCGATCAGTTCGCCGGCCTGTTCACCAAGGTGGCCAAGGCGCAGAAAGCGGCAGTGGTGCCGTTCTTTCTGAAGGGCGTGGCCGACGGGCCGGAGCCGACCCGTCTGTTCCAGCCTGACCGCATCCACCCGCGCGCCGAAGCGCACCCGCAGATGCTGGCCAACGTGTGGCCGGAACTGAAAAAACTGCTGCGCTGAAGAGGCCTCAGGCGCCCGGGCCCGCTGCGGGCTGGCCGGGGGCCGCGCCGTCATGGCCGGGGTGCCCCTCAGCGGGCTGGTCACTGCCCTGCTGATCGCCCGGTGTGCGCTGTGATTTGGCCCTCAGCTTCTCTTCTTTTTTTGCTTTTTGGCGAGTTCGCGCTGGCGTTTTTCGTATCCGTAGTTGGGTGTTGCCAAGGTAGTAGCTTCCTGAAGTTGAGACCCACTGTAACAGCTTGGGGCTTTGCGCCGGCGCTGCGGGCCGGCCTTGATCCCGCAACGGCGGTATGCATTTCAGACGGTGCGCTGTGGCGGCGCCACGCAGGCGCGGTAAGCGTGCCAGCTGGCAAACCCCAGCACCGGGCCTGCCAGCAGCAGCCCCACGCCCCAGAACCACAGCGACACGGCAACGATGCCCGTGATGAGCGCGCCCCACAGCAGCATCACCGCGGGGTTCTCGAACACCACGCGGATGCTGGTGATGCCTGCGGTCAGTGCATCGGTGTCGCGGTCGAGAATCATGGGAATCGAGACCACGGACGTGGAGAACACCAGCGCGGCAAACGCGCCCCCCACCAGGGTGTACACCGCCACAAAGTTCCAGTTTTGCGGGTTGAACACGGCTTGCAGCACCCCCGTGGTGGACGGCATGCCGGTGTTGAAGAACACGGCAAACACCACCAGCGACGCACGCCCCCAGAGCAGTTCGAGCACCACGAGCACCAGCACCAGCATGCCCATGCTGCCCATGTGGCTGTCCCAGCAGGTGAGCGACTCGCTCAGCTGCGGTTTCAGCCCGGCCTCTCGCCGGCGGCTGGTGTCATAAAGCCCCATGGCCAGAAAGGGGCCCAGCAGCAGGCAGCCGCTGGCCAGGGACATGGTGTATTCAGGCCGGGTACGGAACACCCACCCCAGAAGCAGCGCCATGCCCCAGAAGCAAACGCCGTAAAACACAGCGATGCCCGGAGCGTTTCGCACGTCCTGCAGGCCCCGCGCCAGCCAGCGGAAGGGGTCGCCCATTGTCACGGGCTGCAACTGGATGGGTTGGGCCTGCTGGGCCTTTACGCGCTCGGCAATGGCCTCGGCGTGCTGGGATTCGGAAATGTCTGGCGCGCCCGGTGCATCCGGAGCGGCCTTGGAGGTGGTCACGGTCATACCGCCACACTAAGGCCGCCGCTGCGGCAGCGCCACTGAGGAAAGCCCGTATCCCGCGGTACCGGCTGCCAGCCGAAGTGGCGTTGCCTCAGTTGAAGGCGCGCTCCAGGGCCTGCTGCAAGTCCTGCCTCAGGTCCTCCACGCCCTCCAGCCCTACGGCAAACCGCACCAGCGTGCCCGCCTTCAGGTGGGTGCTGGCGCGGCTGCGCATGGCATTGATGTCATAGGGTACCACCAGGCTCATGGGGCCGCCCCAGCTGTAGCCGAGCTTGAACAGGCGCAGGCCGTCGCAAAACGCATCCACCTGCTGTTGTGAATGGCGGGCATCGATCATCACGCTGAACAGGCCGGCCGCCAGCCCTTGCCCGCCCTGCGCCCCACCGCACAGGGCCTTCCAGTGCGCGTGCCCTGGCGAGCCATCGAGTGCGGGGTGCAGCACCTGCGCCACGGCGGGCTGCTGCTGCAGCCACTGCGCCAGGCTGCGTGCCGCTTCGTCATGGGCGCGGTAACGCAGGCCGATGCTCGGCAATGCTCGCAGCACGGCTTCGGCGTCGTTGGCGCCTACGCCCAGGCCCAGCCGCATGTGGGTGAGCTTGATCTTCATGTGCAAGGCGAGGTCACGCGTCATCACGCTGCCCATGAGCACATCGCCCCCGCCGCTGGGGTATTTGGTGAGCGCGTGGACGGAAATATCGACGCCGAGACTTGCGTCCCTGGTGAGGTCGAACGGTGCGAACGCCAGGCCCGCGCCCCAGGTGTTGTCCAGCGCCGTGGTCACGCCGCGTGCACGGCAGATGCGCACCTGTTCGCAAAGGTCGGGGAACTCCATGCTGACCGAGCCCGGCGCTTCCAGCCACACCAATCGGGTGGCCGGGGTGATGCGGGCCGCCAGATCCGACGGATCGAGCGGGTCGTAGAACACATGGGTGATGCCAAACCGCGCAAGTTCGCCGCTGGCCAGGTCTTTGCCGGGGCCATAGGCGTTGTCGGGGATCAGAACTTCGTCGCCAGGCTTGAGCAGCGCCAGCGCAACGTTGGCAATCGCGGCCAGGCCGCTGGGCACCAGTACGCACTGCAGACCGCCTTCCAGGGTGCACAGGCGCTCTTCAAGAATGAACGTGGTGGGCGTGCCGTGCAGCCCATACGTGTAGCCGCTTTTGTCCTTCCATTCGCGCGAGCGCATGGCGGCGACGTTCGGAAAGATGACCGTCGAGGCCTTGTACACGCCCGGTTGCGGTGCGGCGAAATCGCCAGGCGGTGTGTAGGCGTGGTGGACAAGGCGGGTGGCGAGGTCGGGGTTGTGCGCTTTCATGCCGCCCATGGTAGCGCGCCGCCCGGGCAAGGACCCGGGCGGCGCGTGGGTGCAAGCGGCGGGGCGAGCCCGCCCTGCGTTA
>NZ_AGTS01000035.1 GCF_000238595.1 Acidovorax sp. NO-1 | reverse complement strand
CTAGTGTCCTGAGTTAGAAATTCGCAGACAAAATCTCTCGATACTCGCCAGGATGTCATCGGCAGACTTGACCCAGACGAACGGTGTGGGATTTGAGTTGTTCAGTTCCAGGTATTGGCGAATCGCCTGCTCAAGCTGTCTTGTCGATCGGTGTGTGCCGCGACGGATGTACTTCTCGGTCAGGGTTGCAAACCAACGTTCCACCTGATTGAGCCAAGACGCGGAGGTTGGCGTGAAGTGCACGTGGAACCTGGGGTGTCTTGCAAACCATGCCTTGACCGCAGGGGTCTTGTGCGTGCCGTAGTTGTCCATCACCAAATGCACATCCAGCTGGGCTGGCACATTCGCTTCAATGGTACGCAGGAACTGCAAAAACTCCGTGCTGCGATGGCGCCGGTGTAACTCTCCAATCACTTGGCCCGTGGCAATGTCCAGTGCCGCAAACAGCGTCGTCGTTCCATGGCGCATGTAGTCGTGGGTTCTGCGCTCAGGAATACCCGGTGCCAGCGGCAAGATTGGCTGTGTGCGGTCCAGTGCCTGTATTTGACTCTTCTCATCCACGCACAACACCATCGCCTTGAGTGGCGGGTCCATGTACAGGCCGACAATGTCACGGACTTTGTCGACAAAAAACGGGTCACTGGAGAGTTTGAACGTCTCCTGGCGGTGCGGCTGCAAACCAAAAGCCCGCCAGATTCGGCTCACAGCCGTCTGTGACATGCCCATTGCCTGCGCCATAGAGCGGGTACTCCAGTGAGTTGCGCCAGTCGGCACAGACTCCAGCGTCTTGGCGATCACTGCATCGACGCGCTCATCTTCAATCGTGCGTGGAGCACCAGGGCGCGGGGCATCCAGTAAACCATCCATGCGCAGTTCAACAAAACGGCCCCGCCACTTGGAAACTGTTTGCTGCGTGACCCGCTGGCGCGCTGCCACCACCTTGTTGTCCAAGCCCTCAGCGCAAGCGAGCACGATGCGCGCTCGCAGGGCCAAGGCCTGCGCGGTCTTACGGCGCTTGGTCAACGCAATCAGTTGCTCTTGCTCCGTCGCGCTCAACACCAATGAAGTCTTTGGTCTTCCGCTCATGGCCACCTCGTCGTGCAACACACTACACGACTGATCACCATCAGAGAAAATAATTCAATGAATTTCTAACTCATGACACTA
>NZ_AGTS01000036.1 GCF_000238595.1 Acidovorax sp. NO-1 | reverse complement strand
GGGCCGGTGCCGGGCGGGGTGCAGCGGGGGCGCGCACGGCCACCGCGCCTACGTTGAACACCGACACCACCTCGGCCAGACGCTGCGCCTGGTCGCGCATGGAGGCGGCGGCGGCGGTGGATTCCTCCACCAGCGCGGCGTTTTGCTGGGTCATCTGGTCCAGGTGCGTCACGGCCTGGTTGACCTGGGCGATGCCGTCGCGCTGTTCGGTGGCCGATGCAGTGATTTCGCCGATGAGGTCGCTCACCCGCTGCACGCTGGACACGATCTCGCCCATGGTCTGCCCGGCCTGGGTAACCTGGGCCGAGCCGGACTCGACGTTCTCCACCGAGGCGCTGATGAGCCGCTTGATCTCCTTGGCGGCCTCGGCGCTGCGCCCGGCCAGGCTGCGCACCTCGCTGGCCACCACGGCAAAACCCCGGCCTTGCTCGCCTGCGCGGGCGGCTTCCACCGCGGCGTTCAGCGCCAGGATGTTGGTCTGAAAGGCAATGCCATCGATCACGCCGATGATGTCGCTGATCTTGCGCGAGCTCTCGGTGATCTGCTGCATGCTGGTCACCACCTGGCCCACCACCTCGCCGCCCCGGGCTGCTGCCTGCGCAGCGGTGCCGGCCAGCTGGTTGGCCTGGCGCGCCGTGTCGGCGGACTGGCTCACGGTGGCCGTCAACTGCTCCATGCTGGCCGCGGTTTCTTCGAGGTTGGAGGCAGTCTGTTCGGTGCGCGCCGAAAGGTCGTGGTTGCCGTTGGCGATTTCTATCGACGCGGAGGACACCGAATCCACGCCCGAGCGCACTTCGCTCACCACGCCGCGCAGCCGCTGCGTCATGGCCGACAGCGAACGCAGCATGTGGCCGAACTCGTCCTTGCGGGTGGAGTGCAGCTCACGCGTCAGATCGCCCGCAGCGACGGCGTCCAGGGTGGCCACTGCTTCATCCAGCGGCACGGTGATGGAGCGCACCAGCTTCCAGGCCAGCAGCAGCATGATCACGATCAGCACGGCCGATGCCGCCAGGCCCTGGACGGCGTAGGCCACGCGGCGCTGGGTGGCTTCGGCACGGATCTCGTCGCGGCGCTTTTGCAGGATGACGACAAAGTCGTCCTGTGCCTTGAGGTAGCGCGCCACCATGGGGGCAAATTCATTGTCGGCAAACTGCTGGGTGGCCACGGCGTCGCCTGCACCCTTGAGCTCCCAGGCCTTGGCGGTGGCGGCCAGCACCACCTTGCGCTCGGCCAACACCTTGTCGAGCGCGGCCTTTTCCTCGGGCGCCGCGGCACGGGCCACGATGTCCTCCTGGACCTTGTTGATGTTGCCAATGATCTCCTTGACCTTGGCGTCGTACTGCTGGGCCAGTACCGCGTCGGTGGTGACGGCAGCGCCCATCACCATGTTGACGGCGGTTTCGGTGGCGCCGCGCCAGCGCACGGCGGCGGAGATCCGATCTTCAATTTCGACCACGCTGTCCATGGCGCCGCCCATGGAGGCGTTGGCGCGATACTGCTGAAAGCCGGAGATCACCAGCATGACCAGCATCAGCAGCAAAAACGCCCCCACAGCTTGCGGGAGACGCGGATATTGTCGAGTTGCATGATTTTTTCTTCCTCGTGGAGCGCAATGGGGAAAGCTGTCCATCAACGCCCCAAGCGCAACATTTGTTTACATTGATGGTCGATCGTAGCCTACGCCGCCTGCAAGACCTGGGGGCTTTGCGGCCCCCGGCGTGCCCATTCCCCTGCCACCAGTGTTGCCGGGCGCGGCAGCGCGCGTATCGGTACAAGCCCTAAAATGCCCCGGTGACATCCATACTGAACGCCGACCTGCACTGCCATTCCGTGGTATCCGACGGAACCCTGACCCCGGAGGACCTGGCCGCACGCGCAAAGGCCAACGGGGTGGAGCTGTGGGCCCTGACCGACCACGACGAGATCGGCGGCCAGCACCGCGCCGCGGCTGCGGCCCGTGCACAGGGCATGGCCTACCTCACCGGCGTCGAAATCTCCGTCACGTTTGCCGACACCACCGTCCACATCGTGGGCCTGGGATTTGACCCTGACAACCCGCAGCTGGCCCAGGGGCTGGCCGCCACCCGCGGGGGGCGGGGCGAGCGCGCCAAAGACATGGCCGATCAGCTGGCCCAGGTGGGCATCCAGGGCGCCTACGAAGGCGCGCTGCAGTTTGTGGGCAATCCGGCGCTGATCTCGCGCACGCACTTTGCGCGGTTTCTGGTGGAAACGGGCGTGTGCAAAGAAACCTCGGAGGTGTTTCGCAAATACCTCACCGAGGGCAAGCCCGGCTATGTGCCGCACCGCTGGGCCGCCCTGGGTGATGCGGTGCGCTGGATCACAGAGGCCGGTGGCATGGCCGTGATTGCGCATCCGGCGCGCTACAAGTTCAGCGCCAACGAGGAATACGCGCTGTTTTCCGAATTCAAGCAGCACGGCGGGCGCGGGGTGGAGGTGGTCACCGGCAGCCACAGCGCGGCCGAATACGTGACCTACGCGGCCATGGCCAAAGAATTTGACCTGGCCGCCTCGCGTGGCAGCGACTTTCACAGCCCCGACGAATCGCACACCGACCTGGGCACCTTGCCGCCTTTGCCCGGTGCTCTCACCCCCGTGTGGGAACTGCTGGCCGATCGTATTTGCCACCCTGTGGCCTGAGAGTCCCCCTGCATGGCCCAGTATTTCGAAGTTCACCCCGACAACCCGCAGCCGCGCCTGCTCAAGCAAGGCGCCATGCTGCTGCAAAAAGGCGGCATCCTGGCCGTGCCCACCGATTCGAGCTATGCGCTGGTGTGCCACCTCGACGACAAGGACGCGGTAGACCGCATGCGCCGCATCCGCCAGGTGGACGACAAACACCACCTGACCCTGCTGTGCCGCGACCTGTCGGAGCTGGCCAACTACGCGCGCGTGGACAACCGGCAGTACCGGCTGCTCAAGCTGGGTACGCCCGGCCCCTACACCTTCATCCTGGAAGCGACCAAGGAAGTGCCGCGCCGGGTGAGCCACCCGTCGCGCAAGACCATTGGCCTGCGCGTGCCCGACCGCAAGGGCCTGCAGTTGCTGCTGGAACTGCACGGCGCCCCGCTGCTGGCCACCACGCTGATCCCTGCAGGCGAGACCGAGCCCCTGAACGACCCGCAGGAGATCCGCGACCGCTACGAGAAGCTGCTGGACGCCATCGTGGACGCGGGCGCCTGCCCGCTGGAGCCCACCACCGTGGTGGACCTGACGCCTATGGGCGCGGGCGGCGACCCTGAAGTGATCCGCGAAGGCCGCGGCAGCGTGCAGGCCCTGGGGCTTTGATCGCACCTTCGATTTCAAGCCAAATCACCCTCCAGCGCTTATCCAATAAGCGCTGGCAGCTCTCTTTTTTGCAGCAATTTACAGCCTGAGACAATCGCCCGGTGGAAAACATCATCCAAACCGTTCTGATCTACGCCCTGCCGGTGCTGTTTGCCATCACCGTGCACGAGGCAGCCCATGGCTACGCCGCGCGCCACTTTGGCGACAACACCGCGTACATGATGGGCCGCATCACCCTGAACCCCATCAAGCACATCGACCCCATCGGCACCATCCTGATGCCGCTGATGCTGTACTTCGCCACCTCGGGCGCCTTCCTTTTTGGTTATGCCAAGCCGGTGCCGGTCAACTTCGGCAACCTGCGCAACCCCAAGAAACACATGGTGTGGGTGGCCTTGGCGGGCCCGGCGTCCAACTTTGTCCAGGCGATTGGCTGGGCGATCTTGCTGGTGGCGCTGGTGGGCTCGGGCGTTGAGGAGCGCTTTTTCATCGAGATGGCGCGCGCCGGTGTGCTGGTCAATCTGGTGATGTGGGCCTTCAACCTGTTTCCGCTGCCGCCGCTCGATGGCGGGCGCATCCTGGTCGGCCTGCTGCCCTGGAAGCAGGCGCACATGGTCTCGCGCATCGAGCCCTACGGTTTTTTCATCGTGCTGGGCCTGGTGGTGGCCGGGGTGCTGGGCTCGCTGTGGCTGCGCCCATTGATGTCGCTGGGTTACACCACCATCAACCTGCTGCTGACGCCGCTCACATCGCTCCTGCGCTGATTTTTCCCCCTCTTGTTTGCTGACACCGTTCCCATGAGCATTACGCGCTACCTCACCGGCATCACCACCACGGGCACGCCCCACCTGGGCAACTTTGTGGGCTCCATCCGCCCTTCGGTGGCGGCCAGCCTCACTCCGGGCGTGCAGAGTTTTTACTTTCTGGCCGACTACCACGCGCTCATCAAGTGCGAAGACCCGGTGCGCATACAGCGCTCCACGCTGGAAATTGCGGCCAGCTGGCTGGCCGCAGGGCTGAACCCCGAGCACGTCACGTTCTACCGCCAGTCCGACATCCCCGAAATCCCCGAGCTGACCTGGCTCTTGACCTGCGTGACCGGCAAGGGCGTGCTCAACCGCGCCCACGCCTACAAGGCCAGCGTGGACAAGAACACTGCCGCAGGGCGCGAGCAGGACGACGGCGTGACCGCAGGCCTGTTCATGTACCCGGTGCTCATGGGCGCCGACATCCTGATGTTCAAGGCGCACAAGGTGCCGGTGGGCCGCGACCAGATCCAGCACATCGAGATGGCACGCGACATGGCCGCCAGCTTCAACCACCTTTATGGCGAGCACTTTGTGCTGCCCGAGGCCGCCATTGACGAGCACGTGGCCACCCTGCCGGGGCTCGATGGCCGCAAGATGAGCAAAAGCTACGACAACACCATCCCGCTGTTCAGCTCGCGCGAGCAGCTGAAAAAACTGATCGGCGGCATCCTGACCGACTCGCGCGCGCCCGGTGAGGCGAAGGAGGTGGAAGGCTCGGCCCTGTTCCAGATCTACCAGGCTTTTGCCACCCCCGAAGAGACAGCCGCCCTGCGCCAGGCTTATGCCGACGGCATCGCCTGGGGCGATGCCAAGAACACCCTGTTCGAACGTGTGGACCAGGTGATCGCCCCCATGCGCGCGCAGTACGAAGAGCTCATCCACAACCCCGCCCGCATCGAGCAGACCCTGCTGGCGGGCGCCGAGCGCGCCCGCGCGCTGGCCACGCCCTTCATCCGCGAACTGCGCGCCGCTGTAGGCCTGCGCAGCCTGGTGCAGGGCGCGGCGGCTGCCAAGCCGGCCAAAGCGGCCAAAGCCGCGTTGCCGTCCTTCAAGCAATACCGCGAGGCCGACGGCAAGTTCTACTTCAAGCTGGTGGACGCCGACGGCCGCCTGCTGCTGCAAAGCACCGGGTTTGAAGCCCCCAAGGAAGCCGGCCAGGCCATTGCGCGGCTGCAACGCGAAGGCCTGCGTGCGCTGGCGGGGCAACTGGCACTTGCAGCCGGCGTGGCCGAAGCGGATGTGGCAGCGGCGCTGGCGGCACTGGCCGCTGCGGCAGATTGACACAAATTTGCTACATTGTTGATAGCTATAAACGCTTTCTGAATAAGCGCTATTGGCCAAAAATAGCTATTAATCGCCTCTTCGCCGATGGGATGCCGTATGGCCTGGGGCACAGCACTCCCGCGCCACACCAAGCGGCTCCGCCGCGTTGAGCAGCGGGGGCCGCAGCAGGTCACGCGTGCAACACAACCGGCACTCCAGAAAATGGAAAAGCGCGCCCCGCAGGGCGCGCTTTTCTTTGCACGTGCCCGCGACTTTGCAGGGCTGTTGCCAGAGTCTGCCAGCCGCCTAGCCGACGGTGAACGGCAGCACCAGGCGCGAGTGGTGCGCCGCGTCGCGGTAGATCTTGTGGGTGACGGGCCGGCCCACCGGCAGGTGGTAGGCATCAGGCGGCAGCAGGGCGTTGTGCTCGTCGGCGAGCGGCTCGTTGTTTGACAGCTCCACCACCAGGCGGTGGCCTGGCTTGAAGGTGTTGGCAAAGGGGTACAGGCGCAGCACGTACTCTTCGATCTTGCCCGGCTCCACCGGCACGCTGCGCGTGTGCGGGTGAACGGGGCTGCCCTCGGTGGTGCGCGCCGCGTCCAGTTCGCGGTGCGAGGCCTTGAGGTAGCCGGTGGTAATCAGCTGGCGCTTGCCCGTGGGGGCCGCATCCCACAGGCGCAGGATGAAGTTGGTGTCACTCTGGTCGATCTCGGCAAAGATGTGCGCGGCGCCGGTGCCAATCATCTCGACGCTGTCCTCGAACTTGTCGGTGGTCCAGCTCAGGATCTCCACCTTGTCGGTCACCGTCAGTGGCGCCTGGTAGAAACCGTCGGGCGCTGCGTATTCGGCGCCCATGGGCTCGGACTCGAGCGACAGCTTGCCGCGCGGGCGCAGGTACAGCGCCTGGTAGTTGATCTTCTTGGGCGGCCATTGTTCGGCGCGCAGCAGCTGGCGCGAGCCCTCCACGAACACGCTCACCGCGGGCTCGTCCATGATGCCGTTGTCGATGCCCTTGAGCCAGTGGTCATACCAGCGGAACATCTTGTCGTGCTCTTCGATGAAGGGGCGTGACTGCATCGGCGGGTAGGGGCCGATGTCCAGCTTCTTGGGGCCCTTGATCGCATGGAACAGCTCGATGGTGCCGTCCAGCGTCCAGCCCCGGCCCTGGTCCAGCTGCAGGTAAACGGGGATGTCGATGTGGGGCGCCAGCGTGATCGGGTTGCGCTCTTCGTACCAGGGGCCATCCAGCTCGTTCATCACGATGTCGAACCAGGCCTCGTGGTTCTTGGGGTAGTGCAGCACATGCACCAGGTTGGGCCAGGCGGCGATGTCCGGGTCCTGCAGGCGCTTGGTCACCAGCTGCTTGAGTTCTTCGGGCGAATATTTTTCGACCATGCGCGACTTCACGCCGTCGGTAAAGGCCCAGCCGGAGTCTCCGCCACGGCCTTCGCGCGCCGCGCGGGGCATGAACCACATGATGCCGCCGTGGTAGGTGGTCTCGTAGAAGTCGAAGTGCCCACCGCTGATGAAGATCGCCTTGAGGCTGGGCGGACGCTCGGCCGCGGCCAGCACCTGCATGGAGCCGAAGTAGGAGATGCCGACCATGCCGACATTACCGTCGCACCAGGGCTGGGCCGCCACCCATTCGATGAAGTCGTAGGCATCCTGGCCTAGCGACACGCCGCCGGCGTTGTAGTTGCCGATGTGCTCGCCGCCCGAGTGGCCGGAGCCGCGCACGTCGCCGATGACATGCACGTAGTCTTCCTTGACGATGCGGGCGATGTCGCCAGCCTCGATGCAACCATCCCACATGGGGCTGGGGCGCTTCTGCGGCGGCGTGGTCAGCGCCAGCGCCTGAAGCTCCTTGCCGTAGGGGCTGAGCGCCACCAGCGCGGGGCGCGGCTTGTCCAGCGCGCCGTGGTAGGCGTCGGCCGCCAGTTCGATGCCGTCGCGCATGGGCACACGCAGGTCCTTGCGGATGTGGATGGTTTGCCTTGCGGCATCAAATTTCTTGAAATCGGACATGGTGGTCGGTGTGTTTTCTGCGGCAACCGGGGTGGTGCCGGGCGGGCAACCGGACGTGCGTGTTTCCGCACAGCCAGCGCCAGCCACTTGCCTGAATGAAAAAATGCGACGCAGTGGCAGCGGGCTGGCCCGTCCGCCGCCGTGCTCGCCCTCTCAGTCGATGGTGATGCCCAGGCGCTTCACGACCGCGCCCATGCGGCCGAACTCGCGCTGCACCATTGCAGCGAATTCCTGGCGCGACAGGGGCTGCAGCAGCACACCGCGCTCGGTCATGGTCTTGTTGAATTCGGGGCTCTTCAGCGCGGTCTGCACGGCTGCGTGCAGGCGGTCCAGGCGGTCGTCCGGCGTACCCTTGGGCGCGAACATGCCGTCCCAGCTGAACATCTCGTAATCGGGCAAACCGCTCTCTGCCAGCGTCGGCACGCTGGGCAGCGTGGGTACGCGCTTCTTCATCGTGACGGCCAGGGCGCGCAGCGTGCCGCCATTGATCTGGGGTGTGAGCACCGGAGTGACGTCGATGAAGAAATCCACGCGCCGACTCATCACGTCGATGATGGCAGTGGATGATGCCTTGTAGGGCACATGCGCCACTTCAATGCCGGCCTCCTGCTGCAGCATCGCGCAGGCCAGATGTGATGCCGTGCCGTTGCCACCGGATGCGCAGGAGAGCTTGCCAGGGTTCTTCTTGCCGTAGGCAAGCAGTTCACCCACCGTCTTGAACGGCGAATCCTTGCCCACCACCAGGGCCAAGGCCGTGGTTCCAAACAGCGCTACGGGCTCGAAATCGTTGATGGAATAACCAGTACGCTTGTACAGGAAGTGGTTGGTGCCCATGGTTCCCATGGTGCCGAAAACCACCGTCTGGCCGTCTGCCGGCGCCTTGGCCACAAAGGCCGTGCCAATGTTGCCGCCAGCGCCGGGTTTGTTCTCGACCACCACGGACGTATTGAGCGGCCCGGTCAGCTGCTGGGCATACAGACGCGTGAGCGTGTCGCCCCCGCCACCGGCAGAGAACGGCGCCACGAAGGTCACCGGCGCTGTGGGCCAGGCGGAGTTGGCAGGTGCCACGCCGGGCACGAGCAGCGCCGAAGAGAACAAACCAAAAGCCAGCAATTTGCATGCTTTACGGCGGACGGGGAAACGCGGGAGCGCGAGGGTGACGGACTTCAGCATGCCTGGTTTTCCTGGTAGGTGACCACGAACTGTGGCCTGAACAATGCATGCATTGCAGCACAAAATAATCCGATAGTCTATAAAAATTCCAAAAATTGCATGCAATATTGACAATTCAAGGGTTTACCAGTATCGCCACGAGAGGGCTTCACATCCCTGAGGAAGGTTGCACACCACCCGCCCGGCGCCATGCAACGCATTGTTCAATGCACGGCAATTGCGTGCAAAATCCTTCCCCACGCTTTGGAACTTCTATGGCTACCCAAATCCTTTCTGTCGTCAACGAGATCAAGCGCAGGATCATCGCGGGCGACTACGCGCCGGGTGAGCGGCTGGTGGAACTGCAACTGGCCGAGAGCCTGGGCGTATCGCGCACGCCCATCCGGCTGGCGTTCGAGGAGCTGACCAAGGACGGTCTGCTCGAGCGCCTGCCCACGCGCGGATTCCGCGTGAAGTCCTTCAACCCCAAGGACCTGAGCGACGCCATCGAGGTGCGCGGCACGCTGGAAGGCATGGCCGCCCGGCTGGTGGCCGAGCAAGGGGCAGACACCCAGAACCTGCAGGTACTTCGCGATTGCCTGGAACAGGGCCACAGGCTGCTGGCGCGAGCCCGGGACGCCGGCAGGGTGCTGGATGCGCGGCAATGGATGCTGATCAACGCGCGGTTTCACAGCGCCCTGCTGCAGGCGGCCGACAGCGCACCGCTGATCGATGCCATCGAATGCATCTCCAAGATTCCCATGGCGGCGGCGACGGCGGTCAGCATGCAGGGCGTAGCACCGCAACTCGAATACGAGTTCATTGAGCGGGCCCACCACGACCACTGTGACCTGGTGACCGCGATCGAGCGGCGCGAGGGCATGCGGGCCGAGTTCATCATGCGCGAACATGCGCGCAAGACGCGGGAAAACAAGCAGCGATTGCTCGCCAGCTAAAGGGCGAATCGCCTGCAAGCGAACACCCGCACAGGCTGCCGGGCCGCCCGGGCATACACTGGCAGCCTCGCTATCTGGACAAGCCGATGAACCCTGTGGCCCCCCGCCGGTGCGCCTTCCCGCCGTTCGCCTGTATGGCCAGGGATGCGTCATGGTGCTTGTTCCGTGCACCAGCGTTTGCGCTGATCGCTTTGGTATGCGCAGCCGCCCACGCGGAAGTCGCCCGCGGCTCCGCACCAACAGCCCGCACTGCCACCTGGACAAACACCCTCGGCATGGTGTTTGTCCGTGTACCTACCGGGAGTTTCACCATGGGTGGAATCGAGCCGCCAGAATCCCTGGCCCGCGCCTATCCCACACTGGAGGCCGCGCGTTTCACCGATCTGGCCGACGAAGGCCCCGCCCACCGGGTGACTATCGGCCAGGCGTTCTACTTGGGCCAGCATGAAGTCACCGTGGGGCAGTTCCGGCGTTTTGTCCAGGCCTCAGGCTACCGTGCGGAGTCCGAGGCAGACGGAACGGGCGGCTATGGCTACAACCCCCGCTACGACCCGGCCACCACCGTGCGGGGCGATGCTTTCGAAGGCCGCGATACACGCTATTCCTGGCGCGACCCGGGCTTTGCCCAAGGCGACGACCACCCGGTGGTCAACGTTACCTGGAATGACGCCATGGCCCTCGCTGATTGGCTGAGCCGCACCGAGGGCCACCACTACCGACTGCCCACCGAGGCGGAATGGGAGTACGCCTGCCGCGCCGGCACCCGCACGCGTTACCCGCACGGCGACGATCCACAAGGCCTGCTGCACACCGCCAATACCTTTGACCAGGCGGCTGCACCACTGTGGCCGCGCTGGCAACAGCATGCGCTGGCCGGCAACGACGGCCACGCCTTCACCGCGCCAGTCGGCAGCTATGGAGCCAATGCCTTCGGTTTGCACGACATGCTGGGCAATGCCTGGGAATGGGTGGCGGACTGGCACGGGGACAACTATTACGCCCACTCCCCGCGCAACGACCCCCGCGGCCCCGCTCACGGTACGGTGCGCGTGCGCCGCGGCGGCTCCTGGCACACCTGGGCTTTTTATGCGCGCTGCGGCTACCGCAACTGGAACAGCCCGCAGACGCGCTATACGCTGGTGGGCATGCGCCTGGCAAGAGAGATCAGTGCCGCACCCTGACCCTGATCACCCATGATTCCGGATGGCAGGTTGTTCTTTGGATGGGAAGACCCGTAGCTTCAGCCTTTCGGCGGTGCCGACGGCGAAGGAAGACATGCGCGCGCAGTTTGAAGACCTGGCCACCCCCGCCCAAGGACCGGAAGGCAGGCCCGGAAACCAGAAAGGGTTTGCTTCTATTTTCATAGCAGCAAACCCTTTGGATACTGGCGGAGAGGGTGGGATTCGAACCCACGGTGATATTGCTACCACGCCTGATTTCGAGTCAGGTACATTCGACCACTCTGCCACCTCTCCTGCATTCGTGTCGAAGCCTGCGATTCTAGCAGGAATTTCAGGGCGCCAGCACCGCCACTCCGCCCATGTAAGGACGCAGCACCTCGGGCACCGTCACGCTGCCGTCGGCCTGCTGGTAGTTTTCCAGCACAGCGACCAGCGTGCGGCCTACGGCCAGGCCCGAGCCGTTCAGGGTGTGCAGCAGCTCGTTCTTGCCCTGGGCATTCTTGAAGCGGGCCTGCAGACGGCGCGCCTGGAAGGCTTCGCAATTGCTCACCGAGCTGATCTCGCGGTAGGTGTTCTGCGCGGGCAGCCACACTTCCAGGTCGTAGGTCTTGGCGGCACCAAAGCCCATGTCACCGGTGCACAGGCTCATCACGCGGTAGGGCAGGCCGAGCTTTTGCAGCACGGCCTCGGCGTGGCGGGTCATTTCTTCCAGCGCTTCGTAGCTCTTGTCGGGGTGCACGATCTGCACCATCTCAACCTTGTCGAACTGGTGCTGGCGGATCATGCCGCGCGTGTCGCGGCCGTAGCTGCCAGCCTCAGAACGGAAGCACGGCGTGTGGGCCGTGAGCCTGATGGGGAGGTCGGCCTCGGCCACCACCACGTCACGCACGAAGTTGGTCAGCGGCACTTCGCTGGTAGGGATGAGGTACAGCGCCGCGTTGTCGGGCACGGGCTCGCCGTCCTGGCCGCCCTTCTTGGCGGCGAAGAGGTCACCCTCGAACTTGGGCAGCTGGCCGGTGCCCTTGAGCGAATCAGCGTTCACGGCGTAGGGCACGTAGCACTCGGTGTAACCATGCTCCTGGGTCTGCACGTCCAGCATGAACTGGCTCAATGCACGATGCAGGCGGGCTATAGAGCCCTTCATCACGGTAAAGCGCGAGCCCGAGAGCTTGACCCCCATGTCGAAATCGAGGCCCAGCGGCGTGCCCACATCGACATGGTCTTTCACTTCGAAATCGAACTTGGCAGGCGTGCCCCAGCGGCGCACTTCGACATTGCCCGCTTCGTCGCTACCCACCGGCACGGATTCGTGAGGCAGGTTGGGCACGGCCACCAGCATGGCCAGCAGTTCGGACTGGATCTGCTCCAGGCGGGCGGCGGATTGTTCCAGCTCCACCTTGCCTGCGGCCACCTGGGCCTTGATGGCTTCAGCGCCATCCTTGTCGCCCCGGCTCATCAGCATGCCGACCTGTTTGGACAACTGGTTGCGCTGGGCCTGCAGCTCTTCGGTGCGGGTCTGCAGCGTCTTGCGCTCGGACTCCAGGGTCTGGAAAGCGGAGACGTCCAGAAAGGCCTGGGGCTTTTTGCGGGTTTCCAGCCGCGCGATGGCGGTGTCGAGGTCTTTGCGGAGGAGAAGGATGTCAAGCATGGCGGGATTTTAGGCCCCCCTGAGTCGCTTCGCGCCTTCCCCCCGAGGGGGACGCCCCCAGCGCGGCGGGGCGGCCCTTGCGCGGGGGCACTGGCGTGAGGCAGCGCCAGTTGCAGACGCTGTGAGCTGACTCAGTTGAGGGTACAGGGGTCGAAGTTGGCGCCGCAAAGAATCAGAGCCACCGTTTCCTGCGGCTGCGGTTTGTACACGCCGGTCTGCAAAGCTGCCAAGCCCAGCGCGGCGGCGGGTTCCACGGCCAGTTTCAGCTCCTTCCACAGCCACAGCTGGGCCGCGCGGATGGCATCGTCGGGCAGCAGCAGCGCGTCGTGCACATGGCGCTGGCTCACTTCCCAGCAAATCGCACCGATGCGGCGGGCGCCGAGCGAATCAGCGGCCACGCCGCCCACATCCACATCCACCGGCTGGCCCGCAGCGCGCGCGGCGTGCAGGGTGGGCGCGCGTTCGGGCTCCAGTGCGACCACATGGGCGCGGCTTTCCACCCACGCTGCCACACCCCCAATGAGGCCGCCACCGCCCACGCTAACCAGCACCGTGTCGGGCAGGCGTCCGCCCTGCTCTTCCATCTCCAACGCCAGCGTGCCCGCGCCTGCCACCACTTCGGGCTGGTCGTAAGCATGGGCCTGCAATGCGCCCGTGGCCTTCTGGCGGGCCACGCAGGCTTCAAAGGCTTGGGAATACGCTGCGCCGGTGACGACCACCTCAGCCCCCAGGGCGCGCAGGCGGGCGCGCTTGGCTTCGGGCGACACCTCGGGCACAAACACCTCGCAGCGCACGCCCAAGGCCTGGGCAGCCGCTGCCACGGCAATACCGGCGTTGCCGCCGGAGGCAATGATCACGCCGCTCTCGGGCACCGGGTTGGCCAGCAGGCGGTACAACATGCCACGCGCCTTGAAGCTGCCGCCCACCTGCAGGTGCTCCAGCTTGAGCCAGACCTCGGCACAGCCCACGCCCAAGGACTTACCGGAAAGGCGCATCAGCGGTGTGGTGCGCAGAAAGTCGGGCTGGGTGGCCAGTTGGCGGCGGGCGGCGGCAATGGCGGCGCGGTCGATCATGCAGGGCTCCGATGGGGCAAAGGGAGGCAGTTTAGGCGCTGCCCGCAACATGCAGACACAACGCTGACTGCAGGGGTGCCGCACAACTGCCGATAACATGGGCAAGGCAGTCCCTCACCCCAACGCGCTGGTCGGCCTGCGCGCAGGAGAAAAAGCATGTTCTTTGTGTTCGGCCCGTCAGGCCAGATGTACCGGGGTGGCCCCGAAAACCTGGCACGTATTTCTGCGGTGCGCAGCGTGCAGCGCCCGCAGGCACTGCGCACGCGGGCCATGGATGCGCAGGATGGCCAGCCGGGGCCGATCTTCACGGCCTCGCCGCGCCCCACGGCGGCCGATCCTGGCGCCGCGTCAACACCCTCTGCCATCGTCAACCTGCGCACACACGACGCCGTGAGCGCCTATGCACAGGTGGACCAGGGCCCCCAGCCCGCCCGGCAGCCGCTGACCAAGGTGAGCGATGTGATGACCACCGGCGGCGTGAGCGTGGCGCCCGGCGTGCGCGTGAACGATGCCTGGCAGACCCTGGCCGAGAACAAGGTGGCGCAGGCGCCGGTGGTGGATGCGCTGGGCCGCGTGATCGGGCTGCTGCTCAGGGCCGACATGGCGCCGCTCGATCTGCTGCCCGAGCCCGGCGCGGTGAAGCAGGCGATTGACCTGGCACGCCGCCCGGTGTCTGAAGTGATGGTGAGCCCGGTGCCCACCGTGGCGCCCGACACGGAGTTGCGCCGCGTGGCCGCCGTGCTGCTGGACACCGGCCTGCCCGGCCTGCCGGTGACGGACGATGCGGGAGTGCTGTCGGGCTTTATCTCGCGCACCGACATCCTGCGCGCGGTGGCGGCGGACCCTCCGCTGGATTTGTGGAGCGGGCCTGCGATGGCGCTGTAGACCGTTGACCTGCCTTACATCCAAAATATAAGCAAAACTGGCTTCTAGCGCTTATCCATCAAGCGCCAGCAGCTATCAATTCAGAAGCATCAAACCACACCATCTGCTGAAGAGGCCGGTGGCGCGTCGCCGCTCAGCGTCCCGCAGGCCCGGTCTCTGGCGTGCGTTCGGTGATGCTCAAGCCCGTGGTCGCATCGATCTTGAGCCCCTTGGGCAGCGGGAACTTGATGGTCTCCTCGATGCCCGCCATGGTGCGCACGGAGACTGCGCCCAGCGCCTTGATGCGGTCGATGACCTGTTGCACCAAAATTTCGGGCGCCGAGGCTCCGGCGGTCAGCCCCACGCGGGCGAGGCCGTCAAACCATTCGCCTTTGAGCTCGTCGGCACTGTCCACCATGTAGGCGGTGGTGCCCAGCTTGGCGGCCAGCTCGCGCAGGCGGTTGCTATTGGAGCTGGTGGGGCTGCCCACCACAATCACCACGTCCACCTGCGGGCTCAACACCTTGACGGCATCCTGCCGGTTCTGCGTGGCGTAGCAGATGTCCTGCTGCTTGGGCTCGCGCACGCTGGGGAAGCGCGCGCGCACGGCGGCAGAGATTTCGGCGGCATCGTCGACGGAGAGGGTGGTCTGCGTGACCACGGCCAGCTTTTCGGTCTGCGCGGGCTGCACGCGCGCCACGTCTTCCACGTCTTCCACCAGGTGGATGCCGTGGTCGAGCTGGCCCATGGTGCCCTCGACCTCGGGGTGGCCCTTGTGGCCGATCATGATGAACTCGTAGCCCTCCTTGGCCAGCTTGGCGACTTCGACGTGCACCTTGGTCACCAGCGGGCAGGTGGCGTCAAAAATGCTGAACCCACGCGCCACGGCCTCTTGCTGCACGGCCTTGCTCACGCCGTGGGCGCTGAAGACCAGCGTTGCGCCCGGGGGCACGTCCGACAGCTCTTCGATAAAGATCGCGCCCTTGGACTTGAGGTCGTTCACCACGTAGGTGTTGTGCACGATTTCGTGACGCACATAGATGGGGGCGCCAAACTTCTGGATGGCACGCTCCACGATCTCGATGGCGCGGTCCACACCGGCGCAAAAGCCGCGCGGCTCGGCCAGCAGGATTTCTTGCGGCGTCTGCATCACAGAATCCCGATCAGCTGCACTTCAAAGGTCACGGGCTGGCCCGCCAGCGGGTGGTTGAAGTCGAACAGCACGGCGCCGTCTTCACGCACCTGCATCACGGCCCCGGCGTAGCTTCCCTGCCCGTCGGGCGTGGGGAACTGCACCACATCGCCCACGTTGTATTTTTCGTCGGGGTCACCCAGCTCGTTCATCAGCTTGCGCGCCACCCACTGCTGCATGTCGGGGTTGCGCTCGCCAAAGGCCTCGCCCGCAGCCAACTCGAACGTGGTGCGCGTGCCCTCGGCCAGGCCTAGCAGGCGCTGTTCCATAGCGGGCGACAGCTCGCCCGTGCCCAGCGACAGGGTGGCGGGTTTGTCGGTAAAAGTGTTGATCACATCCCCCGCCGGGCCGGCCAGGCGGTAGTGCAGCGTGAGGAAGGAGCCCGGCTGAACAGTGGGAAGGGAGGTGGAAATAGAGGTCATGAGAGTCCAAAAGAGCGTGTTTTGCACTTTTACGTGCCCACGAAAGCCGGGAAAAGGCCCGGCCACTAGGCGCAAAACGCGCCGCGGTATCCATACCGCAAGCGGTTTGCAACAACGTGGCCGGGCCTTTTCCCGGCTTTCCCAGAGGGTTGGGCCCAAAGGCCAGCACTCGCGGCGTTGCAGCCCTTGCCAAGGCCCCGGCCTTGGCGGCAGTCCGCGCCTTGCGATCACTGACCTTTGGACCCAACGTGGGTACGTAAAAGTGCAAAACACGCTCTAAACTGCCCCAATTGTAGAAAACCGGGCAAACCCCTACCGCAGCCACCGCTCCTGGCGCGTCCCACCTCCTCTTCCATGGCCATCAAAGACCTGCCCGCCGACGCCCAGCCCCGCGAAAAACTGCTGGCACGCGGCCCCGCCGCACTGGCCGATGCCGAGCTGCTGGCCATCCTGCTGCGCACCGGCATCGTGGGCAAGGGGGTGCTGCAGATGGCGCAGGAGCTGCTCGACCCGCCCGGCATCGACCCCACCACCGGCGCCCTCACCGGCGGCTTTGGCGGCATTGCGGGGCTGTTGCACACCAGCGCGGCCGACCTGGAGCGCATCAAGGGCCTGGGCCCCGCCAAGCGCGCCGAACTGGTGGCGGTGCTGGAGCTGGCCCGCCGCGCCCTGGCCCAGCAGCTGCGCGAACGCGAGGTGTTCGACTCGCCCGATGCCGTCAAGCACTATCTGCAACTGCACCTGGCGGCCAAGGGGCACGAGGTGTTTGCGGTGCTGTT
The DNA here is from genome assembly GCF_000238595.1 of Acidovorax sp. NO-1. Lineage (GTDB taxonomy): Bacteria > Pseudomonadota > Gammaproteobacteria > Burkholderiales > Burkholderiaceae_C > Acidovorax. The sequence goes on along the minus strand of NZ_AGTS01000036.1, from coordinate 120,158 downwards.
CCTCGACAGCCAGAACCGCCTGCTGGCGCTGGAGGAGCTGTTTCGCGGCACGCTCACGCAGACCAGTGTGTACCCGCGCGAGGTGGTGCTGCGCGCCCTGCACCACCAGGCGGCGGCTGTGGTGCTGGCGCACAACCACCCCAGCGGGAGCGTGACGCCCAGCCGCGCCGACGAGGCGCTGACCCAGACCCTCAAGACCACGCTGGCGCTGGTGGATGTGCGCGTGCTCGACCACGTGATCGTGGCGCCAGGCCAGGCGCTGTCGATGGCCGAGAAGGGACTGCTGTGAAGCCGGGCCGCCTTGCCATTGCCCTGCTGGCGGTCAGCGCGCTGCTGCAGGCCTGCGGGTCCCACGCACCTCCGCCTCCCGCCCAGAGCGCGGCGCAACCCGTTGCCCCGCAGGTATCCGCGGCCCCGGCTGCCTGCCCCTGCCTTCGCCTGATTGGCGAGGCCACGTTGGCGCAGGGGCTGAGCGTGGGCGGCACCACGGTGGGTGGCCTCTCGGGCATCGACTACGACGCGGCCGGGGACCGCTACATCCTGCTGTCGGACGACCGCTCCAACATGGATGCTGCGCGCTTTTACACCGCGCGCATCCGTTACACGGCCAGCGCGCTGGCCATGCCCGAATTCACCGGCGCCGTGGCCTTGCTGAACGCCCGCGGCCAGCCCTACGCTCCACGCCGCCGCGCGCCCGATGGCATCGAGGTGCCCGACCCGGAAGCCGTGCGCTGGCTGCCCGGGGGCGCAGACTTCCTGTGGACGAGCGAAGGCGACTTCGCGCGCGGCTTTGGCCCTGCATTGCGCACCAGCCGGGCCACCGATGGTGCGCAGCTGCGTGCATACGCGCTGCCCGCGGCGTTCCAGCCCCGGCCGGGCGAGCGGCGGGGCCCCCGCGACAACGACACGCTGGAAGGCCTGGCCCTCACGCCCGACGGCCAGACCGCCTGGCTGGCCATGGAAGGCCCCTGGCTGCAAGACGGCCCCCGCGCCACACCCGCAAGCGGTGGCGCGCCCGTGCGCATCACCGCCATCGACGTGGCCAGCGGCCGTGTGCTGCGCCAGCTGGCCTACCAGCCCGATGCCGTGCCGCACAAAAGCCCCCTGCCCGGCGGCTACACCACCAACGGTGTGAGCGAGATACTGGCCGACGGGCCCGACCACCTGCTGGTGCTCGAGCGCAGCTACACCCTGGGCGTGGGCAATTCGATCCGCCTGTACCGCATTGCCGTACAAGGCGCGGGCGCGGAGGCGGCCAGCGACACGCTGGACATTGAGGCGCTTGCCCCCGGCAACCACACGCCGGTGCCCAAAATGCTGGTGGCAGACTTTGCCCACCTGGGGCTTCAGCGCCTGGACAACATCGAGGGCATGGCCTGGGGCGCGCCTTTGCCAGGCCCGGGCGGCCCGCGCCGGGTGCTGGTCTTTGTGAGCGACGACAACTTCAACCCCGCGCAGATCACCCAGTTCATCGTGGCGGAGTACCTTGCCCCGTGAAAGCCCGATCGCTCCAGGACCTCGCCCCGCTGCGCCAGGCGCTGGCCGAGCGGGCTGCACACGAGGCGCGGCTGCGCCAGCAGGCGCTGGAGGCCGAGCGCCGCGAGCGCGCCGAGCGCAACCTGTTCCGTGACGCCGTGGGGCCCGTGCAGGCCCTTGGCGGACAGCACCACGACCGGCATTGGCCCCTGCCCGAGCCCCCCGAGCCCCTGCCGCTGCAGCACTGGCTGGACGAGGAACGCGTGCTGCGCGAATCCATCAGCGACGACTTTGACGTGAGCACCCTGCTCGACACGGACGACCAGCTGAGCTTTCGCCGCCCGGGCATCGGCGTGGAGATCACGCGCCGCCTGCGCGCCGGGCACTGGAGCATTCAGCGCCAGCTGGACCTGCACGGCCTGCGCGTGGACGAGGCACGCGAAGCACTGGGTGAATTCATCCGCCTGGCCCACCGCACGGGCATGCGCTGCGTGCGCGTGGTGCACGGCAAGGGCCTGGGCTCGCCCGGCAAAAGCCCCGTGCTCAAAAGCCGCGTGCAGCGCTGGCTGGTGCAAAAGAGCGAAGTGCTGGCCTTTGTGCAGGCCCGGCCCATGGACGGCGGGTCTGGCGCGCTGGTGGTGCTGCTGCAGCCGGTGCTGCACAAAAAATTCTAACCAAAAACGGCTGCAGCGCTTTTCCATAAAGCGCTTACAGCTATATTTTTTATAGCAATTGGGTCAGAACAGACGCGGACAGTTCCACAGCCCGCGCCAATAGCCCCATGGCTATTTGGACAGGTCGATCGCGTACTTGGACATACCCTTGCCAAAGCCATCATCGGCCGCCAGCAGCGACACGTTGGTCAGGCCTGCCGCCTGCGCCACGCTCAGCGCATTGGCACCCGAGCTGAACACCACCGGGCCGGCCGTTGTCGCCTTGGCAAAGCGCCAGCTTTTGGCCGCGCCGTTGGCAGTGCGGGTCACGGCGGGGTTCTTGCGGATGTAGTCGATCACCACGTCGCGGTTGGCGTCGGGCGAGGCCCAGATGGTGCCCGAGCCGTCGAGCTTGTCGATGAAGCTCTTGCCGCTGGTAGCGCGGTAGTTGTTGGTGGCGATCACGAACTCCTGCGCCACGTCGATGGGCTTGCCCAGGTAGGTCAGGTTCTTGATGCGGCTACCCACCGGCTGGGTCACGTCGATCTCATACTGCATGTCCGCCGTGGTGAACATGTCGAAGTTGTAGCCGGGGAAGGTGCTGACGAGTGGCTGCTCGGTGGTCTTGGCCGGGTCGATCTGGTTGAAGCGCTTGGCAGCGGCTTCAAGCCAGTTCCTGATGTCCGCGCCGTTCACCTTCACCGCATACACGGTGTTGGGGTACAGGTACAGGTCGGCCGCGTTGTTGATGGCCAGCGGGCCCACAGCCACGTCGGTGTAGTCGGCCCCGCCCTGAAAGCCGCTCTTGAACGGCGCGCTCACCGACAGCACGGGCAGCTGCGCATACTGCGGCAGGCTGGCCTTGATATAGGCCGCCACATAGGCCTGCTGCGCCTGGTTCACGATCTGGATTGCACCCGGGTCGCCCACGTCGGCAAACAGCGTGCTCATGCGGAAGTCGGTCTGGCCGATGGGCGTCTTCACGTACTGGATGGCCGCCTGGTGCTGGGTCTCGATCAGCGGGGCGATGGCCGGGTCGGCATCCACGGTCACCGTGGCGCCCGCAGCGTTCTTGCTCTGTGTGTTGCGCAACTCACTCTTGCTGGCGGACTTGTTGACCACCCACTTGGCGCCATCCCACTGCAGCGCCAGCTGCACCACGCCCAGCGACTTGCCCCATGAGCTGGCCATGACTGCGGGCACGCCATTCACGGTGCCCGCCTTGTGGTCCACGCCGGGCAGGTTGAAGCTGGGCGTGGCCGCCGTGTCGGGGAACACGCCGTGCTGGTGCCCCATCACCATCGCGTCAATGCCCGCCACCTTCGACAGGTGCAGGCCCGGGTTCTCCATGCTGGCCGAGTAGGCTGCGCCATCGAGCCCGCCGTGCAGCAGCGCCACCACGATATCGGCGCCCTTGGCACGCAGCTCGGGCACGTACTTGGTAGCGGCTTCCACCGCGCCTTCGGTGGTGACCTTGCCCTCCAGGTAGCGCTTGTCCCAGTTCATGATGCCCGGCGTGGTGAAGCCGATCACACCGATCTTGATGGGCAGCTTCACCTCTTTACCGTCAGCGCTCTTGGCCACCAGGGTGCGCTCCAGCAGCGTGTAGGGCTGCACCAGCGGCTTCCTGCTCTTGTTGCTGACCACGTTGGCCAGCACCACCGGAAAGCCCGCGCCAGCGCATTTCTTGGTGGCATCGACGCCGTCCACGTCCAGCCCGCCGCCCAGCACCTGGTTCAGAAAGGGCAAGCCGTAATTGAACTCGTGGTTGCCCAGCGTGCCGGCGTCAAAGCCCAGCGCACCCATGGCCTTGTACATCGACAGCTGCTGCGTGCAGGGGATGGGGCTGATGGTGGCTTCGTAGTCGGCCAGCGCCGTGCCCTGGATGGTGTCGCCGTTGTCCATAGGGCCTGTTCACCCTATTTTTGCCAGCTGCGTTGCGATGCCCAAGGGCCAGGCGCAAGGCGCCAAACGAAGCTGGGGTGCGGCCCCAGCGAGGCTTGGCAACGCCGCGGATGGCCCTTGGGCACCGCAACCCGAAGGGAAGGCTGCCTCCGCCCCGCCACTCGTCGTTACGTTCCTAGCCAAGGCTCCGGCCTTGGCGTCGTCCCGCGCCTAGATTGGCGGGGCGGGGGCGGCCTTCGCACTGGCAAAAATAGGGCGAACAGGCCCTACAGCGTGTTGGCAAACTCCTTGCGCGCGGCACGCACCAGCGTGGCCGTGCGCTCAAAGCCATAGCTCTTGTCCTCGGCCAGCTTGAAGTAGTCGTAGCTGCGCACGTTGAAGTGCAGGTCGGTGGTCTCCAGCACCGCCAGCGTGGCTGTGGCGCCCGCATGGTTGTTGCTGTCGTCGCTGCCACCGCAGGCAGCCAGCGAAGCCGCCAGCGCCACCATGCCCAGCGCGGCAACGCGGCGCGACAGGGGTGGAGAGAAAATGGAACGAGTTGGAGTGTGCCCAGACATGAAGAGTCCCTGGATGAAACAAGGCACCGAGTGTCTGGCGGGGCTTTGACAGGGTTGTGACGCTGCTTCGCTGACTCCTTGGGGCCAGGGCGACGGGCAAACAGGACGCTCGTCGCCACCGAAACTGCAGGAAGGCCACAGCGCACCTTTGTGCCGGACCGCCACCGGGCTGCCAGAGCGGCGTCCTCAAGGGTCACCCCGCCTGCAGCACAGCGCCCCTCAAGGCGACCGAACTACAATCGCCCGGTGCACAAGCCAATTCAACCCTGCTCAACCGCCACGGTTTTCACGCCCCGCCGTGATTTGCCGCTGGGCTATTTCTGCTCTGTGACGCCGCCCTGACACGGCCGCGCGGCGCCTGCCGCCAGCACCACGCACGCACACCACGCACCGGCAGCCATCAGAGGCCACCGCGCTGGCAGTGCACTTTCCTCTCGCACCCTGAACACGCAACGCGCCGGCGCACCGCTGGCTGCGTTGCCCATGCCTATGAACTTTTCTTCTCTCAAAAACACCTGGTTTTCCAACATCCGGGGCGATCTGCTGGCCGGTATCGTCGTTGCCTTGGCACTCATCCCTGAGGCCATCGCCTTTTCCATCATTGCGGGGGTGGACCCCAAGGTCGGGCTCTACGCTTCGTTCAGCATCTGCGTGATCATTGCCTTTGCGGGCGGCCGCCCCGGCATGATCTCGGCCGCCACGGGCGCCATGGCGCTGGTGATGGTCACGCTGGTCAAGGAGCATGGCCTGCAGTACCTGCTGGCGGCCACCGTGCTCACCGGGGTGCTGCAGGTCCTGGCGGGGGTATTCAAACTCGGCGTGCTCATGCGCTTTGTGTCGCGGTCCGTGATCACGGGCTTCGTCAATGCACTGGCCATCCTGATCTTCATGGCGCAGTTGCCGGAGCTCACCAACGTGAGCTGGGTGGTGTATGCCATGACGGCGGCGGGGCTGGCCATCATTTACGGCTTTCCGTACATCACCAAGGCCATCCCTTCACCGCTGGTCACCATCGTGGTCCTGTCCGGAATCTCCATGGCGATGGGGCTGGATATCCGCACCGTGGGCGACATGGGCGAGCTGCCCAGCAGCCTGCCCGTATTTCTGCTGCCCGATGTGCCGCTGAACCTGGAGACCCTGAAGATCATCTTCCCCTACGCCGCCACGCTGGCGGTGGTGGGTTTGCTGGAATCGATGATGACCGCCTCGATCGTGGACGACCTCACCGACACCCCGAGCAACAAGAACCGCGAATGCATGGGCCAGGGCGTGGCCAACATTGCCACAGGGTTCATCGGCGGCATGGCGGGCTGCGCGATGATCGGGCAGTCGGTCATCAACGTGAAGTCGGGTGGCCGCGGGCGCCTGTCGGCCCTGACGGCGGGCACGCTGCTGCTGGTGATGGTGGTGTTTCTGGGCCCCTGGGTCAGCCAGATTCCCATGGCCGCGCTGGTGGCGGTGATGATCATGGTGAGCATCGGCACGTTCAGCTGGGACTCGGTGCGCAAGCTGCGCGAGCACCCGCCCAGCTCATCCATCGTGATGATCGCCACCGTGGTGGTCACCGTGTCCACGCACGATCTGGCCAAGGGCGTGTTCGTCGGCGTGCTGCTGTCGGGCATCTTCTTTGCGCACAAGGTGGGCCGTGTGCTGCGTGTGGACAGCCTGAGCGAAGACGGCGGCAACACCCGCGTGTACCAGGTGGTGGGACAGGTATTTTTTGCCTCGTCCGAGGCGTTCATCGCCGCGTTTGACTTCAAGGAGGTGGTGCCCAGGGTACGCATTGACGTGAGCCGCGCGCATTTCTGGGACATCACCGCCGTGAGCGCGCTGGACAAAGCCGTGCTCAAGCTGCGCCGCGAGGGCACCGAGGTCGAGGTGGTGGGCATGAACGAGGCCAGCGCCACGTTGGTGGACCGCTTTTCCATGCACGACAAACCCGGCGCTGTCGAACAACTGATGCACTAAGGAGCCAATCATGAACACGATCTATGCCTGTATTGATGGCCTGAAGACCACCGCCGCGGTGATTGACTGGGCCGCGTGGTCCGCCCAGCGCCTGGGCGCGCCGCTTGCGCTGCTGCATGTGCTGGAGCGCGACCCGGACAGCACGGCCGTGACGGACTTCAGCGGCGCCATTGGCCTGGGCGCGCAGGAGGCGCTGCTCAAACAGTTGTCGGACCTGGATGCCCAGCGCGGCAAACTGGCGCAAGAGGCCGGCCGCCAGATGCTGGCCCGCGCCGAGGAGCGCGCCAAGAGCGCCGGGGCACAGCAGGTGCACGGCTTCATGCGCCACGGGGAGCTGGTGGACAGCGTGCTGGAGCTGGAACCCGACGCGCGGCTGTTTGTGCTGGGCGAACACTACCAGGTGCAAGGCGCACGCAAGCTGCACCTGGACCACCATATCGAGCGCGTGATCCGTGCAGTCAAGCGCCCGGTGCTGGCGGCCACCGCCGAGCACTTTGCGCAGCCAGAAAGTTTTGTGGTGGCCTACGACGGCAGCCCCACGGCGGACAAGATGCTCGACACCCTGGCGCGCAGCCCCTTGCTCCGGGGCTTGCCCGCCCATCTTGTGATGTGCGCGTCCGACACCCCGCAAGCGCGGGGCCAGCTGGAGGCCGCGCAGACGCTTTTGCAACAGGCCGGGTGGGCCGTGCACGCGACACTGCTGGAGGGCGAGCCCACCCAGGCCCTGCCCGCGTTTGTGGATACGCAACGCGCCACCTTGCTGGTGATGGGCGCGTTCGGCCATTCACGCATCCGCCACCTGGTGGTGGGCAGCACCACCATCACCTTGCTGCGCGTGAGCAAGGCGCCGGTGCTGGTGTTGCGCTGAGCCCTCGGTGGGCACCTACGGCGTTCAAAAGCCAGCGTTGACCCCACGCCAGGGCGGGGACCAGACAGGCTCCACGCCTTACATATGCCGCGCGAACGGGTCTACCAGCGAGGCAATGGTCGCACCCGCAGGCAGGCCCGCGCTTTCGGGGCGCCAGGCGGGTTCGGGGGTAGCGGCCACGGGCTCGACCTTCAGCGGCTGCATGCTGCGGCCGTAGAGGCGGCGCACACGCTCCTCCAGCGGGGGGTGCGAGTCCAGGCGGCGCTCCAGGCTGCCCAGGCCCTCTACATCCACCAGCAGCATGTGCTGCACCGAGGGGTGGTTGAGCCCCGTGTGGCGGTGCACTTCGTACCCGGCCGGCGTGTTCCGGCGCTGGGCCATCACCTTGCGCAGCACGCCGCCCAGGCCGTCGCGGCTGCGCGTCCACTGCACGGCGCGGGCGTCGGCCAGGTGTTCGCGCTGGCGCGAGACGGCGGCCTTGAGCATGCGGCCGGTGAGCCAGCCGGCAAACCCCGCCAGCATGATGGCCGAGCCAAACCACCAGGCCAGACCGCGCCGCTCGCGCAGGGTATCGCCAAAGTTGTAGACCAGCTCCAGGCCAAACACCATGCCCGCCAGCCGCATCTTCAGGCGCGTGTCGCCTTCGTGGATGTGGCTCAGCTCGTGCGCCACCATGCCCTGCATTTCCTCGCGGTTCAGGTAGTCGAGCGCGCCCTGGGTGACGGCCACCACGGCATCGCTTTCGTCCCAGCCGGCGGCAAAGGCGTTGATGGCGTCGGTGCGGGGCATCACCATCACCTCGGGGCGCCGCATGTGCGCGGCGATGCACAGCTCGTCCACGATGTTGGACAGGCGCTGTTCGGCGTGCGAGAGCGATGGCCGCAGCTCGCGCGCACCCACGCGCCGGGCCAGCTTGACGCCGCCCGCGCGCAGGTTGGAGGTCTCCACCCACCAGCCGCCCAGCACCAGCATCAGCGATACCCCCACGTTGGCGGCAAGAAAGCCGGCCGGAAACGGCAGCTGCACGGGCAGCAGCACGGTCATCAGCCACCACGCCACCACCAGCGCCAGGTGCACGGCCGCCACCAGCACGGCCACGGCGATCGCAAAACCCAGCAGAAGGCGGCGGGTTTCGCTGCGCGCGTCCTCTTGGTGGTCCCAGAATTTCATGGCCGTGCGCCAGACGTCAGAAGCGGACCTTCGGCGCCGCGCGCTCTTCCTCGCTGCGCGTGGATTCGAGCATGGGCACGGTGGGGAAGCCCAGGAGGCGCGCCACGATCAGGTCGGGGAACTGCGCGGCCTTGTCGTTGAACTCCAGCGCCTGGTCGTTGTAGGCCTGGCGCGCAAAACCCAGGCGGTTTTCGGTGCTGGTGAGCTCCTCGGACAGCGACTGCATGGTGGCATCGGCCTTGAGCTCGGGGTAGGCCTCGGCCACCACCATCAGGCGGCCCAGTGCACCGCCCAGTACGCCTTCGGCTGCCGCCAGGGCCCCCAGCGCGTTGGCGCTGCCGGGGGTGGCACGCGCCGCAGTGGCCGCGCTCTGTGCCTGGCCGCGCGCCTGGATGACGGCCTCCAGCGTGGCGGCTTCGTGCTGCAGGTAGCCGCGCGCAACCTCCACCAGGTTGGGGATCAGGTCATAGCGGCGCTTGAGCTGCACGTCGATCTGGCCGAACGCGTTGGCAATGCGGTTGCGCAGCTGCACCAGCCGGTTGTAGACGCTGATGGCCCACACCAGCAGCACAGCGATCAGGCCCAGAACGATCCAAGCGGTTGCCGACATAGCCCACCTCCCCTGTTGTGAATTGAATGGATGAATGAATGGGCGCATCTTAGTGGCAACTGCGCGCACACCCCTTGCATTCGTGTACCAGAAAATTTATGGTGAAAAATGCCTCCGGCACTTATCCAGCATGCGCTACGTGCTATATAAAAAATAGCAAAGCTTTGCACAACACCGGGCGGGCAGATCAGGGGGTGTTGCGGTTGCGCATCCAGTCGGCTGTTCCCATGAAGCTCTCTGCCAGGCGCGCGCGCAGATCGGCGGGCACGCCCGTCTCGCCCATGGCCTGGTCCATGCAGGCCACCCACTGGTCGCGTTCGGGGATGCCAATGGAAAACGGCATGTGCCGCATGCGCAGGCGCGGGTGGCCGAAGCGGCTTTGGTAGTGGTCGGGGCCGCCCAGCCAGCCGCACAGGAACCAGAAGAGCTTTTGCCGGGCGCTTGCCAGATCGCTGCCGTGGGCTGCGCGCAACGCGGCATAGGCGGGCTCCAGGTCCATCAGGTCGTAAAAGCGCTCGACCAGTGCGTGCACGCGGTCTTCGCCACCGATCCACTCATACGGCGTGATGGCCCGGGGCGCAGCGGCGTCGCCGCCGGAAGTCTCAGAATTCATATAAAAACACGCTCCAGCGCTTGTCCATCAAGCGCTGGCAGCTATCAAATTCATATCAAACAATGGCGCGGGCTTATTCCGACGCGCGGCGCAGTGTATCCACCACCGGGCGCAGCAGCACCTCACGCAGGCCCCACCAGCCCGCCGCCAGCGCCAGCACCGCGCCGGCCACGGCACCCGCCAGGGGCACCCAGGGTGCGGCGGTCCAGGCAAAGTCGAACACGAAGCGCGCCAGCGCCCAGCCCACACCCACCGCCACCGCACTGGCCAGAAAACCCGCCAGCAGGCCCACGCCCATCAGCTCGGCGCGCTGCACCTGCCGCAGCAGGCTGGCGCGCGCGCCCACGGCGCGCATGATGGCGTATTCGCGTGCGCGCTCTTCGCGCGTGGCCGTGACGGCGGCAAACAGCACCACCAGGCCCGCCGCCAGCGTGAAGGCAAACAGGAACTCCACCGCGCGGATCACCTGCTCCAGCACGCGCTGCACCTGGGCAATGGTGGCGCCCATGTCCACGTTGGTGATGTTGGGAAACTGGCGCACCAGGCCGTTGTCGAAGCCGTTGGTGTCGGGCGCGCGGTAGGCTGCAAGATAGGTCACGGGCACGCCCTCCAGCTCTGCCACGGGGTACATCACGAAGAAGTTGGCCCGCATGGAGCCCCAGTCCACCTTGCGCAGGCTGGTGATGCGTGCCTCGTTCTGCACGCCGCCCATGTCGAACAGCAGGCGGTCGCCCATCTTCAGGCCCAGGGTTTCGGCAATGCCTTCTTCGACGCTGATCGCGCCCTCTTCGCCCGGCTTCCAGGCACCGGCAACCACCTGGTTGTGGGGCGGGGCCTCCACGGCGTTCGACAGGTTGAACTCACGGTCCACCAGGCGCTTGGCGCGGTCGTCGGTGTAGTCGGCCGGGCCCACGGGCTTGCCGTTCACGGCCAGCAGGCGGCCCCGGATCATGGGGTACCAGTCGTACTTGGCCACGCCACCGTCCTTGAGCGTCTGCTGGAAGGCGTCGGCCTGGTCGGGCATCACGTTGATCACAAACCGGTTGGGCGCATCGGGCGGGGTGGCCTGGCGCCAGCTGTCCACCAGGTCGGTGCGCAACAGCACCAGCAGCACCAGGGCCAGCAGGCCCACGGCCAGGCTGCTCACCTGCACCACGGCATAGGCCGGGCGGGCCGATATCTGTCGCGTGGCCAGCACCAGCCAGCGGGGCGCGGTGGCCTCGTTCACACTTTTACGCAGCAGCTTCACCGCCACCCACGACAGCCCGGCAAAGAGGGCTACTGCCCCGGCAAAGCCGCCCACGGCGATCAGGCCGAGGGTGATGTCGCTGCTCACGGCCAGCAGCAGGGCGGCAAAGCCCGCCACCCCGATGCCCAGCACCGCCAGCGAGGCAGGCTTGAGCCCCCCCACGTCCCGCCGGATGACGCGCAGCGGCGGCACCTGGGCCAGCTGCAGCACGGGCGGCAGGCCAAAGGCAAACAGCAGCGTGAGCCCCATGCCCAGCCCGAACGCCACCGGCCACAGGCTGGGCGGCGGCAGGGCCGACTCGACCAGGCCCGCCAGCAGCAGCACAAAGGCGTAGTGCACCAGATAGCCCAGCGCCACGCCCAATGAGCTGGCAAACAGGCCCACCAACGCAAATTCGGCCGTGTACGCGCCCGCGATGGTGCGCTGGCTTTGGCCCAGCACCCTCAGCATGGCCGAGGCATCCAGGTGCTCGGCCGCAAAGCCGCGCGCGGCCAGGGCCACGGCCACGGCCGACAGCAGCGCGGCCAAGAGCGCCACCAGGCTCAGGAATTTCTGCGCGCGGTCCAGCGTCTGGCGCATTTCCGGGCGGCCGCTTTCGAGCGACTCCACCCGCACGCCGTGCACGTCGGGGTTTTTCGATTCAGCTTCGGCCCATTCGCTGAAGGCCTTGACAGCGGCGGCGGGCCCGATGACGGCGAAGCGGTAGGTCAGGCGGCTTGCGGGCTGCACCAGGCCGGTGGCGGGCAGGTCGGCCTCGTTCACCATCACCCGTGGGGCAAAGCTCATGAAACCGGCGCCGCGGTCGGGCTCGATCACGATGATGCGTGCAATGCGCAGCTGCGCATCGCCCAGCAGCAGCATGTCGCCCATGGCCAGGTTGAGCGATTCGAGCAGCGGGGCATCCACCCACACCTCGCCGCGCGCCGGGATGTCGCGGGTGGGCTGGTCGAGCGCGCCGGGGGCGTCTGCCACCTTGAGGCTGCCGCGCAGCGGGTAGCCCGGGGGCACGCTCTTGAGCGCCACCAGTTTGCTGGCGCCGCCCTGGGCGTCACTGGCGCGGCCCATGGTCGGAAAGCCCAGCGTGGTCACGGTTTGCAGGCCCAGGGCCTTGGCCTGCTCGACAAAGGCGGGGGGCGTGGGGTTGTCGCTGGCCACTACGGCATCGCCGCCGAGCAGCTGCAAGGCATCGCGCTGCAGGCCACCTTGCAGGCGGTCGGCAAAAAAACCGACCGACGTGAGGGCTGCCACTGCCAGCGTCACGGCCACGATCAGCAGCCGCAACTCGCCCGCGCGCAGGTCACGGGCCAGCGTGCGCCAGCCCAAGCGTAGAAAAGACAGGTTCATGGCGCTGAACCTTAGCGCAAATGGAACGCTCTGGCGACGCTCAGGGCTTTGCGTCCGCGGCGGCCACCTGCGGCGCGGCGCCGCCCTGTGCCTGCGCCGCTTGCAAGCGAAGCTCCAGCGCCTGCAGCACCGGAGCGATCTGCGCGCCCACATGGATCTGCGGGTTGGAGAAGCCGTCTTCTTTGCCCGCCTCCACCTCGCGCTGCGCGATCACGGGGACGGCCTTGGCAAAGGCTTCGGTGAACGAATGCGTCTGGCGCAGCTGTTCGTGGAACACCGCCCGGCCAAAGAAGGTCAGCTCGGAGCGCGTGCCGCAGCCGTATGACGTGTGCGTGGCATCGGCGGCGGTCATGATGAGGCTGCTGTCCGTAGCCAGGGGCTCGATCCAGCCGCCCGAGAAACAGGCCGACACGGCAATCACGCGGTGGCGGATGCCCGCCTCGTCCAGCATGGCGCGCAGCATTTCGGGCGTGACGGGGGGCACCTCCAGCGGCCAGTGCGAGGCCGCCAACTCATGGTTGCGCGCACCGTGCGAGGTCATGTAGATCACCAGCACATCGCTGTCGCGGTCCATGCGCTGGGCCAGCGCAGTGATGGCACGCTGCAGGTTCTGCGGCGTGGCCCAGGCGTGCGTGTCTGCAGTTTCGGCATGGTTGAGCAGGTGGAGCACGCGGCCCTGGGCGTCAAAGCGCTCTTGCAGCAGCGTGCTGACCATGGTGCTTTCCCGCCGGAACACGTTTTCGCTGGCGTAGGGGGCAAACACAAGCCCATAGACCTCCACCATGCCATCGCGGCCCGCGGGCAGCGCCTGTACCTGGCGTTCCCACAGCGCCTGCTGGTTTTCAAAGACCGCCTGCGAGAGCGCAAGCGGTGCGGGCTCCTGCGGTGCCGGCCCCGCATCGCCCGATGGGGCCGACGCAGCGGCCAGGCCCTGATGATCCGGCTCCCAGGGCTGGTCCTGAAACAGCCACATCCCCACGCCGATCACAGTCGCCATCGCCACCGAAAAGATCGATGTGCGCACCCGCGAGCGGATGAAGCGCGCACTCACCACCACCATCGTGGCCAGCACCCACAGTGTGAGCACCCCGTAGGCAACCCAAAAAACCATGCCCGCCACATCGCTGGCCCACAGGTCAGGCCTGTAGGCTAGCGCGCCCGTTAACGCGTACAGCAGCAACAAAGGCGCCAGGGGCGCCCAGGCAGACAGCACGTACCACGCCGCCAGCCCTCCCGATGGCCCCGATCCGGCGGGCAAAGAATGCTCTGCGGCAGCACGCTGCGCCGGAGCCATGGCCCACCAGCCGAGCCACAGCAGCACCAGGCTTGCCCACATCGGCGCCAGCCAGCCCCGCAGATTGAACTGGGCAGGGCCCACCACCTGGAACCGGGCCGCCCCCACCAGCAAAGCAGCGCCCAGCAGCGACAGCACCAGCACCTGCCAGGGGGAAGGCGCCGCGGCGGCGGTGCGCGGCCGAAGGAACAACGCGGCCCTCAGGCCTTCGCGCATCCAGCCCCACAGGGACAGCCTGGCCGGTGCCTGGGCCAAAGACCCGGAGGAAGCCACGGCGGTGGACGGCACAGGTGGCCCTTCCCCCAGCGGGATTTCGATCTTGGCGGGCTCAGGCCCCCACTGGCTGGGCAGGGTATCGGCCCAGTCGCTCTTGGCGTTCAGGTCTTTCATGGGGAGCGATCATGCCATTGCAGGTGTGGCGTGGGTCGGCGCGCCTGTCAGTGTCTGCGCCTGTGCAGATGGGGGCTGCAACGTCACCTGCTGCCGTGCAGCATCTTCAGGCCCGGCCTGCTCTCCCCGCTACGATCGCATCGCCGTTTCAGTCAGCGGGGGCGCCACCCTTGGCCACGGGTACAACCGGGGGCAGCGCCAATTGCGGCTGCAGCACCAGGCGGTCGGCGCCGCTGTAGCAGACAAACCGCCGGTTGGTGGCGCGCCCGATGGCGCACAGGCCCAGCTGCTGGGCCACGGCGTGTCCCATCTGGGTCATGCCGCTGCGGGACACCACGATGGGTACGCCCATCTGTGCGGACTTGATGACCATTTCGCTGGTGAGTCGGCCTGTGGTGTAGAACACCTTATCGGCGCCCGACATGGGGGAATGCAGGCCGCCCGCTGAAACGTCGAGTGGCTGCGTGGGGCCGGAGTGCGCCGAGGAAGCATCGCTTTCCAGCGTGCAGCCATCGGTATGCATCCACATCCAACCGGCAATGGTGTCGATGGCGTTGTGGCGGCCGACATCTTCCACGAAGGTGAGCAGCTTTTCGCCCTGGAACAGCGCACATCCGTGCACGGAGCCCGCGGACTTGTAGGTGGTCTCCTTGAGGCGGATGGCGTTGACGATGCCGTACAGCTCGCCCTGTGTCAGACGCGCCTCGGGGAGGGTGATGCGGTCCACCTCATCCATGAGCCCGCCGAACACACTCCCCTGCCCGCAGCCGGTGGTCACCACCTTGCTGGCAGTGCGCTCTTCAATGCGGGCAATGCCGTGGCGCGTGCGCACGGCGGCGGCGTGCACCTCCCAATCGACGGTGATGGATTCAATGTCGAACACGGACTCCACCAGCCGCTGGTTGCGCAGGTAGCCCAGCACCAGCAACTCTGGCTGGGCGCCCAGCGTCATGAGGGTGACAAGCTCGCGTTTGTCCACATAGATGGTGAGCGGGCGCTCGGCCGGGATCTGCACGTGCTCGCGCTCGCCGAATTCGTTGACAACCTCCACCTGGTGCGTGAGCGGCGCCTGCGCCTGCGTCAGTCGCGGCAGCGCAGGGAAAACGGGTGGTGTAGCGGGAGAAGGTGAAGCCATGGGGCGAATATACGCAGTGCCATCCCCTGCGAACGTATGGAGGGTTTTCGCGGGAATACCGTGGCGGTACTGCGCACAATGAAAAAAGCCGCGCACCATTTGCTGGGCGCGGCTTTCATGGTGGGGGCAAACGCCGATGTCAGGACTTGGGCGCCGATGCCGCGGCAGCGGGCGTGAGCGTGCTTGGGGGGCTGCTGGCGGTGCCTGGTGGCGAATGGGCGCCCGCTGCTTCTATGGGCTTGGCGGCAGGGGGCGTGTACGCGAACGGACCGGGATCGGGGCAGGCAGCAGCGGGCGCGGCCGACGGTTTGGCCGACGAGTTTGTCTTGCGGTAATGGGCCGCCACGCGGTCTTGCGCCAGGCACAGCTTGTAGCCATCAACCTTTGCAGACCAGGCGGACCGCGCCGCCGCCTCAGCCGCCTTGGCAGCGGCTTCGGGCGACGGGGCTGGCAGCTTGGCTGCGGCGAAGGTGCAGACACTGGCAGCGCACAAAGCCACCAAGGATGAACGGGAGAATTTATTCATGGTGCAAAACCTCATACCTGCGCGGGTTGACCCGCAGATGGCGTGGTGGCGTCGGCGGCCTGCGGGCTTGCGCTGCGCTGGCGGGGGATCTTTCCTGCCTGAACGTCGTCATACCAGAGCTCGTGGTGCTCCTTGGCCCACCCTTCGCTGACGTACCCTGTCCGCATGGCCTTGTAAGCGCCGCGCATGCCTACGGTGCCCATGTAGATGTGACCGCAGATCAACGCCATCATCCAGATTGCCAGAGAAGCGTGAATCATGTGGGCAATCTGCATGTCACTGCGCACGTCACCGAACCCGGGAATGAGTTTGTCCAGCACCAGGCCCGACGCAACCACGAAAATGCCCGGGATGGTGATGCCCCACCAGAAAAGTCCCTTTTCACCCGCGTTGAAGCGGTGCGAAGGAACCTGGTGGTCTCCGCCCAGCATGCCACCACCCTTGGACAACCACACGAAATCAGCGCGGTTGGCGATGTTGTCCTTGACGAAAGTCAGGATGATCACCAGAAGGGACACGGCAAACAGCGGGCCCATGAAGTTGTGCACGTTCTTGAGCACGTAGGTGAGCCAACCAAAAAGGGTGGCCCCCATGATGGGCAACAGAAAGAACTTGCCAAACGCCATGACGATGCCCGAGATGGCCAGTGCAATGAACGCAAACGCGTTCGACCAATGCGCGGCGCGTTCAAACGGCGTGAAGCGTTCGATGCGGCGCGGTCCAACACCATCGGCATGCTGATGTCCCAGCGGCCCCTTCACAAAGTAAAAAATGGCCAATGCCAGCAGCACGATGGCGAACAACGCCGCGCCGTACGGGATGATCCAGTTGTTGCGCACCTGTCTCCAGGCCTCTCCCGCATTGGTCACGCGGGAGCCGGGATACTGCACAAACGGCTGGATCAGGTTGCCGGCCTCTGGCGCCTGGCTTTTGGGCAGGCTGCTGTACCCGGTTACGCCCTGCCCCACCTGACGCCACATGGGCGCGTTGTTGCCCGGCTGCACCTTGGCGCGTTCGCCATTCGTCTGCTCGGCATATTTGGGGTCTGCGCTGGCATCCGGCCTGACCTCAAAAATGTTCTGGCTCTGAATGCCACCCGGGGCTGCGACTACTGGCGCGGCGGGAGCAGCAGGCGCATTGGCCACAGAAGCCGCTCCATCGGGCGCGGCGGGAGCCTGCGCATGGGCGGGTGCCCAGGCAAGCCCGGCCGCCAATGCGAGGGACCACACGATATGTTTCATGGCGGGCCTCACTTGGCGGTGGTGCGGGGATATTCGTTCTGACCGTACTGCAGCCGCGTCTTGAGTTGCGCTTCCCAGCTGGCCTTGTCGCCAGCTTTCCAGCCCGGTTCAGTGAAGTTGCTGCCCGTGCCAGCATAGGGCGCCGCATCACTGCGAATGCCTGCGCCGGTCTGGGGGTGCTCGCCACAGGCGCTCAGCGCTGCGGCGGCAAACAGGGTGGTGAGGAGCAGATGCGAACGCTTCATGACTTGCCTCCTGAAGGCTGACCCGCCTGTTGCGAACCATAGGCCGTACCCCAGCCCCACACTTCGGCGCCCTTGCCACGCTGTACCACGCGGTTGCGGAAGATGTCCGCCACCACGTCGCCATCACCGGCCAGGAGGGCTTTGGTGGAGCACATTTCTGCGCACGCGGGGAGCTTGCCTTCAGCCAGGCGGTTGCGGCCGTATTTTTCAAATTCTGCCTGGCTGCCGTGCGTCTCGGGGCCGCCAGCGCAGAACGTGCATTTGTCCATCTTGCCGCGCACACCGAAAGTACCCGACGAGGGGAACTGGGGAGCGCCGAAGGGGCAGGCATAGCTGCAGTAACCGCAGCCAATGCACACATCCTTGTCATGCAGCACCACACCCTCTTCGGTGCGGTAGAAGCAGTTGACCGGGCAGACGGCCATGCAGGGCGCGTCACTGCAGTGCATGCAGGCGACCGAAATGGACTTTTCGCCGGGCACCCCGTCATTGAGCGTCACGACGCGGCGACGGTTCACACCCCAGGGAACCTCGTGCTCGTTCTTGCAGGCCGTCACGCAGCCATTGCATTCGATGCAGCGCTCTGCATCACAGATAAATTTCATTCGTGCCATTGCCGTCTCCTTAGGCGCGTTCCACGTTGCAGATCGTGGTTTTGGTTTCTTGCATCATGGTCACGCTGTCGTAGCCATAGGTGGTAGCGGTATTCACGGCCTCACCGCGCACCACAGGTGCCGCCCCCTTCGGATAGTGGGCCAGCATGTCCACCCCCTGCCAGTGGCCGGAGAAGTGGAACGGCATCCACACCGTGTCGGGCGCCACGCGCTCCGTCACCAGTGCCTGCACATTCAGGCGCGCGCCGGTCGGCGAGCTGAGCCAGACGCGTTCGCCGTTGCGAATGCCACGATCCGCCGCAGTGCGGGGGTTGATTTCGACAAACGACTCCTGCTGCAACTCGGCGAGCCAGGGGTTGGAGCGGGTTTCCTCACCGCCGCCTTCGTACTCGACCAGACGGCCGGAGCTGAGAATGAGCGGGAATTTCTCGTGCGCCTTGTCGGCCACGTTCTTTTCCTGCACGGTCTTGTACAGCGTGGGCAGGCGCCAGAAGGCTTTCTTGTCGTCGTGGGTGGGGTACTTGGCCATGAGGTCCGGCCGGGTGCCATACAGCGGCTCGCGGTGCTGCGGAATGGCATCGGGGAAATTCCAGACCACGGCACGTGCCTTGGCGTTTCCAAAGGGATGGCAGCCATGTTTCATGGCCACACGGATGATCGCACCCGTGGGGTCGGTCTTCCAGTTCTTGCCTTCCGCCTTGGCCTTCTCGGCGTCGCTCAGGTCGTCCCACCAGCCCAGCTTTTTCAGCAGGACATGATCGAATTCGGGGTAGCCCGTGGTGATTTCACTGCCCAGCGAATGCGAGCCATCCTCGGCCAGCAGGTTGACGCCATCCTTTTCCACACCGAAGTTGGCGCGGAAGTTGCCGCCGCCATCCATGACGTGCTTGGAGGTGTCGTAAAGGTTGGGGGAGCCAGGGTGCTTCAGCTCAGGCGTGCCGTAGCAAGGCCAGGGCAGACCGAAATAATCGCCGCCAAAGTCGTAGCCCGTTTCCTTGTCCTTGCCGCCCTTGGCCTTGAGGGTCTTCACATCGAACAGATGCATGTTGCGCATGTGCGCCTTCAGGCGCTCGGGGCTCTGACCGGTGTACCCGATCGTCCAGACGCTCTGGTTGATTTCCCGCAGGATGTCTTCGGGCACGGGCTCGTCCATGCCCTTGACCTTCTGCATCTTGTAGTTCTTGGACAACTCGGCCGCAAAGCCCAGCTTCTCGGCGAACTGGTGCATGATCATGTGGTCGGAGCGGCTTTCCCACAGCGGCTCGATGACCTTCTCGCGCCACTGCAGCGAGCGGTTCGACGCGGTGCAGGAACCGCTGGTCTCGAACTGCGTGGCGGCAGGCAGCAGGTACACCGCGCGGTTGGGGTTCAGGTCCTCGGCCTTGCCAGGCATGGCGGCCATGGCGGCGGTGGCCGAGGGGTACGGATCCACTACCACCAGCAGATCGAGCTTGTCCATGGCGCGCTTCATCTCCAGACCACGGGTCTGGGAGTTGGGGGCATGCCCCCAGAAGAACACGCCGCGCAGGTTGGAGTCCTGGTCGATCAGCTCGTTGTTCTCCAGCACACCGTCAATCCAGCGCGACACGGTGATGCCGCTCTTGGTCATCATCGCGGGCGATGCGTACTGCTTTTTGATCCACTCGAAGTCCACGCCCCACACATTGGCGAAGTGCTTCCACGAACCTTCGGCCAGGCCGTAGTAGCCGGGCAGCGAGTCGGGGTTGGGGCCGACGTCGGTCGCGCCCTGCACGTTGTCGTGGCCACGGAAGATGTTGGTGCCGCCACCGGTCTTGCCCACGTTGCCCAGCGCCAGCTGCAGGATGCACGAAGCACGCACCATGGCATTGCCGATGGTGTGCTGGGTCTGGCCCATGCACCAGACAATGGTGCCGGGGTTGTTGTCATGCAGCATCTTGGCGACCTTGAACATCTGGTCTTCCTTGACACCGCAGGCCTCTTCCACCTTGTCGGGGGTCCATTTGGCCAGCACGTCCTCGCGCACCTTCTCCATGCCGTAGACGCGGTCGTTGATGTACTTCTTGTCTTCCCAGCCGTTCTTGAAGATGTGGTACAGCAGGCCGAAGAGGAAAGGAATGTCGGTGCCCGAGCGGATGCGCACATACTCGTCGGCCTTGGCCGCTGTGCGGGTAAAGCGCGGGTCCACCACGATCATCTTGCAGCCGGTTTCCTTGGCGTGCAGCATGTGCAGCATGGACACCGGATGGGCCTCGGCTGCGTTGGAGCCGATGTACAGAGCGACCTTGCTGTTTTGCATGTCGTTGTACGAATTGGTCATGGCGCCGTAGCCCCAGGTGTTGGCAACGCCGGCCACCGTGGTGGAGTGGCAGATGCGCGCCTGGTGGTCGCAGTTGTTGGTGCCCCAGAAGCTCACAAACTTGCGCAGCAGGTAGGCCTGCTCGTTGTTGTGCTTGGAAGACCCCACAAAGTACACGCTGTCGGGACCGCTGGCCTCGCGCAGCTCTTTCATCTTGGCGGTGATCTCGTTCAGGGCCGTATCCCAGCTGATGCGCTCGTACTTGCCGTTGACGAGCTTCATGGGGTAGCGCAGGCGGTATTCACCGTGGCCGTGTTCGCGCAGGGCTGCGCCCTTGGCACAGTGCGCACCCAGGTTGATCGGCGAATCGAACACAGGCTCCTGCCGAACCCACACGCCGTTTTCCACGATGGCATCGACTGCACAACCCACCGAGCAGTGGGTGCAGATGGTGCGGCGCACTTCGAGCTTGCTGTCACCGACCGCCACCTTTGCGCCTTCGGCAGCATTGGATTTTTTAACCAGCGTCAGTTGCGACGCTGCAATACCGACACCAACGCCCAGGCCGGAGCGGCGCAAGAAGGAGCGCCGGTCCATGGTGGGCAAAGCTTGCGACAGGCCGCGACGCAGGCTGTGCACAAAGGGCGATGCAGACGACGATGCGTTTTGCACCGCGTGGGAGGATTTCTTGGTTAACAACATGGCACGCCCCGCGGTCAGAGTTGGGTGGTCTTGTAGTACTGCTTCACGTGCGCAGACAGGTGGTAGCCACCGCCTTTTTCGGGCGCAACGCGTGCAGGTTCAGACACAACGGCATCTGAAGGCGCTACATGGGGAAGGGCCACTACGGCTGCTGCTGCAGCCCCTACGGTGGCGGCGCCGGAAAAGAAACTCCGGCGTGATGAATTCGGCTGGCGGTTCTGCATGCTTGTCTCCAGAATGGCTCGCTGCTATGAAACGGATTTCATACAGTCTATGTCAGTGTGTAAAAGCCTGCAATCGAGCTTTACACCTCCCACTAACTCACTCATCTTTTATAGCGTGGATGTACGGGTTTGTGCGGACTGCAGGCGTCAGGCCAGCATGTCGAAACCCTGCGACTCCACGTCCATGAAAGCCCGCGTGAATTGCGCCAAAGCCCCGTAGAACCGGGCTTCAGGATGCGCTTCGAGCGTGTCGCACAACCGCGCAATCCAGGGCTGCAGATGTGTCGTAAAAAAGTCGCGCTGCGCCGTCAGGTTGCAGACAGCTACGTCATCGCCCGCGATGAGGTAGCGCATCACTTCGCACAGGTACGCCACGTGGTCTTCGGTTTCCGGCATGGCATCGTCGCGCGCCAACCCCAGACGGTCCAGATCGGCGCGCAGGCGCGCAAGCGGCTTCTCGTTCAGAAAGCCACTCAGGTAGTGCGAACCGTACAGGTACACCTCGGGCTTGCCCACGCCGCCAAACAGACGATCGAATTCCTGTGCGATGGCGGCGTCGCTGTGCGCGCGCGCAGCGCCCACCAGCACCTGCCAGGGCTCTTGCAAAAATGCGCCGTCTGCCGGAGCCTCGGTGACGGCCACGCGCAGCGCAGCCATCAGTTCTGGGCTGGGCGCGGCGTAGTACAGCTGCGAAAGCACACCGTAGAGCTCGGCACGCGCGGTCTCCTCGTCCAGTGCGGAGCTGCCAACAGGGGATACCAAAGAAGCAGATGGGGCGCTCACAGGTCTGTCACTTTCGTTTCGCTTTGGGAGGAATACAGGTCGATCACACGGCAGTCGCTGCACATCTTGAGGCGCTCCAGCGCGTCGCCCTGGAACATCGCGTGGCCCGACAGCTTGCCCAGCATGGCCTCGATGGCCTTGACGGTGCCAAAGGGCTTGCTGCAGCGCACACAGGCCCAGGGCTTGGCTTCATTGAGCACAAGCAGTTGTGCGCGCTCCGGGCTCAGCAGCAGGCGCGGCTGCAGGGTGATGGCGTTTTCGGGGCAGGTGGTGGCACACAGGCCGCACTGCACGCAGTTCTTTTCAATGAAGCGCAGCTGCGGCAGCTGCGGGTTGTCCTGCAGCGCGCTCGCGGGGCAGGCGCTCACGCAGCTCAGACACAGGGTGCAGCGGTCCTTGTTGACCTCGATGGTGCCCAGTGGTGAACCCGCAGATGGCAAGGCAATGGCCTCTGGCCGCTCGGCCAGAGGCATCGGCGCCTGCTCGATCAGGTGGTCGAGCGCCATCTCCAGCGTGCTGCGCTTTTCCTGCGCCACTGCAAAGCGCGCAGCCACGGCCGGGGTCTTCTGGCGTGTCTGGCCCAGGGCCTGCAAGGCGGCGTCCAGCTCGGTGGGGTGCGCCGCGCGCAGCAGCTGCATGTGGGTGCCGGTGTAGCCCAGCCCGCGCAAGATGGCTTGCGCAACATCCATCTGTGACTGCAGGCCATCGAGGTACTGCGGGGCTTCTTCATCGGTGCTCAACACCACTACTTGCGAAGCGCCGTAGGCAATGGCACTCAGCCACAGGTCCACACCGGTGCTGACCGTGTGCCACAGCGCCACGGGGATCACATTGGCAGGCACGCCCTGCGCCAGCTTGAGCTGCGCGGCACGGCCCAGCTCTTCCACCAGCGCCTGGCCGCGCTCCTGGCTGTGCAGCAGCAGCACGGCATCCTTGCCACCTGCGGCGGCGTAGGTGGACAACAAGGTTTTGAGCTTGGCGCCCTGCTCGGTCGCACTGGGGTAGGCATAGGTCAGCGCGCCCGTGGGGCACACGGTGGTGCAGGCGCCGCAGCCCACGCACAGGTTGGGGTTCACCAAGATCCGCTGGCGGCTCTTGTCGCTGGCAATGGCCTCGGCCGAGCAGATGTCCACGCAGGCGTTGCAGCCCACGGTTTCGTTGCGGCTGTGGGCGCAGAGCTTTTGTTTGTAGACAAAAAACTTGGGCTTTTCGAACTCGCCCACCAGCTCGCGCAGCCTGAGCAGCGCAAGCATGTCGCGCCCATCCCAGCGCAGGTAGCCCTGCGGCAGCGCGTGCTGCAAAAACGTGGGCGTGGCGGTGGGCGAACGCAGGTCGAGCACCAGGTCAAAGCGCTCGGTCTGCGCCGTGGCGTCGCGGGTGAAGTCGATGGCACCCGCCACCTGGCACACCTTGACGCAGGCACGGTGCGACTGGCAAGCGGCCATGTCGATCTGGTAATCGAGCCCAATGGCGTTCTCGGGGCAGGCTGCCACGCAGGCATTGCAGCGTGTGCACAGGTCGAGGTCAATGGGGTTGTCTGCCTTCCACTGCAGCTCAAACGCACCCAGCCAGCCGGTAAGGCCCGTGATGCGCCCACCCAGCACGGGAAAACGCCGTGCCTGCGCACCGCCGGCATTGCCGGGGCCCTGGGTGAACAGGGTGACGTCGAGCACATCCGACACCAGGGCGGCAGCCTGTTCGGCCTGGTCGAGCGGCCCGATGATGAGCAAGCGGCCCGTGCTCTTGTAGGTGACCGTGGGCACGGGCGGCGGATCGGGCAGGCGGGCGGCGGCCAGCAGCGCGGCGATCTTGGGCGTGGCCTTGGCTGCATCGCGGCTCCAGCCCCCGGTTTCGCGGATGTTCACAAACCGTATGGGGGACACCGCGCCTTCGGTCTGCTGGCCCAGGTCGCCAAACAGGCGCTGCTCCTGCGTGCAGGCCACCACCACGTCGTCGCCCGACTGAATGGCTTTTTGGTATGCCCCCGCGTCGCGCCGGCACAGGGTGGAATGGAGGATCAGGTCTTCATGCAGCGCCGCGCCCAACGCCTTGGCGTTGAGGGGCATCGTCTGGTTGCAGTCGCAGATGAGCGTGGTGGTCATTTTCAATGTGGCTGGCTGGGATGGCCATCGCGCCCTCATCGGGCCGCGTGACCACCTCACGCTCGCTGGAGGGGTCGCTAGGAATAGCGTTGCATACCCCGGACTGTGCCACGTCCTGCGGCGCTGCACCCTCGGCATCATCCCGAGTCTGAGCAACCGCTGGGGCTATTGGGTCCGGTTCCGTTTCTGTCGATGCTGCGGCAGACTGGTTCGCGGGCAACGGATCTGCCGTCTTTTCATGGTCGAAAAAGCCCATCGCATGCGCACTGGCCATTTTGCGCAGCATGCCGTCGGGCAAAGGGTCGGGCTGGGTGTAGTCGCCCACGTAGATATCCAGGCCATCCATCACGTTGAAGTGCGGATCGGCAAACAGCTTTTTCATCGCCAGGTTGCGCACTTCGGGCGATACATCGCGCGCCACAAAGGCTTTGAAGTCTGACGCGGGCGTGAGCGCCTGGGCATCGGCCAGCGTGGGCGGCGGCGGGGCTTCGGCGGTGGGAGCAGCGCTTTTTGCTGCGCCAGGGTCTGCTCCGGCAGCCACAGCGGACGCGGGCTGAGGTGCCGAACCAACGGCTGAAGGCACCGAGGGCACGGACGGCGCGGGTGGCGGCGGCTCCTCCAGCGGTTTGCCCTCGCGCACCTCCTGCTTGCGGCGCGACCAGCGGCCAAAAAACCCGTCAGCCATTGCCTCCCCCTCCACCCCGGATTTTTTCAGTGGACACCGACGCGGGGTTGCCAAACCGGTCCTGCAGCGTGCGGAAGCTGTCGGGACGCTTACGGCGCTTGGGTTCGGGCTGGTAGTGCTCGGCTACAAAGGCGCGCATTGCCTCCACCACCTCGGGCGCCGCAGGCACCTGCTCGACCGTTTCCTGCGCGTCCAGCCACCGGCCCGCGTCGTGGTAGCTCAGGCTTACCGCCACGGGGCGTGCCAGGGGAATAGCCCCGGTGCCCGTGTCTTCATCACGGCGCCACATCACAAACCAGCAGGGTGCGGGCGAGGTGAGGTTCAGGTGGTAGCCCTCGGCATCGTCGCGGAACAGCTCTACGCGAAAGCCGGGGAACAGCCAGCGCTGCTCGCGCTCGTCCTGGATCAGCGGCCGGGGTTCGGTGCCGAAGGCGGGTTCATGGACCACCACCTCGGCCAGCGACCAGCGCCAGGGCTGCCAGCGGTTGTCGATGTGCTCGCACCGCATGATCACGGCAACGTCGGTGTAGGGGCGCTCAGTCATGGGCACAGACTTTACCCGCGACGGCCCGCCTCGGGGAAAGCCCGCCCCTACATCCGACATGCCAGCCAGGTGACTCCGTGAGCAGCAAGCCTTGCGCCCTGGCTTCGACAAGCTCAGCCCGAACGGCTTTTTGACTGTCAGCCGCCGAACGCCTGCAGGCCAATCTCAGTGCTGCAGGTCTTGCGCCGCCTCCAGCGGCTCGATGGCCACCGCGCAGTACTTGAATTCCGGGATCTTGCCAAACGGGTCGAGCGCCGCGTTGGTGAGCAGATTGGCCGCCGCCTCCACATATGCAAAGGGCATGAACACCGTGCCACGCGGCGTGCCGTCGTCACGGCGCACGCGCACCTGCAGCATGCCGCGCCGCGAGCGGATGCCCACCAGCGCACCGGGCTGCACGCCCAGCCGGGCCAGTTCGCCGCCATGCAGCGATGCGGTGGCCATGGGCTCGATGGCGTCGAGCACGGTGCTGCGCCGCGTCATGCTGCCCGTGTGCCAGTGCTCCAGCTGGCGGCCGGTGATGAGCACCAGGGGGTAGTCGGCATCGGGCTTTTCTGCGGCCGGTATCACGCTGGCGGGCACCAGTTGCAGGCGGCCCGTGGGCGTGGGGAATTTTTCGGTGAAGACGATGGGCTGGCCCGGGTCGCCCTCCGTGAGGCACGGGTAGGTCACGCTGGAGTCGCGCGCGAGGCGGTCCCAGGTGATGCCGTTGATGCTCGCGTGCATGGCCTGGCGCATTTCGTCGTACACGGCGGCAACGCCGGATTCCTCGCCTTCGTAGGTCCAGTCCAAGCCCATGCGCCGGGCAATTTGCTGGATGATCCACAGGTCAGGCTGCGCGTCGCCCGGCGGGTTCAGGGCGCGGCGGCCCATCTGCACCATGCGGTCGGTGTTGCTGGCGGTGCCGGTCTTTTCGGGCCAGGCGCTGGCGGGCAGCACCACATCGGCCAGCCAGGCGGTCTCGGTCAAGAAAATGTCCTGCACCACCAGGTGCGACAGGCTGGCCAGCGCGTGGCGCGCGTGGTTCAGGTCGGGGTCGCTCATCGCAGGGTTCTCGCCCATGATGTACATGCCGCGCACCTTGTGCGGATCGCTGTCGTCGGCCAGGGCCTTGTGCATGATCTCGACCACGGTGTACCCCGGCACCTCATCAAGCCGGGTGCCCCAGAAATCCTCGAACCAGGCACGCGCCCCGGCGTTGTCTACACGCTGGTAGTTGGGGAACATCATGGGGATCAACCCCGCGTCGCTGGCGCCCTGCACGTTGTTCTGGCCGCGCAGCGGGTGCAGGCCCGAGCCGGGTTTGCCGATCTGGCCGGTGACGGCGCACAGCGCAATCAGGCAGCGCGCGTTGTCGGTGCCGTGGATGTGCTGGCTCACGCCCATGCCCCAGAGGATCATGGAGGACTTGGCGGTAGCAAACGCACGCGCCACCTCGCGCAGCGTCTCAGCCGGTATGCCACACACGGGCGCCATGGCCTCGGGGCTGGAGCCCATCACGTTGGCCTTGAGGGCCTCGAAGTTGTTGGCGCGGTCGCGGATGAAGGCCTCATCCACCAGACCTTCGTCGATCACGGTGTGGATGAGCGCATTGAGCATGGCCACGTCGGTGTCGGCCTTGAACTGCAGCGTGCGCCAGGCGTGGCGGCCGATGTCCGTGATGCGCGGGTCGGCCAGCACGATCTTCGCGCCACGCTGGGCGGCATTCTTCATCCAAGTGGCGGCCACGGGGTGGTTGGCCGTGGGGTTGGAGCCGATCACGAAGATCAGTTCTGCATGCCCCACGTCATTCACCGGATTGCTCACTGCGCCCGAGCCCACGCCTTCGAGCAGCGCGGCGACACTGGAGGCATGGCACAGCCGCGTGCAGTGGTCCACGTTGTTGCTGCCAAAACCGGTGCGCACCAGCTTCTGGAACAGGTAGGCCTCTTCGTTGCTGCCCTTGGCCGAGCCAAAGCCTGCGAGCGCCTTGGGGCCGTGTGTGTCGCGCAGGTTTTTGAGCGTGCCGGCGGCCAGGTTCAGCGCCTCCTCCCAGGTCGCCTCGCGGAAGGTGTCGCGCCAGTCAGCGCCGTAGGGACGCACCTCTTTGGGCACGCCGGGCTTGCGGATCAGCGGCACCGTCAGCCGGTCGGGGTGGTGGGCGTAGTCGAAGCCAAAACGCCCCTTCACGCACAGGCGGCCATGGTTGGCCGGGCCATCGCGGCCTTCGACGCTGATGATTTTTTCATCGCGCACGTTGTAGGTGATGAGACAGCCCACGCCGCAGAACGGGCAGACCGAATCGACCTTGCGGTCCACCGCCTGCGGGCCGATGTGGGTCTTGGGGCGGAGCGCGCCCGTGGGGCAGGCCTGCACACATTCGCCGCAGGCCACGCAGGTGCTCTCGGCCATGGGGTCGTCCAGGTCGAAGACGATCTTGCTGTCTGCCCCGCGCAGCGCGTAGCCGATCACGTCGTTCACCTGCTCTTCGCGGCAGGCGCGTACGCAGCGATTGCACTGGATGCAGGCGTCCAGATTGACGGCCATGGCAGGGTGGCTCAGGTCAGGCGCGGGCTGCTCGCGTCGCAGGGCCTTGAGGGCCGGGCGCACGGCCACGCCCAGGCGGTCCGCCCAGGCGCTCAGCTCGCCGTGCTGGCCTATCGTTTCTGGATTTTTTGAGTCAAATTGGCCGCTAGCGCTTGATGGATAAGCGCCACCAGCTATCAATTCAGAAGTATTTGATTTTTCATCGTTCCACCGATACCCCACATCGGGCATGTCCGACAGCAGCATCTCCACCACCATCTGCTGGCTCTTGCGGGCGCGCGGGCTGGCCGCCTGCACCTTCATGCCATCCGCCGGTGCGCGGCAGCAGCTGGGCGCCAGCGTACGCTCGCCCGCGATCTCGACCACACAGGCGCGGCAGTTGCCGTCGGGGCGCAGGCCGTCGGCGTAGCAAAGGTGGGGAATCTCCACGCCGTGGCGCTGCGCGGCTTTGAGGATGGTCTCGCCCGGGTGGGCTGTCACGGGCTGGCCGTCCAGCTCGAAGGCCACGGCGGGCTGCGCCGCAGCAGTAGGTGTCAACACGGCGCTCATGGCTTCAACCCTCCGGGCAATTGCTCGGTCAGCGGGCTGTTACGCGGCTTGGGCAAATCGCCCGGCCAGGGGCCCTCGCCCACCTCATGCGGAAAGTATTTGTGAACGCAGCGGATGGGGTTGGGCGCCGCCTGGCCCAGGCCGCAGATGGACGCATCGCCCATCACCTGCGCCAGGTCGTCCAGCAGTTCTTCGTCCCACAGCGGCGCTTCCATCAGCGTCGCGGCCTTGGCCGTACCCACGCGGCAGGGCGTGCACTGGCCGCAGCTTTCGTGTTCAAAAAACCGCATCACGTTTAGCGCCGCATCGCGCGCCCGGTCGTGCTGGCTGAGCACGATGACGGCGGCCGAACCGATGAAACAGCCGTAGGGCTGCAGCGTGTCGAAGTCGAGCGGAATGTTGTTGAGACTCGCGGGCAGGATGCCGCCCGAGGCGCCGCCGGGCAGGTAGGCGTAGAGCTGGTGGCCATCGGGCATGCCACCGCAGTATTCGTCGATGAGTTCCTGCACCGTGATGCCCGCGGGCGCCAGCTTGACGCCCGGGTGCTTCACGCGCCCGCTCACGCTGAAACTGCGCAGCCCCTTGCGGCCGTGGCGGCCAAAGCTGGCAAACCACTGCGGGCCACGTTCCACGATGTCGCGCACCCAGTACAGGGTTTCAAAGTTGTGCTCCAGCGTAGGCCGGCCAAACAGGCCCACCTGCGCGATGTAAGGCGGGCGCATGCGGGGCTCGCCGCGTTTGCCTTCGATGCTCTCGATCATGGCCGACTCTTCGCCGCAGATGTAGGCGCCCGCGCCGCGCCGCAGCTCGATGTGCGGCAGGGGGCATGGGGGCTCGGCGCGCAGGTCATCCAGCGCCGCTTGCAGCAGCGCGCGGCAGCCGTGGTACTCGTCGCGCAGGTAGATGTAGACGGCCTCGGTGCCCACCACCTGGGCCGCGATGAGCACGCCTTCCAGAAAGCGGTGCGGGTCGCGTTCGAGGTAGGTGCGGTCCTTGAAGGTTCCGGGCTCGCCCTCGTCGATGTTCACGGCCATCAGGCGCGGCGCGGGCTGGTCGCGCACGATGCGCCACTTGCGCCCCGCCGGGAAGCCCGCGCCCCCCAGGCCGCGCAAACCCGAGTCCTCCATGGCCGCAAGCACGGCCTCGGCATCCATCTCGCCATTGACCAGCGCGGCCGCCGTCTGATAGCCGCCGTGGGCGCGGTAGGTGGCCAGGTCGGTGTGGGCGGGGCTGATTCCATCCGGCTGCGCGGGTACGCTGTGTTCGGCCAGCGCTGCAATATCAAAATTGATAGCTGCTGGCGCTGATGGGTGAAGCGCCAGAGCCCGATTTGGCTTCAAATTGACGGCGTCCAGCACCGCATCGACCGTGGCGTGCGGCACCGGGCACTGGTGCACCACGGCCACCGGCGCCTGCTCGCAGCGGCCCACGCAGGGCACGGCCTGCACCTGCACATCGCCCTGCCCTTCACCAAGGTTCATCGCGCGCAGGCGCTCGGGCAAGGCGGCCAGCAGTTCATGCGCGCCCGCCAGGCTGCAGCTCAGGCTCTCGCACACGCGCAGCACCAGGCGCGGGGCCACAGCGTCATCGCTGCGCACGATCTCGAAGTGGTGATAGAAGCTGGCCACCTCGTACACCTCGGCCATGGGCAGATTCAGCTGCTTGGCCAGCGCCACCAGGTGCCGGTCGTGCAGCACGCCGAAGTGGTCGTTCAGGCGGTGCAGGTATTCAATGAGCAGGTCGCGCCGGAAGCCTTCGGCCGGGCGCGGGCCCAGCAACTGCGCCACATCGGCCATCGCTGCGTCCTCGGGCTGGCGGCCCTTGAGGCGGCTTTTGCGGCGGATGCGCTCGCGCATGTCGTTGACCGACACGGCGGCCACGACGGTGGCGGTGGGGGCTTCGGGGGCGAGGTGCATGGAGCGAAATCGTGGAATGTCTTGTTGTGGTGCCTATGAAGCCGCCTGCATAAGGCGGCTGGGCGGTCGCAGTGTCGGCGAGGCACCCCGGTGCGTCAAATTGCGGATGCACATGGGTCGATCACAAAAACAAATGAGCTGCGCACCGTGGCATTGCGCTGCACAGCGTGGGGGCAGCTCATCCGCCGCCTTCCCTGCCTGCATTGCCTGCTCTGCCCGTTGGCAGGTTCTCCAGCAACCGGCTCGCCAGCAGCGCCGCCAGGTCTTGCGCCGAAGGCATGGACACGGGCGCGGTGGACAGGGCGCCATCGATCGCCAGGCTGGCCAGCCCGTGGGCCAGGCTCCACCCCGCCAGTGCCAGCTCGTCCGCCCCTTCGCCCACATGGGCATGGGCGGCTTTGCGCAGCACCTCAAAAGACCCGTCCGCCGCCGCCCGCAACGCCGGGTGGTCGGCCTTGTGTTGCAGCAGCGGGCTGAACATCAGCCGGAACGCGGCAGGACGCGCGAGCGCAAAGGCCACGTAGGCGGTGCAGTGCCCCACCAGTCTGGCGGCGGTGTCCACACCGGGGTGTGCGGCCTCCATGTCGGCCGCCAGGTCGTGAAAACCGCGCGTGGCCACGGCAGCCAGCAACGCATCCAGATTGGCGAAGTGGTGGTATGGGGCCGCATGCGACACCCCCGCCGCTTTGGCCACCGCGCGGAGGCTGAGCGTGGCCCCGGACGCCAGCAAGCCCTCGGCGGCAGACACCAGTGCGGTGCGCAAGTCGCCATGGTGGTAAGTGGCGCGCGGAGTTTCAGCTGAGTTCATGGCGGCAATCTTGACACAGTCAAGATACACCCCAACAATACCCAATCCTGACACCGTAAAGATAAACCATGACCCGACGCCTGCTCCAAGCCACTACCGCCGTGATGGCGCTGATCCCAGTTGCCACTGGCGTGCTGACGATGATGGGCATCTACGACCCGATCTACCGCACCAGCGGCCTGCCGCGCGATGCGCTGCTCGACGGCAACCTGCGCTTTTTTGGCGGCGTGTGGCTGGGGCTGGGCCTGGCGATGTGGTCGCTGGTGCCGCGCATCGACCGCGAGGGGCGGATGTTTGCGGTGTTGTGGGGCGCGGTGTTTCTAGGCGGCGTGGGCCGGGCGCTGTCGATGGCCTTTCTGG
Organism: Acidovorax sp. NO-1; assembly: GCF_000238595.1. Lineage (GTDB taxonomy): Bacteria > Pseudomonadota > Gammaproteobacteria > Burkholderiales > Burkholderiaceae_C > Acidovorax. The sequence goes on along the minus strand of NZ_AGTS01000036.1, from coordinate 88,823 downwards.
GCCTGCCACCCGCGCCATTTATCGGTTTCACGGTGCTGGAGCTGGTGGGTGCGCCGGCCTTCATCGCGTGGCAGCGACGCGTGGCTACAGCACTGGGGCGGCCCGGCCCATTTCGCGTGGGTAGGGCCCGAGAAACCTGCACCTACAGCGGCTCCGCCGCCAGCAATCCGCTGTGCGCTGCGGCGTGCTGCAACCACTCACGATCTTGCGCCAGCGCCAGTGCCGCATCCAGCGCCCGGGTGGGCTGCACCTGCCGGTGCGACATGAATCCAATGGGGGTGGTGAGCACCGGGCTCGTCAACGGCAGGGCCTCCAGTCCATCATGGCCGCGCACGGCGTCCACCAGCGCACCGGGCAGGACGCTGCACACATGGCCCGCCACCACGCTGAGCGCCAGGGTCAGCACCGAATCCGTTTCCATCGCAGGCATCACCGTGGCGCCGGCAGCGCGGAAGGCGCCATCGACCAGGCTTCGGTTGTGCATCTCGGGGGTAAGCAAGCACAGTGGCAGGCGTGCGGCATCGGCCCAATGCATGGGGTCGCCGATCTGCAAGCCGCGCACGTTGGCGGCAGGGGCTCGGCGCAGCAGAAAGTAGTGCTCCACATACTGCGGCCAAGCACGCAATGGCCCGCCGCGTGCAGGCATGCGCTCGGTGTAGCCCAGCGCCAGGTCCAGCGCAATGCTCTCCAGCCCCGCCTCCAGCGCCTGCGAGCTCATCGACAGCGCCACCGGCACGATGCCCGGGTGCCGTGCCTGCAGCTGCGCCGCAAACCGCGCCAGGATGGGCATGGCGGTGGGCACCGCGCCCAGGCGCAGCGTGCCGCGCGGGTGGGCGGCGTCGCTGCTCAGGTCCTGCTGCAGCACCTGGTGCTCGTGCAGCATGCGCTGGGCGGTGGCCAGCACGCGCTCGCCCTCGGGCGTGAAGCCTTCGAAGCTGCGGCCCCGGCGCACCACCACCACGCCAAACTCCTTTTCCAGCGCGCGCAGCGCGTTGGACAGCGCTGGCTGCGTGATGTGGCAGGCCTGCGCAGCCCGGCCAAAGTGCCGGTGCTCGTGCAGCGCCACCAGGTAGCGCAGGGACGCGAGCAGGTTCATAGCGCAGCGCGGCAGATCAGGAGGATCAGGTGTTCTTGCTGATCGAGATGGTGGGGAACTTGTTGGAGAAGTCCTTGGCCTGCTGCGCGATCTTCACCGCCACGTCGCGCGCCACCTTCTTGTAGATCTTGGCCACATCCCCGTCGGGGTCGGCCACCACCGTGGGTTTGCCACTGTCGGCCTGCAGGCGGATGCTCATGTCCAGCGGCAGCGCGCCCAGGTAGTCCATGCCGTAGTCGGCCGCCATCTTCTTGCCGCCGTCGGCGCCAAAGATGTGCTCCACCTGGCCGCAGTTGCTGCACACATGCACCGCCATGTTCTCGACGATGCCCAGGATGGGCACGCCCACCTTTTCGAACATCTTGATGCCCTTCTTGGCGTCGAGCAGGGCGATGTCCTGCGGCGTGGTGACGATGACAGCACCAGTCATGGGTACGCGCTGGCTCAGGGTGAGCTGGATGTCGCCGGTGCCGGGGGGCATGTCGATGATGAGGTAGTCCAGGTCTCTCCAGTTGGTCTGGCGCAAGAGCTGCTCCAGCGCCTGCGTGGCCATGGGGCCGCGCCAGATCATGGCTTCGTCCTGGTCCACCAGGAAACCGATGGACATGACCTGCACGCCGTAGTTCTCCAGCGGCTCCATGGTCTTGCCGTCGTCGCTCTCAGGCCGGCGGTTGATGCCCAGCATCATGGGCTGGCTGGGGCCGTAGATGTCGGCGTCGAGCACACCCACACTGGCGCCCTCGGCCGCCAGGGCCAGGGCCAGGTTGGCGGCCGTGGTGCTCTTGCCCACACCGCCCTTGCCGGAGGCCACGGCGATGATGTTCTTGACCTGCGGCAAGAGCTGCACGCCGCGCTGCACGGCATGGGCGATGACCTTGGTGGTGATGTTGACCGACACGTTGTCCACCCCCGCCACGCCCTTTGCGGCGGCCACCAGTTGGCGGCGCAGCTCGGGCACCAGGCTCTTGGCGGGGTAGCCCAGCTCCACGTCAAAGGCCACGTCGCCACCGGTGATCTGCAGGTTGCGCAGGGCGCGGGTGCTGACAAAATCCTTGCCCGTATGGGGGTCCAGCACGCTGGAAAGTGCGGCCAAAAGGCCCTGTTCGGTGACTGCCATTCAATTAACTCCTGTGGGGCCGGTAGTCTATTCCCAAGCCCCCGCCCCCTGCCGCTGAAGGACAATGCGCACGCTTCGCCCGCGGCCACCCGCTGCCGCGGCGAGAAACAGACAGAACGTAAAGGACCCCCGTGAAATTCAAGATGGCCGAGAAATCCCTGTTTGCGGTGCTGCTGCGCTCGCCGTGGTGGATCAGCTTTGTGGTGGTGGGCCTCATCACACTGGTGTCGGGTGCGCTGCTGCCCAAGGAGTACTTCCTGGTGGGCTCGCTCGCCGGGTTTCCCATCTTTGTGGTGGGCTGCATCGCCGCATGGCGCCAGCTGCGCGCGCCCAGCCCCGCCAAGGTGGCCGAGATGCTGGATGCCGTGGGCAGCATGCCGTGGCGCAGCTTTGCCGACACGCTGGAAGCCGCGTGGGTGCGCGAGGGCTGCACGGTAGAACGCCTCAAGCCGGGCGGCGCGGCCGACATGGCGCTGATCCTCGGCGGCAAAACGACGCTGGTCAGCGCCCGCCGGTGGAAGGCGGCCACCCATGGCGTGGAGCCGTTGCGCGATCTGCACGCTGCCATGCAGGCGCGCGATGCGTCGGCCGGCGTGTATGTGGTCACCCAGGGGCAACTGAGCGACAACGCGCGTGCCTTCGCGCGCGACCACGGCATCACCGTGCTGCAAGGCGAAGGCGTGGCGCGCCTGCTGCTGGCGGCCCGGTAATCCCATCCCACCCGCGCGGCAGGCCCGCCGCCGGCCCTCGGGTTTTCCCACATGGTGCCGCGCGGGGCGCCCTCCACACTCGGGGCTATCTTCCCCGCTTGTGCCACCCCACCGATGCCCACCCCAGCCAGCCCCGATGCAACCCCGCCAGCCTCCCCGTCGCGCCCTGCGGGCCTGCTGCTGACCGGCGGCGGCGCCCGGGCTGCCTACCAGGTGGGGGTGCTGGAAGCCATTGCCGACCTGCGCCAGGCCTGTGGAGAGGGGGGCGGCCCCAACCCCTTTCCCATCATCACCGGCACCTCGGCGGGTGCCATCAACGCCGCCGCACTGGCCTGTGGCGCCGACAACTTTGACCGAGCCGTGCGCCGCATCGCGCGGGTGTGGCGCCAGTTCCATGCCCACCATGTGTATGGCGCGGATTCACTCAGCGTGATGCGCAGCGGCGCGCGCTGGCTTACGCTGGTGTCGCTGGGCTGGGCGCTGGCCCGCTGGCGCCGCATGCGGCCACGCTCGCTGCTGGACAACTCTCCGCTGGAAAAACTCCTGGTCAAGATGGTGCCGCTGGTGCGCCTGCCCCGGCTGATCCGCAAGGGCCACCTCACCGCGCTGGCCGTCACCGCCTCCAGCTACAGCTCGGGCGAGCACGTCACGTTCTTTGAGGCGGCCTCGCCCGTCAAGCCGTGGGTGCGCTCGCAGCGCAAGGCCGCCAGCGACCGCATCACGCACGAGCATCTGCTCGCGTCCTCGGCCATTCCGTTCATCTTCCCGGCCAAGGGCATCGAAGTGGACGGGCACACCGAATACTTTGGCGACGGCTCCATGCGCCAGTCAGCCCCCATTGCCCCCGCCATCCACCTGGGGGCCGAGCGCATCCTGGTGATTGGCGCGGGCCGCATGCACGAGCCCAAGGGCGATGCCGCCGCCAACCCAACGCCCAATTACCCCACCCTGGCGCAGATCGCGGGGCATGCGCTGTCCAACATTTTTCTGGATGCACTGGCCGTGGACGTGGAACGCGTGCAGCGCATCAACCAGACCCTGTCGCTGATTCCCGAAGAAAAGCGCCTGCACAGCGCGCTGCGCCCCATCGAGCTGCTGGTGATTGCGCCCTCCCAACGCCTGGACGCCGTGGCCGCCCGCCACGTAGGCGATCTGCCCCGCCCCGTGCGCACCATGCTGGGCGCCCTGGGCGTCACCACCAACATGGCCGACGTGCGCGGCGCGGCGCTGGCGAGCTACCTGCTGTTTGAAGCCAACTACACCCAGGAGCTGATGGCCCTGGGCCGCGCGGACACACTGGCCATGCGCGGGGAGGTGTGCCGGTTCTTCGGATGGTGCGATACCGGAGCAGAGTTGCAGATCCGGCACCATACCTAAGCCTCAACAGGGCTGACTGCAGCACCAATCAAAAACCTCTGCGCCCAAACTGCAGGCCAGCCAACAAAAATAGTGCAGTCAAAGCGCCAATCGCCCACGGAGAAAGGGTGGGAATGGGATGCGCTGAGGCGGGCTCCGCATTAACCACACGAAATACCTTCAATTCGTCGATGCTGGCCGGGCTCCTGCTGTAGAGCGCAATGCGGTCAAACGCAGGCGCCGAGCCAATATATTCAGCCGAAGGTGCAGGTGGATTCAGGTAGTCGAACCCGGTGAGGTCAGGCAAAACCCACATGCGTGTGACGTTCGCGGTGAAATCAATACGTACTACCACCGCGCTCAAGGTACCGAGGCTGACCGCACTGCACGACGCCGCTGCGAGATTCGAAGTCAGAATCGCATAGACCGCAATGACGCAGCCGCCGTTGTTGCCAACGCCGCCGGTTTGGACGCCGGATGAAGACAGACGAATAGTTGGAGTTCCCCCGCCGAACTGAGTGCCGAACTGCGATAGGAACTGGATAAACACCACCCCTGTGTTTTGCAGCGGCAGACTGCGCGCAGCGTCATTGATCTGGGTGCCTGCGGCCCGGAAAACTGCCCTGCCCCCTGATGCGGTGACACCCGGCAGCGCAAGCCCTGTGGCATTGGTAAAAAAATCCGTGAACGCAGGGCTGTCAGAAACCCAGGCACTCGTCCATCCCGTACCCCCGCTCTGCCCGACAAGAGAAATACCTCCGGTGTATACAAATGACTCCTCCACCACCACCGTAGTCACAGGCGCACCGTGGGCCAGTATTGCCGTGCCCAAAGAAGCAACACCCAACACGCGCTGAATTCGACGCACAGCACAGCACCACAGCGACTCACCAAAGGTTATAGACATGAAACATCCGAAGTATTGACATTCCATGATCGACGAAAAGGCATGCGCAATGCGCCACTTGTAAAAATATCCCCGCGACTTCGCTTGCCGATGCACGCGGGGTAGCGAACGCGAAATTCTCCCCAAGTACCCAACGCCTGATGCGCCTCTAGCCATAACGCGAGCAACCAGACCGACTCAACCCCCCTAAAATCGCGGGTTCCGCCTGAGAAAGCCGCATCCCATGACGACCTCCGCCCGCAAACTCTTCGTTACCACCGCCCTGCCGTACGCCAACGGCAACTTCCACATTGGCCACATCATGGAATACATCCAGGCCGACATCTGGGTGCGGTACCAAAGGATGCAGGGCAACGCTGTCAACTTTGTGGGTGCGGACGACACCCACGGTGCGCCCATCATGATTGCCGCCGAAAAAGCGGGCAAAACGCCCCAGCAGTTCGTGGCCGACATCGCTGCGGGCCGCAAGCAGTACCTGGACGGCTTTCACATCAGCTTTGACAACTGGCACAGCACCGATGCGCCCGAAAACCACGAGCTGGCCCGCCAGATTTACCGGGACCTGCGCGACCGCGCCGATGGCAGCCTGATTGAAGTGCGCACCATCGAGCAGTTCTTCGACCCCGAGAAGAACATGTTCCTGCCCGACCGCTACATCAAGGGCGAATGCCCCAAGTGCCACGCCAAGGACCAGTATGGTGACAACTGCGAGGTGTGTGGCTCGGTCTATGCACCCACCGACCTCATCAACCCGTTCTCGGCCCTGTCCGGCGCCAAGCCCGAGCTCAAGCACTCCGAGCATTTCTTCTTCAAGCTGTCGGACCCGCGCTGTGTGGAGTTTCTGGAAAACTGGACGCAGGACGGCAAGCTGCAGCCCGAGGTGGCCAACAAGATCAAGGAGTGGTTCACCGTCCGCACCAACCCCGACGGCACGCAAAGCGAGGGCCTCGGCGACTGGGACATCAGCCGCGACGCGCCCTACTTCGGCATCGAGATCCCCGACGCGCCCGGCAAGTACTTCTACGTGTGGCTGGACGCGCCCGTGGGCTACCTCGCATCGCTGAAGAACCTGCTGGAAAAGCGCGGCGAAAGCTACGACGCCTACATGGCCGACCCGGCGATGGAGCAGTACCACTTCATCGGCAAGGACATCGTCACCTTCCACACGCTGTTCTGGCCCGCCATGCTGCACTTCAGCGGCCGCAAGACGCCCAACAACGTGTTCGTGCACGGCTTCCTCACGGTGAACAACGGCGAGAAGATGAGCAAGAGCCGCGGCACCGGCCTGGACCCGCTCAAGTACCTGAGCCTGGGCATGAACGCCGAGTGGCTGCGCTACTACCTGGCCGCCAAGCTGAGCGCCCGCAACGAAGACATCGACTTCAACGCCGAAGACTTCATGCTGCGCGTGAACAGCGACCTGATCGGCAAATACGTGAACATCGCCAGCCGCGCAGCGGGCTTCTTGACCAAGCGCTTTGACGGCAAGCTGACCAGCAACTTTGGCGCTACAGGCGCTGCCCTGCTGGCCGAGGTGCGCGGCGCCAGCGATGCCATCGCGCAGATGTACGAAACCCGCGAGTACAGCAAGGCCACGCGCGAGATCATGCTGCTGGCCGACAAGGTCAACGCCTATGTGGACCAGAACAAGCCCTGGGACTTGGCCAAGGACGCTGCCAACAACGAGGCCCTGCACCAGGTGTGTTCGGTGCTCGTCAACGCCTTTGCCGCGCTCACCCGCTACCTGGCACCTGTGCTGCCGGGGCTGGCCCAGGCGGTGCAAGGCTTTGTGGGGGTGAACATGCAGCAGTGGAACGTGGCGGGGGACGTGCAAGCCATCCAGCCCTACCAGCACCTGATGCAGCGCGTGACGCCTGAGCAGCTCGAAGCCTTGTTTGAGGCCCCAGCGCAAGCAGAACAAGCGCCAGCAGCTACAGAAACCGTAGCGGTCGGCTCCCATCCTGGCGGCGAAGAACTCGCCCCCACCATCACCATCGACGACTTCACCAAGATCGACCTGCGCATCGCGCTGATCGTGAATTGCGAACCGGTGGAAGGATCGACCAAGCTGCTGCGCCTGACACTGGATGTGGGTGAAGGCCCCGACCTGGAAGGACGTCCCATCCTGCGCAACGTGTTCAGCGGCATTGCCAGCGCCTACAAGCCCGAAGACCTGGTGGGCAAGCACACCGTGATGGTGGCCAACCTCGCCCCGCGCAAGATGAAGTTCGGCGTCTCCGAAGGCATGGTGCTGGCCGCCAGTCACGGCGACGAAAAGGCCAACCCGGGCATTTACGTGCTCAACCCCTGGCCCGGCGCAACACCCGGCATGCGCGTGCGCTGAGCGCACAGACGCCCCACCCCGAAACAAAGGCCCTTCACGGGCCTTTGTTGTTGATGGCGGCGTCATGTGGGGCGGCCCCTCAATGCCCCACGTACCGCCCCGGCCGGTGGCTGATCCACAAAAACCCGCTCATCACCAGCACGGCCAGCACCGAATACGCCACGCGCTCGGGTGGCACCACAAACAGCGCCAGCAGCACCACGGAGCCGTCGATCATCATCTGCACCTTGCCCGCCCGCATGCCATAGCGCCCCTGCAGGTACAGCGACACCACGGTGGCGCCGCCCAGGCTGGAGCGGTGGCGCGCCAAAAACAGGCAGCCCGTGCCCAGCAGCAGGCCGCCCAGCAGCGAGGCGAACAGCGGGTTGAGGTAGTCCACGTGCATCACGTGCGGGAACAGCTCGGTGAGCAGCGACAGCAGGCCCACGCAGACAAAGGTCTTGATGGTGAACTCGTGGCCCATGCGCGTCCAGGCAAACCAGTAGAACGGCAGGTTGACCACAAAGAACAGCTTGCCGAACGAGATGCCCGTGACGTAGTGCAGCAAGAACGCCACCCCGGCCGTGCCGCCCACCAGCAGCCCCGCCTGGTTGAACAGCATGAGCGCCATGGCCACAAACAGGGTGCCGGCGAACAGCGCCTGCGCATCTTCAAACATGCCGTGGCGCAGCGAAGGCACTGGGGGAGCGGTGGGCGGTTGCATGGTGGTGGCAAAAGTCTTGTGCAAAAGGGTGGATCGGCGGGGCGGGCGCCCGCATGGCCGAAGTCTGGGTGTACAGACTAGCAAGCATTGCGCCAGAGGGCAGCCGCCTGCGTGCCGCCAGAACTCCGGGAAATTTTAGGCTTTTCAGGCCCCATCGCTTATCCATCAAGCGCCTGCAGCTATCAAACTTGTAGTGCTTAACGCACTAGCCTGACACCACGCTGATGGTGCCATGCCGGGCGTGGCGCACGCGCACAGTTGGGGTTGCCATCGGTTGCAGCGCAAGCCCTGCTCACTACACTGGTTGGCTCCATGCCGGAACCCACGCCCCTCGCACCAGCGGCTCACCGTGCGCGCAGGGGTCCGTCCTGCGCGGTGAACACAAGGTGCGCCGCACGTGCTGTTCCTTCACACCGGAGCCCTCATGCAGTTTTCTGCCGCTTTTCGCCCCCGCCTGATCGACGCCCTGCGTGACTACACCAAGAGCCGCTGGCTGGCCGATGTGGGTGCGGGGGTTACGGTGGGCATCGTGGCGCTGCCGCTGGCCATGGCGTTTGCGATTGCGAGTGGCCTCAAGCCCGAGGCGGGGCTGTGGACGGCGATCATCGCGGGCTTTTTGATATCGGCGCTGGGCGGCACCAACGCGCAGATTGGGGGGCCGGCGGGCGCGTTCATCGTCATCGTGTACGGCATTGTGGAGCGCTACGGCGTGGCCAACCTGCTGATCTCCACCGCCTGCGCGGGGGTGCTGCTGGTGCTGCTGGGGCTGTTCCGCCTGGGCACGCTGGTGCGCTTTGTGCCGGTGAGCATCGTCATCGGCTTTACCAACGGCATTGCGGTGCTGATTGCGCTGTCGCAGGTGAAGGACTGGCTGGGCCTGTCGATCGATCGCATGCCGGGCAATTTCTTTTCGCAGGTGAGCGCGCTGGCGCAGCACATCGACACCTTCAACCCCTATGCGTTCGGGCTGGGGCTGGCGTGTGTGGCGCTGCTGTTCCTCTGGCCACGGCTGTTTCTCAAGGGCTCGCCGGTGATCCGCCTGATGGAGGGGCACACGGTGCGCCGCTTTGCGCGCGTGCCCGCCCCCGTGGTGGCGCTGGTGGTGCTGAGCCTGCTGGCCTGGGGGCTGGGATTTCCGGTAGAGACCATCGGCTCGCGCTTTGGCGGCATTCCGCAGGGGCTGCCGGTGTTTGCCCTGCCCGATTTTTCGTGGGAGACAGTGCGGCTGCTGGTGACCCCCACGCTGACGATTGCGCTGCTGGGCGCCATCGAGTCGCTGTTGTGCGCGCGCGTGGCCGACCAGCTGGCCACCGACCCGCACCATAAAAAACACGACCCCAACCAGGAGCTGATGGCCCAGGGCGCGGCCAACATGATCGTGCCGTTTTTTGGCGGCATGCCGGCCACGGGCACCATTGCGCGCACGGTGACCAACATCCGTTCGGGCGCCACATCCCCGGTGGCGGGCATGGTGCACGCAGCCACCCTGGCGATCATCGTGCTGGTGGCGGCGCCGCTGGCGCTGCACATTCCGCTGGCGGTGCTGGCGGGCATCCTGCTGTACGTGGCCTGGAACATGGGCGAGTGGCACGAGTTTGTGCGCCTCAAACACTTCAGCAACCACTACCGGCTGCTCATGCTGAGCACGTTTTTCCTCACCGTGGTGTTTGACCTGACCGTGGCGGTCGAGGTGGGCCTGTTCATGGCCTGCGCGCTGTTTGTGCGCCGCATGAGCGGGCTGTTTCGCGCCGTGCGCCAGCCCGATGCCGCGCCACCGCCCGGTGCCGACCTGGCCTCGCAGGCCACCGCCGCCACGCGCCCGGTGGCCACGTGGCGCCTGCACGGGGCGCTGTTTTTTGGCGCTGCCGCCAAGATCGACCCCATCATCCAGGCCGTGGAAACCGGCCCGCCCGGCATGGATGTGGTGCTGGACGCCTGCGAACTGGTGGCGCTGGACACCACCGGGCTCGATGCGCTGGAGCAGATCCTGCGGGCCGTGGCCGCCCGCGGGGGGCGCCTGAGCCTGACGCACCTGCATGAGCAACCGCGCTCGCTGATCGAGCGCTCCGGCTTTGCCGACCGGCTGGCGGCGCAAGGGGGGATGGGGGCGCAGGTCTGACTGGCGGCACGGCCCCCTGTGTCCTGCCTGTGTCCCGCCTATCGGCTGCCCCGGAACTCGGGCGCCTCCGTGTCAGGCCCCGTCTGGGTGCGCAGCACGACGTGGTCCGGCCCATGGACCACACTGAACATCTGCGCCTCGCCCGGGGGCTTGAGAAAGCGCCATTCGGCCCAGGTCTCGTTTTTCAGAGCGTAGGGCGTGACCTTGGCGGGCTTGCCCAGCAGGCGGCGCACCTCGTCCATGCGCATGCCGGGCTGCACGCGCGCGAAGTTTTCGGGTGTCAGCACCTGGCGCACTGCGGTCAGGCGCCCGTCCGGGCCGATGGTGATCATGTAATTCACCTGGCCTGCGGGCTGGCGGTTGTATTCCAACGTGCGCGCGCCACCGGGCTCGTCCCAGACGTTTTCGGGGATACCAAAACGGTCGCGCACGTCGGCCTCGGTGGAAACGCCCGGCTGAAGCTCGCTGATGCGCTGCGGATCGCAGGCCGTCAGCGCCAGCAGGGAAAAGGCGGCAGCCACGAGGGCTGAGGAGCGATAAATCAGGGCCATGGGATCGTCCCGGTAAAATCCGACGCAGAGAGGTTAACAGTCCATGTCCATTTTCCGCCGCCCCGACTACCAGTCCGACGCCACGCAGTTCATCAACCAGCTCAAGGCCAGCCGCCCCGAACTGGACCAGCAGCAGCAGGCCGGCCGTGCCCTGCTGTGGGACAAGAAGGTAGACCGCAGCATCTGGACCGAGTACCGCGAAGGCCAGGTCGAGCAAAAGCCGTACGTCTACCAGACCAACGCAGATTAAGCATCAAAATGGCCTCTAGCGCTTATTCAATAAGCTCTAGTAGCTCATTTTTTTATAGCAAACCATGACCACAGCGAACGAAGCCAACGTGGCCGATTCGCCGGATCTGTCCGCGCTGGACGCGGCAGGCATGCCCGTGGTGGTGGATCAGGTGGCGCTGGCACGCCTATACGGCGAGCCGCTGTTTGCGCTGCCGCAAGACCTGTACATCCCGCCCGATGCGCTCGAAGTCTTCCTGGAAGCCTTCGAAGGCCCGCTCGATTTGCTGCTGTACCTGATCCGCAAGCAGAACTTCAACATCCTCGACATCCCCATGGTGGGGGTTACCAAGCAGTACCTGGCGTATGTGGACGAGATCCGCAGCCGCAACCTGGAGCTGGCAGCCGAGTACCTGCTGATGGCGGCGATGCTCATCGAGATCAAGTCGCGCATGCTGCTGCCGCCCAAGAAGCAGGCCGAAGGCGAGGAGCCCGAAGACCCCCGCGCCGAGCTGGTGCGCCGCCTGCTCGAATACGAGCAAATGAAGATGGCGGCCATGCGCCTGTCGCACATGCCGCAGTACGGCCGCGACTTCCTGAAGGCCCAGGTCTACATCGAACAAAGCCTGCAGCCACGCTTTCCGGACGTGCACGTGGTGGAACTGCAGGACGCCTGGCGCGACATTCTGAAGCGCGCCAAGCTGGTGCAGCACCACAAGATCACGCGCGAGGAGCTCTCGGTGCGCGAATACATGAGCATGGTGCTCAAAACGCTGCAGGGCCGCCGCTTTGTGGAGTTTGAAGAACTCTTTGAGCCCGAAAAAGGCAGCACTGTGCTGGTGGTGACCTTCATTGCGCTGCTGGAGCTGGCCAAAGAGACGCTGATCGAGATCACGCAGGCCGAGGCTTTTGCCCCCATTTACGTGCGCCTCGCTTACACGCCGGTCTAGGCTGGCTCCCCTGTTCACCGCCCTGGCCGGTGGCCGTGGCGCTACCCCTTTCTTCACCCGCAAGCCATGGCACCCCACGACTTCGACGTTCTCATCGTAGGCAGCGGCCTCGCCGGCCTCTCGGCCGCGCTGCACCTGGCGCCCACGCACCGCGTGGCCGTCATCACCAAGCGCACGCTGCAAGATGGCTCCAGCGGCTGGGCCCAGGGCGGCATTGCCGCCGTGCTGGCTGACGACGACAGCTTTGCCGCGCACATCGAAGACACACTGGTCGCCGGCGCAGGCCTGTGCGACCTGGCCACCACGCGCTTTGTGGTGGAGAACGCGCCCGCATCGATTGCCTGGCTGCGCGGCCTGGGCGTGCCCTTCACGCTCGAAGGCGACCAGCTGCACCTGACGCGCGAAGGCGGCCACAGCGCGCGCCGCATTGCCCATGTGACCGATGCCACCGGCGCGGCCGTGCAGCGCACACTGATCGACGTGGTGCGCAGCACGCCCGGCATCACGCTGTTTGAGCAGCACACGCTGGTGGACCTGATCACCACGCGCAAGCTGGGCCTGCCTGGCAACCGCTGCCTGGGGCTGTATGCGCTCGACAGCGACACCGACGAGGTCGTCACCTTCCGCGCGCCGCAAACCATCCTGGCCACGGGCGGCGCAGGCAAGGTGTACCTGTACACCACCAACCCCGACACCGCCACGGGCGACGGCATTGCCGCCGCCTGGCGCGCGGGCTGCCGCGTGGCGAACATGGAATTCATCCAGTTCCACCCCACTGGCCTGTACCACCCGCACGAAAAGTCTTTCCTCATCAGCGAGGCCGTGCGCGGCGAGGGCGGGCAACTCAAGCTGCCCCCCTCTGCCGGCGGCACGCGCTTCATGCTCGACCACGACCCGCGCGCCGAACTGGCCCCGCGCGACGTGGTGGCCCGCGCCATTGACTTCGAGATGAAGAAACACGGCCTCGATTGCGTGCACCTCGACATCTCGCACCAGAGCCCCGCGTTTTTGCAGGAGCATTTCCCCAACATCCTGGCCCACTGCGCGTCGCTGGGCATCGACATCACGAAGGAGCCCATCCCCGTGGTGCCCACCGCCCACTTCACCTGTGGCGGCGTGCTGACCGACCTGGCGGGCCGCACCGACCTGCCCGGCCTGTACGCCGTGGGCGAAGTGGCCTGCACCGGCCTGCACGGCGCCAACCGCCTGGCCAGCAACTCGCTGCTCGAATGCATGGTGTTCGCCCGCGCCGCCGCGCAGGCCATCGCAGCAGCCCCGACCACGGAACTGCCCACCGTTCCCGCCTGGGACGACAGCCGCGTGACCGATGCGGATGAATCCGTCGTCATCTCCCACAACTGGGACGAGCTGCGCCGCTTCATGTGGGACTACGTGGGCATCGTGCGTACCAACAAGCGCCTGGAACGTGCCGCCCACCGCATTGCCATGCTGCAGGGCGAGATTCAGGAGTTCTACGCCCATTTCCACGTCACGCGCGACCTGCTGGAGCTGCGCAACCTGGTGCAGGTGGCCGACCTGATCGTGAAAAGCGCCCAGCTGCGCCGCGAAAGCCGGGGCCTGCATTTCAGCCGCGATTACCCCGAGATGGCCGCGCCTGCGGCCCCCACCCTTCTCGTACCACCGGTGGCCCGATGACCTACAGCGTCAAAGAAATTTTCTACACCCTGCAAGGCGAAGGCGGCCAGGCGGGCACACCCGCGGTGTTCTGTCGCTTTGCGGGCTGCAACCTCTGGACTGGCCGCGAGCAGGACCGCGCGCAGGCCATCTGCCAGTTCTGCGACACCGACTTTGTGGGCACCGACGGCACGCTGGGCGGCAAGTTCGAAACGGCCACGGCACTGGCGGAATTGATCGCCGCCCAATGGCCTGCAGGCGCGGGCCATCGCCTGGTGGTGCTGACGGGTGGAGAACCCCTTCTGCAGGTCGATACGGCACTCATCGACGCGCTGCACGCGCAGCAATTTCGCATTGCGGTTGAAAGCAACGGCACCGTGATTGCGCCCGAGGGCATCGACTGGCTGTGCATCAGCCCCAAGGCGGGTGCCCCGTGGGTGCAGCGCAGCGGGCAGGAACTGAAGCTCGTGTGGCCCCAGCCGGGCTTTGACCTGCAGGCGCTGGAGCAGGACACGCAGTTCACCCACCGCTTTCTGCAGCCCATGGATGGCCTTCTGCAGCGACAGAACACTGCCGCTTGCATTGACGCCTGCCTGGCCCACCCCGCATGGCGCCTGAGCCTGCAAACTCACAAGCTCACCGGTATCCGGTGAGCGGTTTTCTTTTTGGTTCCCGTATGTTGTTCACCATCTCCCAGCGCTTCTTCTTCGACGCTGCCCACACCCTGCGCCGCGAGATCGAGGCCGAAGGCAGCCGCCGCGTGCACGGCCATACCTACCACGCCGAGGTCTTTTTGAGCGGCCCACGCGACCCCGCCACCGGCATGGTGCTGGACCTGGGCCTGCTGCGCAGGGGCCTGGAGGTGGTGCGCGAGCAGCTGGACCACCACATGCTGGACGACGTGCCTGGCCTGGGCACGCCGACGCTGGAGAACCTGTGCGTTTTCATCGCCCAGGCGCTGCCCGCCGACCTGCGCGCCAGCGTGAGCCGCGTGCGCGTGTGGCGCGAAGCGCTGGGCGACAGCTGCGTGCTGGACTTTCCGCAGCCCTGACCGACCAAGGCCCTGCCACCGGCAGACCCTCCCCCATTCACAGACTTCACTGAAGGAAGCCGATGTTCCGCACCCTGCTCAAATCCAAGATCCACCGCGTGGCCGTGACCCAGTGCGAGCTGCACTACGAAGGCTCGTGCGCCATCGACGAAGACCTGCTGGACGCCGCCAACATCGCAGAGAACGAGCAGATCCACATCTGGAACATCAACAACGGCGAGCGCTTCGTCACCTATGCCATCAAGGGCCAGCGCGGCAGCGGCATGATCTCGGTGAACGGCTCGGCCGCACGCCGCGCAGCCGCAGGCGACCTCATCATCATTGCTGCCTTTGCGCAGGTGCATGAAGACCAGGTGGGCACGCACCAGCCTCAGTTGGTCTTCGTGGACGAGCACAACCGCCAGACCGAGCTGCGCCACGCCGTACCCACCCAGGGCGTCTGACCATGCAGCCCACGCACGACGGACTCGTGGCCCGCAGCCTCGCCAGCGTCTGGCACCCCTGCACCCAGATGAAGCGGCACGAAACCCAGCCGCCCGTGGCCATTGCGCGCGCCCAGGGCCCGTGGCTCTACGGCACCGATGGGAAGCGCTACCTGGACGGCATCAGCTCCTGGTGGGTCAACCTGTTCGGCCACAGCCACCCACACATCCAAGCCGCGCTGGTGGACCAACTGGGCAAGCTCGACCACGTGATGCTGGCGGGCTTTACCCACGCGCCCGTGGTGGAGTTGTCCGAGCGCCTGGCCGCCCTCACCGGCCTGGGCCATGCGTTCTACGGCAGCGACGGCGCAGCCGCGACCGAGATCGCCCTGAAGATGAGCGCGCACTACTGGCGCAACACCGGCCGCCCCGCCAAGAGCCGTTTTGTGGGCTTGGCCGGCGGCTACCACGGCGAGACCGTGGGCGCACTCGCTGTGACCGACATTGCGATCTTCCGCGAGGCCTATGCCCCGCTGGTGCGTTTGGCCGATACCGTGCCCAGCCCCGATGCGCGCAATGCAGCCCCTGGCGAAACCGCGCAAGACGTGGCCCGGCGCGCCGCCGCCGCGCTGGAGATCTGGCTGCAGGAGCACCACACCACCACCGCCGCATTCATTGTTGAACCGCTGGTGCAATGTGCTGCGGGCATGGCCATGCACGACCCCGACTACCTGCGCCTGGCGCGCGCGCTGTGCAGCCGCTATGACGTGCACCTGGTGGTGGACGAGATCGCCGTAGGCTTTGGCCGCACGGGCACCATGTTTGCGCACCAGCAGGCGGGCATCCAGCCCGACTTCATTTGTCTTTCCAAGGGCCTCACCGGCGGCACGCTGCCGCTGTCGGCCGTGCTGACCACGGACGTGGTGTACGCGGCGTTCTACGACGACGATGTGACACGCGGCTTTCTGCATTCGCACTCGTACACCGGCAACCCCCTGGCCTGCCGCGCGGCGCTGGCCACGCTTGAGTTGTTTGAACAGCTGGATGCGCTGAATGCCAACAAGGCGCTGGCGCAACGCATCGATGCGGCGTGCGCACCCTTGGCACAGCATCCACGTGTGCGCCATGCGCGCAGCCTCGGAATGATCTGGGCCTGGGATGTGGACACCACGCTGCCCGACTTTTCCCGCCGCTACCACCAGCACGCCATGGCGCGGGGGCTGGTGCTGCGGCCCATCGGCAAGACGCTGTATGCCATGCCGCCCTACATGCTCGACGACGAAGCCGTGCAATGCCTGGCCAGCGGCGCGCTCGCTGCGCTGAACGCCACGCTGCAAGAGGAGAATTGATGATTGGATGTTTTGTCACCGGCACCGACACCGGCGTCGGCAAGACGCTGGTGTCCGCCGGTCTGCTGCGTGCATTGGCAGCCCACCACCCCCGCGTGGTGGGTATGAAGCCCGTGGCGGCGGGCGTGGTGCCTTGGGGGGACGACTGGGCCAGCGAGGACGCGATCGCGCTGCGCTCGGCCTCCACCCTGTCCGTCGCACCCGAGCTGGACAACCCCGTGCTGCTGCTCGACCCGTTGTCGCCCCACATTGCGGCCGAACGTGCCGGGGTGCAGATTGATATCGCGGCCATCGTGCGCAGCTACCAGGCGCTGGCCGCCCAGGCGGATGCCGTGGTGGTGGAGGGCGCGGGCGGTTTTCATGTGCCACTGACCGACACCCAGACCGGTGCCGACCTGGCCCAGGCCCTGGCCCTGCCCGTGGTGCTGGTGGTGGGTTTACGGCTGGGCTGCCTCAGCCATGCGTTGCTGACTGCCGAGGCCATCCGGGCGCGTGGCCTCGTGCTGGTGGGTTGGGTGGCCAACCGTGTGGACCCCGAGATGGAGGCCGCTGACGAGAACATCGCCTACCTGCGTGCGCGCCTGGGCGTGCCGCTGCTGGCCGAGGTGCCGTACCAGGACCTTCCCGATGCGCGCAGCCTGGTGTTTGAACTGCCCGGGGAATGGCTATGACGCAGGAATCCCACCCCACCTCCTGGCTCGACGAGATCCCGGGGCGCCTGGCCGACATCGAGCGCGCCCACCTGCTGCGCCGCCGCCGCGTGGTGCAACCCGCGGGCGGTGCCCACCTGCTGGTGGACGGCCAGCCCATGCTGGCCTTTTGCAGCAACGACTACCTGGGCCTGGCCGGCCACCCCGCGCTGGCCGAGGCCGCTCGGGACGCCACGCACACCTTTGGCGTGGGCTCGGGCGGATCACCCCTGGTCAGCGGCCACAGCGCCGCCAACGATGCGCTGGAGCGCGACCTGGCCGCCTATGTGCAACTGCCCCGCGCGCTGTACTTTTACGCGGGCTATGCCACCAACACGGGCATCATCCCGGCGCTGGTGGGCGAAGGCGACGCCCTGTTCTCCGATGCCCTGAACCACGCCTGCCTGATTGACGGCGCCCGCCTGTCGCGCGCCACCATCCACCGCTATCCCCACGCCGACCTGGCCGCGCTGGAAGCGCAGCTCGCCGCCAGCCCCGCCCGGCGCAAGCTGGTCATCAGCGATGCGGTGTTCAGCATGGACGGCGACCTGATCGACATCCCGGCGCTGCTGGCGCTGTGCGAGCGCTACGACGCCCTGTTGCTGCTGGACGATGCCCACGGCTTTGGCGTGCTGGGCCCCCAAGGGCGCGGCAGCCTGGCACAGGCGGGGCTGACGGGAGCCACGGCTTCACGCCGCGTGCTTTACATGGCCACGCTGGGCAAGGCTGCGGGTGTGGCGGGCGCCTTTGTGGCAGGCGATGCAGCCCTCATCGAATGGCTGCTGCAAAAAACACGCACCTACATCTTTGCCACTGCGGCACCGCCGCTGCTGGCCAGCGCGTTGCGGCAAAGCCTGCGGATCATGGAGGCGGCCGACGACCGGCGCGCACATCTGGACGGACTCATCGCACAGCTGCGCCAGGGCCTTTCCACGCTGCCCGCACCGCTGGGCTGGCACCTGCTGCCCTCGCACACGCCCGTGCAGGCCCTGATCATCGGCAGCAACGAAGCCGCGCTGGCGGCGATGGAAGGCCTGCGCTCCCAAGGCCTGTGGGTGCCTGCCATCCGCCCGCCCACCGTGCCAGCAGGTACGGCGCGGCTGCGCATTGCGCTGTCGGCCGCGCACACCACCGACGACGTGGAACAACTGCTGTTGGCGCTGCATGCGCTGGCAACGCAGTCACTCAACCGTTGATGCGCCGCAGTACCATGCACAGCCCAGGCCACCTGCCCACGCAGGCCCTTCTATAACCCTCCAGCGAGACGATTTCATGCCCCACCTGACCATCGAATACTCGGCCAATCTGCCCCACTACCCCGAAGCCGAAACGCTCACAGCCCTCAACACCACGCTGTGCGCCCATCCCCAGGTGCAGGACGAGGCAGACCTGAAAACCCGTTTCATCGTGGCCGACAGCTTCGAGATCGGCATCGCGCCCGCCAACCGCGCTTTTGTGCACGCACAACTGCGCTTGCTCGCAGGGCGCACGCCCGAGGCCAAGAAAGAGCTGTCCGACCGCATTGCCGCCGTGCTGCGCGAGCGCACGCCCCGGCCGCAGGGCGTGATGGTGCAGCTGAGCGTGGAGATCGTGGACATGGACCGGGATTCGTACGCCAAAGAGCGGCTGTGAACCGGCCATGAACCCGGCGCCAGCCTCGCAACATACGGGGCCGCTGGCGCACAGTCACGCGGCCAGCGTAGCCGCCAGCCAGCCGCGCAGGCTGTTGATGAACGCCCACCCTTGCACGCGGGGTATGTCGGCCACGCGCAGAACGGCCTCTACCACGTGGCCGTCCTGCAGGGCCACGGCGCGGCCCACACCGGGCAGCAGGCCGCAAGACAAGGGCGGCGTCACCCAGCGTCCGTCAATAAGCGCGGCGATGTTGCCGAAGGTGCCCTCGGTGATCTCGCCCGCCTCGTTCCACAGCACCGTGTCGAACACGCCGGGGATGGTGGGGGCAAACGCCGCGTAGTGCGCGCGGCGGGTGGTCTTGTAGCGCACAAACTCGCTGTGGGCGGCCGCAAAGGGGCGCGGCGCCAGTTGCAGGCGCACGGGCACCGCAGTGGTCTGCAGCGCAAAGGCCTCGGCGCGGGCGCTGCCGTCCGCCGCCAGCAGCAGGCGCACCCGCCAGTCGCCATCGCGGTGTTGCAGGGCGGCAATCTGCAGCTCCTGGCGCACCGCATGGGCGTTGAACGCAAAGCCGAAATGTGCAGCCGCTTCGCCCATGCGGCGCACATGCTGGTCGGCGTGCATGAATTTACCGTCGTGCAGGCCCAGGGTTTCGAGCACCTGGAACGGAGCGCTTGCCCGCTCGACAAAGGCGCGCTTGTAGTGCCACTCGGCCCATTCGGCGCCTGCCTCGGCACCGGAGGTGATGCCGCTGCCAATGCCGCAGGTGGCTTCGGCAAAGACGGGGGAGGCATCCGCACCCGCACCCGTACTCACGCCACGCAGCACCACGGTGCGGATGGGCACGTTGAACGTGGCCGCCACCGGGTGGAGGCCGTCCGGCCCCGCTGCGCCGCCCGGCCGCACCACGCCCACGGCGCCGCAGTAGACGCCGCGCGGCGCGGGCTCCAGCGCGCGGATCATCTGCATGGCGCGCACCTTGGGCGCCCCCGTGACGGAGCCACAAGGGAACAGCGCCGCAAAAACATCCGTCAGCGTGGTGCCGGGGCGCGTGCGCGCGGTCACGTCCGAGGTCATCTGCCACACCGTGGGCAAGGCCTGCGTGGCAAACAGCGCAGGCACCTGCACGCTGTGCGGCAGCGCAATGCGCGACATGTCGTTGCGCAGCAGGTCCACGATCATCACGTTCTCGGCACGCTCCTTGGGCGCCGTGCGCAGGTGCTCGGCCTGCTGCGCGTCCTGCTCGGGGGTGGCGCCACGCGGGGCCGTGCCCTTCATCGGGCGGGCCAGCAGAGTGCCGCCCTCCGGCGCGTCCCGCCAGTCAAAAAACAGCTCGGGCGACACCGACAGCACCTGCTCATCACCCGCCTGCAGGTAGGCGGCATAGCCCCCGGGCTGGGCGCGCAGCAACGCGGCAAACAAGGCCTGCGGCGAACCCTGCAGCGTGCCGCGAAAGGGTGCGGTGTAGTTGACCTGGTACAACTCGCCCGCCGCAATGGCCTGCTGGATTTGCGCCAGCGCGGCGTCAAACGCCTCGCGCTCGGGGCTGTCGTTCCACACCACCTGTGCAGGGGCAGTATCCGTTGCATCGTCGGCCTCGGGCTGCGGCACGTCGTACACCGCAAACCAGGCCAGCGGGCCGTCGGCCGCATGGGTCTGCAATGCGGCATCAAAGGCCGACGCGGCCTCGTAGCGCACATGGCCCACGCACCAGCGGCCTTGCTGTGCGGCGGCGAACACGGCGTCGAGCACACTGCGGACCTCGTGCAGTGCGTGGGCCACCCGCACCTCGCGCGGTGCCTCGAACCGGTGGCGCAGGCGCGTGGCGCCCGCAGTCAGCGGCTGGGTGAAGTCAATGCGGCAACTATGGGTCAAAGCAGGCGGTGGCGCTAGTGGATCAGGCGCTTATAGCTATCAAAAAATGAGCAATCATCAACACATCGTGCGCTTTCAGGCAGCGCCCAGGTGGGGCACCAGTGCGCCGGTGGGCTGACCGTTCTTGAGCGCCGCCGTGAAGGCCAGCATGCGGTCAATCGGCTGGCGCGCACGCGGGATGAGCGCGGGGTCCACATGCACGGTGTTGGCACCGGTTTCCAGCACCCGCGCCACATCGGCCAGGCCGTTCATCGCCATCCAGGGGCAGTGCGCGCAGCTTTTGCAAGTGGCGCTGTTGCCCGCCGTGGGCGCTTCGTAAAACGTCTTGCCGGGGTTGAGCGTGCGCAGCTTGTGCATCATGCCGTTGTCGGTGGCCACGATGAACTCGGTGGCGTCCATCTCGCCAGCGGCTTTCAGGATGGCGCTGGTGGAGCCCACGGCGTCGGCCAGGGCGATCACGTCGGCAGGGCTCTCGGGGTGCACCAGCACCTTGGCGTGCGGGTGCTCATTTTTCAGCAACTCCAGCTCCAGCGCCTTGAATTCGTCGTGCACGATGCAGGCGCCATTCCAGAACACCATGTCCGCGCCGGTTTCGCGCTGGATATAGGCGCCCAGGTGGCGGTCGGGCGCCCACAGGATCTTTTGCCCTGCGGCCTTGAGCGCGCCCACGATGTCGAGCGCGCAGCTCGACGTGACGAGCCAGTCGGCCCGCGCCTTCACGGCGGCGCTGGTGTTGGCATACACCACCACGGTGCGGTCGGGGTGCGCGTCGCAGAAAGCGCTGAATTCATCGATGGGGCAGCCCAGGTCGAGCGAGCAGGTGGCATCCAGGTCGGGCATGAGCACGGTTTTCTCGGGGCTCAAAATCTTGGCCGTTTCGCCCATGAAGCGCACGCCGCTCACCACCAGGGTCTGCGCGGCATGGTCGCGGCCGAAGCGGGCCATCTCCAGCGAGTCGCTCACGATGCCGCCGGTTTCCTCGGCCAGGTCCTGCAGGTCGGGGTGCACGTAGTAGTGCGAGACCATGACCGCGTTTTTTTCCTTGAGCAGGCGGCGGATCTTGTCTTTCAGCGCCACGCGTTCGGCCTGGGTGGGCTCGGGCGGCACCCGCGCCCAGGCGTGCTTGGTCGCGCACACCCCGCCTTCGGCAGGCTGTTCGTAATCAACTTCCTTGAGAAGGATGGTGGTGTTCATGACAACTCCTGCAGGCGCATTGAAAAGTCGGTGGCCTTGACGTCCTTGGTCAGCGTGCCGATCGAGATGCGGTCCACGCCCGTCTCGGCCAGCGCGCGCAGGCCTTCGAGCGTGACGCCGCCCGAGATTTCCAGAATCGCCCGGCCCGCATTGATGCGCACGGCCTCGCGCAACTGGGCCAGGGGCATGTTGTCCAGCAGCACCATCTTGGCACCGGCATCCAGTGCCTCGGTAAGTTGCTCCAGTGTTTCCACCTCGATCTCGATGAACTTCGCTTGCGCAGCCACCTTGTCAGCAGCGCGCAATACAGCCGTCACGCCGCCCGCTGCGGCAATGTGGTTCTCCTTGATCAGCACGGCATCGTGCAGGCCGATGCGGTGGTTGGTGCCGCCGCCCACGCGCACGGCGTACTTTTGCGCCAGGCGCAGGCCGGGGAGGGTCTTGCGCGTGTCCACGATCTGGGCGCGCGTGCCCGCCACCACATCGACATAGGTGCGCGTCTTGGTGGCCACGGCGGACAGCAGCTGCAGGAAGTTCAGCGCCGTGCGTTCGGCCGACAGCAGCGCGCGCGCATTGCCTTCCGCCTCCAGCACCACCTCGTCCGGCGCACAGCGCTGGCCTTCGGCCACATGCCAGGTGATTTCCACAGCCGGGTCCAGCGCACGCAGGGCGGCTTCCGCCCAGGGGGCGCCGCAGATCACGGCGGACTCGCGTGCCAGGATGCGTGCCCGGGCGCGGCGGCCGGGGTCGATCAGGCCGGCGGTGAGGTCGCCAGTGCCCACATCTTCCGCCAGGGCGCGCGCCACATCGGCCTCGGCCAGGTCTGTGACTGCGTGGTCTTTGAACGGTGATTTCGAAAGCGTCATGGGCCGCGAGCATACCGGGAACACAACAACCCCCACCGGGCGCCACCCGCCCGCAAACCACTAAGTACACCCATTATTGGTCGCATAGACTCGCGGAAATTTCGCCCCTGGAAGCCTCATGACCGCCCACAGCACCGTCTCCGCCACGCCCTACGGCACCCTGCCGCCAGCCTCGCCGCTGCCGCAGCGCCGCCCTGTCAGCCTGCCGCGCCTTGCGCAGATGCGGGAAGCCGGCGAGAAGATCACCATGCTCACTGCCTACGACGCCACCTTTGCCGCGGTGGCCGACGCAGCCGGCGTGGAGTGCATTCTGGTCGGTGACTCGCTGGGCATGGTCTGCCAGGGCCTGCCCAGCACGGTGGGCGTCAGCCTGGACACCATGGCCTACCACACGGCCAGCGTGGCGCGCGGCCTGCACCGCGTGCAGGGCACGGCCTGGCTGGTGGCCGACCTGCCCTACGGCACCTATGCCGAAAGCCGCGAACAGGCCTTGCGCAGCGCCTGCGTGCTGATGCAGGCGGGTGCGCACATGGTCAAGCTGGAAGGCGGCGGCTGGACAGCGCCCACGGTGGAATTCCTGGTGCAGCGCGGCGTGCCGGTGTGCGCCCACCTGGGCCTTACGCCACAGACGGTGCACGCCCTGGGCGGCTACCGCGTGCAGGGCAAAACGGAGGACGCCGCCCGCACGCTGCGCAAGGAAGCGCACGAACTGCAGGACGCAGGCGCCGCCATGCTGGTGCTGGAGATGGTGCCGGCAGCGCTGGCGGCCGACCTCACGGCGGCGCTGGCGAACTGCCACACCATCGGCATCGGCGCAGGCAACGGCACGGCCGGCCAGGTCCTGGTGTTGCACGACATGCTGGGCATGAACCTGGGCAAGATGCCAAAGTTTGTCCACAACTTCATGCAGGACGCCGGCAGCGTGCGCGGCGCCATGGAGGCCTATGTGCAGGCCGTCAAGCAGGGCCGTTTCCCGGACAACACCTTGCACGCCTGGTAAGCCTTTCCCCTTCTTCTTCTGATCCCGTCCCACCCCATGCTGATTGCCCATTCCATTGCCGACCTGCGCCAGGCCCTCGCACCGTACCGCCGCCCCGCCTTTGTGCCCACCATGGGCAACCTGCACGAGGGGCACATCGCCCTGGTGCGCCAGGCCCGGCCACTGGGCGACGTGACCGTGGCCAGCATTTTTGTGAACCGCCTGCAGTTCCTGCCGCACGAGGACTTTGACAGCTACCCCCGCACCTGGGATGCCGACTGCGCCCAACTGCAGGCCGCCGGTTGCGACGTGCTGTTTGCCCCGCGCGAGGCCGACCTGTACCCCCAGCCCCAGACTTTCAAGGTGCATCCCGACCCGCAACTCGCCGATATGCTGGAGGGACACTTTCGCCCCGGCTTCTTTGTGGGCGTGAGCACCGTGGTGATGAAGCTGTTTGCGTGCGTGCTGGGGCAAACCGGCGGAACCGCCGTGTTTGGCAAGAAGGACTACCAGCAGCTCATGGTGATCCGCCACATGGTGCAGCAGTTTGCGCTGCCGATCGACGTGGTGGCCGGTGAAACCCAGCGCGCCGCCGATGGCCTGGCACTGAGTTCACGCAACGGCTACCTCAGCCTGCAGGAGCGGCAGGAGGCTGTGGCGCTGTCGCAGGCATTGGGCCAACTGGCGCAGCAATGGCTGTCGCGGCCGGACGCCCGCGCCGGCCTGGAAGCCCGGGCCCTCGATGCCCTGCGTGCCCGGAGCTGGGCGCCCGACTACCTCACGGTGCGCCGCCGTGCCGACCTGCTGCCAGCGACGGACGCCGACGCGGCAGGCACGCTGGTGGCACTGGGCGCGGCGCGGCTTGGCACTACGCGGTTGATTGACAACCTTGAATTCTGATTGCTATCAAATAAATAGCTGCTCGCGCTTATTCATCAAGCGCCGAGAGCCTAAAACACCAAAAATTTAGGCTTAGTGCGTTTCCGGTGACATGGCCCTCGCACTGCCTGGCGCGGCTGCCTGGCCCTGCACCAGATCGTGCACGAACCGCAGCTTGACCATGGCACCGGACGACAGGGCGAACGGGTAGGCATCGTGCTGCCCCAGGCTGCGATTGAGGCTGTTGAGCAGGAGTGTGAGAGGCACCCACTGGCGCACCATGTCCTGAAAGTCGGGGCGGTCCGTGGCAAACGGGTCGGTCACCTGGTGGCGGGTGGCGGCATGCGGGTCGGGCAC
Organism: Acidovorax sp. NO-1; assembly: GCF_000238595.1. Classification (GTDB taxonomy): domain Bacteria; phylum Pseudomonadota; class Gammaproteobacteria; order Burkholderiales; family Burkholderiaceae_C; genus Acidovorax. Next base: position 63,814 of record NZ_AGTS01000036.1, on the reverse strand, counting down.
CGTCACGCTGGCCTGGTAGCTGGCCGCCGTCTCCAGCAGGTCGAGCATGTGCAGGTAGTGGGCCCAGGTCTCGGCCCAGTCCTCCCAGGGGTGCGCGGCGGCGTAGGCACTCACATGGCTTGCTGCCCAGTCGCCCAGATGACCGCCCAGCGCGTAGTGCGCGTCCAGGGCGGCGGCGTAGTCCTGGCGTTCATCGCCAAACACTTGCCGGAACGCCTCGGTGCGACCCCCGTCGCGCACCAGCTGGTCCCAATAGAAATGGCCGGACTCGTGGCGCAGGTGACCGATCAGCGTGCGATAAGGCTCGCCCAGGGCAATGCGGCGCCGGGCGCGTTCATCATCGTCCGCCTCCGCGATGTTGAGCGTGATCGTGCCGCTGGAGTGGCCGGTGAGGACAGAAGGTGCGCCCGGCATGTCCGCCAGAAATTCGAACACCGGTCCGGGCCGCCCCGGCAAAGGCTCCAGGCCCAGGCGCGCCAGCGTGTAAAAAAGCTGGCGCTTGGCCGCTTCGATCTGCTTCCAGCGCCCCAGGTTGGCGACGTCAGACAGGTACGGAAGCACCCGCGTCTGACGGCAGGACGCGCACAGGTCTGAAAAGTCGTTGGCGGGCACGGCGAAATTGCAGGCCTGGTAGTGCGTGTGGTTGTGGCACATGCGATAAAGCCGCCCACTGTACGCAGTACCCCCGCGCTCGCCCATCCTGCGCCACAGCCCGGGCCCGTCCTGCGGTGCAGGCGCCAGCGCCGCCATCGTGAGCTGATCCGGCACAAAGGCCAGCGCGTTACCGCAGTGCAGGCACTGCACGCTGTCAAAAAAAACCAGATGACCGCAATGGTCGCAATTGAATACCCGCATGGTGATGAGCTTAATGCAGCGAGGCGAGTCGCAAGTTGCGCCAGCCAATGAAGACCTGCAAGCGCCAGGCTCCTCCATGAAAAAAGGTTCCGGAGCAAGCCCCGGAACCTTTTCCATCTCACCGCGCACGGTGGTTGCCGTTGAAGGTGCCGCAACCGGCGTGCGCTCGCGCCTTATCAGGGACGCACGACGATGCTGTTACGCACTTCACGCACGTTCTTGGTGTTGCGGGCAATGGCCTCCGCCTGGTTCTTTTCGGCCTGGGACTTGGCAAAGCCCGACAGCTGAACCGTGCCATTCAGCGTTTCCACGCTGATGGAGGTGGCGGACACCGTCTTGTCTTCAGCCATCTTGGCCTTCACGGCGGTCGTGATGCCGGCGTCATCGATGTACGAACCCGCGGTCTGCTGGTTGCGGGCCACAGAACAGCCAGTCGCCGTCACGATGGTCATGCCAGCGACGGCGGCGAAAGCGAGTGCACGTGCGTATTTCATGGTATTTCCTTTTTTCAAGATAGGTTGGGAACGCGGGTGCTGGGTAAATGCAGCCTGCCGGTCTGTTGCACCCTCCGCGACCGGCGGACTGTGGGAAATGACTTAGTAGCTGGCGCGGCGGCGGGACATCCACAGCACCAGCGTCGCCAGGGCTGCCCCCGAGGCGGCGGCGATCACCATCGACTTGCCCGGTTGTTGCGTTACGTATTGGGTGGTGGCATCGGCTGCGTGTTGTATCTGGCGGCGGGCCCGGGCGCTGGTTTCAGCGCAGTAGCCAATGCTTCGCGAAGCAAGTTCCTGGGCGCGGGCGGCCAGGTCATCGATCACCGGGTCGGTCTGGCTGCGCAGGGAACGTACGCCCTCTTCAGCCTTTTCCAGCGAGTTGTTGGCGGCGGTGCGCGTGGAATGCACGGCGTCCTGGGCGGTTGCCAACACGTCATCGGCCAGGGTTTTGGCGGTGGTGGCGACCTTGTCAGTGGCGGTTTGGATGCTCATGGGAAAACTCCTTCAAATTTGGGTGGTGTGGGTACAGGGCTGAGAAGGCGTCTAGCCTTTTTTGAGCAGACCCAGAACAAAGGTCACGACTGCCATGATGATGAACACAAAGAACAGAATCTTGGCGATGCCGACAGCACCGGCGGCAATACCGCCAAAGCCGAACAACGCCGCAATCAGCGCGATCACCAGAAACACAACTGCGTAGTGCAACATTCTTTTCTCCTGTGAGAGGCCGGTGTGCCGGCGTTGGTGGGTGGCACAGAACTTCAGCGCCTGGAGATGACTGTAGATGGGCGGCGGCGCACGGGATGCCGGTTCCCGGCGCGCGAGCGTGTCGGTGGCGCAGCGGGACCGGTGTAGGACAGGGGCCCGCGGGAAATCAGGCGCAAAAAACGGAGCGACGGACTTGCGACGTGGCACGACCATGCAGCGCGCCGGGCATGGTCACGATGAAAGTGGCCGAGGTGGGCCAATGGCGGCACACGCACGCCTTTGCAGGCTCAGCTACTGGTACGCGCGCCCTGCTGCAACGGCAGCGTGGCCGACACCACCGTGCCATTGCCCGGTTGCGAGGTGATGGACAACCGCCCCCCTGCAGACTCCACCCGGTGGCGCATGCCTGACAGGCCGTGCGACGTGGGGCGCACGGAAGCGGGGTCAAATCCCTGGCCATCATCGCGCACCTGCACTGCGACATGGGTGGGGTACCCATGCACCGACACCAGCACCTTGCTGGCCTTGGCGTATTTGCCAATGTTGGTCAGCGCCTCCTGCACCATGCGGTACACGGTGAGTTGCGTGGCATCGGGCAGTTTCACTGCTTCCAGGCTGGTCTCGACTTCGATGCCTGCGCGCTCTGCGTATTCACGCGTAAGGATTTCGATGGCCGCGGTGAGCCCCAGATTGGCCAGTGACGAGGGGCGCAGGTCTTCAATGATGCGGCGCTTGAGCGCAATGCCGCTGTTGAGGGTTTCCGTGAGGTGCTTGAGCCGCTCGGCCACCTCGGGCACGTTGGCATCAATTTTTGACTTGAGCCGCGCCACATCCAGCTTGGCTGCTGTGAGCAGTGCGCCGAGCTCGTCGTGGAGTTCGCGCGCAAGATGTCCGCGCTCTTCTTCGCGCACCTGTTGCAGGTGGTTGGCCAGCTCCGAGAGCGTGGCGGTACGCATCTTCACCAGCCCTTCGAGCCGGTCGCGCTCGCGTTCAAGCAGGGCCTGTTCCCGCTGATTGACCACCTGCAGCGCCTGCGCCTGCCGCAGGTACATGTAAAACGCCAGCAGGCCGATGACAGTGACCGTGGCAATGCCGATGCGCGACAGCATCAGCGATTGCTCGATCTGCTCACGCCCCTGGTGCACGTAGGTGTCGCTGCGGGCAATGAGCTCCTTGGCGTGCTCACGGATGGCCTGCATGTGCTCCTTGCCCACATCGGTGTGGAGGATGAACTTCCAGGCGTCCTCGTTGCCCTGGCGGCGCAGGCGCAAGCTGAGCTCCATCTCCGCGAGCTTGCGTGAAATCTGCCGCGACAACAGCGCGAACTCCTGCATGTCGCGCGGTGAATCCATGAACAGCTCGCGCAACTGGTCCAGGTTGGTCTGCACGCTCGCTACAGCCTTGTCGTAGGGCTCCAGATACGTCTCGTTGCCCGTGAGCAGGTAACCCCGCTGGCCGGTCTCGGCATCCAGCATGCTCTGCAAAAGAGTGTTCACCGCACGGTGGGCGTTTTGCCCCTGGGTCATCTGTTCCACCGCGCCTTGGGATCGCATGTGTCCTGTCTCGTTGATGGCCACCAGAACCATGGCCGCCAGCAATGCCATCGGCAAGCTCAACGCCATCTTGCGCACCTTGGGTAACCAGATGCGGGTGTTTTCTTTAAGACTCATACGCGGAATTCTGGATAATGTGTGAGGAACCTGGCACAACCCTGCAACCAGGGTCAATGTGCCGACAAGCATTGCAACCTATCAACCTCAGGAGCGGTACCACCGCCCTGCGAAAGAAAGATCGATGATCAAAATTGGCATTGTGGACGACCACGCGATTGTTCGTTCGGGGCTGCGGCAGTTCCTCTCGGAGCACGTGGACCTGCGGGTGGAAGGCGAGGCCGGCAACGGGCGCGAGGCTATCGACCTGGTGCGCAACAAGGAAATCGATGTCCTGCTGATGGACCTTTCCATGCCCGGCCAGAGCGGTCTGGATGCACTGGCCATGCTGCGCGCCAAGGCGCCGGACATGGGCATCCTGATCCTGAGCGGCTACCCTGAAGAGCACTATGCGATCAACCTGATCCGCCAGGGTGCGAGCGGTTACCTGAACAAGGAATGCGAGCCGTCGGAAATTGTGGAGGCGATCCGCACGATCGCCCTCGGACGCCGCTACCTGACGCCCGCAGTGGCCGAGCTTCTGGCCCAGCAACTGAACCGCAAGGACGACGCGCCGCCGCATGAACAATTGTCGGAACGCGAGTTCCAGGTGTTCCTCAAGCTGGCCAAGGGCGAGACCGCAGGCGACATTGCCAAGGCGCTGTCGCTGAGCGTGAAAACGGTGAGCACCTACCGCACGCGGCTGATGGAGAAGATGAGCCTGTCTTCCAACAGCGACCTGACCTACTACGCTCTCAAGAACCGCCTGATTGACTGACATGGATCGATGGCCTCAGTCTGGGGTCATGGTCTGGGCAAGCTGCCAGAGCATCAAGACGGTGAGGGATGTCGCGCCAGCAGCGCGCATCCTGGAGCAGGAAATCAGGCGGACTGGCCGGCCGCTGGATGCGGGGTATTGGCGTTCATGCCATGGTTGCTGTGCTGGATGCAATACTCCACCAGCGCATCGATTTCATTGGACTTGTCAAACACGGCGTCCACACCCAGCTGGGCGCAACGCATGCGCACATCCGGGGTTGCGTAGTTGCTGAGAACCACCATCCTTTGCCCCGGCCGGCGATCGCGGCACGCTGCCAGCACACCGAGGCCACTGCCCTGCCGCAGGAACAAATCGACGATGGCAAGATCCCAGAGGTCGGTTGAGGCGGCGAGCCAGCTCTTGCCCTCGTCTTCCGTCTCGGCAAACCCAACCGCTTCCACAGACGCCAATTCTTCCAGAGTACCAATCAGGTTCTCGCGGATGGTCGCGTTGTCTTCAACAATGTAGGTTCGGAGTTTCACGGGAGAGAGGTCCAGTTTCGCTACAGGGCACGGTTGCGCTGATCGAGCCTCAACTTTAGTGCTGGTATCAGGGCGATTCTGCCAGCCACCACACGGGGTGGTTGTAGGGATATTCCTACGCAACAACACCACACACGGGGCAATGCACCGCGCGCGCCACATGCATCGTGCTCCACTCCATCGTCCTGCCATCGAGCATCAGAAGGCGTCCCGCCAGGGACGCACCGATACCTGCGATCAACTTGAGAGCCTCTGCAGCCTGCATGGCCCCCACCACCCCAACGAGGGGTGCGAACACGCCCATGGTGGAACAGCGCACCTCTTCAAATTCCGCATCCGGCGGAAAAACGCAGGCATAGCAGGGGGATGCCGCGTCGCGCGGGTCCACCACAGTGATCTGCGCATCAAAGCGGATCGCCGCGCCGGCCACGAGGGGCTTGCGATGGCGCACACAGGCTGCGTTGATGGCGTGGCGTGTGGCGTAGTTGTCGCTGCAGTCGAGCACCACGGATGCGTCCTGCACGAGCGCGTCCAGCGCGGCGCCATCTGCGCGCACCTGCAGCGCGGCGACCTTGACTTCCGGATTGATGGCCTGCATGGCAGTGGCGGCGGATGCCACCTTGGGAAGGCCCACACGGGCGGTGGTGTGGGCAATCTGGCGCTGCAGGTTGGTAAGGTCCACCACGTCGTCATCGACCAGGGTGATGCGCCCCACTCCGGCAGATGCCAGGTACAGCGCAGCAGGCGACCCGAGGCCACCCGCCCCGATGATGAGGGTGTGGGCATCCAGCACCTTCTCCTGCCCCTCTATGCCCATCTCGTCGAGCAGGATGTGGCGTGAATAGCGCAGGAGCTGGTCGTCTGTCATGGAAGGCAATCCAAAAAATCAAAAATGGCAAGACCGCATGCAAGGCGGGGCAGCACAAATGGCAAAGGCCGGATTTCGCTGGAAATCCGGCCTTCAGCGCAGGGGGCGAGCGCTTAATTCTCTTTCTTTTCGTCCGTGCGTTCAGTCAGTGTCTTGCTGACCAGCACGGGGCGGCCCTTGAGCTGGTTCAAGGCCTGCACCAGCTGGAAGTCCTTCTCGGAACCGAACTCTGGGATCTTGCGATCGGACGCTGGCTTTTTGGCCTCTTCCTCCAGGCGCTTGCGGGCGTCTTCGCGGGCTTTCTCACGCGCCTCATCCTTTTTCTCTTCACCCTGCCCGCTGCCCAGGTGCTTGTCCAGATCGGCCTCGCGCATGCGCAGGGCTGCAAAGATATTGCCTTCTTCCGACTCGTCAATCATCACGTCGGGCACGATGCCCTTGGCCTGGATCGACTTGCCGCTTGGCGTGTAGTAACGGGCGGTGGTCAGCTTGATGCCGGTATCCGGGCCCAAGGGGCGCACCGTTTGCACCGAGCCCTTGCCAAACGTCTGGCTGCCCATGATGGTGGCACGCTTGTGGTCCTGCAGCGCTCCGGCCACGATCTCGCTGGCCGATGCCGAGCCTTCATTCACCAGCACCACCAGCGGCACGGACTTCAGGGCCGCAGGAAGCCGGCGTAGCGGGTCGCCGCTGCCGCGGCGCTGGTAGAACTCGGGCGAGGCCTTGTAGGTGGCCTTGCTGTCCGCCAGTTGGCCGTTGGTGGAGACCACCGTCACATTGGCGGGCAGGAACGCTGCCGAGACTGCCACGGCAGCGTCCAGCAGACCACCGGGGTCGTTGCGCAGGTCCAGCACCAGGCCCTTGAGATTAGGTTCCTGCTTGTACACCTCTTCAACCTTGCGGACAAAATCGTCCACAGTGCGTTCCTGGAACTGCGACAGGCGGATCCAGGCATAGCCTGGCTCCACCACCTTGCCCTTGACGGACTGTGTCTTGATTTCTTCGCGGGTGATGGTGACGGGGAAGGTCCGGCTCTCGTCCTTGCGGAAGATGGTGAGCGTCACCTTGGTGTTGGGCTCGCCGCGCATGCGTTTGACGGCATCGTTGAGCGACAGGCCCTTGACTGCGGTCTCGTCGATCTTGGTGATCAGGTCATTGGTCTTGAGTCCGGCGCGGAAGGCAGGCGAACCCTCGATGGGCGACACGATCTTGATCAGGCCGTCTTCCTGCGTGATCTCAATGCCCACGCCCACAAAGCGGCCCGAAGTGCCCTCGCGGAATTCCTTGAAGGACTTCTTGTCGAAATACTGGGAGTGCGGATCCAGGCTGGACACCATGCCCGAGATGGCGTCGGTGATGAGCTTTTTGTCATCCACCGGCTCAACGTAATCGGTCTTGACCAGACCGAACACGGCGGACAGTTGCTGGATTTCTTCGAGCGGCAGCGGCGACATGGCGCCACGCGCCACCGTTTGCAGTGACACCGTGGTGAGCGCACCCGCCACCACGCCTACCGACACCCATCCTGCAATCTTGAGTTTGTGGCCCATACAACACCTTTTACCGCTTCAAAACCAATATACACCTTGGAAGGGCCGCACCCGCTGCAGTTCCGCATGGATGCTCACTTTCGCGCGGAATAAGCAGGGGTTTCCCCGCTCTTTACCTGCGATTTACGCTTTGCCCTGCGACGCCACGGCGGCTGCAGCCCTGGCCGCCGCTTCCGCATCGCCCAGATAGTAGTGGCGGATGGGCTTGAGATCGGCATCAAGCTCATATACCAACGGGATTCCGTTGGGAATGTTCAGGCCCACGATGTCGGACTCGGAGACGTTGTCCAGGTACTTCACCAGCGCGCGGATGGAGTTGCCATGCGCCGCCACCACCACGCGCTTGCCCGAGCGGATGGCGGGCGCCATGGCTTCGTTCCAGAACGGCAGAACACGGGCCACGGTGTCTTTCAGGCATTCGGTCAGCGGCACGCACCCTTCAGCCAGGCTGGTGTAACGGCGGTCGCTGCGTTCGCTGCGGGGGTCGGTGGCTTCCAGCGCCGGCGGGGGCGTGTCATAGCTGCGGCGCCACACCAGCACCTGTTCGTCGCCGTATTTCTTGGCCATGTCGGCCTTGTTCAGGCCCTGCAGGGCGCCGTAGTGGCGCTCGTTGAGGCGCCAGTCCTTGACCACGGGCAGCCAGGTGCAGTCCATTTCGTCCAGCGCGTACCACAGGGTGTGGATGGCGCGCTTGAGCACGCTGGTGAATGCGAGGTCAAACTCGTAACCCTCGGCCTTGAGCAGCTTGCCGGCCGACATGGCCTGCGAGACCCCCGTGGGCGTCAGATCCACATCCGTCCAGCCGGTAAAGCGGTTTTCAAGGTTCCAGGTGGATTCGCCGTGGCGGATCAAAACGAGCTTGTACATGGTTTCCCCAGGAAATGCGGGCCAAAGAAAAATCGGACCAAACCCGGCATTCTAGAATTACGCGGTTCGCCAACCCAAGGAATCTTTGTGAAATTCATTCTCGACAACTGGTACCTGATCTTCGTGGCAGTGGCTTCCGGCAGCATGTTGCTGTGGCCCGTGCTCAAGAGCGCCAGTGGCGGCTCGCTGACACCTGCGCGTGCCGTGCAACTCATCAACCGTGAAAAGGCCGTGGTTATCGACGTGTGCGAAACCGAAGAATTTGCGGCCGGCCATGTGGGCGGCGCCAAAAACATTCCGCTGGGCCAGCTCGAAGAACGCCTGCCCGCCACCGTCAAGAACAAGGCCCTGCCCCTGGTGCTGGTGTGCACCAGCGGTGCCCGCGCCAACCGTGCCGTCGGCATTGCCAAGAAGCTCGGCTATGACAACGCCCAGGCCATGGCCGGTGGGCTCAAGGCCTGGCGCGAAGCCAGCCTGCCGGTGGAAAAAGGCTGATTCGTCCCCATCTGCAGAAATCGCCCGCTTTTTCTGACCCGCTTTTCCCCGGAAGGACCGCCATGCAACCCGTGAAGATGTACACCACCGCCGTCTGCCCCTACTGCGTTCGCGCCAAGCAGATCCTCAAGTCCAAGGGCGTGGAGCAGATTGAAGAGATCCGCATTGACACCGACCCGGCCGCGCGCAGCCACATGATGGAAATCACCGGCCGCCGCACCGTGCCGCAGATCTACATCGGCGACACCCATGTGGGTGGCCACGACGATCTGGTGGCGCTGGACAGCCGGGGCGAGCTGATGCCCCTGCTGGGCGCTGCCTGACGGCACCTTCGGGCGCTGCATAATGCAGCCCCATGTGCCCGCTGCGGGAGCTGCTCCCCGGCGGGTTTTGTTTTGCTAGCAATTCGTAAGAGCAAAGAGACTTCACCATGGCCGATCAAGAAAACCCCGTATTCCAGATCCAGCGCGTCTACCTCAAGGACATGTCGCTGGAGCAGCCCAACTCCCCCGCCATCCTGCTCGAACAGGAGCAGCCCAGCGTGGACATCCAGCTGGGCGTGGAAGCCACCCCCGTGGCCGAAGGCATCTTTGAAGTGGCCGTGACCGCCACGGTGCAGACCCGCATCAAGGACAAGACGGTGTTCCTGGTCGAAGCCAAGCAGGCCGGCATCTTCGAGATCCGCAATGTGCCCGAAGACCAGATGGGCGCCATCATGGGCATCGCCTGCCCCCAGATCGTGTACCCCTACCTGCGCGGCAACGTGGCCGACGTGATCAACCGCGCCGGCTTCCCGCCCGTGCACCTGGCTGAAATCAACTTCCAGGCCATGTTCGAGCAGCAGCAGGCCCAGGCGGCAGGCGCGCCCGCCTCCACGCTGGCGCAATAATTCCGTCGGCAATTTGAGGTCTTTTTGGCCTCCAGCGCTTGATGGATAAGCGCTAACAGCTATGAAAATCATAGTACTTGGTGCCGGAGCCTGGGGCACCGCGCTCGCGATGAGCGCCGCCCAGCACCCTGCCGGCCATGCGGTGACGCTCTGGGCGCGCGATGCCGCCCAAGCGCTTGCCATGCGCACCGAGCGCCAGAACCCGCGTTACCTGCCGGGCCTGGCCTTTCCCCCTTCTCTCACCGTGGCCGATGGCGACTTTGCGGCGCTGCTGCACGGGGCCGATCTGGTCATCGTGGCCACGCCGATGGCGGCGCTGCGCAGCATGCTCAAGGCGCTGCGCGGCTGCACTGCGCCCGTGGCATGGCTGTGCAAGGGCTTTGAGGCGGTTTCGGCCGAAAAGCCGGAGTCTTTTGGGCTTCTGGCGCATGAGGTACAAGCGCAGGTAGCTCCTGAACTGATAGCAGGCGTCTTCAGCGGCCCCAGCTTTGCACAGGAGGTGGCCCTGGGCCAGCCGACCGCCCTGGTGGCCGCCAGCCCCCACGCGAAGGTGCGCGATGCCCTGGTGCGCGCCTTTCACAGCCCCAGCGTGCGGGTGTATGCCAATGAGGACATCGTGGGCGTGGAAGTGGGCGGCGCGGTGAAGAACGTGCTGGCCATCGCCACCGGCCTGTGTGACGGACTGGCACTGGGGCTCAACGCCCGGGCCGCCCTGATCACCCGGGGGCTGGCCGAGATGACGCGCCTGGGTGTGGCGCTGGGGGCCCGGCCGGATACCTTTATGGGCCTTTCGGGCCTGGGGGATCTGGTGCTGACCGCGACGGGCGACCTCTCGCGCAACCGCCGCGTGGGCATGCTGCTGGCGCAGGGCCAGAGCCTGCAACAGGCGGTGCAATCACTCGGCCATGTGGCAGAAGGCGTGTACAGCGCACGCACAGTGGCGCAGCGTGCGGCGCTGTTGGACGTGGAGATGCCCATCACACGGGCGGCTGTGGCGCTGCTGGATGGGCAGATCAAGCCCGAAGCCGCAGTGGCCCTGCTGATGGGCCGCGGCCCCGCGCAGGAGTGGACATAACCTCCGAGGTTGTTTTAGAGCTGCGGGCACCGCCCGCGCAACCCCGTAAAAAAGCCGCGCAAACCCCAAAGGGCCTGCGCGGCTTTTGCTTGGCGGGTGCCGTCGGATCAGAACACACCAAACAGCATGAGCAACAGAATCACGGACAGTGGGACGCCAAGTAGCCAGGCAATGATGGGCATGGTGATCTCCTGAAAAGGGTTGAAGGGGTTAGGTGGTTCCACTGTAGGCCCGCGCTCGTGACGCCCGTGTGCGCCAGCGCTGCGCGTGGCCGTAGGCCCGTGCCTACCGGCTGTCGGCGCAGCGCCCGCCCCCTTCCGCCCTCTCAGAGCCCCAGTTCCAGCGCCAGCAACTCGTCCACCGTCTGGCGGCGGCGGATCAGGCGGGCCTGGCCACCATCCACCAGCACCTCGGCAATCAGGGGACGCGTGTTGTAGTTGGAGGACATGCTTGCGCCATATGCCCCGGTGTGGTGGATAACCAGCAGGTCGCCCACATCGGCCGCAGGCAGGTCGCGCGGCAGCACCACGCCGCCGTCGCCCTGGGTGAACACGTCGCCGGACTCGCACAGCGGGCCCGCCACCACGCTGGCTTTTTCCGCCGCCGTGGCGCCATCGCGGCGCAGCACGCTCATGGCGTGGTAGCTGCCGTACATGGATGGGCGCATGAGTTCGTTAAAGCCGGTATCGACCAGCACAAAGTGGTTGCTGCCCGCGTTCTTGGTGGCACGCACCTGGCCCAGCAGCACGCCCGATTCGGCCACCAGGAAGCGGCCGGGCTCGATCTCCAGGCCGAGCTTGTGGCCCACGATGGCCTCGGCCTGCTGGCGCGCGGCGTCCCACAGGCCGTGGTAATGCTGTGTGTCCACCACCGGGTCGCCACTGCGATAAGGGATGGACAGGCCGCCACCGGCCGAGATGGCGTGCAGGTCATGCCCGGCGGCATGGGCCGTGCGCACCAGGTTGACCATGGCACCGCACACTTCCTGCAGGTGGCTGTAGTCCACGCCCGAGCCGATGTGCATGTGCAGGCCCACCAGCTTCAAGCCGTGCTGCTGGATCGCATCCAGTGCGGCAGGCAGGTCGGTGTGCCAGATGCCGTGCTTGCTGTGCTCGCCACCCGTGTTGGTCTTGTTGCTGTGACCATGGCCAAAGCCGGGGTTGATGCGCAGCCACACCGCATGGCCCGGCGAACGCGCGCCCAGCTGGTGCAGCATGTCGATCGAGCCAGCGTTGACCGGCACGCCGTGTTCCACCACGCAGTCGAGCGTGGCGGCGTCGAACAGGTCGGCGGTAAAGACGATCTCCGACGGCTCTCCGCCGGCCGTGTAGCCGGCCGCCAGCGCACGCAGGATCTCACCGCGCGAAACCGCATCCACCTTCACGCCCTGCTCGCGCATGAGCTTCAGGATGTGGATGTTGGAGCAGGCCTTTTGCGCAAAGCGGATGGTGTCGAAGTTGGACACCTGTGCGATGCGCTGGCGGATGGTGGCCGCGTCGTACACCCACAGCGGGGTGCCAAACTGGTCGGCCAGGGCCCAGAGCTGGGCGGGAGAGAAGGGATTGGACATACGAAGGGCTTCCAGAGGCCAGCAAGGCGGAACGAAGCGGCGATCATGCCGGTTTCGATCTATTCAGTCGAATGCTTTAATTTACATAATCCATTCAATATGGATATGCTTTGCCGATGACCGAACCGACCGACACATCCCTGGCCCACCGCATCACCCACCGCCACATCGAGGTCTTCCGCGCCGTGATGACGGCCGGTAGCGCCACGGGCGCGGCCGACCTGCTGCACAGCTCACAGCCTACCGTGAGCCGCGAGCTGGCGCGGCTCGAATCGCTGCTGGGCTATGCCCTGTTCGAGCGCGTGCAAGGCCGTCTGCGGGCCAACGCGCGGGCGCTGGCGCTGTGGGATGAGGTGCAGCGGTCGTGGCAGGGGCTGGAGCGCGTGGTCGACCGGGCCGTGGCGCTGGGCCGGTCCGACGCCGTGCGGCTGTCGGTGCTGTGCCTGCCCACGCTGGCCCACGCGCTGCTGCCGGGCGCGGCGGCGCGGCTTATGCAGGGTCAGCCGCACGCGCGCGTGTCGGTCACGCCGCAGGAGTCGCCCCTGCTCGAAGAATGGATGAGCGCCCAGCGGTTTGACCTGGGCTTGTGCGAGCAGACCACCGCACCGCCGGGTACGCGCGCCGAGGTGCTGCTGACGCTGGATGAGGTGGCGGTGCTGCCTGCGTGGCATGCGCTGGCGCGAAAGCCGGTGCTGGAGCTGGCAGATTTCGCCAATGAGCAGTTTGTGAGCCTGTCAGCAGACGACCCCTACCGCCGCCTCATCGACGCGCGCTTTGCCGAAGCGGTTGTGTCGCGCACCTTGCGGGTGGAGACCCACAGCGCGGCCGCCGTGTGCGCCATGGTGGAACACGGCCTGGGCATTGCCATCGTCAACCCCGTGACGGCCCTGGCCGCGGCAGGCGACAGGCTGGTGCTGCGGCGCCTGGCGTTTTCGATCCCGTTCAGCGTGACGGCACTGCTGCCGCTGTACCGCCCGCCCCTGCCCGAGGTGGAGCCGATGCTGGACGCCTTGCGCGCACAGGCCGCACACGTGGTGGCACAGGTGGCGGCGCAGCTTGCAGCGGCAGGCACACCAACGGCCGGGCCACAGACGCCGCCCCAATAGCTATATATTTGATAGCTGTCGGCGCTTTACCAGCAAGCGCCAGAGCCAGTTTTGATTCAAATTTTCAGGCTGGCGACAGGCTGCGCACCTTGACGGCGAGCCGCTGTTCAACCGAGGGCGACACGAACTTGGTGACCTCGCCGCCCAGCACCGCGATCTCGCGCACAAAGGTGCTGCTGATGAACTGGTACTTGTCGCTGGGCGTGAGGAACACGGTTTCCACCTGCGGCATGAGGCTGCGGTTCATGCCGGCCAGCTGGAACTCGTAGTCAAAGTCGGTCACTGCACGCAGTCCGCGCACCATGGCCTTGCCGCCGCGTGACACCACAAAGTCGCGCAACAGGCCCGAGAAGCTTTCCACCTGCACCTGGGGGTAGTCCTTGACGGCTTCGCGCACCATCTCGATGCGCTCTTCCAGAGAGAACAGGGTCTTCTTGTGGTGCCCCGCTGCCACGGCCACGATCACACGTTCAAACAGCTGGGTGGCCCTGCGCACCACGTCTTCATGGCCCAGTGTGATGGGGTCAAAGGTTCCGGGGTACACGGCGAGCACGTTCTGGGCCATGGCTGGTTGTCTCCTGTCTGGCTGTATGGACGTTGGCCCGGGGCCTTGGGAACACGTTCTCAAGGACTTGCCGGGCCGCGTGCGCGCATTATGCAGTGCAGTGCAACATTCATCGGCGTGGGCTCAGACCGCGGCGGCGGCCATGCGCCGCAGCAGGTGCGCGTGCACGGCACCGGCCTTGAGGTGGCGGTGCAGCGCCATGCCAACCTCGGCCAGTTCGTCGGCTGAAAAGGCGCGGGGCGCTTCCAGGTAGACAAAGCCCTCGGCGGCCACGGCTTTGGCGGCGGCCTGCAGGGCTGGCATGAACAGGTCGCTGTCAAACGGCGGGTCCAGCAGCACCAGGTCGATGCTGGCGGGTGCGGCCTGCTTCAGCGCGGTCAGGCCGTCGCCGCGCTGCACGCGCACTGCGGTGGCCGAAAGGCGCTGCTGCAGGGTGTGCAGCTGGGCCACCAGGCCAGCATCGCTTTCCACCAGCTGCACGGCGGCCGCTCCCCGCGAGGCGGCTTCGAGCCCCAACGCGCCCGTTCCCGCAAAGGCATCCAGGCAGCGCCAGCCACTCAGGTCCTGGCCCAGCCAGTTGAACAGGGTTTCGCGCACGCGGTCGGGCGTGGGCCGCAGGCCCGGGCGCTGGGCCACAGGCAGGCGGGTGCGCTTCCATTGCCCGCCAATGATGCGGATTTCGCCCGCGCCCTTGGGCGCCGCTTCGGCAACGGCCTTGTCCTTGGGCCCGCCCTTTTTGCCAGCGGCAACCGGCGGGGCGGCCGCTGCGGCCTGGGCTTTGCGGATCTCGGCGTTGATGGCGGTGGTTTTCAGGGTCGAGCGGCTCATGGCTTGCCCCCCACCACCACGGTCACCATGCGTTCGGGTTGCAGCTTGCGCGCCATGGCGGCACGCACATCGGCCACCGTGAGGGCCTCCACCTTCTTGGTCCACTGGTCGAGGTAGTCCAGCGGCAGCTCGTTCCAGGCGATGTTGGCCACGTTGCCCAGAAGCTTCTTGTTGCTGTCGATGCGCAGCGCAAAGCCGCCGATGAGGTTGTCCTTGGCGGCGCGCAGCTCGGCCTCTGTGGGGCCTTCCGCCACGTAGCGCGCGATCACGTCGCGCGACACCTGCACCGCCTCTCGCGCCTGGTCTGGCCGCGTCTGCAGGCCCACGGTGAAGGCACCGGCATGCAGGCCCGCCGCAAAGTAGCTGTACACGCTATAGCTCAGGCCACGCTTTTCACGCACTTCGTTCGTCAGCCGCGAGACAAAACCACCGCCGCCGAGGATGTGGTTGCCCACCAGCAGCGCGAGGAAGTCCGGGTCCTTGCGCTGAAAGCCGGGCTGGCCGATCAGCACATGGGCCTGGGCGGACGCAAACGGAATGTTCTGCTCCACCGGCGCCGCGAGGGCGTCGATTTCGCCCACGGGTGGCAGCGGCGCGCAGCCCGATGTGGCGGGCAGGCGCGACAGCAGCGTGGCCACCAGCGTCTGCGCCTGTGCGCGCGTGACGGCGCCCACGATGCTGACCTTGGCGCGGCAGGCCGCAACGTGCTGCGTGTGAAACGCCTGCATGTCGGCCACGCTGATGCGCGCCAGGGTCTCCTCGGTGGTGCGCACACCGTAGGGGTGGCTGCCGTACACGGCCGAGCCGAACGCATGGGCGGCCACCGTGGCCGGGCGGGTGAGGGACTCCTTGATGCTGGCGCCCCAGCGCGCGCGGTCGCGCTCCCACACGTCGGCGGGCCAGCCCGGCTCACCGATCTGGCGCGCAGCCAGGCGGGCGGCCTTGTCGAGCAGCGCCGGGTCGGTGAGCGAGCGCAGCGTGTAGTGCAGCGCGTCGTTGTCGGCACCCGCGTCAAAGCTGGCGCCCAGATCGGCCCAGGCCTCGCCCAGCGCGTTCTCGTCCAGCGCCGGTTCGCTGCCCGCCGCCTTCACGCCCTTGCTGGCCATCGACGCCACGGCGCTGGCCAGGCCCGACTGGCCTGCCGGGTCGCGGCGGCTGCCGGCATCAAAGTCGATCTGCACGTCCACCATGGGGATGACCGGGCTTTCGACCAGATACACCTTGGCGCCGCTGGGCTCCACCCAGTGCTGGATGGGCAGCAGCGCCCAGGCAGAATTTGAATAAAAAACGGCTCCAGCGCTTATCAGTAAAGCGCGAGCAGCTATGTTTTTAATAGTAATCATGAAAAGAGGCGCAAAGCGGGTTCAGTGGCGGGACGCACCGGGTGCGGGCTGTGCGCGGGGGCGGGGGGAATCCAGCGGCTGGGGCAGCAAGGTGGCCACCGTGAGCTGGTCGTCGCCAAAATATTTGGCGGCCACGGCCTGCACCTGGGCGGGCGTCACGGTGCGCAGCAGCTCCAGAAGGCGTTCGTTGGCGTCGAGCGGAAAGCCCTGAATCCAGTTGCCCCCCAGCTCCTGCGCCTGGTTCATCACCGAGTCGCGTTCATACACGGTCGAGGCGATCCACTGCGTCTTCACGCGGGTCAGCTCAGCCTCGCTGACCCCATCGCGGGCGACGCGGGTGACCTCGGCGCGCAGGGCGTCTTCCACCTGCTGGGCCGTCTTGCCTGCAGCGGGCACACCGCTGAGCATGAACAGGCTGGGGCCACGGCCCGTGACCATGGCGCCGCTGCTGGCGCTGTCGGCCACGCGGTTTTCGCCCTGGGTCAGCGCGCGGTCGAGCCGCGCGCCGTCGTAGCCGTTGAACACCGCCGACAGCACCATGAGCGCCAGAGCGTCGCGGTCGGTTTCGGTCAGGTTCTCCACACGGTTCAAGCTGGGCGCACGAAACGCCAGCGCCACGTAGGCCTGCTCGGCCGGTGCCTTGACAGCGAGGCGGCGCAGGCCCTGCTGCGCGGGCTCGGTGCGGGGCTTGCGCTCGGGCAGCGCGTGGGCGGGCAGACTGCCGTAATACTTCTCGGCCAGTGCGCGGACCTGGGCCACGTCCACGTCGCCTGCCACCACCACGGCGGCGTTGGTGGGCGTGTACCACTGGCGGTAGAAGGCGCGCACGTCTTCGGGCGTCATGGCGTCCAGGTCGCTCATCCAGCCCACGATGGGGCGGCGGTACGGCGAGGCAATGAACGTGGTGGCAAAGAGCTGCTCGGCCAGCATGGCGCGGGGCTGGTCTTCGGTGCGCAGGCGGCGCTCTTCCTTGACGACCTCGATCTCTTTCCTGAACTCTTCATCCGGCCAGTGGTTGTGGGCAAACCGGTCGGATTCGAGCTTCATCACGTCTTCGAGCCGGTTCGATGGAATCTGCTGGTAGTAGCCCGTGTAGTCACGGCTGGTGAACGCGTTTTCGCGCCCGCCCAGGGCGGCCACGCGGCGCGAGAACTCGCCCGGCGGCAGCGTCCTGGTGCCCTTGAACAGCATGTGCTCGAGCACATGGGCCACGCCGGTGGTGCCGTCCACCTCGTCCATGGAGCCCACGCGCAACCAAACCATGTGCACCGCGGTGGGAGCACGCCGGTCGGGCTGCACGATGAGCTGCATGCCGTTCTTGAGCGTGAACTGCTGGGCGCCGGAGGCCGTGGCAGACGGCGCGGACTCAGAAGGCGTCGCAGGGGGTTGGGAAGCGGGAGGCGTTGCCGAAAAGGCAGCCCCACATGTGAGGCAGGCCAGCAGGCCCAGGAGGGTGACAGCGCGTTTCATAGAATGGCTGATTCTAAGAACCCGCCAATGTTCAGTTTTTTCAAGAAAAAGCCCTCCCCCGCGCCTGCCCCTGCCGATGAGCCCCCACAGGCTTCGTCGCCAGCCACCTCAGTGCCAACGCCTGGGCTTTCGCCCATTGCCCCACCGCCCCTGGCCCGCCAGGAGGCGGCGCAACCCGCGAAGCCGCCAGCCGCACCCGCCCCGGCCCTGCCTGCCGCCGCAGAGCCCGCATCCCCATCACCCTCCCCTGCTCCCGCTCCCGCTCCCGCCGGGTTTGGCTGGCTGCGCAACCCATTTGCCCCGAAGGCTCCCGAGGTAGTGGTACCGCCTGCAACCGCACCGGCGCCCGCGCCGGTTGCCACGCCTGCGCCCGTAGCCCCTGTGGTGGCGCAGCCAGCGCCCGCTTCCCCTGTACCAGCCCCTGTGCCCGCGGCCGCACCGGTTGCTGCACCCGCACCCTTCGCCCCTGCCGCCCCCGCAGCGTCCGCAGCGCCTGTCGAACGCAAAGGCTGGCTGGACCGGCTCAAGAACGGCCTGCGCAAGACCGGCAGCTCCATCACCACGGTCTTCACCGGCACCCAGATCGACGATGCGCTGTATGAAGAGCTGGAAGAAGCCCTGCTGATGGCCGACACCGGCGTCAAGGCCACCAACCACCTGCTGGCCGACCTCAAACGCCGCGTGAAGGAGGCCAAGGCCACCGACCCCGCCGCCGTCAAGGGCCTGCTGGCCGATGCGCTGACCGACCTGCTGCGCCCGCTCGAAAAAGCCCTGGTCATTGGCGAGCACACCCCCACGGTGATCATGGTGGCGGGGGTGAACGGCGCGGGCAAGACCACGTCCATCGGCAAGCTCACCAAGCACCTGGCAGACGAAGGCGCGGCCGTGCTGCTGGCGGCGGCCGACACCTTCCGCGCGGCAGCGCGCGAGCAACTGGGCGTCTGGGCCGACCGCAACACGGTCGAAATCGTCAGCCAGGAAGGCGGCGACCCCGCCGCCGTGAGCTTTGATGCCGTGACGGCCGGCAAGGCGCGCGGCAAGGACGTGGTGCTGGTGGACACGGCAGGGCGCCTGCCCACGCAGCTGCACCTGATGGAAGAGCTGAAAAAGATCCGCCGCGTGGTCACAAAGGCCGACGCCACGGCCCCGCACGAGGTGCTGCTGGTGATCGACGGCAACACCGGCCAGAACGCGCTGGCCCAGGTGCGCGCGTTTGACGACGCGCTGCAGCTCACCGGCCTCATCGTCACCAAACTGGACGGCACGGCCAAGGGTGGCGTGCTGGCCGCCATTGCGCAGGAGCGCCCCATCCCGGTGTATTTCATCGGTGTGGGTGAAAAGCTCGAAGACCTGGAAACCTTCAACGCGCGAGAGTTTGCGCAGGCTTTGCTGAGCTGACATCGGCCCTGCGCCGAACCGGCGTGCCCCGGCTCAGCACGGCCAAGGGCTGTTGACGAGCTGGCACGATCGCGCACTTGCGCGTTTACGAACCCTGGCAATTCCCGCATGATGGGCCTTCCCTTTCCCCGAGATCCGGAAGGCCCATGTTTGTAGAGCTGGTCAAAGGTGTCGCCCTGTTGCTGGCGCTGTGCTTCCTGCACGGCTTCGCCATCCGCACCTGGCGCCACCGCCCGTTGGTAGGGCAGGTCCTGTCCGGCCTCCTGTTTGGAGGCATCTGTGTAGTGGGCATGCTCACCCCGGTGGTGCTGATGCCCGGCGTGATCTTTGATGCGCGCTCGGTGGTCCTCAGCATGGCGGGGCTGTTTGGCGGCCCGCTGGTGGCCAGCATTGCTGCGGTCATGGCCGGGGCGGGAAGGCTGTGGCTGGGCGGCACCGGTGTTGAAGTGGGCCTTTTGGTGATCATTTTGTGCACGGCGCTCGGCCTGGTGTACCGCCAGGGCCGCGCCCGCGGGCGGCTGGGGGTTGAGCCGCTGCCGCTGGCGGCTTTCGGTCTGCTCGTTCACACCGCCGTGATCGCCTTGTTCCAGCTCCTGCCCGACGAAGCGGCAGCACGTTTCAACCAGACGCTGGCCCTGCCCTTTGTCCTCACGTTCACACCTGCCACCGTGTTGCTGGGGCTGCTGCTGCGGGATGTGGAAGACCGCCTGGTCACCGAACACGCCCTCCAGGACACCGCCGCCCGGCTCCAGGCCATCACGGGGGCAATACCCGACGTGCTGCTGGTGCTCGATGCCAACGGCCGCTATGTCGAGGTGCTGTCGATCAACGACGCGGCGCTGGTGAGCAGCGCCTCCGAGTTGCTGGGCCGCAGGTTGCAGGACGTGCTTGCGGCAGACCAGGCGGACCAGTTCATGGAGGTGATCCGCAGCACCCTGCGCACTGGCCGCACCAGCACACTGGAGTACGTCATTCAGACCCAGGCGGGGGTGCGGCATTTCGAGGGCCGCGCGCACCCACTGGCGGTGGCGGTGGGGGGCCAGCCGGCGGTGGTGTTTCTGGCGCGCGACACCACGCACCGCAAGGAGGCCGAAAGCGCACTGCGCGAATCCGAGCTGCGTTTTCGGTCCCTGCTGCTCAATATCCCGTCGATTTCGGTGCAGGGCTACCTCGCCGATGGCACCACCAGCTACTGGAACAAGGCTTCCGAGCAGTTGTACGGCTATACGGCTGAAGAGGCGCTGGGGAGCAATCTGCTGGATCTCATCATCCCTCCCTCCATGCGCGATATGGTGCGCGCCAGCATGGGCCACATGTTTGCCACGGGCGAGGCCATTCCCGCGGGTGAGCTGCAATTGCAGCGCAAGGACGGCTCTGTCGTGCATGTGTTCTCCAGCCACGCCCACATCCAGGTGCCGGGTCACCCTGCGGAGATGTTCTGCATTGACATCGATATCTCGGGCCGCAAGGCCGCCGAGGATGAAGCACGGTATCTGGCCTTCAACGACGCGCTCACGCACCTGCCCAACCGCCGCCTGCTGGTGGATCGGCTTCAGCAGGTGCTGGCCAGCAGCGCGCGATCGGGGCTGACCACGGCCGTGCTGTTTGTGGACCTGGACAACTTCAAGACCCTGAACGACACGCGGGGCCATGAGGTGGGCGACCTGCTGCTCAAGGAAGTGGCCGTGCGACTTCGCGGGTGCGTGCGTGAGCAGGACACCGTCGCACGCCTGGGGGGCGACGAATTTGTGGTGGTGCTGCAGAGCTTGAGCAGTGACCCGCCCGAGGCCGCATCCCAGGCGCGCACGCTGGGCGAGCTGATCCTGGCCCAGTTGCGCCAGCCCTACGAGCTGGCCGGGCACGAGCACCACTTCACGGCGAGCATCGGGGTCACGCTGCTGCGCGACCACCGCGATTCGGTGGACGAAGTGCTCAAGCAGGCCGACATGGCCATGTACCGCGCCAAGGGCGCGGGCCGCAACACCCTGCGCTTTTTTGACCCCGACATGCAGCAGGCCGTGAACCGCCGCGCCCTGCTCGAAACCGAACTGCACAATGGGCTGCGCCAGGCGCAGTTCCTGCTGCTGTACCAGCCCCAGGTAGACGTTGAGCGGCGCGTCATTGGCGCCGAAGCCCTGGTGCGCTGGCAGCACCCGGTGCACGGCATGGTTCCGCCATCGGAATTCATTCCACTGGCCGAAGAATCGGGCCTGATCCTGCCCCTGGGCTACTGGGTGCTGGAGACCGCCCTGCGCCAGCAGGCGCGCTGGCGCGCCGATCCGCGGTTTGCCCACCTCACGGTGGCCGTCAACGTGAGTGCACGCCAGTTCCTGCAGGAAGACTTCGTGAGCCAGATACTCACGCTGCTGCGGCACACCGGCGCAGACCCCGGGCACATCAAGCTGGAGCTCACCGAAAGCCTGCTGCTGGACAACGTGGACAGCGTGATCGACACCATGCGCAAGCTGGGCGCCGAGGGGGTGGAGTTCTCGCTGGACGACTTCGGCACAGGGTACTCGTCCCTGAGCTACCTCAAGCGCCTGCCCCTGCATCAGATCAAGATTGACCAGGGCTTTGTGCGCGATGTGCTGCTGGACCCCAGCGATGCGGCCATTGCACGATCCATCATCGCGCTGGCGGGCAGCCTGGGGCTGGAAGTCATTGCCGAGGGCGTGGAGACACCAGCGCACCACCAGTTTCTGCTGGCCCATGGCTGCATGCGGTTTCAGGGCTATCTGTTCGGAAAACCCATGCCGCTGGAGCAGTTTGAAGCGACTGTACTGGCCGCCGGCCCGATGGACCCCACAGCCCCCTGAGAACGCCGGACCCTGGCGGCTCCTGCGCTATCAGGCCACCACACGGGTCGGGGCGACCTCCGCGTCCACCCAGTCGGCATACGCCCCGGAGGCTTCAAGCGTCTGCACCACCAGCTGCGGCAACGCATACGGATGCTGCGACCGCAACAGGTCGAGCAAGGGATGCAACGCGCGCGCCACCGTCTTGCACGCCAGGCGAAGTTCGCGGTCTTCCTGCAGCGCCCCTTGCCAGTGAAAGTAGGCAGTGATCGGCTCCACCTGCACACAGGCCGCCAGGCGCGCCTGCAAAATCAGCTGAGCCAGGCGCCGCGCCTCCGCTTCGGTGGCGACCGTCGTGCTCACAACGAGAATTTCGCAAAGGGCTGTCGGACGGGTCATCAGCGTCTCCCTCAATCTGGGCGTCAAAGTCTGCCACACAGGCCTGTACGACTCCAGCACCCAATTCCGGCCGGAACCTTGGCGCCGGTTCATCAATCCCACAGTTCATACCCGCCCATGCGGGCACCGCAGAAATCACAAAATTCATTGAAATCAATCACTTGGCACCCTGCACTGCGCAGCGCAGCAGCACACGACGGCGGGGGAACTTACGTTTTAGCACTCACTCACAGAGAGTGCTAACATCATGGCTTAGAGGAAAGGATTGCCGGAATGAACATTCAATCTGGAACCGCGACGACGACTTTGGCGCCCGCCAACCCTTGGGCGCTGGTGCCTCCTTTGGGCAATCTGGATGCGTACATTTCCGCCGTCAACCGCCTGCCACTGCTCACGCACGAAGAAGAGCAGGCTTATGCACGGCAGCTCAAGGACAACAATGACCTGGACGCCGCCGGCCGGCTGGTGATGTCGCATCTGCGTCTTGTGGTTTCGATCGCCCGCCAATACCTGGGTTACGGCCTGCCCCATGGCGACCTGATCCAGGAGGGCAACGTGGGCCTGATGAAGGCTGTCAAGCGCTTCGACCCCGACCAGGGCGTGCGCCTGGTGAGCTACGCCATGCACTGGATCAAGGCCGAGATCCACGAATACATCCTCAAGAACTGGCGCATGGTGAAGGTGGCCACCACCAAGGCCCAGCGCAAGCTGTTCTTCAACCTGCGCTCCATGAAGCAGGGCTTCAAGGCCGATGCGTCTGCGGCCGATGCCGCAACGCACCGCGATACCCTGTCGGATCAGGAAATCGATTCCATGGCCGCGCAACTCAATGTGAAGCGCGAAGAAGTCATCGAGATGGAAACCCGGATGTCGGGCGGCGATGTGCTGCTGGACCCCGCACCCTCGGACGACGGCGAGCAGGCTTTCGGGCCCATTGCCTACCTGGCGGACGCCTCGCACGAACCCACGGCCATGATCGAGTCGCGCCAGCGTGACGCCCTTGCCACCGACGGCATTGCCACCGCGCTGGGCAGCCTGGACGACCGCAGCCGCCGCATCGTGGAAGAGCGCTGGCTCAAGGTGAATGACGACGGCACGGGTGGCATGACGCTGCACGACCTGGCGGCCGTCTATGGCGTGAGTGCGGAGCGCATCCGCCAGATCGAGGTGGCCGCCATGAAGAAGATGAAAAAGGCGCTGGCCGAATACGCCTGAGCCAACGCGGCAAGGTAGTATCCTCCGCCGATAAAACTGCCTCGTGGGGCCCCGGTTGGGGCCCCTTGTCGTTGGGGCCGCGATGATTACCTTGAGGAGAAATTACCCATGCCACGTCCCCCCTGTCTCACCCCGTCGCGGCGGGCCTCGCTGCTGTTGGCCCTGGCAGCCGTCGTGTCGCCGTGGTGCCATGCGCAAGGCAGCGCCGTGCCCACGGGTGCCGGCGCCGCAGCTGCGTGGCCGACCAAGCCACTCAGGATCATTGTCGGGTTCCCGGCGGGAACCTCTCCCGACCTGACGGCACGGGCGTTTTCTGAACCCCTGTCCAAAGCGCTGGGCCAGCCCGTCATTGTGGAGAACCGGGTCGGGGCAGGTGGCAATATCGGCGCCGATGCGGTGGCCAAGTCACGTGACGACCACACCATTGGCCTGATGATCAATGGCAACATGACCATCGCCAAGATGATCAATCCGGCGGTGCCCTATGACCCCCTCAAGGATCTGGCCCCGCTCAGCCTGATCGGAACGTCACCCCTGGTGCTGACGGCACCCGTTGCCCAGCCGGGCGTACCCGCCAGTGCGGATGCGCGCGAGTTTTTCGCCGCGGCCCGCGCGGCTGGCGACACATGGAGCTATGGCACGCCGGGCGTGGGCACGGTCGGCCATATCGGCACCGAACTGCTCAAGTCGCACAGCAGCATCAACCCGGTCCATATCCCGTATCCGGGCTACCCACAGGTCGCCACCGCGATGCTGGGCGGCCAGCTGCAGATGGCCATGCTGCCCCCCGCGCTGGCGCAGGCCCAGGTGCGCGCAGGCAAGCTGCGGGCGATTGGCGTCACTTCGACCGTCCGCAGCCCGCTGGTCCCTGATGTTCCCAGCCTGGCCGAGGTGGGCATCCGCGGTTTCAACCTTGAAATCTGGAATGCATTTGCCGCACCTGCCACCATGCCCGCGGCCATCCAGGCGCGGCTGGCCGCTTTGATCGGAGATATTGCCCGCAGCGACGAAATGCGCACCAAGCTTTTCCAGCAAGGCTGGCAGGTGGCCGGCACGTCGCCCGAAGGGCTGGCCAACCGCATACAGGCCGACACCCGACTGCTGGGCGATGTGATTGCCCGGCGTGGCATCAAGGCGGAGTGAAGGGCAGGCGCCTGAGGGCGCTGGGGTGGCCGCTTCAGCCCGCCTCGCCCAGCAGCGCCTTGACATCGGACGCCAGCGCCTGCGCGCCGCTGCCATATCGGTTGTACACGCGCAGACGGCCCGCCGTGTCGTACACGTAGCTGCCCGCCGAGTGGTCCATGGTGTAGCTGGTGGGCGTCTTGCCGTCGACCTTCTTGTAGTAGATCTTGAAATCCTTGGCGACGGCAGCGAGCTGCTCGGGTGATCCGCGCAAGGCCAGGAAACTCGGGTCGAAGTTCGCCATGTAGGCTTTGAGCACTTCGGGGGTGTCGCGCTCCGGGTCCACGGTCACGAAGATGCCCTGCAGGCGGTCGCCATCCTTGCCCAGGATCTGCTTGACCTCGGCCAGCTCCTGCATGGCCGTGGGACATACATCAGGGCACTGCGTGAAGCCGAAGAACACCACCACCACCTTGCCCGCGAAGTCCTTGATGTGGCGCGCCTGGCCATTGTGGTCGGTGAGCGGGATGTCACGGGCGTACTCCGCGCCGGTGATGTCCACGCCCCGAAACTCGGTTTTTTTCTCGGAACAGGCACTAAAAATGCTCGCAGCGCTTATGGATAAAGCGCTGACAGCTATCAATTTAAGAGCATTTCGTTTCAGCATGGGCATGGCAGTGTCACAGCACGTAGTGGTCCACCAGCAGCGCGGCAAACAGCACGCTCAGGTGGATGAGGGAAAACCGGAAGGTCTTGCGCGCGAGCGCATCCGAGTAGTTGCGCCATAAGGCAAAGCCATAGCCACAAAAACCGGCGCTCAGCACGACCGCGGCGGCCAGATAGATCCAAGAACTCATGCCATACACGAAGGGCATCAGGCAACCCGCAAAAAGGATCAGGGTGTACAGGAACACCTGCAGGCGGGTGAACTCGTTGCCGTGCGTCACCGGCAGCATGGGCAGGCCGGACTTGCGGTAGTCCTCCACCCGGTAGAGGGCGAGCGCCCAGAAGTGCGGCGGCGTCCACAGAAAGATGATGAGGAACAGGATGAGCGCTTCCGGACCGACGTTGTTGGTCATGGCGGCCCACCCCAGCACCGGCGGCATGGCGCCCGATGCGCCCCCGATCACAATGTTCTGCGGGGTGAGCGGCTTGAGGATCACGGTGTAGATGACCGCATAGCCCACAAAGGTAGCAAACGTGAGCCACATGGTGAGCGGGTTCACCCAGAAATACAGCAGCGCCGAGCCCGCAGCACACAGCACGGCGGAAAACAGCAGCGTCTGGGTGTTGGAGAGCTGGCCTTTGGCCGTGGGGCGCCAGGCGGTGCGCTTCATCTTGGCGTCAATGCCCTGCTCCACGATGCAGTTGAAGGCGGCCGCCGCGCCCGCGACCAGCCACACCCCGGCACAGGCAATGGCCATCAGCCCGAGCTGCGCCCCGGAGGGAAGCCCTGGCACCGCGAGCACCATGCCGATCAAGGCACAAAAAACAATGAGCTGTACCACCCGCGGCTTGGTCAGCGCATAGAACTGCGACAGGCGCGACGGCGGGGATACAGCGGCGGGGGCAGCAACACTCATGCAGACACTCTCGATGCGCCCGAGGGCGCGGAAAACTCTTGGTGCGCAGCGGCCGTGTCGCTGGCCACCAGGGCCCAGGTCAACACCACCACCAGCGCTGCAGCACCGCCTGTGTGCAATACGGCGGCGATCAGCGGCCAGTCCAGCACCACGTTGGACAGACCCGTGACCAGCTGCAGCAGCGCGAGCGCCGCCAGCCAGCGCCCTTGCACCTGCAGCACATGCGCCTGTCGCAAGCGCCAGCACAGCATGCCCAGGGCCGCCAGCACCACATAGGCCATGAGCCGGTGGACGTAGTGAATGGCCGTGAGCCCCGCAAAACTGATGTGGCTACCGTCCTGAAGCATGCCCAGCGCGCGCCAGATCTGGAAGCCCTGCGAAAAATCCATGGGCGGCCACCAGCTGCCCTGGCAGGTGGGAAAGGTGGTGCAGGCCAGCACGGCGTAATTCGTGCTCACCCAGCCGCCCAGCACCACCTGAACGGCCACCAGAAGCGCCGTGGCCACCAGCCCCCAGCGCAGCCCGGCCGAGATGCGCACGGGCGCGCGGCCCTGTGCGGCGTGGGTCTGCCGCACGGCCTGGACACACAGCAGGGCCAGCAGCACCAGCCCGCCGATGAGGTGCAGCGTGACAATCGCCGGGAACAGCTTCATCGTCACCGTGAGCGCCCCGAACGCACCCTGCAGACACACCCAGAACAGCGTGAACGTCGGCCACCACGGGCTGATGGGGGCCGGCGGCCCCTGGCCCCGCAGAGCCTTGCGATGCTGCACCCAGGCCGACACCGTGAGCACGATGATGAGCACGCCCACGCCCGTGGCGAGGTAGCGATGGATCATCTCCACCCACGCCTTCCCGTGCGTCACGGGCCCGGTGGGCATGGCCTCCTGAGCGGCGGAGATCTCCGCGCGGGCGCCCACGGGGCTGGCATTGCCATAGCAGCCGGGCCAGTCCGGGCAGCCCAGACCGGAATCGGTCAGACGCGTGAAGGCGCCAAACAGCACCAGATCAAACGTCAGGAACAGGGTCAGCACCGTGAGCGCTTGCAGGCGACGCACGGGCGATTTGCCCCGATTGCGCCAGCCCACCCAGGCCAGCGGCCCGAGCGCAATCAGCACGCCCAGCAGCATGAGCCTCGCCAGGGGCGCCAGGTCGTACAGCGGCTGTGTATCCATCATCATGGCTGCCCAGGTCGGCCCGCTTCATCCCACGAGGACGACGCACGCAGCAGGCGTTCCAGGTCGCGCTTGGCCTTGGCTGCGCCGGCAGCGTCCATGGCGGCGGGAAAACGCATCATCCAGTTGCCCATGGGGTCCACCACGTACAGATGGTCCGCGAGTTGCTGGCCCTCGGCGGGCGCCAGCCAGGTGCCGAGTGTTGCCGCATCCACCCGCAGCACCGTGGCCTTTTGCAGCGCGGGCGCCAGGGCGGCCGGAATCTCGGCTGCGTCGTTCACGAGCCATACCCAGTCCACACGGTCCTTTTCCCGGCCGACACTCTCGCGCAGTTGCCGCTGCAGGTAAAGATGGTTCTGGCAGGCAGCCTCGCACGCGCCCCCCGCGACGCTGACCAGGAGCCACTGCCCCTTGAGCGACGCAAGGGAAAGCGCCTTGCCATCGAGCGCCGTCGCGCTGGCATCCGGCAACGTGCGCTGCGGATTGATCAGCTCGCCATAGTTGCGGCGGCCTTCGGGACGGATCACGTAGTACGTGAAGTACGAGGCGACCACCGGGGCCGCACAGATGAGCAGCACGCCGAACATCTTCCACCGTCCGTAGCGCGCACGCTGGGCCGTGGCCACAGCACCTGCAGCTTCGGGCAGCGTGTGCACGGTCAGACCCAGGGGATGGTCCCCCTGCGCCTCAGGCGGCAGGCTGGCTGCGTGGGCGAATGAACCGTCGGACGATTTGGAACCAGACATAGAGAAGTGCAATCAGGCCGCAGAGCCCGAACCATTGAAATGCGTAACCGTAGTGTTTGTCGACGCCTGTGCCCACCACGGGCCAGTTGCGCTGCAGCCCCTCGCTGGGCTCGCCGCCCTGCTGCACCGTGAGCGGAGCCAGCGCCAGACCGGTTTCGGCGCGAAACGCTGCCAGGTCGAGATTTTGCCGGATGCGGGAAGACCCCAGCGCGCTGTCGGCGCCCTGGAACTCGTACAAACGGGACGGAGCAGGCGCCACGCGGCCCTGCACACGCACCATAGCGTCTTGAGGCGTAAGCACCTGGGGCAGCTGCATCCGATCCTGGAAGTTGCGCGGCGCCCACCCGCGCTGCACTAGCACCACACCGCCCCTCTCTGCGGCCAACTGCAGTGGCGTCAGCACAAAAAAACCCGGGCGGCCCTGCATCTGGCGGTTGTCAAGGTATACCGTGTGCTGTGGCAGCCAGTGCCCTTCCAGCACCACGGAACGGTGGACCAGGACATCCTGGTCCGGATCTGCGTTGAGCAAGCTTGCACCGTCTATCGCAGGCATGCGGCCCCGTTCGTCCAGCAGCGCCTGCAGCGCCTCCTTGTCTGCTGCGCGGGACAATTGCCAGCGCCCCATGGACGCGGTGATCAGCATCCCCGCAACTGCCGCCGCAGCAATCAGCCAAAAGCGCAGGCCCAGAGATGGACGGACGGCAGTCACTGGATAATGTGCTCCATGAAATACCTCGTAGTGGTGGCGTTTATTGCCATTCTTGCCAGCCTGGCTTCTGCCCTGTTCTTCATGATGCGCAATGGCCGCGACGACAAGGCCAAGGGCTCTCACATGGCCAAGGCGCTTGCGCTCCGGGTGGGGTTCTCCATCGTGCTTTTTCTGTGTATTTTGGTGGCATGGAAGCTCGGTTACATCCAGCCCACCGGACTGCCTGCCACCACGCGTTAAAGACGGACTTTTCGCCCCTCCACATGCCAACAAAAAAAGCGCCGCGAGGCGCTTTTTTCGTGGCAGAAGAAGCCCTCGTACGCTTACATCCAATAGACGAGCACGTAAAGGCCCAGCCACACCACGTCCACAAAGTGCCAGTACCAGGCGGCACCTTCAAAACCAAAGTGCTTGTCTGCCGTGAAATGGCCCTTCTGCAGGCGCAGCGTGATCACAAGCAGCATCAGCATGCCCAGGAACACGTGGAAACCGTGAAATCCGGTCAGCATGAAAAAGGTGGAGCCGAAAATACCCGAGTTGAGTTTCAGGTTCAGGTCGGTGTACAGGTGGTAATACTCGTAGCCCTGAACCAGCAGGAAGACGAAGCCCAACAGCACCGTGGCCCACATGAAGGCGATGGTCTTGCCGCGGTGGTTTTCACGCAGTGCATGGTGTGCAATCGTGAGAGTGACACCCGAAGTCAGAAGCAGCGCCGTATTGATGGTGGGCAGCCAGAAAGGGCCCACGGTCTGGAAAGGCTCCACGATCCCTGCGGGAGAAGCCGTGACGCCCGCAGCCAGGCTGGGCCACACGGCCTTGAAGTCCGGCCACAGCAGGGCGTTTTCCAGGCTGCCAAGCGCGGGCACAGAGTGCGAGCGCGCCCACCACAGGGCCGTGAAAAACGCGCCAAAGAACATTACCTCGGAGAAGATGAACCAGCTCATGCTCCAGCGGTACGAGAGGTCGATCTTGTGACCGTACAGACCCCCCTCACTCTCGCGAACCGCGTCACCGAACCACTGATACAGGGTGAACAGCCACCACACCAGACCCAGAGCAAGCGAATACTTGCCCCAGTCATGGCCGTTGATCCATTGGCCTGCGCCCAGAATGACAAAGAACAGACCAGCTGCCGCCATGACCGGATGACGCGACTCCGCCGGCACGTAGTAGTAGGGGGTTCCGCTGTGGGTTGATGCACTCATTTCAGCTCCTGACTCTCAAATCTTTGTTTTCAGCTTTGTATTCGGTACGCGGACCAACAACCAACTCACACTATCCAGTTAACCAGCCCGATCAGGCCAATCACCAACAAAAACACCGCAACCAGCCCCACCACGATGATGTGCAACGGATTGAGTTTTTCCACATCCTGCTGGTACTCGCTGCCTTTGCGCAGGCCGATCAGTGACCACGCCACAGCCCGCACGGTTCGCACCAGCGACCCCTTGCGTGCATGGGGTTTGTCGGCTGCCGGGCCATTCAGCGGCATGTTCACGATCCCGCCCCCTGCACGGGGGCTGTTGCAGGCAGCGAAAATCCGATTGCGGCCGTAGACTCGGGTGCGGGGGGCGTTTTGCCACCCACCTCAAAAAACGTGTACGACAGCGTGATGGTGGTGACATCCTTGGACAGTCGTGGGTCAATCACGAAAGCCACCGGCCATTCTTTTTTCTCACCCGGCTCCAGCACGTACTGGTTGAAACAGAAACACTCCAGCTTGTTGAAGTGCGCTGCAGCCTGGCGTGGCGCGTAACTGGGGATCGCCTGGGCGGCCATGCGACGGTTCTGGATGTTCTGGAACTCGTACATCACTGTCGTCAGTTCGCCCGGATGAACCTGCACAGAACGCTGCGCAGGTTTGAAATCCCAGGGGCCACGCGCGTTGGCGTCGAACTCCACGGTGATCGTGCGGGACCTGTCGACCTGCGTGTTCGCAGGCACCTTCACGTCCTTGCCTGCTACGCCGTTGCCTGGCACCTGGCGCTCTGACAGCGACAGGATGTTGATACCCGTCATTTCGCAGATGTGCTTGTAGATGGGAATCAACACATAGCCGAAGGCAAACATGCCAGCCGCAATCACGACCAGCTTGCCGACCATCTTGGCGTTTTCGCGGTGCAGGCTCATGGCAGGTGCGGCTCAGCGGGACAGCACAAACACTTTGACCACAAACCCGACAAAGAACACCACGGCCACCGATGCCAGGATCAGTGCCATCCGCAGGTTGCTCTTTTTTTGTTCGGGTGTCATGGCCATGGTGCTCAACCGATCACGCGGGTTGCCGTAGCGTCCAGCTTGGGCGGGTTTTCAAACGTGTGGAAAGGCGCTGGCGAGGGAACTTCCCATTCCAGACCCTCGGCGCCATCCCATGGCTTGGCCGCAGCTTTTTCGCCCTTGCCACGCATGGCGGGGATGACCACAGCCACAAAGAAATACACCTGGGCCAGACCAAAGCCAAGCGCACCCACCGAGGCGATGGCATTGAAATCAGCAAACTGCATGGGGTAGTCGGCGTAGCGACGGGGCATGCCGGCCAGACCCAGGAAGTGCATCGGGAAGAACGTGATGTTGAAGAAGATGAGCGACGACCAGAAGTGAATCTGACCACGCGTTTCAGAGTACATCACCCCCGTCCACTTGGGCAGCCAGTAGTACACGCCAGCAAACATGGAGAACAGCGAACCCGCCACCAGCACATAGTGGAAGTGGGCGACCACATAGTAGGTGTCTTGCAGCTGGATGTCGATCGGAGCCATCGCCAGGATCAGGCCGGTGAAGCCGCCCATGGTGAACACGAAGATGAAACCCACCGCAAACAGCATGGGGGTTTCAAACGTCATGGAGCCGCGCCACATGGTAGCGATCCAGTTGAAGATCTTCACGGCCGTGGGCACGGAGATCAGCATGGTGGCGTACATGAAGAACAGCTGACCCGTCACAGGCATGCCGGTCGTGAACATGTGGTGGGCCCACACGATGAACGACAGGATGGCGATGGACGATGTCGCGTAAACCATGGAGGCGTAACCAAACAGCTTCTTGCGGGCAAAGGCAGGAACGATCTGGCTGATGATGCCGAAGGCCGGCAAGATCATGATGTAGACCTCGGGATGGCCGAAGAACCAGAAGATGTGCTGGTACATCACCGGGTCACCGCCACCGGCGGGATTGAAGAAGCTGGTGCCGAAGTGACGGTCCGTCAGCGTCATGGTGATGGCACCGGCCAGCACAGGCATCACAGCGATCAGCAGGTAGGCGGTGATGAGCCAGGTCCAGGCGAACATGGGCATCTTCATCAGCGTCATGCCGGGGGCACGCATGTTCAGGATGGTCACGATGATGTTGATCGAGCCCATGATGGACGAAGCACCGAGGATGTGCATCGCGAAGATGCCCGCATCCATGGAGGGTCCCATCTGCAGCGTCAGCGGCGCATACAGCGTCCAGCCTGCCGCGGGAGCGCCGCCAGGCATGAAGAACGAGGCCACGAGCATGAGAGCGGCAGGAATCATCAGCCAGAAGCTGAAGTTGTTCATGCGTGCGAACGCCATGTCGGATGCCCCGATCTGCAGCGGGATCATCCAGTTCGCAAAGCCCACAAAGGCCGGCATGATGGCACCGAACACCATGATCAGACCGTGCATGGTGGTGAGCTGGTTGAACAGCTCGGGGTTCACCAGCTGCAGGCCGGGCTGGAACAGTTCGGCACGGATCAGCAGCGCCAGGACGCCGCCGATCATCAGCATGGTGAAGGAGAACAGCAGGTACAGCGTACCGATGTCCTTGTGGTTGGTGGCGTACACCCAGCGGCGCCAGCCGGTGGGTCCGTGGTGGCCGTGGTCGTCGTGTGCGTGGTCGCCCGCGTGACCGTGGTTGTCCAGAACTGCGCTCATGTTGGATTCCTCAATACGTTGGGGCGGTGATTACTTGCCACGCTGGGCCACGACTTCCGAAGGCTGCACCAGTTGGCCGGTCTTGTTGGACCAGGAATTCTTCGTGTAGGTGGCCACGGCGGCAATATCGGTGTCGCTCAGCTGCGCCCACGCAGGCATCGCGCCGTTGGCCGCGCCCTTGAGAAGGATGTCGATCTGCTTGGCGTGGTCGGCATCGAGCACTACTGCCGAGCCGTCCAGCGGCTTGATCGGACCCGCGCCCTTGCCGTTGGCCTGGTGGCAGGCAGCGCAATTGGCCGCATAGACCTTTTCGCCGCGTTGAACCAGGTCACCCAGGGCCCACACCTTGCTGGGGTCATCCAGCTTGGCTGCGGCAAGCTTCTTTTGCTCGCCCACCCAGGCGGTGTAATCCTCGGCGGACACCACCTTTACGTGGATGGGCATGTAAGCGTGCTCCTTGCCGCACAGCTCGGCACACTGGCCGTAGTAATCACCAATCTTCTCAGCACGGAACCAGGTGTCGCGCACAAAACCGGGAATGGCATCCTGCTTGATACCGAACGCCGGCACCATGAACGCGTGGATCACGTCATTGGCAGTCGTGATGATGCGGATCTTCTTGCCCACCGGCACCACCATGGGGTTGTCCACCTTCAGCAGGTAGTTGGCCGGGGCATCCTTGACATTGCCGCTGTCGGACATAACGCGGTGGCTGCTGTCCAGGGTAGAGATGAATCCGATGCCTTCGCCCTCACCCGTGATGTAGTCGTAACCCCACTTCCACTGGTAGCCGGTGGTTTTGATGGTCACATCGGCGTTGGTGGTGTCCTTCTGGGCCACCAGCACCTTGGTGGCTGGCAGCGCCATCAGGATCACGATGATGAAAGGAATCACGGTCCAGACGACTTCAACAGTCACTGACTCATGGAAATTGGCCGACTTGGCGCCCTTGGAACGGCGGTGCTTCCAGATCGAATAGAACATCACGGAGAACACTGCAACAAAGATCACCGTGCAGATGATCAGCATCATCCAGTGCAGAAAGTGCTGCTCTTCCGCAATCTTGGTCACCGGGGGATGCAGGTTCAGCTGGTTGACTGCAGGGCCTCCAGGCAGATCCTGGACGGCGTGGGCCGCAGAGCCCACCCATGCACCGGCAATCAGCAGCAGAGAAGCCAGTTTGTTGGAAATGCTCTTCATAGTTCTCACTTACTTCTAAGCCTCAATTTAACCAATCCCTTGGGCGCACCTGCATGGGGTCAGGCAGCGCGCAAGGCCATGCGGATCTCCGATGCCAGGGCCGGTCGAAGTTCGGGGCGCACATAGCGCCCCACTTCAACGGTCCGACCCTGCGCCGACAACATGATGAGCGAACGGTCACCGGTCTTGGGCTCGACCCGAACCCGGCTCCGATCAAACTCGGCACGCTTCAGCTTGCCTGCTGTCTCCAGCTCCACCACAAGGCGCGAACCCTGCAGTGAAATCCTCTCGCCATCCGCCGCATGGCGACCGTACATGGCGAACGCAATCCCTACCGCCACCATTTCGAGCCATGCAAAAGGCATCACCAGGCGGGCGCCGAGCATCCAGAAGAATGTCGCTATCCCCAGTGACACCACGCACAACGACAAGTACATCCAGCCCAATTGCACCGGAGTGACCGAGCAATTGCGACCCAGACGCCAGTCAATGCCTTGACCCGACACCGTGGCAAATTGAAAAACCAAACCCGTCACCCGATGTGCTCACAAGACTGCCGACTGCACTGCGCATCACACACTGGGCGTGACTGGCACAGCTGGCAAAGTTGCGCGGGAAGATGCCCGAAATCTCAATAACCTTGAATTGTAGCGTGCCTTGTTCCATGTCATTGACAGGAGGTTACACGTCAGCCCTCTTTGCCGTTTTTGCGCAGCATGCTGCGCATGTCCTGGAGCGAAACCGCACTGCTGGGACTCACGCGCACGCGCGGTGCGGGCTTGAAAGCATGCCCGTAGATGATCTCGAAAGTCAGTGCCAACTGACCTGAATTGTCCGGATCTGCCAGCCGATTCGAGAGCACCTGGTAGAGCTTGTCGCGCCAGCGGCGCCCGCGCAATGAGGGAAAGCGATCAGGATGAAGATTGCAACCCAGTTCCCGCAGTTCCTGCACCAGCCGCTCGGGGGCGGCAAACGTGAGGGTGATGCGCTCCATGTCCATCACCGGCTCGGCAAAACCGGCGTGCACCAGCATGTCACCCCAGTCGTGCATGTCGGTGAAAGCGTGGCCCGCCGGTGGCCAGCCGAGCTCGGAATACACCGCATGCAGCTCACGCAAGGTATCAGGCCCCAGGCACGAGAACATCAGGTAGCCATCCACCGCGAGAGCACGGTGCCATTGCGCGATCAGCGCCTGCGGGTCGGCCGCCGTGTGCAGCGCCATGTTGGCCCAGAGCATTTGCACACTCCCGTCCGCAGGCGCACCCAGTTGCGGGCTGGGTGCGCTCCAACGCGCTGGGCTCCACCAGGGCTTGGCCAGCGCCTGCCGGGCAACCGCTTCGCAACGGGGCGCTGTTTCGTAGATCTGGCAGCGCGCCTTGGGATAGCGCGCGCTCACCAGGGCATGCGCCTGCAGGCCGCCGCGCACCGCATCCCAGTGGCACCACGACTGCGGAGCCTGGCGAATCCACTGCAGGCGGTCCTCCATGCGGCGCGCAACCTCCTCGTGCAGCCAGGGAGATAAGGCCGGGGCCGCTGCATGCCAGCGGGCCGCGGCAACGGGATCAATGGTGGGGGGACGCTCGGAGGACATGGGCCGCGCGAGTATATTGATTCATGCTTTTTACGGGTCTGACGGGGATTTCGCGCCACCTTCGTGCATGGGCCGGCAAAGTGCCCAGCCAGTGTTCGTTTTGCCACGCATGGCCCTCGCAGCGTGTGTGCGAGGCCTGCGTGGCGCGATTTGCACAGCCTGCCACGCGTTGCCAGCGCTGCGCCCTGCGGGTGCCTGCGGGCGTATCCATCTGCGGGGCCTGCATTCAGAGCCCGCCCAGCTTTGACGGCTGCCTTGCTGCGGTGGACTACGCCTACCCTTGGGCCGATGCACTGGCGCAGTTCAAGTTTCGCGGCGATCCGGGATGGGCCCGGGCACTGGCCCTGCTGATGCGCAGCACACCGTGGATGGAGCCCGCCGTGGAAGCTGCAGACCGGGTCATCCCCGTGCCCCTGTCCACCGAGCGGCTGCGCGAGAGGGGCTTCAACCAGTCGGCCCTGCTGGCGCGGCATCTGGCGGGCCCCAAGACCGACCCCCAGACGCTGCTGCGCCTGCACGCCACCGAGGCGCAAAGCAGCCTGCCCAGGGCGCAGCGCCTGCGAAACCTGCGCGGGGCTTTTGCCCTGGAGCCGGGCCATGCTGCCAGCCTGCGCGGCCAGCGCGTGGTGCTGGTGGACGATGTGATGACCACCGGTGCCACCCTGGAAGCTGCCACGCTGGCCCTGCGCGAAGCGGGGGTGGCGCATGTCACGGCCGCCGTTCTGGCGCGCACCGGGCTGGATTGAAAGGCCTGCGGAAGGGAGCGAGAGACAAAAGGGATACTTTTGATTACGAGCGGTTGCCTTACTCACACGCCGCCCGATGACAATGGCAGGCATGTTTCATATCGTCCTTGTCGAGCCCGAGATCCCGCCCAACACCGGGAACGTCATTCGCCTCGCGGCCAACACGGGTTGCACCCTGCACCTGATCGAGCCCCTGGGATTCTCCATGGAAGACCGGCAGATGCGCCGCGCCGGGCTGGACTACCACGAATACGCCCAGGTCCAGCGCCACGCCGGATGGACGGCCTTTTTGCGCGATGCCCAGCCTGACCCGGCCCGCATGTTTGCCATGACCACCCATGGCTCGCAATCGGTCTACACCACCTGCTTTCTGCCCGGAGACTGGATGGTGTTCGGCGCGGAAACACGGGGGCTTCCGCCCGAGCTGCGCGAAAGCTTTCCACCCGCACAGCGGCTTCGCCTGCCCATGGTGGCGGGCCAGCGAAGCCTGAACCTGTCCAATGCCGTGGCCGTGACGGTGTTTGAAGGCTGGCGGCAAAACAGCTTTGCCACGCCCGATGGCGAGGTGGCCGTGGAGCCCGAAGGCACCATCATCAGCGGTTTCGCTCAGCTCGGCTGAGCCAGCCCCGGCTGCTCCGCCATGGCCAGGGGCACGTGTTCCGACAAAAAGTCGAGAAACACCCGGGTGCGCGCAGGCAGCATGCGGCCTGACGGCAACGCCGCATAGATGGTGTAGCGGGAGAAGATCCAGTCGGGCAGCACATGCACAAGCTCCCCCCGCGCCAGGTGCTCTTCGGCCAGCAGGCGCGACGTGACCACCACGCCCATGCCGTCCACCCCGGCACGCATCAAGAGCTCGGTGCTCACCGATTGCAGCACGGCAGGCGCCTCCACCTCGGCATCCGGCACGCCCGTGCGCAGCGACTGCAGGCGCAGCTTGCGGCCGGGCCCCATCTGGGCGCGCACGGGAGCGCTGGAGTCACGCAGGTGGTCGTGGTCTGCCAGATCCTGCGGGATGCGCGGCGTGCCCTTGCGCTGCAGGTAGCCGGGCGCGGCCAGCACGATGGCTTCACCCTGCAGCAAAGGGCGCGCCACGATGTTGGCGTCAAAGTCTTCGGCCGCCACCATGATGGTGACGTCGAACTCATCCACCCGGCTGGATGCGTAGGCATCCACATTGATGTCCAGCATGACCTTGGGGTGACGCGCATGCCAGGCGGCCACCATCGGCGCGAGAAAATTGGTGGCCAGCACCGGCGCCGCCACGATACGGATGGTGCCGCGCAGATCGCGCGTGCTGGCTGCGGCGGCGGCTTCGGCGTCGTCGATCTCGTGCAGGATGGCGCGCACCCGCTGCAAGTAGGCGTCGCCCGCATCGGTCAGCGCCAGCTTGCGGGTGGTGCGCTGCAGCAGGCGCGTGCCCAGGTGCTGTTCCAGCTCGGCCACCATGCGGGTGACCACGGGGGGCGACATGTCCATGGCGCGGGCGGCGGCGGCAAAGCCGCCCTCTTCCACCACGCGCTCGAAAATTTTCATCGCTTGCAGGCGGTCCATGGTTCAGACCTCCTGCCCGATTGCGACCAGGCTCAGGCCGGGGCGCCGAAATTGCGCGCCAGCGATTCGGCCACGCACACCGGCTTGTCGGAGCCCTCGCGCTCCACCGTCACCAGCCAGGTCATCTGCATGCCGTCGGGCGCCACGGGCTCGGCGGCCTGCAGCGTCAGGCGCGCGCGCAAGCGGCTGCCCACCGGCACCGGCGCGGTGAATCGCACCTTGTTGAGCCCGTAGTTCACGCCCATGCGTGAGCCTTCGATGGTCAGGCCCGCCTCGAAGAACTTCGGGATCAGCGACAGCGTGAGAAACCCGTGCGCAATCGGCGCGCCAAACGGCCCGGCCTTGGCACGCTCGGGGTCCACATGGATCCACTGGTGGTCGCCCGTGGCCTGGGCAAACAGGTTGACCTGTTCCTGCGTGATGGTGATCCATTCGGTCACCGCGACCTCCTGGCCCACGCAGGCGCTGACTTCGGAATAAGAGCGAAAGATTTTCATCGCTGCAATGTAGCCCTGCCCTCCTGTGGGCCTTGTCTGCCGGGTGACAGGTGTTTTCCCGAAGGGCTGGTTGTACGTTCTGCTTCACGCTGTCCTTCAAGAATTGAGCCAGGCACAGATGCCTTGCCACTGCTCCAGGTCGCGCGCCACGCGGCCGGGTGCCACGTCGAACAGCGTGAGGCCATGCGCCGCCAGGTGGATGTAGTTCTGCGTGTCGCGCAGATAGCCCAGCACCGGGAATCCCAGGCTGTCCACAAAGTGGTGCAGCTGCTCGGCCGCCTTGGTGCGCGCGTCCACGCGCATGCCCACGATGCCGATCTGCACGCCTTCGGCGCGGCGGTGTTCGGCCAGCTGGTCCAGAAAGCTGCGCGTGGCAAAGATGTCGAACACGCTGGGCTGCAGCGGCACGATGATCTTGTCGGCCAGCTTGAGCACGTCGTTCAGGCGCCAGCCGTGCAGGCCGGCGGGGGTGTCGAGCACCGCGTGCGTGGTGCCCTTGGGCGGGCGGCTGATCACATCCGAGCTGGTGTCCCAGCTGCCGATCGGGCGCGCCGCAGGCGGGCGCAGGCCCAGCCACAGCCGGGCGGATTGCTGCCGGTCGGTGTCGCCCAGGATCACGGGGTGGCCCTGGCTTGCAAAGTAGCCCGCGATGTTGGTGGACAGCGTGGACTTGCCCACCCCGCCCTTCGGATTGGCGACAACAACTACTGGCATGACAACCTCCTTGGAATCTGCACAACCATGAAAAATCAAGCCAAATCAGCCTCCAGCGGTTGATAGACAAGCGCCAAAAGCTATTATTTTTATAGCAATCGCCCCATCAGGCGTGCTGCCCGCCGCGCTTGACGAAGAACAGCCCGGCGCCCACCGCCATCAGCAAGCCACCGAACACGCGGTTCTGCGCCCGCACCGCGCGTGCGCTGCGCATCAGTCGGCGCAGGGCGCTGGCCCCCGCAGCGTAGCCGTGCATGACCACCACGTCCACCGTGACGGTGGTGGCGGCCATCACCAGCAACTGCGTCCACAGCGGGCGCGTGTCGGTCATGAACTGGGGTAACACGGCCACCATGAAGATGATGCCCTTGGGGTTGGTGGCATTGGTCAGAAAGCCCGTGAGGCAGCGCTTTTGCCAGGTGCCGGCGGCCTCGGCAGCATCGCCCTGCACGGGCGAGGCGTCCCCGGCGCGCCACTGCGCAAAGCCCACATAGATCAGGTAACACGCGCCCAGCACCTTGACGATGCTGAACGCCACCTCCGACGCCAGCAGCAGCGAGCCCACGCCTGCCCCAGCGATGAGCAGGATCAGCAACAGGCCCAGCTGCAGGCCCAGGATGGTGGCACCCGTCTTGCGCACGCCGTACGACAAGCCATGGCTCATCGACAGCACGGCCCCCGAGCCCGGCGACACCGCAATCAGGCACGACGCCGCAAAAAAAGCCAGCCAAGTCTGCAAATCCATGGGTCACCGTACCTGTGTGCGAAGAAGGGCCAGCATCTTAACAACGCCCCCGCACCGTTGCCACGGTGTGAATAAAAATGAGCTCCAGCGCTTTACCATCAAGCGCGAACAGCTATCAAAACAGAAGCGCAATAAGCGGCAGCGCTGCGCACCCTGCACCGCCACGGGAATGCCAGAATTCCGATACGCCCACCCCATGCCACCACGGCCCCTCCATGGAACACGCCCCCACCTGGCTTACCTACGGTTTCCTGTACCTCACCGCCGCCGTGCTGGCCGTGCCCATTGCCAAGGCGCTGGGCCTGGGCGCCATCATTGGCTACCTGGCGGCGGGCATCGCCATCGGGCCCTGGGGCCTGGGGCTGGTGAGCAACGTGCAGGACATCCTGCACTTTGCCGAGTTTGGCGTGGTGCTGATGCTGTTCCTTGTCGGCCTGGAGCTGCAGCCCAGCCGCCTGTGGGCGCTGCGCCGCCCGATCTTCGGCACCGGCAGCGCGCAGGTGCTGGGCTGCGCGGCCGTGCTGTTTGCGCTGGGCGCGCTGGCCGGCCTGCCCTGGCGTGTGGCGCTGGTGGGCGCGCTGGGCCTGGCGCTGTCGTCCACGGCCATTGCGCTCAAGACGCTGGCCGAGCGCAACCTCATGCGCACGCAGAGCGGGCAGGCGGGCTTTTCCATCCTGCTGTTCCAGGACGTGGCGGCCATCCCCATCCTGACTCTGCTGCCCGTGCTGGGCGCCGCCGCGGCCGGTGGCGCAGGCCACACCCCGGGCGAGTTGGTGCTGGAGGTGCTCAAGATCATCGGCGTGATCGCGGCCATCATTCTCGGCGGTCGCCTGCTGCTGCGGCCCGTGCTGCGCTGGATCGCCAAAAGCAACACCCCCGAGATCTTCACCGCCGCCGCGCTGCTGCTGGTGGTGGGCATCGCCTACCTGATGGTGCTGGTGGGCCTGTCGATGGCGCTGGGCGCCTTTCTGGCCGGCGTGCTGCTGGCCGACAGCGAATACCGCCGCGAGCTGGAGGCCGACATCGAGCCTTTCAAGGGTCTGCTGCTCGGGTTGTTCTTCATCGCCGTGGGCATGAGCATCGACTTCGGCGTGATCCTGCGCTCGCCCGGCGTCATGGCCACCGTCCTGGTCGGCTTTCTGGCGGCCAAGGCCATCGTCATCTATGCCCTGGCCAGGTTCGTCGGCATACCGTATCAGGAGCGGCCGGTGTTCACCCTGCTGCTGGCGCAGGGCGGCGAGTTTGCGTTTGTGGTGTTCCAGGCCGCTGCGGGCGCCCGCGTCTTCCCGGCCGAGACCGCCTCGCTGCTGATTGGCGCCGTGGCGCTGTCGATGCTGATCAGCCCGCTGCTGCTGGTGCTGCTGGACCGCGTGCTGTTGCGCCGCCATGCGCAGCTCAAGACCGCCACGCCCCAGGCCGAGGAAATCTCCGAGCCGCAGGAGGCGCCCATCATCATCGCGGGCTTCGGCCGCTATGGGCAGATCGTCTCGCGCGTGCTGCTGGCGCAGGGCATCCCCACCACCGTGCTGGACCACAGCGTGGACATGCTGGAAGTGGCGCGCACCTTCGGCTACCGCGTGTTCTATGGCGACGCCACCCGGCTCGACCTGCTGCGCATTGCCGGGGCCGAACACGCGCGCATCCTTGTCATTGCCGTGGACGATGCCGAGCAGTCCGTGCAGATTGCCAGGCTGGCGCGCGCGCACTTCCCCCACCTGCAGGTGGTGGCCCGCGCCCGCGACATCACCCACTGGAACAAGCTGCGCGACCTGGGCGTAACGCTGGTGCAACGTGAGCTGTTCGAGTCCAGCCTGCAAAGCGCCCACACCGTGCTGGAGCTGATGGGCCTGCCACCCGCGCAAGCCACCGCCATCACCCAGCGCTTTCGCACCCACAACATCGCCCTGGCCGACCGCATGTACCCGCACCACAAGGACCGCGCCAAGTTCATCGCGGTAGCCCGCGAGGGGCGCAACCAGCTGGCCGAGCAGATGGCCAAAGAGCGGCAGGAGAGTGCGGCGCTGAGCGCGGCGGGGGCGGAGTACCCGGGGTATGGCGGCGCGGACGATGCGGCACAAGGCGATGCGCCTGCCAGCATCCAGAATCCTGATAAAAACGGGCTGTAGCGCTTATCCATAAAGCGCCAACCGCTACATTAACAATAGCATTCCAAAAAACACGCGGCGTTCTGCAAGCCCCGCGCAGACCCTGAACACCACGGCACAATCGCGCCCATGACCCTGCCCATCGACGCCCCCTGGATTCAGACCCTGCGGCTCACGCTGGAGGTGGCTGCCACCGTGGCATTCGCACTCTCGGGCGTGATCATGGCCGCGCGCAAGCGGCTCGACGCCGTGGGCGTGTGCGTGGTGGCCTTTGTGGCGGCATTTGGCGGGGGCACCCTGCGCGACCTGCTGCTGGACCAGCGGCCCTTCTTCTGGATACGCCACACCGGCTTCGTCTGGGGCATTCTGGCGCTGTGCATTGGTGCCATGCTGTTCATGCGGCAGCGTCACTTTCAGCCCACCGAGCGCGCCATGCTGCTGCCCGATGCGATTGGCCTGGGGCTTTTTGCGGCCGTGGGCGTGGACATTGCCACCGCCGTCGGCATGCCCCCCCTCATCGCCGTGATGATGGGCGTGACCACCGGCGTCTTTGGTGGCGTGCTGCGCGACGTGCTGTGCAACGAGGTGCCGCAGGCCTTCAGCGACCACCGGCCTTATGCGCTGTGCGCGTTCGCCGGTGGCTGGGTGGACGTGGGCCTGCGCCAGCTGCAGGCCCCGGAGTGGGTGCCCCTGGTGGTCTGCGTGCTGTTCACCGCCGGCCTGCGCGGGCTGGCGCTGTGGCGCAACTGGCAGCTGCCCGCGTGGCGGGTGTAGCAATACCCGCACCGCCCTCCCCGCTGGCGCCCCCGTGACAGCCCCGGGCCGCATACGCCGCCACACTGGCCGGCAAGACTGCAGGAGACACCGCCCCATGACAGCAGACCACCCCCAACCGGCCACGCTGGCCGCCACCGCCCTCATCGACAGCGACGCGCCCACCGTGCGAGCGTTTGCCGCCAAACATGCGCAGGGCACCACCGACCGCGAGCGCGTCGTGGCCCTGTACCTGGCCGTGCGCGACGGCTTTCGGTAT
Organism: Acidovorax sp. NO-1; assembly: GCF_000238595.1. Taxonomy (GTDB): domain Bacteria; phylum Pseudomonadota; class Gammaproteobacteria; order Burkholderiales; family Burkholderiaceae_C; genus Acidovorax. The sequence continues at coordinate 20,954 of NZ_AGTS01000036.1, read as the reverse complement.
GACCCGTACCGCATCGACCTGTCGCCCCACGGCATGACGGCGAGCACGGTGCTGGCCAACGGCTACGGCTGGTGTGTGCCCAAGGCCGCATTGCTGACGGCGGTGTGCCGCGCGGCAGGCATCCCGGCGCGCATGGGCTTTGCGGACGTGAGGAACCACCTGTCCACCGAGCGCATGCGCGAGACCATGAAGACCGACCTCTTCATCTGGCACGGCTACACCGACATCTGGCTCGATGGCGCCTGGCGCAAGGCCACGCCCGCGTTCAACATCGAGCTGTGCGAGCGCTTTGGCCTGCTGCCGCTGGAGTTCGATGGGCTGAACGACTCCATCTACCACCCTTTCGACAAGACCGGCCAGCGCCACATGGAATACGTGCGCCAGCGCGGCGCGTTTGACGACCTGCCGCTGGCGCAGATCGTGGCCGACTTCCGCACGGTGTACGGCGGCTGGCTGCAGGGCGACGCCACCCGCAGCAGCCTGCAGGACGCCAGTTTTGCCAACGACATTGAAAAGGAAACTCGCTGATGCCGCACGCCCCCGAGACCGCCACCACTGCCGCCAACGCCGCCATTCCCACAGGCTTCGCCCCGCTGGTGGCCGGCGGCCCTTACATCCAGCACAACGGCCCGCTGTATGTGCTGCACCAGGGCCCTGTGGTGAAGTTCGGCTTTCGCGTGGAGCGGCACCACACCAACCCCATGGGCAACCTGCACGGCGGCATGATGGCCACGTTCTGCGACATGCTGCTGCCGCTATCGGTGCACCGCAAAAGCGACCAGGTGGCCGACCGCTTTTTGCCCACCATCAGCCTGCAGATCGACTACCTGGCCCCTGCCCCGCTGGGCGCCTGGGTGGAGGGCGAGGCAGAGCCGCTGCGCATCACGCGCTCGCTGGTGTTTGCGCAAGGGCTGGTGACGGCCCACGGTGTGCCGTGTGCGCGGGTGAGCGGCGTGTTCAAGATCGGGCCGGTGGCGCCCCTGGATGCGGTGGAATAAGCACACCGTGCGGCCCTGCAGCAAGGGATATCCTGCATAACCCTCGCGCGGCGGTGGTAGTGCGGATCGGGATGGGGCGCAAGGCGTCTTTTGGCAGCCAACAGCCGGGCTATTGGCAAGAAAAGCAACGCAGCGAACCGCCCGAGGCCGCGCTATCACGGGCCGCAGGGAGTTGTGCAGGTCATCCCAAGCCCGCATGGGCTCAGAGATAATGCGCTTTTGGCCCCCGGGTCATCCACCATTGAACACCGAAGGTTCTCATGCTCTGTGCCGTTGTTCTATGTGTTGCCGCCGCCGCAGGCGGGCAGCCGGCAGCGGCCGATGGCTGGTTCACATTGACCGGCGACCGGGCAGAGACCAGCAAGAACCTCATTGAAATCCTGCCCGAGCCCATTGGTGTGGACCAGCGCGTGCTGCTGGATCTGCGGGTCTCGCGCGACCGGGAGCGCACGTCGTTCCGGGGGCAGAAATACCGTTCGTACTACGCCAAGGCGGTGGTGGACTGCACCGCGCGGCGGGCCTGGTACCTGCACCTTTCGTACTACGCGCAGCCACACTGGGCCGGCAACGTGATCGCCAAGGAAGAGTACAAGGAAGGCGAGGCCGAGGTACGGTTCAAGGACATGGCCAGTGAATGGTCGCAGCGCATGGTGTCGGCGGCCTGCAAGGTGCGCAAGCTCTCCGGCTGACCGCGGCCGCAGCAGCGTTTAGCGCTCTCAGAATACCCATCAAAACAGCCTCTGGCGCTTATCCATCAAGCGTCAGAAGCTATCTTTTTTGATGGTTAACCTCTCCGCAGCGTTCAGTCCACGCTGGCGCCTGATTCCTTGACGACCTTGCCCCATTTCACGCTCTCGGCCTGGATGAAGGCGGCGAACTGTGCGGGTGTTTCGCTGTAGGTTTCAGCGCCCTGCTCGTTGATCTTCTTCTTCACGTCAGGCTGGGACAGTACCTTGACCAGCGCGGTATTGAGCTTGGCCAGCACGGGCGCAGGCGTACCAGCGGGGGCAAACATGCCAAACCACGACGTGGCCTCGTAGCCGGGTACGCCCGCTTCGGCGATGGTGGGCACGTTGGGCAGCTCGGGCGAGCGCTTGGCGGTGGTCACGGCGATGGGCACCAGCTTGCCGCTGCGCACATGCTGGATGGCCGAGGGCATGTTGTCGAACATGATGCCGATCTGGTTGCCGAGCAGGTCCGTCACAGCCGGGGCACTGCCCTTGTAGGGCACGTGCACCATGTCCACCTTGGCCAGGCTCTTGAACAGCTCGCCTGACAGGTGGATGGAGCTGCCGTTGCCCGACGAACCAAAGTTGATCTTGCCGGGGTTGGCCTTGGCGTAGGCGATCAGCTCGGGCACCGTCTTGAACGGCTGGGCGGGGTGGGCCACCAGCAGGTTGGGCACGTTGGCCACGCGGGTCAGCGGGGCGAAGTCCTTGACGGGGTCGAACGGCATCTTTTTGTACAAGGCGGCGTTGATGGCGTGCGTGCCCACCGTGCCCATGAACAGGGTGTGGCCGTCTGCGGCGGCCTTGGCAGCCATTGCGCCGCCAATGTTGCCGCCAGCGCCTGCGCGGTTATCCACGACGACCGACTGGCCCAGCTCGGTGGTCAGAGCCTGCCCGATGATGCGCGCCAGGATGTCGGTGGTACCACCTGCGGCAAACGGCACGACGATGGTGACGGGTTTGGTGGGGTAGGCCTGGGCGAACGCAGCGGGGCTGGCGACAAGGCCTGCGCCCAGCACGGCGGCAGAGGCGATGGCGCCCAGGGTGAAGCGGCGGCGTGCAGAGTTCGTGATCGGGTTCATGAGGCTTGTCTCCTTCAGGATGGTGGTGAAAAAATCGCAGTGGCGCGCCAGAAGCTGGACGTGCCATGGCCTCAACCGGGCGCGGGCGCCTGGGCGAGAACCTCGGTGGGTGCCCCCGCGGTCAGGGGGCGATAAAAGTCGTCAGATCACACGCTATACAGGGGCTACCCCTAGCGTGGTGCCTCCGCACACGTACAGAATCTGGCCCGTCACAAAACCGTTGTCGGGCGACAAAAAGAACAGCGCGGCACGGGCCACGTCTTCGGCGGTGCCCATGCGGCCCACGGCAATGCTGTTCAGGATGCGCTGCGTCTGCGGCGCGCCATCGGGGTTGCTCTGGCGAAACAGTTCGGTGGCGATGGGGCCGGGGCCGATGGCGTTGACGGTGATGCCGTCACGCCCGAGCTCCATGGCCAGCGTGCGCGTCATGCCGATCATTCCGGCCTTGGTGGCGGAGTAGACGATGCGCTCGCCCTTGCCCAAAGCGGCGCGCGACGACATGTTGACGATGCGGCCCTGCCCGCTGGCGCGCAGCGTGGGCAAAAAGGCCTGCACCAGCAGCATGGGCGCGCGCAGGTGCAGGCCCACCACGTCGTCCAGCTGCGCGGTGGTGGCGGTGTCGATGGTGCCGGGGCGCGTGGCGCCGGCGTTGTTCACCAGGGCGGTGACGTTGTGCTTGGCGGCAATCTCGGCCGCGCGTTCGCGGGTCGAGGCTTCATCGGTCAGGTCGCCCTGGTACGAGGTGAGTTGCGGGTGGCTCCAGGTGGGCAGCACGTAGTCGAGGTTGACCACGGCGCGGCCCTGGGCCAGCACGGCTTCTGCAATCGCGCGGCCGATGCCGTTGCTGGCGCCGGTGATGACGGTGACGGGAGTGCTTTGATCCATCGCTGTCACACGCGCTCCAGGATGATCGCAATGCCCTGGCCCACGCCGATGCACATGGTGCACAGCGCGTACTGGCCGGCGTGCTCGTGCAGGCGGTTGACGGCGGTGGTGACCAGACGCGCGCCGCTGGCGCCCAGCGGGTGGCCCAGCGCAATGGCGCCACCCCAGGCGTTCACCCGGGCATCGTCGTCCTTGATTCCCAGCGCGCGCAGCACGGCCAGGCCTTGCGCGGCAAAGGCTTCGTTGAGTTCGATCACGTCCATGTGGTCGATGGTCAGGCCCGTCTGCGCCAGCACCTTCAAGGTGGCAGGCGTGGGGCCAAAGCCCATGATGCGCGGCGCCACACCGGCCACGGCCATGCCCACCACGCGGGCGCGGGGCTTGAGGCCATATTTGGCGGCGTTGGCTTCATCGGCCAGCAGCAGCGCACAGGCGCCGTCGTTCACGCCGCTGGCGTTGCCCGCCGTCACCGTGCCATCGGGCCGCACCACACCCTTGAGCTTGGCCAGCGCCTCCAGGCTGGTCTCACGCGGGTGTTCGTCCTGGCTCACGATGATCGCGTCGCCCTTCTTTTGCGGGATGTGCACGGGCACGATCTCGCGCGCCAGGTGGCCGGCCTTGATGGCGGCCACGGCGTTGAGCTGGCTGCGCAGGGCCATCTGGTCCTGGGCTTCGCGCTCGATCCTGAAGTCGGTCGCCACGTTCTCGGCGGTTTCGGGCATGGAATCGACGCCGTATTTTTCTTTCATCAGCTTGTTGATGAAGCGCCAGCCAATCGTCGTGTCATACACCGCGTTGTTGCGGCTGAAAGCGCTCTCGGCCTTGGGCATGACGAAGGGCGCGCGGCTCATGCTCTCCACGCCGCCCGCGATCATCAGCCCGGCCTCGCCAGACTTGATGGCGCGTGCTGCCGTGCCCACGGCATCGAGCCCCGAGCCGCACAGGCGGTTGATGGTGGCGCCCGCCACGTCGATCGGCAGGCCCGCCAGCAGGCTGCTCATGTGGGCCACGTTGCGGTTGTCTTCACCGGCCTGGTTGGCGCAGCCGTAGAGCACGTCGGTCACCGCGGCCCAGTCCACGCCGGGGTTGCGGTCCATCAGCGCCTTGATGGGGATGGCACCCAGGTCGTCGGTGCGCACGCTACTGAGCGCGCCGCCGTAGCGGCCGAAAGGGGTGCGGATGGCGTCGCAGATGAAGGCCTGGCGTTGTGGTTGGCTCATGGTTTTGTCTCCTCGTTTCTTGGGGGTTGGATTCGGTCAGGCTGCGGGGCGGATGGGCAGGCCCACCAGCTGCTCCAGCTCGGCCAGCGTGAGGCCGGGCACCATGTCGATGAGCTGCAGCCCGGTGGGCGTGCAGGCCAGTGTGCACAGGTCGGTGTAGATGCGTTTCACGCACGCGACACCGGTGAGCGGGTAGGTGCACTGCGTGACGATTTTGCTGGCGCCCTGCTTGGTCAGCAGGTCCATCATCACCCAGGTCTGCTTGGCGCCGATGGCCAGGTCCATCGCGCCGCCCACGGCGGGGATGGCGCCGGGCTCGCCGGTGCTCCAGTTGGCCAGATCGCCCGTGGCGCTCACCTGGAATGCACCCAGCACGCAGATGTCCAGATGCCCGCCGCGCATCATCGCGAAGCTGTCGGCGTGGTGGAAGTACGCGCCGCCGGGCAGCAGCGTGACGGGCTGCTTGCCCGCGTTGATGAGGTCGTAGTCCTCCAGACCTGCCGCGGGCGCCGGGCCCATGCCCAGGATGCCGTTCTCGCTTTGCAGGATGACTTCGCGGCCCTCGGGGATGTGGTTGGCCACCAGGGTGGGCTGGCCGATGCCCAGGTTGACGTAGGCGCCATCGTGGATGTCTTGCGCCACACGTTTTGCCAACTCGTCTTTACTACGCTTTTGATAGCTGCTCACGCTTATTCCTTCTGCGCTGGTGGCCAATTTCATGCCGATTTCTTGAAACCGCCAGCCTGCGTGGCAACGCGGTCGATCTTGACCACGTGGCTCACGTAGATACCGGGCGTGACGATGGCTTCAGGGTCCAGTGCGCCCAGGGTGACCACCTCGTGCACAGTGGCAATCGTGGTCTTGGCGGCCGTGGCCATCACGGGGCCGAAATTGCGCGCCGACATGCGGTAGGTGAGGTTGCCCCAGCGGTCGCCCTTTTCGGCCTTGATCAGGGCCACGTCGCCGTGGATGGGGTACTCGAGCACGTAGTGCTTGCCGTTGATCTCGCGCGTTTCCTTGCCTGCGGCCAGCTCCGTGCCATGCGCCGTGGGGCAGAAGAAGGCGCCAATGCCCGCGCCCGCAGCGCGCAGGCGCTCGGCCAGATTGCCCTGCGGCACCAGTTCCAGCTCCAGCTTGCCACTGCGGTACAGGTCATCAAACACGTAGCTGTCGACCTGGCGCGGAAAGCTGCAGATGATCTTGCGCACGCGGCCGGCCTTGAGCAGCGCGGCCAAGCCCTGGTCCGCATTGCCTGCGTTGTTGTTGACCACCGTGAGGTCACGCGCGCCCTGGGCAATGAGGCCGTCGATCAGCTCTCCAGGAATGCCGGCCGTGCCAAATCCGCCAATCAGCACCGTGGCACCATCCTTCACCCCTTGCAGGGCCTGGGCTACCGAGTCCGCCAGTTTGTTGATCATTGCAACGCTTTCTTGGAACTTGTTGTTGTCTCTATTGAAAATTTGTTCGTATATAGAACAATTGTTCGCTTAAAGAATTATAGTTGGCATACGTATGAATTCACAAACCACAGAAACCAAAGACCACAAGCCAAGTGATAGCTATGTGCAATCGTTCGCGCGCGGGCTGGAGGTGATCCGGTCGTTCAGCGCCGCCACGCCGGAGCAGACATTGAGTGAAGTGGCCGCGCAGACTGGCCTGACCCGCGCCGGCGCGCGCCGCATCCTGCTCACGCTGCAGACGCTGGGCTATGTGGCGACGGACGGCAAGCTGTTTCGCCTGAGCCCGCGCATCCTGGATCTGGGGTTTGCGTACCTGTCGTCGCTGCCCCTGTGGAACCTGGCCGAGCCGGTGATGGAAGACCTGGTGGAGGAGGTGCGCGAGTCGTCATCTGCCGCCGTGCTGGACGGCCTGGACATCGTCTATGTACTGCGTGTGCCCACGCACAAGATCATGCGCACCACGCTGGGCGTGGGCTCGCGCCTGCCTGCGTGCTGGACCTCGATGGGCCGTGTGCTGCTGGCGGGCTTGCCGGATGATGAACTGCAGGCCCGGCTGCAGGGCCTGCGCATGGAGCGGTTTACCGAGCACACCACCACCGATGGCGATGCGCTGCTGGCCCACATCCGCCACGCGCGTCAGCAGGGCTGGAGTCTGGTGAACCAGGAGCTGGAAGAGGGTTTGATATCGATTGCTGCGCCGCTGACCAACCGCACAGGGCAGACGGTGGCGGCGCTCAACATCAGCGGTCAGGCCAACCGCACGAGCGCGACGATGATGCAGGAGAGCCTGCTGCCTGCGCTGCTGCGCGCGGCCCGGAGCATTTCGCGAATGATGGGCGCGCCCAGGGGCTGAAGATGCGTTGGCCTGCGACGCATCCAGCCGGCACGGCCCTCAGTTTTTCCGAAAACCCAGCACCAGCACCACGCCACCCAGCACCATGGCGCCCAGGCTCATCCACTGGGGGATGTTGACGGATTCTTTTTCCTTCACGGTGAGCTCCAGCGGGCCCAGCTTGGCCTGGGTGGTGTCCTTGGTAAAGCTGAAGCCACCGGTCAAAAACCCGGCCAGCCCCACCACCAACAACAGCACACCGACGATTCGCATTGCATTCATGAAACTTCTCCCCATGCCGGGTTTTAAGGACTGCGACAAAGTGGACCCGGCTCCCGACCTTTGCGCCAGCCCAATGTAGGTGCCCCAGCGCAGGGCCGGCGTAGGACGCCGCCCCGGCGCGATGTAGCAAGCGAGGGCGATCGGGCCCGGCCTTCCCCTGTGCGCTCCGGGCTCTTGCCCTGCGTGCTACCCTCACGCCCCATGTTCAGCCCCTCCCAAGCCGATGTGCGCCGCTTCCTGTGCGGCGTTCACGCCAAGACCCAGAGCGGCGCCCCCATGGAAGCCATCGAGACGCTGGCGAGCCTGTGGATCGCCGAGCACCCCGAGTACCACACCGACCTGTCCGATGCCGATGCGGCCGTCACTCGTAACTACGACGAAACACCGGGGCAGACCAACCCGTTTTTGCACCTGTCGATGCACCTGTCCATCAGCGAACAATGCAGCATCGACCAGCCGCGTGGTATCCGGCAGGCAGTAGAGCTGCTGACAGCCCGGCTCGACTCGCTGCACGACGCCCACCACGCCACCATGGACTGCCTGGGCGAGATGCTGTGGGAGAGCCAGCGCGCGGGCCGACCGCCCGATGGCGATGCCTACATCGCCTGCGTTCAGCGGCGCGCCACCCGCGACTGACCCGCCGCGGTGCCTGACCGTGGAGACAACACGATGAAACCGTCCAGAAAAGCGACTTCCAGCCGCCCCCCAGCCAACTCGCCCGGGCAATCCACGCCACATGCTGTCGCCTGGCCGGGGTACGGAGGCCTGGTGCCATTCGTGGCCCTGGCAGCAGCCAGCCTGCTGGCACCCGACCACCGGTCTCTGTGGAGCCCCGCGCTGATTGCCTACGGCGCCGTGATCCTGAGCTTTGTCGGCGCCTTGCACTGGGGCTTTGCAATGACCGCGCCGCAAATGCCAGCGCGGCAGCGCACGATCCACTATGTGTGGAGCGTAGTCCCGGCGCTGCTGGCATGGCCCACTCCACTGCTGCCCGTCGCTGCGGGCGCGCTGATTCTCATCCTGGGATTTGTTGCACACCTGGTGCTGGACTTCAGCCTGGTGCGGACCACGCCGGTGCCCAGGTGGTATCTGCCACTGCGCCTGCAACTGACCGCCACGGCCTGCATCTGCCTCGGCCTGGGGGCCTGGGCTGCGAGTCGCTGAGTCACCGGCGAACCGCTCCCTTGGTACGCAAGCCCTGAGGAGGCCTGACCCGTCCTGAATAGCGTTGACACCCAGGACGGTTAAAAACTCCAGCCGGACTATCCGGCCAACGACGCCCGATGCACCGCATCGGGCGTTTGCATTTTCAGCGATAGGTGTGGCCGCTCGCAGTTGTAGATGCGCACCGACTGCTCAACCATGCGTCTGGCCTGGGCGAGATCCGCAGAGCGCTGCAACAAAAATTCGGTCTTCAGAATGCCGTTGACCCGCTCGGCCAGTGCGTTCTGATAGCAATCGTAGCCGTCCGTCATCGAGCAGGTCACGCCGTGGTGCTTGTGCAGGGCCTGGTAGTACGTCGAGCAATACTGGATGCCTCTGTCGGAGTGGTGCACCAGTTGCTGGCGAGTGCGCCGACCCGATAGCGCCATCTTCATGGCCTGCGCTACCTCTTCGGTCTGCAGGCTCTCGTGCACGTGCCAGCCGACGATCTTCCTGGAGTACGCATCCGTAACCAGGCTCAGATAGACGAACTTGCCGTGTGTGGGTAAGTAGGTGATGTCTGCTACCCAGACCTGTTCGCTGGCGCTGGCGTGAATCTGCTGTGGCCCTGCTTTGAGCAGGTTCGGATGGCGCCTGAAGCGGTGGTGGCTGTCGGTCGTCTTGTGGTACGCCCGCCGGGGCGCCACCAGCAGCCTGGCGTTGCGCAGGATGTCGAACATCGCATCGCGGCCCAGAGCTATTGCCTGGCGCTGCAGCGGCTCCTGCAGCAAGTGGTGCAGCTTGCGCGTGCCTATGCGTGGCTGACGCATGCGCTGCTCGCGCACCAGCTCCACCACCGCCTGCGCATTCGCCAGGCGATCGGCCTCGCGGCGCCTGCCCTGGTAGTACGCCTGACGGCTGTGGCCCATATGCTGGCAAGCCCTCTTCACGCTCAACCCTGCGACGAGGTTTTGCGAGAGGACTTGCCCAAAGGCTTTTTTACGACGCGCACCCCGTAGTCCTTGCGCAGCACATCGATGACGGCTTCAAACAGCTTGGCCTTCTCCTGCGCCTGTTCGAGCTGCACCTGCAGCGCCTTGATCTGCTGCTCGGGCGTGAGCGGTCCTTTGGTCTTGTCTAGCGGCATGGCTGCAGATGATGCCGCAGGACTCCAGCCCAGGCGTCCGTGCTTGCGCAGCCACACCAGCACCGTCGAGCGCCCCTGGATGCCGTACTTGCGCTGCGCCTCTTTATAGGTGAGCTCGCCTTTTTCTACCTGCTCTACCACCACCAATTTAAAGGCCAGTGTGTAGTCGCGCTGCGTGCGTTTGATGCCTGATTCCATGACACATCTCCCTTGTGAAGGGTCCACATGTCAACGCTGGGTAGGACGGGTCAACCCAAAAACAAAAAGCCCGCTGAAGCGGGCTTGTTTTATGCAGTACCGAGTGCGCTGACTGTCGCAGGGTGGGCGGTCACTTGAATCGCGACTGGGGCACGACCTGCAGGTCACCTTCCACGCCACCGATGTAGTTCGCCAGCGCCTTCAGTTCGGCATTGGTGAACTGCTTGGCAATGCCCGCCATGATGGCGTTGCTGCGGCCCAGGTTGTTGTTCTTTTCCACCTTGTACGACTTGAGCGCCACGAACAGGTAGTCGGCGTGCTGGCCCGCAATCTTGGGGTATGAGGGGTCGATGGGCTTGGCGAAGTTGTCGCCGTGGCAGGACACGCAGGCGCCCTTTTGCAGCAGCGCCGCCACTTGCACGCTGGGTTCGCGCTTGGGCTTGGCCGCCAGTTCGATCGACTTGCCGTGCTGTTCGTAATAGGCCGAAACGTCGGCGATGTCCTGCTCGCTCAGGGTCTCGGCAATGCCGCGCATCGTCGGGTGCTTGCGATCACCCTTCTGGTAGGCCACCAGCGCCGCGGCGATGTACTTGCCGCTCTGGCCCGAGATCATCGGCACCTTGTGCACTTCAGGAAAGCTGGCCTGGTAGCCCGGAATGCCGTGGCAGCCGATGCACATGGCGATCTTTTGCTTGCCGGCTTCCACGTCGCCTTTGGCTTCCTGGGCGTGGGACAAGGCGGTCACGGAAGCGACAGCCAGGGCAAATAGCGTGGTCAGCGTTTTGTTCATTTTGCGCGCACAATCTCGTGGAGGTTCAGCTCTGGGCTCTGATCAACCGCCGATTATAGCCAGCGCCCTGTCAAGCCCATTCATCAACGATCCGGTGTTTTCCCCCATGAAATTCCAAGGCTCCCAGAACTACGTCGCCACCCAGGACCTGATGCTCGCCGTCAATGCTGCCATCACGCTGCAGCGGCCCCTGCTGATCAAGGGCGAGCCCGGCACGGGCAAGACGATGCTGGCCGAGGAAGTGGCGCAGGCCCTGGACATGCCCCTGCTGCAGTGGCACATCAAGTCCACCACCAAGGCACAGCAGGGCCTGTATGAGTATGACGCGGTGAGCCGCCTGCGCGACAGCCAGCTCGAAGGCGGCAGCGAAAAAGTCAAGGACATCCGCAACTACATCATCCAGGGCGTGCTGTGGCAGGCCTTCACGGCCGACCGGCCCGTGGCGCTGCTGATCGACGAGATCGACAAGGCCGACATCGAATTCCCGAACGACCTGCTGCGCGAGATCGACCGCATGGAGTTCTACTGCTACGAAACGCGCGAGCTCATCAAGGCCAGGCACCGGCCGCTGGTGTTCATCACCTCCAACAACGAGAAGGAACTGCCCGACGCCTTCCTGCGCCGCTGCTTCTTCCACTTCATCAAGTTCCCCGAGGCCGACACGATGCGGCAGATCATCAACGTGCACTTCCCCACGCTCAAGGCCGACCTGCTGGGCGTGGCAATGAAAACGTTCTATGACGTGCGCAACCTGCCGGGCCTGAAGAAAAAACCTTCGACCAGCGAGCTGATCGACTGGCTCAAGCTGCTGGTGGCCGAAGACATCCCTTTGAGCGCCCTGCAAAGCGCTGACAACAAGGTGGCCGTGCCACCGCTGGTGGGCGCGCTGCTGAAAAACGAACAGGACGTGAGCCTGTTTGAAAAGCTGGTTTTCATGAACCAGAGGAACCGTTGATTCCCGGAGCGCGGCCATGAGTTTCGTTGAACCGCTGGTGATGTGCCACAACGGCGTGCGTCTGGAGCCGCTGGCCCTGGCGCACGAAGAAGGCCTGCGCGCTGCTGCCGCGGACGGCGAGCTGTGGAAGCTGCGCATCACCTCGGTGCCCGAACCGCATGAGACACGGGCCTACATCGAGACAGCGCTCAAGATGCGCGAAGACGGCCACCGCTTTGCTTTTGCGGTGGTAGACGATGCGACAGGAACGGTGCTGGGCAGCACCAGCTACCACGACATCCTGCCGGCCGTGAAGCGCGTGGAAATAGGCTACACCTGGTACCGCCAGAGCGTGCAGCGCACCCACGTCAACACCACCGCCAAGCTCCTGATGATGGGCCACGCCTTCGACACGCTGGGCTGCCATGTGGTGGGCTGGCGCACCGACAACTTCAACTTTGCCTCGCAACGCGCCATCGAGCGCCTGGGCGCAAAAAAGGACGGTGTGATCCGCGGCCACGCACTGCGCCGCGACGGCACCATCCGCGATACGGTGATGTACAGCATGCGCACTGGCGAGTGGCCTGAGGTCAAGGCACAATTGCTATATCTTTTAGAGCGGCATGCGCTTACCCAGTAAGCGCTGGAGGCCAATATCATGCTCATCGACTTCTTCTACACCCTGCGCTCGGCCAAATTGCCGGTGTCCGTGAAGGAATACCTCACCCTGCTCGAGGCCCTGCAGGCCGGTGTGGTGGGCCCCAGGTCAGATGACGCGTGGAGCCTGGACGATTTCTACAACCTCTCGCGCCTCACGCTGGTCAAGGACGAGAAGCACTACGACAAGTTCGACCGGGCCTTCGGCGCCTACTTCAAGGGCGTGGAGATGGTGGCCGACTTCACCAAGGAGATCCCGGCCGACTGGCTGCGCAAGATCCTGGAGAACGAGCTCACGCCCGAGCAGAAAGCCGCCATCGAGAAGATGGGCTGGGACGAGCTGATGGAGACGCTGAAAAAGCGCCTCGAAGAACAGAAGGAACGCCACGAGGGCGGCAGCAAGTGGATCGGCACCGGCGGCACCAGCCCCTTCGGCCACGGCGGCTACAACCCGCAGGGCGTGCGCATTGGCGGCGCGGGCAAGAACAAGAGCGCCGTGAAGGTGTGGGAGCAGCGCGCCTACAAGGACTACGACGACCAGCAGGAGCTGGGCACGCGCAACATCAAGGTGGCGCTACGCCGCCTGCGCAAGTTTGCGCGCGAAGGGCATGAACTCGAACTGGACCTGCCCGACACCATCCGCAGTACCGCTGCCAACGCCGGGTATCTGGACATCAAGATGGTGCCCGAGCGCCACAACAACGTGAAGGTGCTGCTGCTGATGGACGTGGGCGGCACGATGGACGAGCACATCCAGCGCGTGGAAGAGCTCTTTTCCGCGGTGAAGAATGAGTTCAAGCACCTGGAGTTCTACTACTTCCACAACTGCGTGTACGACTTCATGTGGAAGAACAACCGCCGCCGCTTTGCCGAGAAGTTCCCGACCTGGGACATCATCCGCAAGTACAACAAGGACTACAAACTCATCTTCGTGGGCGACGCCACCATGAGCCCCTACGAGATTTTGCAGCCCGGCGGCAGTGTGGAATACAACAACGAAGAGCCAGGCGCCGAGTGGATCCAGCGCCTCACGCACGCCTTCCCCAAGCATGCGTGGATCAACCCCGAGCCCCAGGGGGTGTGGCAGTACCGCCAGAGCATCAGCATCATCCAGCAGCTGCTGGGCAACCGCATGTACCCGCTGTCGCTCAAGGGGCTCGAAGAAACCATGCGGCTGCTGTCCAAATAGGTTCCCTCTGGGCCATCCGCTGGCGGGGGCAAGGGCAAGCCGCATGTGAGTCCCTGTCTGACAAGCAAGGGCTTTTTTTCGCGGCATAGTCGGGGGCGCTGATCGCCGCCACCCCTTGCGCCCTTACCTTCCTCCTGCCGTGCTGTTCCGAATCCTGCGCCCCGCCACTGCCAATGCTCCAACGCCGGCCCCCTGGTCGGCGTTGCTGCTTATTGGCGCGCTGTGCCTGCAGGGCTGCAGCCTGCTGCCATTGAACGGTACAGAGGGCGACACCGACGCACCCGGCGCGCCCGTGGTGGCCGAATCGGCCTCGCCATCGTTCGCGGTCGAGGTGCGGGCGCCCGACGAGGTGCGCGAGACGCTGGAGCGCCATCTGGAACTGCAGCGCTTTCGCAACCTGCCCGATCTGCAGGCCGCCGAGCTGCAGCGCCTGCTGGGGGCGGCCGATGCCAACGCCCGCGAGCTGCTGGGCACGATGGGGTACTTTGCGCCCACCATCACGGTCGAGCTCACCGAAACCCCGGCCAGCGCAGGCGCGCCGCGCACCGTGGTTGTCACCGTGCAGCCCGGGCCGCAGACCCGCATTGCCAGTGCCGACATCGGCTTTTCCGCCCTGTCGGGCAACGATGCGGAGGGCCGCACACGCCAGCAGCTGCGCGTGCAGCGCAACTGGTCGCTGCCCCCCGGCCTGCCGTTTACCCAGTCTGCATGGGACTCTGCCAAGAATGGCGGCCTGCGTGAACTGCAGGTGCGCCGCTTTCCCACGGCGCGCATTGCCAACAGCCGTGCCGAGGTGGATGCCGATACCCACGAGGCCAAGCTGAGCGTGACGTACGACCCGGGCCCGCCCTACCGCTTCGGGCCCCTGCGGGTCGAAGGCAGCGAGCGCTACGCCGCCGATGGCGCAAGCCGTCTGGCCCGCCTGCCTACCGGTGCTGTGTACGACGAGGCCGAAATGCTGGATGCCCAGCTGCGCTTGGCCAGCAGCGGCTATTACGACGCCGTGTTCCTCACGCTCGATACCGAGGGCACCGACCCGCAGTCCGCACCCGTGGTGGCCAAGGTGCGGGAGGCGCCGCTGCAAAAGCTGGTGTTCGGTCCCGGCTTTTCGACCGACAGCGGCGCACGCCTGTCGCTGGAGCACATCCACAACCAGCTGCCCGTGATCGGCTGGCGCGCGGTGAGCAAGCTCTCGCTGGACCGCGAGACCAAACACGCCAGCAGCGAATGGACCGACCTGCCCGATGACAACGGCTGGCGCTGGTTTGCAGGCGCCCAGCTGCAACGCGAGGCCACCGGCGACTACGACGTCAACAGCGGGCGCCTGCGCTCCGGGCGCAGCAAAAGCAGCAAGCACATCGACCGCAACTACTTTCTGCAGTACGACTACGCGCACAGCCAGGGGCTGGCCGCCAACGCGCTCTCGCCCGCAGATTCCAGCGCCGCCCTGAGCATCAACTACGGCTGGACGGGCCGCTATTTCAACAGCCTGACCGCACCCACCCGCGGCCACGGCATTGCGGTGGAGCTGGGCCTGGGCACCACACTGCGGCCCGAGCGCGACCCCTTTGTGCGTGCGCTGGTGCGCTGGCAGTCCTTCGTTCCCGCCGACCGGGTGACCGACAGCGCGGGCGTGGGGCGCAACGCCCGTGTGGCGCTGCGCGCCGAAGCCGGTGTGGTGCTGGCCCGCGATGGTGCCCAGGTGCCCGTGACCCAGCTTTTTCTGACCGGGGGGGATACCACCGTGCGCGGCTATGGTTACCGCAGCATCGGCGCACGCACCGACAACGGCCAGATTTACGGCGGCCGCACCATGGCAGCGGGCAGCGTGGAATGGCAGCGCCCCATCGTCTACAAGGGTCAGATGACAGACTGGGAGAGCGCCGTGTTCATGGATGCGGGCGCCGTGGCGGACAAGGTCGGTGACCTGAGCCCCCGCGTGGGGCTGGGCGCAGGCGTGCGCTGGCGCAGCCCCGTGGGCCCGGTGCAGGCGGATCTGGCCTACGGCGTGAAGACCCAAGAGGTGCGGCTGCACCTGCGCCTGGGGTTCAGCTTCTGATGGCAACGCGCACCCCGCCACCGCCACCACCCCGCGCCCGCGCCTCCGATTTCAGCGCCGGGGCCACCACGGCCGGGCGTGCACCACCCCGGCGCGCGCCACGTGCCGTGCGCGCGCTGGGCTGGCTGCTGCTCAGCCTGGTGGCGCTGGTGCTGGTGGCCGCAACGGGCGTCTGGTGGTGGGCGGGCAGCAGCACATCGCTGGCCGCTGCCCTTGCGCGTGCGGCGCAGTACCTGCCCGCCGACCAGACGCTGGAAAGCCGCGAGGTGTCGGGCGCGCTGCGCAGCGGCGGGCGCATTGGCTGGCTGCGCTGGAGCAGCCCCACCCTGGCGGTGGAGGTGACCGACATCCGCCTGGGCTGGCAGCTGGCTCCCTTGCTGCAGCGCCGTCTCGAGCTGGGCGAGGTGCACGCCGCGCGCGTGCTGATCACGCCCCAGACACCTGCGGTTCCTCCACCCGATACGCCCCTGAATCCCCTGACAGAGCTGGTGCTGCCGCTGCAGATCGGTGTGCCGTTTCGGGTCGATGCCATCCAGTGGGCGGGCCCCACCGCCGTGCAGGCCCAAGGGCTGCAAGGCGACTACCGCTTTGACGGCGGCGAGCACCGGCTGAACATCGACCAAGTGCAACTGGCCCAGGGCCGCTACAGCGCCCGCGCCACCTTGCAGGCCCGGACGCCCATGGCCCTGGATGTGACGGTGGAGGGCAACGTGCAGACCACTGTGCCAGGCAGCACGTCCACCACCCCGATCCAGCTGGGCGCCCACGCCACGCTGCAGGGCACCCTGGCCACGGCGGCGGCGCAGCTGGAGCTCCAGGCGCGCGTGAGCCCCGCCGCAGATGCGGCACCGGCGGGATCGGCAAACCCAGCCTCCGCAGAGCCCATGCAGGCTGATGTGCAGGCCACACTGGCCCCGTGGGCGTCACAGCCTGTGCAGGCGGCCACCGCCACCTTGCGCGCGGTGAACCTGGCAGCGCTGTGGCCGCAGGCCCCTGCCACGCAGCTGCACGGCACGCTACAGGCCGGCCCTGCGCCAGTGGGCACCAGAGACCGCAGCAGCGCCACGACCAGCCCATCGAGCGGCTGGTCGCTGGAGGCCCGGCTGCGCAACGACCTGCCCGGCCCGTGGGGACCAGGCCCGCCTGCCGCTGACCGCCCTGCAAGCCAGCGCCACCTACGACGGCAGCCGGTGGGATGTGCCTGGCGCTACGCTCCAGGCGGGCGGCGGCAGCGCCGCCGTGCAAGGCCACTTCACGCCCGCCACCGACGCGCTGGAGGGCCAGGCCGAGCTGCGCGGCCTGCGGCCCGACGCCTTGCACACCGCCCTGGCTGCGGCGCCGCTCTCGGGCCGCATCCGCGCCGAAACGCAAGGCACCGCCGTGCGCTTCAACGCCGACATTCGCGCCACCCCCGGCCCGGCCGCGCGCAGCACCACCCCTGCGCGTGCTGTACGCACCACGGGCCCCGCCCCGCTACGCATCAACACCCTCACCGCGCAAGGCAGCTGGCAACCGCCGGGCCCCGCGCAAGGCACAGACAGCGTCGGCACCCTGCAGCTCGACCGCCTGCTGCTCGATGCCCTGCAGGCGCGCGCAGAGGCGACCGGCTTGCGCATTGCGCTGGGTGCACAGTCCGCCCAGGGGCAGCTGACACTCACCGTGCCCGGCGCCACGGCACGGGCCAACGGGCAGATCGCCCCCCAGACCGGTGCGGGCGATCTGCAGGTGCAGTGGGCCGACGCCGACCGCACTATCCAATGGCTGACCACCCTGCCCTTTGTGGGTGCCAACCTGCAGCGCTCCGTACGGGGCGCGGCAGCCAAAGGTACGGCACAGCTCACCGCAAGGTGGAAGGGCGGCTGGCAAACCGCCGCCCGGCAACTGCAAGCCGCCAGCAGCGGCAACGCGCTGCCCACAGGCAAAGACCTGTTCGAGCTGCAAGCCACGCTCACCGCGCCCCAGCTGGACCTGACGCTGCCAGCCACTGCCACCGGCGCAGAACCCGGCGCAGCCACCCTGCAACCCGTTCAGCTGCGCGCGTTGAGCGCCACGCTGTCGGGCAGCCTGGCCCAGGCATCGCTGGTGCTCAATGGCGAGGCCCGAACCCTTGGCCCGCAAGCGCTGCGGGCCACAGTGCAAACCCGCCTGGCCGGTGGCATGCCCGCCGCCGGGCAATGGAAGGCACAGATCAGCGAGCTGCGACTGCAGGCGCAAGACGCGCAACGCCCCGGCCCCTGGGCGCTGCAGCTGGCCGAGCCGGTATCGGTCAACGTCAACAGATCGGCAAGCGGGCTCACGCTGCAAACCTCGGCCGGCCAGGCCCGCCTGACGGGCCCGATGCCCGGCACCGTCGTCCTGCGCTGGCAGCCCGTGCGCGTGGCGACCAGTGCAAGCGCAGGCACACCCGCCACGCTGCAAACCCAGGGCACGCTGCAAGGCCTGCCCATGGCGTGGGTGGATGCGCTGGGCCTGGGCGACAAACCGGGCAGCGCGGGCGCGCCGGGCGTCCCCGCTCAGCCGCTGCTGGCGCGCATGGGCCTTTCCACCAGCGTAGTACTGGACGGGCAGTGGAGCGTGGACACCACCCGCAGCCTGCGGGCCAGCGCCAGCCTGCGCCGCGCCAGCGGCGATCTGCGCATCCTGGCGGGCGACGCCACCGCCGTGACCGCCGTGCAAAGCAGCGGCCAGGGCACGGGCGCAGGCGCCGTCACTGCCATCGCCACGGAGGCCTCCGCCAGAACCCCGGGCTCGGGCGCAGGCAGCCCCGCAGGCGTGCGCCAGGCAGAAATTTCTGTCGAAGCCGAAGGCGACGCCCTCCGCGCCCGTCTGCTGTGGACCAGCGACCGAGCGGGCGAGGTGGACGCCACCGTCAGCACCCGCCTGGCACCTGCCACCGCAGACAACCCCATCACCTGGGCCGCCGACGCGCCGCTGGCCGGCACCCTGCGCGCCCGCCTGCCCGATGTGGGCGTGTGGTCGGCGCTGGCGCCGCCCGGCTGGCGCGTGCGCGGCACGCTCGATGCCAGCGCCACCTTGTCGGGCACCCGCAATGCACCGCTCTGGGCCGGCACGCTGGGCGCTGACGACATGGCCGTGCGCTCGGTGGTCGACGGCGTGGACCTGCAGGGCGGGCGCCTGCGGGCCACGCTGCAGGGCAACCAGCTCAACATCACCGAGTTGCGCCTGCAGGGCGGGCGCGGCAGCAGCGCACGCATTGCGGGCTTCAGCGGCAACCGCACGGCGGCGTCGCAAGACGGCGGCACGCTCACCGGCACCGGCCGCATCACCTGGGGCAACAGCGCCACCGCAGCCACGGGCATGTCAGGCATTGCCATGTCGATGCAGGCCGAGGCCAAAGCGCTGCAGGTGCTGGTGCGGGCCGACCGCCAGGTCAGCGTCTCGGGCACCGTGCAGGCGCAGCTGCAGCAGGGCCAGATCAGCCTGCGCGGCAAGCTCACCACCGACCGCGCCACCATCATCCTGCCCGACGAATCCGCGCCCACGCTGGGGTCTGACGTGGTGGTGCGCTCCAAAGCCAAAGACCTTGCCGACCAGGCCCGGGCCCAGGCCGCCGCCAAGGCGAGCCAGGTGGCGGCCCAGGCCGAAACCGCCAAGCCGCCCGACATTGCGATCACCCTCAACCTGGGGCGCGACTTTGCCCTGAGCGGCCACGGCATCACCACACGCCTCACGGGCGAGGTGGAGATCCGCAGCAGCGCCGTGCCCGGCGCCCCGCCGCGCGTGACCGGCGAGGTGCGCACCGACGAAGGCCGCTACCGCGCCTGGGGCCAGATGCTGAACGTGGAAACCGGCCTGATCCGGTTCAACGGCCCGTACAACAACCCCTCGCTCGACATTCTGGCGCTGCGCCCCAACATCCGCGTGCGCGCCGGTGTGCAGGTCACCGGCACCGCGCAGGCGCCCCGGGTCACGCTGTATTCCGACCCCGAGCTGCCCGACGCCGAGAAGCTCTCGTGGGTGGTGCTGGGCCGCGATGCCGCTGCCGGCGGTGCCGAAGCCGCCGTGCTCCAGCAGGCCGCCCTGGCGCTGCTCGGCCGGGGCAACAACCCGGGCGCGGGCATCGCCAGTCGGCTCGGCCTGGACGAAATCGGCGTCAAAGGGCCTGCCGCGGGTGAAGACGCATCCACCGCGGCCCTCACCCTGGGCAAGCGGCTCTCACAAGATCTGTATGTGACGTACGAACGCAGCCTGTCGGGCACGCTGGGCACGCTCTACATCTTCTACGACCTCACCCGCAGCCTCACGCTGCGCGGGCAGACAGGCGAGAAGAGCGCGGTGGACATCATCTACACCGTGAAGTACGACTGAGCCCGCACCCTCGCGGCCGAGGCCGCAGCGCCCACTACAATGCGCGGCTGTCTCGCCTCCTCGTAGTTCAATGGATAGAACGAGTGCCTCCTAAGCGCTAGATACAGGTTCGATTCCTGTCGAGGGGACCATATTCATAGTCAAAATGGCCTCCAGCGCTTGCTGTATAAGCGCCTACAGCTATCAAATTTGCGCAATTGAAGGCCGTACTCCGGCCGGACAGGCTCAGGTACGGCGGGCCGGGGCGTCCGATGCAGGAGCGGTTTCGCCGGTATCCACCGCCGTACCAGCCGCCGCGCCGCCAAGCGCACCTGCGAT
This sequence comes from Acidovorax sp. NO-1, assembly GCF_000238595.1. GTDB lineage: Bacteria > Pseudomonadota > Gammaproteobacteria > Burkholderiales > Burkholderiaceae_C > Acidovorax. The sequence goes on along the minus strand of NZ_AGTS01000036.1, from coordinate 703 downwards.
GCCGCCTACCGTGCCTCCAACGAGGACACCAACCGGGCCGGCGACCGCCACACCAACGGCCGCGCCAGCCGCTGCGCCCGCCATCATTCCGCCACCCATCAGCACCGACTGGGACTCGCGCTCAGCGTCTTCGGGCGACAGGGCCGTCTGAGCGCCTTGTCTCGGGTCTTGCGAGGGAATGCCGTAGCCCGGGGTGGCCTGCTCGGCCAGGTCCGCGTCGATGGGCGGGGGGTGTGTGTCGGCTGGTTTGGGATGGGTTGACTGCATGTGCGTCTCCTGAAAAGGGCAACGAAACCCGAGTGGTTTCATCTGTGTTCCTTTTTTAAGGCGCTTGGCAGGCGCCGGGCGAAGTCCGGCAGACCGTGCGCCTGTCAGACAACGCCGGGGCGCTGGCCGCGCATGGGTCCGCGCGCTATTTGAGCCACCTGCGCTGCGCGCGGGGCTGCACGGTGATTTCCACGGTCTGGTGCACGGCTGGATGGCCCGATGCGGCGTCGGTTTCCACCACGTCCTCCAGATCAATGTCCTTGACCTCCGAATCGGTGGCCTCTTCCAGTTCTGCCAGGATGGCGCTGACCTTGCGTTCAGCCTCGTCCACCCGGGCTTCTGGTAATGGCGGAATGCGCGTCATGGGCAGCTCCTGTAACAAAAGCCCATTGTTGCGATGGAGCAAGGCCACGGTGTGTCATCCAATGCCGCCTAA
>NZ_AGTS01000037.1 GCF_000238595.1 Acidovorax sp. NO-1 | reverse complement strand
ATGGCCGAATGTGGACTTATTTGATATGTGGAGTGCGGGAGCCCTTGCGGCTTCCGCTTTGACTTCGAAGCCATTGAACTTCACATATTGCGCACGCCACGCGTAACGTTCGTTGCCCATCCACTATGTACGGAGGGGCATCATGTCCACTGAACTTCCCAGCAACACGCGTGCGCTTCTTGCTCGATCAGTCAATGCACCAGAGTTGAGAGCGTTTTCGGCATGGCTTGGCAGCGAACACTACACGCCGTTCGTGGTCCAGCGTCATCTGCTGCGGCTCGAACAAGTCCTGCCGCGCTTACCAGGACCCACGTGCAAAGCAGATGACTTGCACGAGGCATTCAATGCTGTTGGCCGCGGGGTGCCGAGCCGACCGCCTGCGTTCCGTGGGACCGAACGTGTCTACGCCCGTTTCTTGCTCGCACACGGGCGTCTGCTCAAGAACGAACAAGGGGGTCGCTACGTCTCGCTGTGTAGCGACTACCAGCGGGAACTGCTGGAACTACGTGGGCTATCTCTGTCGTCGCGCGGGCAGCACGCGAGGACGGTGGCTGACTTGCTGGCTCGCGGTCTCGGCCCAGACCAGAACTTGAGCACGGTGACGCTGGTTGATATCGAACGGTACGTCGCTCTGCGCAGCCGCGAGGTGTCGCGTCACTCGCTGCAGCATGTGGTCGCGCTTTTGCGCAGCTTCCTGCGGTTCTGCCACGGTCAAGGGGAGATCGGCCGACCGCTCGACGCCATCGAGACTCCCCGCACCTACCGCGGCGAGTTGCCGCCGATGGCGCTCGATTGGTCGGTGGTCCAGGCGCTGCTTCGATCCATTGATCTCGCCAGCAAGGCAGGTCGGCGCGATCACTGCATCCTGCACTTGATGGTCCACTACGGACTGCGACCGTCAGAAGTTGTGGCGCTGCGCCTTGACTCCATCAACTGGGAGACTGGCGTGCTGCATGTGGTGCAGCGCAAGACCCGTTGCGACCTGTTCCTGCCGCTGGCGACCCAGACGCTGCGCATCTTGCGCAGTTACCTTGCACACGAACGGCTGTCTCAAGGTTCGTCACATCCTGAACTGTTCTTGCGGGCGAGATGCCCGAGTGGTGCCATCGAGAACTATGCGGTCGGTGACCTCTTCAAGAAGCGTGTGCGGCTGGCCAAGCTGGAACTGCCTGGGCAGAACGTCTATCGGCTGCGGCACACCTTCGCCATGCGGCTGCTCACCCAGGGCGTAGGCGTCAAGGCCATCGGCGACGTTCTCGGACATCACAGCCTGGAGAGCACCTGCGCCTACCTCCGGCTGGATACGGACATGCTGCGCTGTGTGGCAATCGAGGTCCCCGAGATCGGTCATCCCCGGGGAGAGCGCCATGCATGACGTTCTTTGCATGGACGCTTGGGACGCCGCCGTCACGGCCTATCTGACCAGCCGCCACGCGATCGGGCGGGCATACCGCAAGGAAGAAGTGATCCTGTGCAAGGTGCGCGGGTTCTTGGTTCAGGCGGGAGCCACCGATCTTGATCTCGCGCTCTTCGAGCGCTGGCGCGCGCAGTTCCAGCATCTCAGTTCGAGCACACGCGTCGTGCGCGAGCACACCGTGTACAAGTTCTACCGGTACCGACGGCGCAGCGATCCTGGTTGCTTCCTGCCGGACTGGGAGTCGCTCACTCGACAGAAGCCACACGCGCTGCCAATCATCATTGAACCGGGGCAAGTGGCTCAGTTGCTCTCTTTCGTGTCGCAACTGCCACCGAGGAGTCAATACTTCGCGCGAACGCACGTCATGCGTCTGGTCGTCGTGCTGCTGTACACGGCGGGGCTCAGGCGCGGCGAGGTCGTCCGCCTGACGCTGGGCGATGTCGATGAGCGCGCCGGGGTGCTTCGCATCCGAGAGTCGAAGTTCCACAAGTCCCGTTGGGTTCCCCTGTCGATCAGTGCGCATGCCGAACTGCAGCGCTATCTGGCCGCACGGCGTCAGGCTCGTCTGGACGAGCGTCCTGGAGCCCCGTTGTTGTGTACTCTCGCATTGCGTGCCTACACCGCCGCGGGTCTGTACAGCACCTTCAAAGCCCTGCTGCGTCGCGCAGGCATCCATGACAGCGCCGGCAAAGTCCCGCGCTTGCAAGACTTCCGCCACAGTTTCGCCGTGGCGGCGCTTTTGCGGTGGTACGAAGCCGATGCCGACGTGCAGTCCAACTTGCCCAAGCTTGCGCTGTACATGGGGCACGTGAATATTGTCTCTACCGCCTACTACCTGCGCTGGATGCCGGCCGTGGTGTCCCACGCGTCGGCTCGCTTCGAACGATCGTGTGCCGGCATGATCGAAGGTGGTGTCGAATGAAAGCGTCCACACAAACCGATCTTGGGCGTGAGCTGGTGCGCTTCTTCGAAGAGTTCCTGCCTGGCCAGCGAGGCCTGAGCCCGAACACCGTGCGCAGTCACCGTGACGCCATGCTGCTGTTGTTGCAGTTCGCATCAGCCGAAGCCAAGCGCCCGATCGAACGGCTGCAGGTGTCCGACTTCACGGCCGAACGGGTAGTCGCTTTCCTGAATCACCTGGAGGTCGACCGCGGCAACAGCATCGCGACACGCAACGCCAGGCTCGGTGCCATTCATGTGTTCGCCCGCTTCCTGGCCTCACGTAGGCCGGAGGCGCTGGGTACCCTGCAGCGCGTGATCGCTCTGCCGTACAAGCGCGGCGCGCGCGAGGTGCCGGTCGAGTATCTGGAGCGCATCGAGATGGAGGCGGTGTTGCAGAGCATCGACCGCAGCAGCGTTTTGGGGCGGCGCGACTATGTCCTGTTCGCGTTGATGTTCAACACCGGGGCACGCGTGCAGGAGGCGCTGGACGTTCGGCGGCGAGACGTGCGTCTGGATTCGCCACCTCAGATTCGCCTGACCGGCAAGGGCAACAAGGTACGGCTGTGCCCGATCTGGCCCGTGACGGTCAAACTGCTGCGGGCCTTCATCGACGAACTGCCGGCACCAGAAGGTGATCCTGCTGACGCACTGCTGTTCACCAACGCCCGAGGCAGACCGCTCACGCGGTTCGGCGTTCGCTACCTGCTGCGCCGCTACGTTGCAGTTGCGTCGCAAGAAGTTCCAAGCATGCGCGACAAGAGCATCCATCCGCACTCGCTGCGGCACAGCACGGCAATCGCACTGCTCAAGGCTGGCGTGGACTTCGCCACGATCAGCCAGTGGCTGGGACATGCCGGCTTGAACACGACGATGCGCTACGCACGCGCCGACATCGACCTCAAGCGCCAAGCCATTGCACAGGTGTTCCCAGAAGCACTGGCCCCGCCGCGCGGTGGGCGGTTCCAGCCCGATGGCAGCGATCTGGTTGGCTGGCTGCGCCGGATGTGAGCCCGATATGTGGAGTCAACCAATCCTGGCGGTGCGCCTTCACCCATGAGGGTGCACCGCCAACTCCACATATCAAATAAGTCCACATTC
>NZ_AGTS01000038.1 GCF_000238595.1 Acidovorax sp. NO-1 | reverse complement strand
GGGCGGGGCGCTGGCCATGGCCTGCTTTGCCAGTTGCAGCATGCCCATCACGCCGCTGCCGTGCTGCACCATGCGCGCCATCTGGCTGCGCAGCACAAAGCCGCCCAGCTCCAGCACGCGGTTGACCAGCCCGCCGCGCAGCGCCTGCACCAGCACCCCCAGCGACAGGTCCACCAGCTGGGTGGTGTCGGCAAATTCGTCGGAGGTGTCGGCCAGCCAGTACGCCACCACACCGGCCAGGTAATCCGTGTACAGCCCGCCCGCCATGCCCTTGAAGTCGCAGGGCTCGATTTCGCCGCTGGCCTCTGCGGCCTCCAGAAAGCTGGCCACCGCCTCGCGCAGGCTTTGGCGCGCTGCCAGGGGCTCGGCCAACATCGACAGCGGCGAGCGCCGCGCCAGACTGCGCACCTGGGCCACAAATTCGCGGTCGGCCAGCAGGCGCTCCAGCACGGCATCGGTCAGGCGCTGCAGCTTCTCTTGCAGCAGGTAGCCCGCAAAGCCGGGCGTCTGCAGGGTTTCGGCCAGCGCCTGGTGCGCCACATCGTCCAGGTAGCCCAGCACGATGCGGTCCTTGGTGGGGAAGTATTTGTAGATCGTGGCGTCGCCAATGCCTGCTGCACGGGCGATGTCTTTCATCGTTGTGCCGTCAAAGCCCTGGCGGGTCATGAGGTCCACCGCGCTGGCCACGATCTGGCGGCGCGTGGCGTCTTGTTGCTGGCGGGTGGTTTTCATTTGACTATCTTTAAATAAACAAAAATTTGTATTTAAAGAATAGTGTTTTCTGTTTGTAGCGTCAAGCGTGCGTGATACCAGAAACCGTTTTGGAGTCGGTTGTGAGTGCGGATTTTTTGGTGTTTTTTGGCATCTAGCGCTTATTGGTAAAGCGCTACCAGCTATCAAAAATGTAGTGATGGCAGCGTCTTTCGCCTAGCGAGTGCCCGCCGCCGACCGCCACGAAGGCGTTCAGAAAGAAGGAGGGTCACCTTCTCATCGTCGCAAACGCCTCGAACTCCCAGCTGCGCATCGCCAGAAGCAAGGTGTAGCCCTCGCGCTCGCGGTCGGGCAGCTTCTGGTCGGCCAGATGCTGCTGGGCAAAGTCCTGGGCCACGCGCTGCATGCGCTCCATGAAGGCAGGGGCCAGGCTGCGGCTGATGTTGCCGTGCACCAGCAACACGCCTTCGCCCGAGCCGTCAAAGCCGCCTGAAAAATAGTCCAGCAGCGCGTGGTCGCGAAAGTAGTTCATCACCGGGCCGTGCGGGCGCCAGCGGAAGGTCTTGGCCAGCTTGAGGCGGTAGCGGTTCAGCGGCCGCAGCTCAATGATGCCGATGCGGTCGAGCTGCGCGAGGTACTTGATGCCCTCGGCCTCGGTCAGGCGGTAGGCGGCGGTCACCTGCTCCAGCGTCCACTGGCTGAGCACGCAGATCGCCATCAGCAGCAGTTTCTTGTCGCCCACCACAGCCTTTTCCTGCTCCTGCGTCAGCTCTTTGAGCAAAGGCTGCTCGTCGGCCACGCGCCGCGCCAGGTCGGCAAAGTCCAGCGCCAGCGCGCGGCAGATGGCGTCGATGCGCGACAGCGGCATGTCGCCTCTGGCCAGCATGCGCTTGACGCTGGACTCGGCCATGCCTAGCGCCTGCGCCAGGTCGGCGTAGGTCATCTGCGCGGTCTTGAGTTCTTTCTTCAGGGCGTTCACGAGGTCTGCGGTTGTGCTCACGGGTTTTCACTCCTTGGTATCAATTATCAATACCAAGGGTGGCTTGGGTGGCCCTGCGAGCGACTTTCTGAGGCGTGGCAAAGAGCTGCTGAACACACTGCGCGGGCAGAATGGCGCCCACGCCGTGGGTGACATCTGCGAATCGTGCGCACCCAACGCCTGAAGTGCGGGCACGGAAAAGTCCAACACGCCAACCCATCGGAAACGAGGAGAAAAGCATGCACCCCGAGACATCCTCACACAGCGCTGCACCCGCGCATGAGGACCCGAACCAGTTTGCCCTGCTGCGCCAGCGGCGCTTTGCGCCATTCTTCTGGACACAGTTTTCCGGCGCGGCCAACGACAACCTGTTCAAGTTCGCCTTCACCGTGATGGTGACCTACCAGCTCAGCGTGGACTGGCTGCCGCCCGCCATGGCGGGGCTGGTGATTGGTGCGCTGTTCATCCTGCCGTTTTTGCTGTTCTCGGCCACCTCCGGCCAGCTGACTGACAAGTACGACAAGACGAAGATGATCCGCTTCGTGAAGAACATGGAGATCGCCATCATGCTGGTGGCGGCCTTTGGCTTCATGACGGACAACGTGCCCATCCTGCTGCTGTGCACCTTCCTGATGGGCGTGCATTCCACGCTGTTCGGCCCCGTCAAGTTCGCCTACATGCCCCAGGTGCTCACCGAGCGCGAGCTCACGGGCGGCAACGGCATGGTCGAGATGGGGACCTTCGTGGCCATCCTGCTGGGCAATGTGGCGGGGGGGCTGCTGGTGGCCATACCGGGTATTGGCCACACCACAGTGGCGGTGGCCTGTGTGCTGGCGGCGCTGGCCGGGCGCGCGGTGGCGCAGTTCATCCCGTCAGTGCCCGCCACCGACCCCGGCCTCACCATCAACTGGAACCCCTTCACCGAGACCTGGCGCAACCTGAAGCTGGCGCATGAAAACATCGTGGTGTTCCGCTCGCTGCTGGGCATCAGCTGGATGTGGTTCTTTGGCGCGGTGTTCCTGAGCCAGTTTCCCAGCCTGGCCAAGGAGGTTTTGCATGGCAACGAGCAGGTGGCATCGCTGCTGCTGGTGGTGTTCTCGGTGGGTATTGGCATTGGCTCGCTGCTGTGCGAGGTGCTGTCGCGCCGCCATGTCGAGATCGGCCTGGTGCCGCTGGGCGCCATCGGCATGAGCGTGTTCTCCATCGACCTGTACTTCGCGTCGCGCAGCCTTCCAGCGTCCGACATCATGGGCCTGGCTGCCTTCATTTCGCAGGGCACGCACTGGCGCGTGATGCTGGACCTGCTGCTGCTCAGCCTCTTTGCGGGCCTGTACAGCGTGCCCATGTACGCGCTGATCCAGATGCGCAGCCAGCCCACGCATCGCGCTCGCATCATCGCGGCCAACAACATTCTGAATGCGCTGTTCATGATCGCCAGCTCGCTGATCGCCGGGGCCCTGCTGGGCGCGGGTTTCACGGTGCCGCAGATATTTCTGTTCACCGGCATCGCCAACGCGGTGGTGGCGTTCTACATCTTCATGCTGGTGCCCGAGTACCTGCTGCGATTTGTGGCCTGGATGTCGTCGCGGTTTGTGTACCGCTTCAAGGTGCAGGGCGACGAAAACCTGCCCGCACAGGGCGCGGCCATCCTGGCCTGCAACCACGTGAGTTTTGTGGATGCCGTGCTGCTCATGGCCGCCAGCCCGCGCCCCATCTACTTCGTGATGGACCACCGCATCTTCCGCGTGCCGGTGCTGGGCTGGCTGTTCCGCCTGGCCAAGGCGATCCCGATTGCACCCTACAAGGAAGATCCCACAACCTACGAAGCCGCTTTCGAGCGCGCCGCCCAGGTGCTGCGCGAGGGGGACCTGCTTGCCATCTTCCCCGAAGGCGGCATCACCAAGGACGGGCAGTTGCAGGAGTTCAAGGGCGGCATCATGAAGATCATCGAGCGTGCGCGCGAAGAGGGCATCGAGGCCCCGGTGATCCCCATGGCGCTGACCAATTTGTGGGGCTCGTACTTCAGCCGCATCGAGCAGGGCGGTGCCATGGTGCGGCCCTTCCGCCGCGGCATGTTCAGCCGGGTGGGCCTGAATGTGGGGCACCCCGTGGCCCCGCGCGAGGTGCAGCCCACGCTGCTGCGCGAGCGTGTGCAGACCCTGCTGACGGTATGACGGTATGACGGTATGACGGTGTGATGCTGCCGGTACAGGGGGCCGACCGCAGGATGGCCCCCTGTCCCACACCCGCACAGCCCACCTGCGGTTACGGTCAGTTCTTTGCCCACGCATTGCAAAGGAGACCGACCATGGCAACCACCATTACCCAGGCCCGCCCCCTTCTCACCGCCGCCGAGCTGGAACTGTTTGACCAAAGCCGCGCTGAGCCCATCAAGGCGCTGACGCTGGCCCGCCTGCGCGGCAAGGTCACCCGCACGCGGACCCTGCGCGACAAATACCGCGATCTCTACCGCCGTCAGACGGTGTCGGTGCGTTCCGCCTCCACCACCCAGGGCCGTTCACCTGCCGGCGCCGACAACGCGCGCACGCACCGCAAGGCAGACATCCTGCAGGAGGTACTGGACCGCTTTGAGGCCCGAGTTTCCCACCTAGAGGCCAAGCAGGCGCGCGAAGCGGGCGCCGCTGCAAGCGCACGGAAAGCCCCTCAAGGCCGCGGCGCCGCCGCTGAGGCCGGGAAATCCGCCAGGCCGCAAGCTGACGCCAAGGCGGTAGTGCCGAGCCGCGCCGCAAAACGCACTGCCGGCGCCCCCACGCCGCGCAGCGCCAAGGCCCCCTCGGACAAGGCCCCCACCGCCAACGGCAAGGCGCAGGCGCCAGTGGCCCCTGCGCCCACCGACCTCGTTCCCTCCGCGCTGCGCGGCAATCCGCTCAAGCAGGCGCCCGGCAACATTGCCATCCATGCGCACCAGGGCGCCAGCGTGCGCCGCGCCCAGGGCAAACGCGACAGCCGGTAAGCAAAGGCATTGCGCCCGGCCCAGCGGATGGGCACGGGCGTTCCAGCGCAACACCGGGCTTGTGCCTGCGATGCAGCGCACGGCGTTCAAACGCTGTCACTCCACGGCGAACGTCAATCCCGCATTGGCCTGCAGCCGTGCGATCAGCCTGTCACCCATGGCGGGTGCTGTGGTCCAGATGCCCCCAGGGGTTTCGGTAGCCTCCTGCAACAGGCACACCGCCGCCTCGGTGATCATCTTGGAGGTGGAGCCATAGCCCGGGTCCCGGTCGCCCGCCACGCCCACGCGCAAGGTGTTGCCTGTGGCGTCGCTGCCCAAAAACAGCACGTCGTAACACCCGTTCTCGCGCTCCTCGCGTGAAGGGCCTTCGCCGGGCTTGGGGCCTTTGTCTGAACCCAGCGATTTGTCGCCTGCCACCGCGTTGGCAACCGCCTCACCCTTTTCGCCGGGGCCGGTGATCAGCATTTCGTCGTACACAAAGTCAGCGCCGTAGGCGTGCTGCAGCAGGAAGTTGGAGCGGTGCACATTGCGCGTGTTGATGGCGGCCATCACGAAGGGAGCCACCCAGATGCCTTCGCCTAATGCCTCATCCACCATGGGCTTGTGGCCCGAGGGCTGGCGCGGGCCTTCAAACCCGGGGGTGAGCGAGAAGGGGTTTTTCAGCAGGTCCAGCACCCCGGGCTGGGTGGCAGCGGCCGCCATGGTGGCTTTGAGGCTGGCAGCGGTGCCGCCCGAGAACGTGCCCTTCATCTTGCGCACCCGGCCGCGCACGCGTGGGGCAGGGTGGCCGAAGCGGTGGCGGAATTCCTTTTGCAGCAGGAACACGCCCAGGTCGAACGGGATCGAGTCGAACCCGCACGAGAACACGATGCGCGCGCCGCTGGCTTTGGCCGCAGCTTCGTGCGCGTCGATCATCTGGCGCATCCATGCCGGTTCACCGCACAGGTCCACATAGTCCACACCGGCCTTGGCGCACGCGGCCACCAGCTCGTTGCCATGCAGCTGGTAGGGGCCCACGGTGGTCAGCACCAGGCGCGTGGCGTCCATCAGTGTCTGCAGGCTGGCGGGGTTGCTGGTGTCGGTGACGACCAGCGGGGTATCGGCCGGGGCGCCCAGCTCGTCGCGCACGGCGGCCAGCTTGTCGGCGTTGCGCCCGCCCATGGCCCAGCGCAGGCCGCTGCCGGCGGGGTAGCGCTGCAGCAGGTATTCGACCACCAGGCGACCGGTGAAGCCGGTGGCGCCGTGGACGACGAGGTCAAAGGGCTTGGTGGTGGTCATGGTCGGTGGGTCTCCGTGAAGTGGTGCCAGCGGTGGCGTGGCCGCGATTGTGGGAGACAAGCGCAGCGCCGTCTGTCGCCCATGTTCTGGCGCCTGATGCGGCTGTTGAACGGGGTTGGGTGGCAAAAAGTATCGCAATTCGATACCAATCAGCCGGTGCGGGGCCACTGCGGTACCCGGACGCGGACACCCGCAAACAGTGCCGTCACCATTCGCTCCGTGTTCAACCCAGGCCCGTGTGGCCCTCACCCTTGTATGTCTTACACCTCTTCCCTCATCGTGCAGCGTGACACCCGTGCCTGGCAGCTTCAGGTGTGGGTTTCGTTCGGTATTGCGGTGTTTCTGTGTGCGGTGGGCTTGGCCTGGTTGCCGGGCTCGCAGCTGGAGCAGGCGTTCATGGTGATGGGCTATGTGTTCTGCCTCTCGGCCGCCTTCGTGCTGGCCAAGTTTGTGCGCGATAACGAAAGCGCCACACGCCGCAGCGCAGGGGACACGCCCCTGTGGAAGCTGGTGGTGTGGGGCGGCTTTGCGGTGGCCATGGGCCTGACGGGCTGGGGCCTGCTCGGCATGGAGATCAACGTGACGTACAAGGCTTTTCTGGGCGTGAGCTGGCTGTACCTGATCACCACCGCGTTCACCCTGGCCAAGATGCTGCGCGACCGCCACGAGGCCGACCTGGCCGAAGCCCGCCTGCAGGGCCGCCGTGAGGCCACTGCCGCAACCGCTGCCAACGCTGCCGGGGCGGCTACGTCTGGTAACAACGCCAACTGACATCTTCGCGCCGCAGCACCCGGCCTGGGCGATGCTCCCGGGCGGGAGTGAAACGAGACCCAGCCCTGCCGCCGTTGCTGTGCGCCAGGGCATCCAAAATCCAAGAGGAGTGAAACCATGTCCCTGTCCCTTTTTCATCACCGCAGCGCGCGCGCCGCGCTGGCCCGCGGGTTGCTGGCTGCGGGCCTGCTGTGTGCGGTGGCCGTGCTTCCCGCCCGCGCCCAGAGCGAGGCGTCGGCGGCGCTCTCGCTGCTGCCTGTCGCTTCCGTCGTGGGTACGGCTTCGGTGGCCTCTACCGCCGCAGGCGCGGTGGTGGCGGTGCCTGCGGCCTTGTCGGTGGGCGGCGCGGTGCTGTCCGTGAAGGCTGTGGAGGCCTCGGCCGTGGGCACCGTCTACCTGCTTGAACGGGCTTCTGACGGCGCACAGGTGAGTGTGGAGGTGGCCGGCCGGGGTGTGGCGGCCTCGGCCTATGCGGTGGGTACGGTGGTCACCTGCAGCGTGATCGGCACGGGCGTGATCCTGTCGGCCGCGGGCGAGGCGATTGCGTTTGTGCCCAATGCCATCGGCCGTGCGTTGCTGCACAACGAGCGCCTGTGAACATGAATTACATCCCCCTGAGCCGCAATACCGCTCGGTGCTGGCCGCCGAAGGCGGCAGCTCTTCAGGCCGTCCAAGCGTGCGCAGGTACGCTCAGAGACGCGGCCTTCAGCCCCTTTTCTCTACGCGCTGCGCGCTACGGGAAGGGGGACGATGCCCTCACTGCGGGTCGGCCTTGGCTCGGCATCCCTCGCTTGGTTCGCTCCCCTTGGATGTGCTGCGCCTTTGCGGTGCTGGCGTGTGCCGCAGTGATGACGGCCACCCCGGCCCACGCCGGCCGCTCCTGCGAATCGCGCAAGCCCGTGCCTCCCCAGGTGATCGAGCGCGGCATGCAACTGGCCGCGCAGACCTCGGCCGCACTGGATGCCGAACACGCCAGGTCCGGGGCCCGGGTGGTAGCGCTGGCCCGCGCGGGGCAGGACCTGACGAAATACGGCCTGCGCTACTCGCACATGGGCTGGGCGTACAAGACGGCGGAAGGCCCCTGGCGCGTGGCGCACAAGCTCAACGAATGTGGCACGGCCGTGGGCCACCTGTACCGCCAGGGCCTGGGCGAGTTCTTCCTGGACGACCTGTGGCGCTTCGAGGCGGTGTACGCGTTGCCCACGCCTGAGGTGCAGCAGCGCCTGCTGGCCGTGCTGCAGGATAAAGGGCTTACCCGCTCGCTGCAGCACCAGCCCTACAGCATGGTCAGCTACGTGTGGGGCCGCAAATACCAGCAGTCCAACCAATGGGCGGTAGAGACCCTGGCCCTGGCCATGGAGCCCGCCACCGTGCGCACGCGGGACCAGGCGCAGGCGTGGCTGCAGTTCAAGGGCTACGAGCCCACCACGCTCAAGCTCGGCGCGCTCACGCGGATGGGCGGGCGCGTAGGGTCGGCCAACATTGCGTTTGACGACCACCCGAACGACAAGCGCTTTTCCGATCGCATCGAAACCGTCACCGTGGATTCGGTGCTGGCCTGGCTGCAGCGCGCACAGATGGCGGCGGCGCCGGTGGTCGTTACCGCTAAAAAATGATAAAAATGGCCTCCAGCGCTTATTGGATAAGCGCAAGCAGCTATCAATTAAATAGTATTCAACGAGGGAAATGTTCATGAGCAAATCACTGCGGCTTTCCGAAAAATGGTTTCGTCGGGGCCTCTGGCTGGTGGCGCTGGTGTTTGCCAGTTTCCTGATCGGCCTGGGGGGCACCATCGTGGGAGACCTGCCGAAGGTCGAAACCCCGTTGCGCGTGGACGACTTTCTGGACCAGCCGGCGGCCGAGAAGCTGCGTGCCCAGGTCAAGGAAGCGCGCCAGGCCGAGCAGGACGCACAGACCGCGCTGGAGCAGGCCCAGCTGCAGCGCAGCAAGGTGCGCAGCGAGGTGCAGGCCGAGCGGGAGAGCTTCAACAACTGGCTGTCCACCCGCAGCGCCACGCAGCGCGCCGACCAGGACCCCGAAGTGCTGGCGCGCACGCACGCGCTGGATGTGCTCAAGCTGGTCGAGCGCAAGACGCAGCAGGCTGTGGAGGCGCAGCAGCAGGCAGCGCTCGATGCCCGGCAGGCCGCCGCGGCGCGGCAAGAGGAGCTGCACCAGATGGAAGCCGACGGCTACGTGAAGCTGGAGGCCGAGCGCCGCAAGGTCGAGCTCAGGGTGTTCCTGTACCGCCTGGCCCTCACGCTGCCGCTGCTGGCCATCGCGGGCTGGCTGTTCGTCAAAAAGCGCAAGGGCACCTACTGGCCGTTTGTGTGGGGCTTCATCTTCTTCGCACTGTTTGCGTTCTTTGTGGAGCTGGTGCCCTACCTGCCCAGCTATGGCGGCTACGTGCGCTATGTGGTGGGCATTGCGATCACGGCCGTGGTGGGGCGCTACGCCATTCAGGCGCTCAACCGCTATCTGGAGCGCCAGAAGCTGGCCGAAACCCTGCCCGACCAGGAGCGCCGCAAGGAGCTGGGCTACGACGTGGCGCTGGCCCGCCTGGCCAAGAGCGTATGCCCGGGCTGCGAGCGCCCGGTGGACCTGAAAAACGAGAAGATCGACTTCTGCCCCCACTGCGGCATTGGCCTGTTTGACCACTGCGGCGCCTGCACCACCCGCAAGAGCGCGTTTGCACGCTTTTGCCACGCCTGCGGTACGGCCAGCCAGCCAGCCGCAGCCGCAGCTGCAGCGCAGCCGACACCCGGGACGCCCGCCTCAACACCTTCTGCAACACCACCTGCCACAGGGGCGTGATACAAAGGCTGCGCACCCGGGGTTTGCTCCGGCGTGCCGCTGTCTAGCTTGCCTTTATTTTCAACACCACCACCGGGAGCAACCATGGGCTTTTTTTCCAAGATTTTTTCCAAGATTTTTCCCTCCGCCAATGCCGCTGAAGTGGTGGTAGCACCCCCTGCAGCGCCAGCCGCCGCCAGCGCCCCCGCTGCCCCGGCCGCCCCTGCCGGGCCGGCCCCGATCCCCCTGGGGGATGTGGCGCCGATTCTGGACGCGATGCCCGGCGCCAAGGCACTCAACTGGCGCACCTCCATCGTGGATCTGCTCAAGCTGCTGGGTCTGGACAGCAGCCTCTCCGCACGCAAGGAACTGGCCGCCGAACTGCTGTACAGCGGCAATGACGAACCGGGCTCGGCCGCCTGGAACATCTGGCTGCACAAGCAGGTGATGCGCAGCATTGCCGCCAACGGTGGCACGCTGCCGCCCGAGCTGCGCGACTGACCCGCCCCCCCGCGCTCGCCGCAGGCGTCTGCCATCGTGTATGGCAGACGCCTTTTTTTCGGATGTACTGATTGAAGTCAATACGTGGAACTACATCCTGACAAGCCCGATGAAGTAACTCCACGACTGGCGCGGCACCGGAGGGCGCCCTAGTCTCACGCTCCTTAGAAACAAGGAGACAGACATGCGCAAATGGATTGTTCCCGGCACCTTGACCTCGGTGGCCATGGCCATCCTGACGGGCTGTGGCGGGGGTTCTGATTCGGCGGTCAACAGCCTGCCCGTCGGCATTGCCGAGGTGTCGCGCACAGCGTACACCGCTACCCAGCCGGGTGCGGGCACCAGCCCGGCCACGCAGGATTTGCTGACCGGGGGGCTTGGCAAGGCCGGGCTGGGCCTGGCCGCCGCGCCCGCATTTGCCGATCCGCTCAACCCCACGGCCGCCGAACTGCGCCGCAATGCGCTGCATGGCAACTACCGCGGCATCATGGACGCCTCGGCAGGCAGCGGCTATGGCACCCTGTATGGCCCCAACATCGACCTGGCGGGCCGCGACACCCTGGGCCACGGCCTGATTCCGGGTGTGGAATACCTGGCCCGGCTCGATGATGGCAGCGGCCGCAAGAACGTCGCCATGGTCGTGCAGGTGCCCGCCCATTTCGATGCGAGCAACCCCTGCATCGTGGCCGGGCCTTCATCGGGTTCGCGCGGGGTGTATGGGTCCATTGGCAGCGCCGGGGAGTGGGCCCTCAAAAAGGGCTGCGCGGTGGCCCTGACCGACTCGGGCAAGGGCATGGGCCTGCATGACCTGATGGACGACAGCGTGAACCGCATCGATGGCACCCGCGCTTCGCGCACGGCGGCGGGCATGCTTTCGCACTTTGCCGCCCAGATCACGGATGCCGCACGCACGGCGTTCAACACCGCCTTTCCCAACCGGCTGGCGCTCAAGCATGCGCATTCACAGCAGAACCCGGAGCAGGACTGGGGCACGGACACCCTGGCATCCATCCGGTATGCCCTGTACGTGCTCAACCAGGAATATGCCCCCACCGTGGGAACCGGCCCGCAACGCGAGGTGCGCTTCAACGCCGACAACACCCTGGTGATCGCGGGCTCGGTGTCCAACGGCGGTGCGGCCGTGCTGCGTGCCGCAGAGCAGGACACCGATCGTCTGATCGACGGTGTGGTTGCGTCCGAGCCCAGCGCCCAGCCGCGCACCACGGCGGGCTACGGTGTGCAGCAGGGCGGTGTGCCTGTCGAGGTGTATGGCCGGGCACTGATCGACTACTTCACCGTCGGCAACATCTACCAGCCTTGCGCGGCGCTCGCCCCCTCGGTGACCATGGCCGAGGCCAGCTTCTTCAACTACATGACGCTGGCCCGACTGAATCCGGCAGCCGCCAACCGCTGCGCGGCCCTGGCCAGCAAGGGGCTGCTGAGCGGGGCCGATACCGCCGCCCAGGCCACCGAGGCCTTGCAGAAGCTCCGTGCCTACGGCTGGACGGCAGACCACGACGCCATGCACAACGCCCACTACGGGCTGGGCAACTCGCCCATCATCGGCATGATGTACACGAACGCGCTGGGGCGCTTCTCGGTGCTCGACAACCTGTGCGGCATGAGCGTGGCCCAGGTGAACGGGTCCACGGGGGATGTTGTGCCAGTGTCCGCGGCTGTGAAGGCCGGGTCTTTCGCCATTGGCAATGGCACCGCCAACGGCGCGCCGGCCACGGTGGTCTACAACGACTCGGTGGGCGGCGCCAAGGCTTGGCAGTTCGCCGTGTCGCCCAGCACGGGCAAGGCCGACCTGGCGCTGGACGCTGCGCTGTGCCAGCGGGCACTGGTGACCGGCGTGGACATGGTGACGGGAGCTGCCCTGGGTGCCGCTACGGTGCCCACCAAGGCACAAAGCGACGCCTTGCGCGCCGGCATGGCGCAGGTGCAGCTCAACGGCAACCTGCGGGGCAAACCGACCCTGATCGTGGCGGGTCGCAGCGATGCCCTGGTGCCGGTCAACCACTCCTCTCGTGCCTACGTGGCCTACAACCGCGCTGTGGAAGGTGCGGCCAGCAAGCTGCGCTACTACGAGGTGACCAACGCCCAGCATTTCGATGCTTTCCTGTCGCTGGCCGGTTTTGACAACCGCTACGTGCCGCTGCATGGCTACTTTAACGATGCGATGAGCGCGATGTATGCGCACCTCAAGTCAGGTGCGGCCCTGGCCCCGAGTCAGGTGGTGCGTGCCACGCCCCGTGGCGGGCAGCCAGGTGCGGCACCGGCCATCACGGCGGCGCATCTGCCCGCCATCGTGGCCACGCCGGAAGCGGGCAACCAGATCGGCTTTGCCGGGAGTTCTGTCAATGTCCCACATTAAGCTCACCCCCATGGCCTGGCTGCGCCAGGCCGCCCGATGCGTGCGCGGGCTGTGCGCCGCTGGCGCCCTGGCGCTGTCCTGGTCGTCGGCACAGGCGGCCGACATCGTCATAGGCCAGGTGGCCCCCCTTTCGGGGGTGCTGGCGAGCACCGGCAAACAGATGGTGCTGGGCGGCACCATCTACTTCAAGCATGTCAACGCCACGGGCGGGGTGCATGGCCAGAAGATCGTGGTGCAGGTGGCCGATGACGGCTACAAGGTGGACGACACCGTGCGGCTGACGCGCGAGTTCCTGTCCAACCCTGAACTGGTGGCCCTGTATGGTTTTGCGGGCACCTCCAACGTGGGCAAGCTGCTGACCGACGGGGTGCTGGAGCAGGGCGGCGCGGCGCTGGTGGCGCCCTACACCGGGGGCGAGCCGCTGCGCAACCCGTTCAACCCCTGGATCTTCCATGTCCGCGCCGGCTATGCCGACGAGACCGAGCACATGGTCCAACAGGTGACCACGCTGGGCATGACGCGCATTGGCGTCATGTACCAGGACGACGGTTTTGGCAAGGCGGGCCTGGAGGGCGTGCAGAAGGCGCTGGCCAAGCGCAACCTGGAACTGTCGACGATCGCCACCTACGACCGCAACACTGCCCAGGTGGATGATGCGGTGGCGAAGATCATGAAATCCGACGCCCAGGCGGTGATCATGATTGCGGTGAACAAGCCCGCGTCGGCGTTCATCAAGGGCTACCGCGAAGCGGGCGGTGGTGCGCAGCTCTACAACATCTCGGTGGTGGATCCGTCCGAGATCGTCAAGCTGGCGGGCCTGAAGAATGCGCATGGCCTGGGCATCAGCCAGGTGGTGCCCTTCCCGTACCAGCCCAACCTGCCGGTGGTGCGCGAATACCAGACGCTGTTGAAAAAATATGCTCCCGAGGAGCATGTCAATTACACCAGCTTCGAGCAGTTTCTGGGGGCCAAGGTGCTGGTCGAGGCGCTGCGCCGCGCGGGGCCCGCGCCGACGCGCGCCAGGGTCTTGAAGGCGCTGGAAACCCTGGGGAGCTACGACCTCGGCGGGATCACCGTGAACTTCTCGCCCAACAACCGCGTGGGTTCGCGCTATGTGGAGGTGACAGTCATCGGGCGCAGCGGCCGGCTGATGAAATGAGCACGAGCCGGTGCGGCCCCTGCTGTCAGGCCGCGTTGCCCAGCAGTGTGGCGACCAGCTCGCCGGTGGTGGTGGCGCCCAGCTTGCGCATCAGCCGCCCCCGGTGGGCCTCGACGGTGCGGTGGCTGATGTCCAGCAGGCGCGCGATCTGCTTGCTGGTGGCGCCGGTCACGATGTGCTGCGCGATTTCGCGCTCACGCACCGTGAGGTCGGCGCTCACCGGGCGGCGCTGCGAGATGTCCTCGAACATCCACACGGCATGGGCAAACGGGTCGGCGCGGTCCAGGGCTCGGCCGGCCACATGGCACCAGAACAGCGAACCATCGGACCGGGCCATGATGCGCTCGTCGCTGTAGGTTCCGGTGGCCTTCATCACGGGCAGGCCCAGGTTGCCGATGTGGGTGAACTCCTCGAACGAGGGGTAGAGCTGGGCCATGGAATGGCCCATGAGGTCGGTTTGCGCATGGCCAAACATCTGCGCAAACGCCTCGTTGCAGATCTCGATCGTCCGGTTGCGCGAAACGCACATGCCCGCCGGGGCCAGATTGAAGGCCAGTTCCAGCGTGTGCTGCATGTCGGAGGAGGTGTCCATGGCGGGTGATTCTGCCGCAGGGTGCCCTGGGTGGGGGGGTGGGGAAACTACCTGCTTGTGCAGGGGGCGGGGCAGGCTGTGGGCGGGGGCTGCATGGCAGTGCCCGCGATGGGGTGCCATGCAGCTGCTGCCGTCTGTCACCCCTCCATCACCACCGGCCCCCCCTGGGCCAGTGCGCGCTGGTAGGCCGGGCGCTGGTGCATGCGCTCGCGATAGGCCAGCAGGTGCGGATGGCGGGCGCCTTCGTCGGCGCGCGCGAGGGCTGCCTCCACGGCAAAGCTCATCTGGAAGTCGGCGATGCTCAGGTGCTCGCCCGCAAACCAGCGGTGCTGCGCCAGGTGCGCATCCATGAAGGCCAGCGCCGTGGCCAGGTTCGGGTCGATGAGCTTTTTCTGCACCTGTTCGCACAGCGTGCGCGCAATGGGCCGCACAAAGAAGGGCATGGGCTGCGTGGGGATGGTGCGAAACACCAGTTTCATCACCAGCCAGTTCATCAGCGAGCCCTCGGCATAGTGCATCCAGAAACGGCACTGGCGGTGCTCTGGCGTACCGGTCTGCGGCACCAGGTGGGCCAGGTCTGCCGGTGCGCTGTTGGCAAAGCGTTCGGCCAGGTATTCGATGATGGCACCCGATTCAGCGATGACATCCTCGCCTTCGGTGATGACAGGCGACTTGCCCAGAGGGTGTACTGCCTTCAGCGTGGCCGGTGCCAGCTTGGTGCGCGGATCGCGCTGGTAGCGCCGCATGTCGTAGGGCACGCCCAGTTCTTCGAGCAGCCAGAGGATGCGCTGCGAGCGCGAGGTTTCGAGGTGGTGCAGGGTCAGCATGCGCGCCATCGTAGCGGGCATGGGCGGTCGGCGCCGGGAAGGGTTTATCGCCGGTTCATTCCCTGGTGCGCAGCAGGGGGCGCAGCGCCAGCAGCCCCAGTGCCGGGCCCAGCGCCAGCCCCGTCAGCAGGGGGCCGAGCGCGACATGGGCCGAAAGCTCGACGAACAACAGAATGCTGACAATGGAGATGCCAAAACCGATGCTGTTGGTCAATGTGAGCACGCTGCCCACGGCCTGGGGCGGCGCATTGCGCGCCGTGAGCGCAGAGAACTGGGGAGAATCGCCCGAAACGGTGATACCCCACACCAGCAGCCAGGCATAGAACAGCGCATCGGGCGCCCGCATGAGCCAGGGGGCAAGCAGGCAACACAGGCCGCTGGTGGCCAGTTGCACTGCCGCCACGCGGGCGCTGCCCCAGCGCGGCGCCAGCCAGCCGCCCACCGTGCAGCCCAGCGCGCCCGCGCCCAGCACCCAGAACGCGGCCCACGACAGCGCCGTGCCCTGCAGGCGCGTGGCCAGAATGATAGGCATCAGCACCCACAGGGTGTACAGCTCCCACATGTGGCCAAAATAACCCAGCACCGAACTGCGCACGCGTGCATCGGTGGCAATGCTGGCCAGCGCACGCCATTGCAGTGTGGTGACGCGGGCCACCGCACCGGGTGGATCGGGCAGCCACCCGTACAGCAGCACCCCGCCCGCAGCCGCCAGCCCCGCCACCCCCAGCATCAGGCTGGGCCAGGGCAGGGCGTCGCCCAGGGCGCGCAGCGCGTGGGCACTGGCCGAGCCCAGAATCAGCGCGCCGATTAGCAGCCCCAAGGCCGGGCCCAGCCCGCGCGTGTACCACTGCGAGGCGATCTTCATGCCCACGGGATAGATGCCTGCCAGGAAAAACCCCGTAGCAAAGCGCCACGCCAAGAGGGCCGGAAAACTCGTCACCATGGCCCAGGCACCCACCGTGCAGCCCGCACCGGCCAAGGCGCAGACCAGAAACACGCGCCGGGGCGAGAACCGGTCGGCAATCGCCAGCAGCGCAAAGACCAGCGTCCCCAGGATGAAGCCGAACTGCAGCGCCGAAGTCAGCGTGCCCACGGCGGTGGCAGGCCAACCCAGCTCGCGCTGCAGGTCGGGCATGACGGCATTGACCGCAAACCACAGCGAGGTGCCCGCAAACTGTGCGGCCACCAGCACGGGCAGCACGTGGCGTGGGACCGGAGGCTGCGGGGTGCGGGTCACAGCCGTTGCGTTATACGCCCCGCGCCCGGTCGGCCTTGAACTGTGCGCGGAACTCGCCAAAGCGCCCGGCGTCGAGCGCCTCGCGCACCTCGCGCATCAGGTTCAGGTAGTAGTGCAGGTTGTGGATGGTCGCGAGCATGGGGCCGAGCATTTCGCCGCAGCGGTCCAGGTGGTGCAGGTAGGCGCGCGAGAAGCCGCCGCGCCCGCCGGCATCCCAGGACACGCCGTCCTTGCCCGCGCAGGCGTGGCAGGTGCAACTGGTGTCGAGCGGTTGGTGGTCGGCCTTGTGGCGCGCGTTGCGGATCTTCAGGTCGCCGTAGCGTGTGAACAGCGTGCCGTTGCGTGCGTTGCGCGTGGGCATCACGCAGTCGAACATGTCCACGCCCTGGGCCACGCCTTCCACCAGGTCTTCGGGCGTGCCCACGCCCATGAGGTAGCGCGGCTTGTGCGCGGGCAGGCGGTGCGGGGTGTGCGCCATGATGCGCAGCATCTCGTCCTTGGGTTCGCCCACGCTCACGCCGCCCACCGCGTAGCCCGGGAAGTCCATCTCCACCAGGGCTTCGAGCGATTCCTGGCGCAGGTTCTCGAACATGCCGCCCTGCACGATGCCGAACAGCGCGTTGGGGTTGTCCAGGCGCTCGAACTCGGCCTTGGAGCGCACAGCCCAACGGCGGCTCATCTCCATGGACTGGCGCGCCTCGCGCTCGGTGGTCAGGTGCCCCTTGGTTTCGTAGGGGGTACATTCGTCGAGCTGCATCACGATGTCGGAGTTTAGCACCGTCTGGATCTGCATGCTCACCTCGGGCGACATGAAGAGCTTGTCGCCATTCACGGGGCTGGCAAAGTGCACGCCCTCCTCGGTGATCTTGCGCATGTCGCCCAGGCTCCAGACCTGGAATCCCCCCGAGTCGGTGAGCATGGGCTTGTTCCACTGCTCGAACGCATGCAAACCGCCGAAGCTCTGGACGATGTCCAGGCCCGGCCGCATCCACAGGTGGAAGGTGTTGCCCAGGATGATCTGTGCGCCCATGTCATTCAGGCTTTGCGGCATGACGCCCTTGACGGTGCCGTAGGTGCCCACGGGCATGAAAATGGGAGTTTGCACCTCGCCGTGGTTGAGCGTGAGCGTGCCGCGGCGTGCGTGGCTGGTGGGGTCGGTTGTGAGGAGTTCGAACTGCAGCATGATGGGGCGCATTGTCCCAGACAGGCTTGCCTGATCCCGCTCAAGGTTATGGATGGGGTTTGGGCGAGGCCGTGGCTACACTGGACCAAGGTACTACAAGGAGAACACCATGCTCAAAATCCTCATCGCCGTAGACGGCTCCGAACTCTCGCTGGATGGTGTGCACCATGCGCTGGCGCTGGTGCGCCAGGGGCTCAAGGCGTCGATCGTGCTGGCCAACGTACAGGAGCCCGCCACGCTGTACGAGCTGGTGACCACGCGCGACCCCGACCTGATCGCCGCTGCCAGCCTGCAGGCGGGTGACCATCTCATGGCGTCGGCGCGCGCACTGCTCGACGCGGCCGGGGTGGCTTATGAAACCGATGTGGGTGTGGGCGATGTGGCGCACACGCTGGTGGACATGATCGAGCGCTCCGGGTGCGACATGGTCATCATCGGCGCCAAGGGGCAGGGTGCGATCACCAGCGCGCTGCTGGGCTCTGTCTCGCAGGAGGTGGCGCACAGCAGTCCGGTGCCGGTGACCATCGTCAAACATGCCGAGGTGCTGGAGGCCGACGAAGCCGATACGCCCGAAGACGCAGCGGCCTGAGCGCCCCGGCCAGGCCGGCGGATGCAGAAACGACAAGGGCCGCTGAGTGCGGCCCTTGCGGGTATCGGGAGCGGTAGGCGGCCGCGTGATCAGGCCGCCTTGCGAAACGGCTCGGCCGCAGGCCGTTGCAGCTTGCCGTGCGGCAGCGTGGCCAGGCGCGAGAACATGCGGCGCACATAGCCGCGCACCCACAGGCACTTGTTGAGTTCGTCCACCGGCAGCGGGCCCGACACCACCACGATGTCATTGGCCACGTCCTGCGCCCCGGCAGCGCGCAGACGGCGACGGGTGTTGTTGGCCCAGGACTGGATGCGCGTGGGGCTGCCATGCTGGTGCACCTCGCCCGTGTGCTTGTCGAACGCAATGGCCACCGTGTCGGTCTTGAGCTTGAAGCGGCGCTCACCCGTCACCGCGCTGGGCGCCTCGCGCATGTCATACAGGTAGTAGCTGCCTGCCTTGAGCTGGTATTGCATGTCCATGGGTGTGTTCCTCTTTGTCGGCATTGTCGAGGGGCACGCTGCAGGCAATGGCAGGTAAAACGGTGGGAAAGGGGCTCTTTTTGAACGCCTCTCACAGGGGCCACGCCGGTTTCTGTGCGCGTGCCATTGTGGCCGCACGTCGGCGCCATCCAAAGAAACTTGAGGACGATGTCGTAACGAGTTGTGAGCAATGTCGGGTGCCCACTATTGGTATTGCCTGGCAAGGCACGTGGCCGTCGAGACTGGCGCGCACCAGGCGAGGGCAGCCAAGCAAGGGCCGCCCCGCAGCAAGGGCTGCGTCCCCTTCCCGAATCGCACAGCGATTCGAGAGAAGGGGGAAGGCGCGCAGCGCCTCAGGGGGATGTACCTGCTTAAAAATCCACCAGACTCAACCCCACGCTGAACACGGTGCGCTTGCGGTTGTAGTCGATCATGCTGTCGCCATAGCCACTGAACAGCGCCGTGTGCAGGCGCAGGTTGCTCTTGCCGCCGAACAGGCCGGTGCCCAGCGTCTGCAGCCACTCCAGGCGCAACGAGCCCCGGTCACTGCTGGCCAGCGAATGGCGCAGCGTGGCGCCGAAAGTGTTGTCCTTGTCGTAGTTCCAGAAGGCCGACAGCTCGCCGCGGCCCACGTAGTCGCTGATGCCCGGGTTGTCGTCGCTGCCCGAGCTTTCGGGGATGCGCTTCCAGATACGGGCGTTCACACTGACGCGGTTGCCCAGTTCCATGCCGGTCATCAGGTACATGCGGTTCCAGCTGCGCGACAGAGGCTTGCTCTGGCCATTGGACTGGTGCACCAGCCCGATGCCGCTGTAGCGCCACTTCCAGCCAAAAGGCAGCTGCGCCGTGGTGGGGTAGACATACATCACCTCGGGCTCGTGGTCGGTGGCGCGGAACGGGCGCGAGATTTCGGGCGTGAACAGCTGCCAGTACGACTGCTGCGTGTAGCCAAACCACACCGAATCCTTGAGCGTGGGATGCCCCTGCGTGAGCAGGCCTTGCGCGATCTTGGTGCGCACCGACAGCTGGATGCGGTTTTCCGCGCGGCGGTAGGGGGTGGATTCGGCGGCCGAGTTGCCGTCGGCATCCGAGGTGGGCTGGCGGTTCACGTTGCTGGCGCCCACCACAGACACCGTGATGGGCCGGTAGCCGCGAAAGCTGAAGGTGCCGCAGTCGCTGCCCGACTCCAGTTCCCAGAAGCGCGAGAGGTCGCTGTACTGCGGGTCGCGGCAGCCGTCAGTGCGGGCCACATCAATGACGCGGGTTGCAGGCAGTGTGGCGTCCACAGGCGGCGGAACCGCTGCGGCAGCTTCGGCCGAGGCTGCCGGCGCCTGCCAGGCCTGCTGGGCGGCCCACTGGTCAAAGCAGGCCAGGCGCGCCTGGTTGTCGTTGCTCAGCGCGGTGCAACGGCGCAGCGCGCTGTCTGCGGTGCCGGCGTTGCCGTCCGGGGCCGCCTGCGCCAGCACGGCTCCGGTGGGTGCCAGTGCTGCAATCACCAGGGCCATGGCGTGCTGCAGGCGGCCGGGGCGCGGGCGCGGGGTCTGGGCGCGGTTCATTGCCACCCCGCCTGCTTGCGCAGTACGAACGGGATGGGCGGTGTCGGGGGCGCCGAAGGGGTGGGTGCTGCGTTGTTCCATGTTCCGCGTATTTCCTTGCCGCAACTTCCATCGACCACCTGGCCTGTCCAGGTGGCGCTGATATTCGTGCCGTTGATCGATTCTTCCAGGGTCAGCTCGCCCCCATCGACATCACCGCTGACCTGCGCGGTGGTGCCGTTGCGCTGCACCGTCCCACGCACGCTCTGTGCCAGTTCGGGGTGCGGGCCCAGCTGCAGTGTGGCGCTGGCGCCAGGGGTGTCCGGCGCGGTGCCTTGCAGCTGCGCCAGCCAGCGGCCCTGCAGGTGCCGGTGGTCCAGGTCTGCCGCAGCCGGGCAGGCGGCGGTGGTGGATTTTGGGGCATTTTGGCCGCTGGCGCTTGTAGGATAAGCGCTGATAGCTATCAAAACCAAAGCGATGGCGCCCAGGGCGCGGTGGGGTGGCAAGAAGGAGCGGTGCGCCATGGGCTGCGGTGGAGGGTGCTTCGGGGCGTCAGTTCGTGGGCGCCGGGTGCGCTGCGGCAGCCGCGTGGGCGGCACTGGTGGCCTGCGCCCTGGCGGCAAATTCGGCGCGCAGGGCCTTGAGCTTTTCGCGCGGGTCTTCGCGGGCGGTGGTCTTGTCCAGGCCCATTTCGGCGATGAAGCGGCTGGGCTGCGCGGCCACCATCTCGCGGCCCTTCTTGCGCTTTTTTGTCCAGCTCACGGCCAGGGTGCGCTGGGCGCGGGTGATGCCCACGTACATCAGGCGGCGCTCTTCCTGCAGGCGCTGCAGGGTGTCGTCGCTCACCTTGTGCTGGCGGCCTTCGTCGTCGTCGAGCTTGAAGGGCAGCATGCCCTCGGTCACGCCCACGAGAATGACGTGCGGCCACTCCAGCCCCTTGCTGGCGTGCAGGGTCGAAAGCGTGACCATGTCCTGCTCCTGCTCGCGCTCGCTGATGGTCGAGAGCAGCGCGATGGTCTGCGACACCTCCAGCAGGCTTTTGGTCTCCCTGGCCACCACGGCGCCCGCCGTGTCGTCAATCTGCCCGCCCGCGCGCTGGGCCATCCAGTCGCAGAACTCCAGCACATTGCTCCAGCGGGCGGCGGCCACCTTTTCGCTGTCTTCGCCGTCGTACAGGTGCTGTTCGTAGCCGATTTCCTTCAGCCATTCGGCCAGGAAGGCGCGTGCATCTTCGGCGCCGTGCGTGTGGCGGGCGCGGTGCTCCAGGTCGTTGATGTAGCGGCCGAACTCGTGCAGGCCATCCAGCGCGCGCTTGGGCACGGCTGCGGGCAGCATGCCGTTGAACAGCGCGCCAAACATGCTTTGCTTGTGCTGCGTGGCAAACGCGCCCAAAGCGGCCAGCGTGGTGTGCCCGATGCCGCGTTTGGGGCTGCCAATGGCGCGCAAAAACGCCGGGTCGTCGTCGTTGTTGATCCACAGGCGAAACCAGGCGCACAGGTCCTTGATTTCCGCCCGGTCAAAAAAGCTCGTGCCGCCCGACACCTTGTACGGGATGTTGGCCTTGCGCAGCGCCTTCTCGAACGGCTTGGCCTGGTGGTTGGCGCGGTACAGGATGGCAAAGCTCTTCCAGTCCGGGGGCGGGTTGCTGGCCGCGCGCAGGCTCTGGATGCGGGCCACGGCGCGCTCGGCCTCGTGCTCTTCGGTGTCGGCATCGACCACGCGCACGGGCTCGCCTTCGCCCAGCTCGCTGAACAGCGTCTTGGGGAACAGCTTGGGGTTGGGCCCGATCACATTGTTGGCCGCGCGCAGGATGGCACTGGTGGAGCGGTAGTTCTGCTCCAGCTTGATGACCTTGAGCTCTGGAAAGTCGATGGGCAGCTTTTTCAGGTTGTCCAGCGTGGCGCCGCGCCAGCCATAGATGCTCTGGTCGTCGTCGCCCACGGCCGTGAAATGGCCGCGTTCGCCCACCAGCAGCTTCAAAAGTTCGTACTGCGTGGCATTGGTGTCCTGGTACTCGTCCACCAGCACATGGCCCAGCTGCGCCTGCCACTTGGCGCGCACCTCGGGGAAGTCGCGCAGGAGCTTGAGCGGCATGCCGATCAGGTCGTCAAAGTCCACGCTCTGGTAGGCCGCCAGGCGTTCCTCGTACCGGGCCATCAGTACCGCAATGCTGCGTTCGCTGTCGTCGGCCGCCTGTGTCAGCGCCTGCTCGGCGTTCAGGCCCATGTTCTTCCACTTGCTGATCGTCCACTGCCATTGGCGTGCAGTGGCCAGGTCGGTGGTTCCACCGGCAGCGTCTTTCAGGATGCCCGTCACATCGTCGGCATCCATGATGCTGAACTGGGGCTTGAGGCCCAGCACCGCGCCGTCCTCGCGCACAATGCGCACGCCCAGGGCGTGGAAGGTGCACACCAGCACGTCCTTGGCGCGGCGACCGATGAGGCCCTTGGCGCGCTCGCGCATTTCGGCCGCCGCCTTGTTGGTGAAGGTGATGGCCGCGATCCGCCGGGGGTCCATGCCCTTTTCGATCATGTGCGCAATCTTCTGCGTGATCACGCGCGTCTTGCCCGAGCCCGCGCCGGCCAGCACCAGGCAGGCACCGTCGGTGTAATGGACAGCCTGGAGCTGGGCGAGATTGAGACCGGCGGACATGCGAAAGGGGGCGAAGGGAACCAGGGGGAGGGGGGCGCGCATCTGGCACCGTGTGCGCCAGCGAAGCGCGCAATGATACCGGCGTGCTGCCGTGGCCCGCCTCGCACCTGACACCGCGCTGACGCAACAAGCGCCGGGCCAGGCGGTTGCGGGCGCAGGCACCGCAGGACTGCGCCCCGGTTCGGGAAACCCCGCTGGCGGCGTGGGTTGTCACACTTTGATACTGGCAGCTTCCGTTCATCACGGCGCCCGGACCCCTGCGGGCGGCGTTTTACAGGCCCATCACCATGATCGCGTTTGTCACGTTCTCTTCGAAGACCTTTGCGCACACCGCCCGCACGCGGCTCCGGGCGGTGGTCACCGCAACGGCGGGCTGCATGCTGGCTGCGGGCACGCTCTTGCCCGGGCCAGTGCTGGCCCAGCAGGGCGGCGGCGCCAACCCGGTGCGCATCGGGGTCGTGGGTCCGTTCACCGGGCCTTCGGCGGACTTTGGCGTGCCCATGCTCAACGGCATCAAGCTGGCGGTGGACGAGATCAATGCCGTGGGCGGCTACCTGGGCCGGCCGCTGGAGCTGGTCATCAAGGACGACGCCGCCACCCCGGACCAGGGGCGCAAGGTGTCGCAGGAGCTGGTGCAGGAAAAGGTGGTCGCCGCCATCGGCTTTTGCAACACGGGTGTGGCGATGAAATCCATCGACCTGTTCCAGGATTCGAAGACGCCGCTGATCGTGCCCTGCTCCGCCGGTACGGAGGTGACGGCCAAATACCCCGCGGCCGACAGCTACGTGTTTCGCGTGCAGGCACGCGACGCGCTGCAGGCGCCTTTCATGGTGGACGACATCGTCAAACGCGGCTGGGACAAGGTGGCCATCTTTGCCGACACCACGGGCTACGGCGAGGGGGGCTACAAGGATGTGGTGGCGGCACTGGAGGACAAGAAGCTCAAGCCCGCCTACGTGGCCCGCTTCGCGCTGGGCGTGAAGGACCTCACGGCCGAGCTCACGGCCGCCCGCAATGCCGGTGCCAACGTGATCTTCAGCTACACCGTGGGGCCCGAGAACGCCGCCATCGCCAACGGCAAGAAGGCGCTCGGCTGGAAGGTGCCGCAGGTGGGCGGCTGGACGCTGTCCTTCCCTTTCTTCATCGACGGCGCCAAGGACGCGGCCGAAGGTGCGCTGGCGGTGCAGACCTTCATTGCCGAGCCCAGCAACGAGCGGCGCGCGGCCTTCCTGTCCAGTTATTCGCGCAAGTTCCAGGGCCGCATGGCCGTGCCCATGGCCGCGGCCAACGCTTATGACGCCACCTACCTGCTGATGTATTCGTTCCTCGGCATCCGCGATGGCAACCTCACGGGCAAGGCCATCAAGGAATCGCTGGAAGGCAAGATGAAAACCTACTACGGCGTGGTCTCCACCTACGACAAGCCCTTCAGCGTGCAGGACAAGGACGCCATCACGCGCAACATGCTGATCATCGGCATGGTCAAGAACGGCGCCATCACCTTTGCCTACCCCGAGGATGCCAAGCGCAACCTCATCATCCAGCGCAAGCAGTGACGCGGATTTGCCTTCAACCGGCTAACGTCCTTCTTGGGTGTGGAGGGAGCCTTGCCGTGCTGCAGCGCTGTCTGCGGCTCCCCGCCTGGTTATCCGGTTGAATGCAAATCCGTGGAGATGCCGAGGTGCGTTTTGCTTCTACTGCATGCGTTGTGTGCGATGACCCCCGTCTGACTTTGCGCTGACCACACCGGGCGCCGCTAACCCCGGCCGCAGGCGCAGCAAGGAAAATGGGTCCGTGCTGTCCGTCCTTCTCATCACCTTCCCCTTCTTCGCGCTCGTGCTCTGCGGCTATCTCGCTGCGCGGCGCGGCGTGCTGCCGCAACCGGCCATCCCCGGGCTCAACGCCTTCGTGCTGTACTTTGCGCTGCCCTGCATGCTGTACCGCTTTGGCGCCAGCACGCCCATCGGGCAGCTGCTGGACCCGGCTGTGGCGGGCGTCTATGTGGTGTGTGCCCTGGTCATGGTGGGCGCCACGGTGGCGCTCACGCGCAACGCGCGCATCGGCTGGAACGACGCTGCCTTTGGCGCCCTTGTGGCCGCCTTCCCCAACACCGGCTTCATGGGCGTGCCGCTGCTGGTGGCCCTTTTGGGCGCGCAGGCCGCGGGCCCGGCCATCGTGACCATCGTGGTGGACATGGTCATCACCAGTTCGCTGTGCATTGCGCTGTCGCGCCTGGATGGGGCGGGCACCCACGGCGTGGGCGTGGCATTGCGCAACGCCTTCAGGGGCATGGCCACCAACCCGATGCCGTGGTCGATTGCGCTGGGTGCGGTGGCCTCGGCCCTGCAGTTCCAGCTGCCCGGCCCGGTGGACCAAACCGTGGCCATGCTGGCCGACGCCGCCTCGCCGGTGGCGCTGTTCACCATTGGCGCGGTGCTGGCCCGCTCGCAGATGAACCAGCACGAGCAGGTGCCCCTGCGCGACTACGTGCCCGTGGCGCTGGCCAAGCTGCTGGTGCACCCGCTCCTGGTGTGGGGCGTGGGCACGGCGGCCATCGCGCTCGGGGTGCCGCTCACGCCGTTTGCCCTTACGGTGCTGGTGCTGCTGGCGGCCCTGCCCAGCGCCAGCAATGTCTCGCTGCTGGCCGAGAAGTTCGGTGCCAACAACGGGCGTGTGGCGCGGATCATTCTGGTGTCCACCGCGCTGGCGTTCCTGAGTTTTTCGGCGGCGGTGACGCTGTTGACCTGATGCTTTTGTTTTTATAGCTGAAGGCGCTTGCCAGATAAGCGCTGGAGGCCTAAATGCCTGGAACTGCATTCAGCAGGCATGGCGCACTGATTGAACCAGGGCCTCCCGGGCGTGGTGCAGCGCGTACATCGCGCCCACCCACAGCGCCCCTTCAACGCAGATCTGCAAAGCGAAGCCCGGCCTGTAAACGCGCGTAGCCATGGTGTACAGGGCCTTGACCACGATCAGCAGCGGGGCCGCCAGAGAAGCGGCGTAGGCCCAGGCCTTCCAGCCCTGCAGATGGGTGCCCATGCGGGTCTTCGGGTGACATTGGAGGATGGCCCCGTGGTGTTGCCAGTCGCCATAGGCCTCCCACAGCATCATCACGTTGAAAAAACTGAACACCACCATTGACACCAGCCAGAGCAAGACCAGGTTGCCGTGGTGCACGTTCCAGCTGGGGGCGTCGGCCCGCTGCGCCTTTTGCTGCGGGCTTTCATCGCGGCGCATGCCTTCGGTGCTGATCACTTCCTCGGCCGTGTCCACGGCAAGATCCAGCCAATGGGTCCAGGTGCGGACTCGGGGTTGTTCGCCCAGCGCCCCCGCGTACACCCAGGCGTCGTCCACGCACACCTGGCGATCGCTGCGAATGCGATCGCTGGGCAGGTACCAGTCCGGGGACTTGCGCGGTAGCTTCACCGCAAAGACTGTGGTGGTGGCACGCGTTTGCCTAAAGCCCGTGCCGCTGTGGTCAAGCTCGATCGCCATCCAGTCAAAACCGCGGTGCTGGCTCTTCACGACCCACTGCGGCTGCACGGCCGTCAAGCCCAGCCTTTCCCACAGCGGCGCGGAAAAGCTCTCCAGCAGACCGTGCGGAGGTTTCTCCTTGACGGCCATCTACAGGTCCTCCAGGTCAGCATCGTCCTGCGCGGTGCGCCAGGACTGCAGCGCCACGGCGATGGTGAGGCCGGCGCACAGGAGCAGATTCCACAGACCCGGCGTGCCGAATACGGCGAAGCCCGCTCCGATCACGCCCAGTACGATCACCCAGCGCAACATGGACAGGCCCTGGCAGCATTTGAGGGAAAAACCGAGGATCAGATAGATCATTGCCAACATCAGCGGCCACCCGAAGATGCGGTAAATCAGCAGCGCGGCGAGACCGGTGCCCTTCGCTTTGGCAAACCACGAGGCCCAGATCCAATTGGTTGCCAACGTGGACACGGCGACGGCAGTGATTGTCCACAGCGGAGGTAGAAAGTCTTTGTAGCGGTTCATTAGGCGGGTTGGAAAGCGCCCAGAGTATGCACGGCGGCGGTGCCGGGCAGTGTGGGGATCGCTGTCACCCAACGCGGCAGGTTTCCGCGCTCAGTCGGCCCTGGGCCACCTGAGGTAGCGTGGGGCGTGCAGATGGCGTACTGCGTGCCCCATGCCGTCGGCTGCTCTGCGCGGGCAGGCAAAAGTTACGGCCGGGGCAAAAAAAACCGGCTCCAGAGAGCCGGTTTCTACGCGGGGCGCGGTTTTCAGTAGCGACCGCCGCCGTAGCCGCCGGTGCCGTAACCCACATCCGAGCGCTTGCTGGCGGTGTAGCCGCCAGCGTCACTGCGCTCTTCACGCGGGCGGGCCAGGTTCACCACGATCGTGCGGCCGTCCACGGACATGCCGTGCAGACCGCTGATGGCGGCCTGGGCCACTTCGGCGTTGGCCATTTCCACAAAGCCGAAGCCCTTGGAGCGGCCGGTTTCGCGGTCCATCATGACCTTGGCAGAGGACACGCCGCCAAACTCCGAAAAGTTGCTCTGAAGGCTGGCGTCGGTGACGGAGTAGGGCAGGTTGCCCACATAGATTTTGCTGCTCATGGAAAGAGCCTTTCTGAAAAATGGCGCGCAACGAATGGCGCACCGTTGGGGTAAGTTGCTGCGGGTGCGAAACCCGCAGCGGGAAAAAGGGAGGGCTGCGCTCGCACCGGTCAGTGCGTCAGCATCGGGGCGGGTGCTGCATGCAGGTTTGCAGCCAGCCCTGGGTGATGGCAAAGAGCCGGGCGGCTTCGCGCGAGGCAAAGGCCTGGTCAAAGCGGAACACGCGGCAGTAGCTGCCGTTGCCCTGCGAGCGATGGACCGAAAAGGAGGCGCGAAAGCGGCCGCAGTCGGTCGGGTGTGTCGTGGGCGAAACGACGAAAGAGCCCATGGAGATGGCGGTCTGTGAAATCTGGATCAATCGGGATCGCAGGCCCTGCAAGAGGCGGCCTGCGCGAGCATCAAGGGACGCGGTGGGCTGCAGCTCTACAGACCCACTGGGCGACAAAGGTCGCAAAAGGCGACCCGCAGAGAGCGAATGACCACCCTGAGCAGGCGCTGCGGTGACCGCAACTGCCCAATATTATATCTCAAAAAGAATTTAAATTGAAATTTATATTCTTTGAAGTTTTATATGAACCACCCCGCACGTCCGACAGCGTGCGAATCCGAGGCAAGTGACGCACCTGATTTGATAGCTGCTTGCGCATGTGCAGCAAGGGCGGTTTCAAGTCCAAGTGCAACATTAAAAGTTAATGGACTGAATCGGACTGTTGTGCCAAGCGAGCCAAATGCTCGGCATACACCTCAATAGGCTTGCTCCAGCCCAAAGTCATCCTGGGGCGGCCATTGAGTTCATCGG
>NZ_AGTS01000039.1 GCF_000238595.1 Acidovorax sp. NO-1 | reverse complement strand
GTAGACATCGAGATTGCTGCAATGGACGGTGGCGATGAGCCGCAGGCAGTGCGTTCGACTGACCATTGGCATGCCATCGCGAGTGGTCTTGTCTGTGCGTCTAGTGCTTTGACAGGCGGTCCGTGGGGTGTCTCTCAGTCAGCGGATTTTTTCTTTGCCGAAATGGCCTTGCCCTCTGTTGTTCGGCGGTCCGCATCAGTTTGCTTCACGGATACCCCGAGGTAACTCTCAAGAGCAAAGCGAACCACGTCAGACCGCGTAGGGATGACCTTCAGCGTCGAGGCTAGCTCGATGCGCTTCTTGTCGATGAGCTCTTCCAACTCATCGCTCACCCGTATGTTTAGTTGATTTCGGCTCATGTGCTTCTCGGCTGATTCGGCATTTTAAGGGGTCAACAACCTTTATTGCTAGACCAGTTGACAACGTGCTTATGCGACATACAATAAATACGTCTAGCAATAAAGCTGGGTGACAAAGGAGAAAACATGGAAGCTGAACTACTAACCACAGAGGAACTTTCTGCCCGGATCAAGTACGACGTGCGGACCATTCGCGAGCGATTGAAGGACAGCGTCTTACTTGAGGGGATTCACTACTTTCGTCCCTTTGGGGGGCGAAAGATCCTCTACCGTTGGGAGGCCATTCAACGAGACATGATGCGGGTGTCAGTGGCGAGACCCACGGGGATGAGCGCCATTCCGATGGCCAATGGAGGTGTACTTCATGGGTAGTATCCGCAACTCAGACACCATGGGCAGCCTGTTCATGGACTTCAGATTTCAGGGCCAGCGGTGCCGGGAGTACACGGCACTGACCGACACCCCAATCAATCGCAAGAAGCTGGCAAAAGTCCTCGCCAAGATCGAGTCCGAGATCAATGCAGGCACCTTCGTATACGCCAACTACTTTCCCAACAGCAAAGCGCTCAAGCGTTTTGCACGGGCAAACCTTGAGAAGGCGGCTCCCACTGCGGTGATGGAGGCGATCGCAGAGTCGGCTGAGATGACGGCCGTAGAGCCGAAGTCGACTGGCCCATTGTTCTGCGAATTCTCGGCCCAATGGTTCAAAGAGCACGAGATCGAATGGCGACGCAGCCATATCCGATCCCTGCGCTCCACTCTGGACGGTCGACTGATCCCTCACTTCGGACAAAAGGTGGTCAGCAGCATCACCAAATCCGACATCCTTGCCTATCGCGCCACACTCGCCAAAGTAAAAGGTCGCGGAGACAAGGAAGGACTCTCACCCAAACGGATCAACGAGATCATTGGCACGCTTTGCCAGATCATTGACGAAGCCGCCGACCGATTCGAGTTTACGACGCCCACGACCAACATCAAGCGACTCCGAGTGCGCAAGGTCGATGTGGATCCGTTCAGCCTGCAGGATGTACAGAGCATTCTGGCGACCGTCCGTGCGGACTATCGCAACTATTTCACCGTGCGCTTTTTCACCGGAATGCGCACTGGAGAAGTCCATGGCCTCAAATGGCGCTACGTCGATTTCGAGCACCGCCTGATTCGGGTCCGGGAGACCTTCGTTCTTGGAGAGGATGAATACACCAAGACCGACGGCAGCCAGCGCGATATCCAGATGAGCCAGCCGGTAGTCGAGGCCCTCACCAAGCAGTACGAGGTGACGGGAAAACTGTCCGACTACGTGTTCTGCAACCTGATGGGCGCGCCATTGGATAACAAGAACTTCACGGACCGCATCTGGTATCCATTGCTGCGCCATCTGGACATGACTGAACGCAGGCCTTACCAGATGCGCCACACCGCGGCGACCCTGTGGCTGGCTTCCGGTGAAGCGCCCGAATGGATCGCACGCCAGCTCGGCCACACCTCCACTGAAATGCTGTTCAGGGTCTACAGCCGATACGTGCCCAACCTCACGCGCCAGGACGGTTCGGCCATGGAGCGTCTACTGGCCAGTCGGCTTGCCACCGGCAAGGTCTTGCGCATGGACGGCGCTCACCTGCAGCAAGTGGGCGATAGCAACCTATTCGCCGAAGCAGGGGGCAGCGAGCGGGCGCCCATGCCCGTGCCCAAACCCCGAGGCGTTGCGGTTGGAGCCTCAGAACGGGCCCGAACAAACCGGTCACGCACATCGCAGGACATCACCCTGCCCGAACGCCATGCGGGCGAAGACCCGCAACCCCCGCCCCCGGGCGCGATGCGTACTCACGTCAGACGGCTGAACCCGCTGCACGCCTGAGGCCGCACTAAGCCACCGTCGACACCTCCGAGCCCCGCTGGCACCAAGCAGCGGTCTGGGCGGAGCTTTGTCCGACGCAGGCCCCTCGCTGTGTCATCGCCCACCTCATTCACCTTCAGTCTTTCATCGCCAGGAAACCATGAACCCCATCACTGTGCGCCGATATCCCCGAGCCCCATATTCCGAGAGCT
>NZ_AGTS01000040.1 GCF_000238595.1 Acidovorax sp. NO-1 | reverse complement strand
CATAGGCCTTCTCCAGCTTGTCAGCGGCCCAGGCCACGCCGTCAACGCGCTTGGCGGGGTCGCCAGTCAACGCAGCGTTCACCGCGTGCTGGACGGGCGCCATCACGTGCAGGTCAAAGAACCGGCCCATGAACCGCACCTGCAACGCCGCTGCAGGGTCGGCCGGTATCAGCTGCACAGGCCCCGGGTGGGCCAACTGCA
The DNA here is from genome assembly GCF_000238595.1 of Acidovorax sp. NO-1. Taxonomy (GTDB): domain Bacteria; phylum Pseudomonadota; class Gammaproteobacteria; order Burkholderiales; family Burkholderiaceae_C; genus Acidovorax. Next base: position 12,441 of record NZ_AGTS01000040.1, on the reverse strand, counting down.
GGTGCTCGATCACGATGCTGCTCTCCACCACCGTGTGATCGCCATCCACCAGAAGTGGAAATTTCGCCAACGGCCAGCGGCGCAGCCATTCGGGCGCATGGTTGCCCGGCGCACCGGGGTCGAGATTGCGCAATTCAAAGGGAGTCCCGTTTTCATACAGCGCAGTCAGCACCTTCTGGGTGTAGGACGAGAAAGGGTGTCCATAGAGGGCGAGCATGGCCGCACCTGCGTTGGGGTTCTGCGGCGCAAGGCTCATTCGGGCGCCACCACCATCCACGGCACACCAAAGCGGTCAGCCACCATGCCGAAGGCCTTCGAGAAGAACGTTTTGGCCAGTGGCATGTGGACCTGACCGCCATCGGCCAGGGCGTTGAAGAGCCGCTTTGCCTCGGCTTCATCCGCCGGGCTGAGCGCCAGCGAAATGCCCTGGAAGCTGGTGGTGCCCGACCCCATGCCGTCTGACGCCATCACCGTCGTCTCGCCCACGGTGAATTCGGCGTGCATGACCATGTCGGGCGCGGGGCCCGGGCCGCCGCCTTCGCCGCAACCGGGTGCCCCGGCGGGCTCGGGGTTGTCCTTGAAACGCATGAGTGTGGTGACTTCGGCGCCCAGGGCGCGGCGGTAGAAGTCGAGGGCTTCTTCACAGCGGCCTTCAAACATCAGGTAGGACTCGACTTTCATGGGTGCTTTCCTTGGGGATGGTGGAGGGGTGAAACCGGTATCGGCATTCAATTGTGAACACCGTCCACAAAAGATAGCAGAGATAATGAACAGTGTCCACATTTCGACGTTCATGACTGCAACCAACCGCAACACGTACCGCCACGGTGACCTGCGCCGCGCCCTGCTGGACGCAGGGATCGAGCTGGCCCGCGCCGGCGGCCCCGATGCCGTGGTACTGCGTGAAGCCACCCGCCGCGCCGGCGTGGCGCCCAATGCGGCGTACCGCCACTTCGCCAACCGGGACGACCTGCTCGGCGCGGTGCGCGCGGCGGCCGTGGCCGCGGCGGCGCGGTTCATGGAGGCGGAACTGGAGCGCGTGCCCCTGCAGGGCAGCGCCACCGAGCAGGCACGCGCCAAGGTACGCGCCGTGGGCGCGGGCTACATGCGGTTTGCGCGGGCCGAGACCGGCCTGTTCCGCACGGCGTTCGGGGGCCAGTTCAGCGTGCAGCAGCAGCCCGACCCGGCCATGGGGGGCGCCACCGGCCGCAACCCGTTTGAACACCTCAGCGCGGCACTGGACGCGCTGGTGGCAGCAGGCGCGCTGCCCGCAGAACGCCGGCCCGGGGCGGAATACCTGGCCTGGTCCACCGTGCACGGGATGGCACTGCTGAGCCTGGATGGCCCGTTGCGCGGCGTGCCGCCCGCCATGCTGCAGGCGCTTGGCCAGCGCCTGCTCGACATGGTGGAACGCGGGCTGTAGCACGGCCCGCCCGGGGAGCGCCGGGGCCCGAAGCTCAGTTGCCCTTGGCCTCGAAGAAGGGCTTGCCCTGGATGGCCTCCAGGCCCAGCGTGAAGGTTCTCAGCGGCTCCAGGGGCTTGTCCTGACCTTTTTTCACAGGCCGTGGCACGTTGGGGTTGAGGGCGGGCTCCACACAGCCTGTGCGCACCGCCTGCTCCACTTCGCGGCTCAGTGCCCGGCGCTGGCCCAGGCGGCTGCCCGACAGGAACAACATGTCGCCCTGAAGCTCTGCCCGCTGGACCATGGGGGGCATGGCCTGGAGCTGATCGAACCCCACGCGCACGGAATTGGCACCGTCCAGGCGGTATTGCACCACCTTCACCACCGGCGCCTTGCCCGGTGCTCCGTCCACCACCTCGCCCAGGTAGAAGGTGCGCACCGCCTGCGCGGGCAAGGCGGGCAGCTGGTAGCTCTCCGACCAGGTGCTGTTGTCCGCGACAAACAGCGGCCGCAGCGTGGCGGGGGGCTGGTCGTCGGCCGACACCGCAAACACCGGCGCACGGGCGTTGGACAGCGAGCGGCCGTGAAAGTCGAACTCGACCCGGTCGCCCAGCGCCGCCACCTTGCGCGCAAAGGCCGGAAACAGGGTCTGCTCCGGCCGCACCTGCTGCAAGCGAACGCCGGTGCCCTCCGACTTCCAGCGGCCCGCCATCAGCATGTCCAGCGCGCCGCCCGTCACGGCAAAGCAGAACGTGTTGTCACCGAGCAGTGCGAGCTGCGTGACGGTGTCCACCGAGCCACCGCGGTAATCGCCCACATAGCGCGCCTCGGCAGGAGTGGCGGCGTGGGTGGCAAAGCTGGCCGCCAGGGCGAGCAGCGCAGCGGCCAGCGTGCAGGCGCTGCGCAAGGGGCGAAGGGTGTGGTTCACGAAGTGCGTCCAGGAGCAAGGGTCGACCACTATATCGCCGCAGCACCCGGTGGTGCTGACGGCCTGCAGGCACCACCGGGTTCCGGTCTTTCTGCCTACACTGCATGCACCATCAACTGCCGATCGCCGCAAGGAGCCCCATGCGCCACCGTTCACTCTGGATCGCCCTGAGCCTGCTGGCCTGCCTGGGGCCGGGCGCCGCGCACGCACAGTCTGCGGGCCACGCTTGGCGCACCAGCGCCACCCCCACAGAACAGGCCCTGGATGCCACGGCGTTCCAGGGGGCGGGCGAGGTGCTGGCGCAGCAGCTCACCGATGTGGAAAGCGCCGTGGTGGTGTTGCGCGGCCGGGTGGTGTACAGCTACTACCGCGATGGCGATGCGGACAGGCTGCGCGACACCCAGTCGGCCTCCAAAAGTGCGCTGTCGGCGCTGGTGGGCACGGCCATCGCGCAGGGCCGCATCGCCAGCGTGGACCAGCGCGTGACCGAGCTGGTGCCGGAATGGGCACCCCTGAACAGCGACCCGCGCGCCGCCACCATCACGCTGCGGCATCTGCTGACCCTGACGCCGGGCTTCTCGCAGGCCGACACGCCCCGCACCCGCGCGGGTACCGCTGCCCCGCTGCCCCCGCAGGAAGCCTGGGCACGGCCGCTGGCGGCAGAGCCGGGGCAGGTGTTCGCGTATGACAACTCCGTCACGCCGCTGCTGGTGGCTGTTCTGGAGAAAACCACCGGCATGCCCCTGGCCGACTACGCGCGCCAGCAGCTCGTCGGCCCGCTGGGCTTTGCCGAGCCACGCTACCAGGGCAGCATCGTGCACCTGCGCACGCTGGACATGGCCAAGCTCGGCCAGCTGTACCTGCAACGCGGCCAGTGGGACGGCAAGCCGCTGGTGCCTGCGGCGTATGTCGATGCCTCGGTGCAGGCCCAGAGCGCGGGCGGCCCTCCCGCGGGATTGCACTACGGCCAGCTGTGGTGGGTGGTGCCGGGCAAGGCGCCACGCCCCACCTTCATGGCCAGCGGTTGGGGCGGGCAGCTCATCTGGGTGTATCCGCCGCTGGACCTGGTGGTGGCCACCACATCCACCGTGTCGGCAGAAAGCGGTCAACGCGGGCAGGCCTTGCAATGGATTCGCCAGCAGGCCTTTGCAGCGGCCCAGCGCCGCGTGGCGGCAGAGCCGAACTAGCGCAGGACAGGCCCCTGCGCCCCGTGGTCATCCCGGTGCCTTGCCCACAAACGCCACCGTCAGCCCCTCGGCCGTGACGGTGATCGGCCCGGGCTGCAGGCCCAGGCCGTCCAGCACGGCCGTGTCCTGCGGGCGCAACTGGTGCAGGGTGACTTCGCGCAACGACTGCTCGGCCAGCGCCGGGGCGTAGGTATTGAGCAGCTGCACCACCGCCGGCTTCAGCGTGGGGAAGTCCAGCCGGCCCAGCCGGATCTGGTGGGCCCGCAGCGTGCGGTCGCTGGCCTCGTAGCGCAGCGCGAACTCCACATCGAACAGGCCCGCATGGCTGCGTCGCAGGGCCGGGCCCGCCGCGTCCACCACCATGGCCGCGCCCAGGCGGTTCACCTCGGGCAGCAGGCGCAGCGCGGGCGCCTGCAGGGTCAGATCGAGCAGGCCCTGCACCGGCACACTGCGCGGAAACCGCTGCGCCGCCATCTCCTGCAGCTGGGCCAGCGGCACGGTGTAGCGGGGCTGGGCCCGTGCGCCACGCGCCACCAGCAGCAGCCAGCCCGCCCCGCCCAGGGCCAGGCTGCTGGAAGCGGTGTTCAGAAATCGTCTGCGGTGCAGCATGCGGCAGTCTCCTTGAAGGCCCGTGGGACCGGTTCAGGATGAAAAGGTGCAGCCTGCGTCACCAGGGGTTACAACAAAAACTGCGGGCGCCTGCCATTGCGCCCCGGCAGCGGCGGTTGAAAGGTGCGATGCCCTGTCGCCCTATCGCCCCACCACCGACCAGCCGGCCTTCTGGTTGGATTTGTCGTTTTCGTATTCCCACGCGGTGCCGCAGCGGTCGCACACATAGCGGGTGATGGTGACGGGGCCCGTGTCGCGGTCTTCCTTGCGGTTGCCGCGCTGCACCAGCTCGGCGTGGCCGGGCGCCTTGCGCCAGTTGCGCTGGATGCCCTGGCAGGGCTCGCACAGCGCCATGGGCTTGAGTTCGTTCTGTCGGGCGAGGTCTTTGGTCATGGGGGGCAGCCGTCGGGGGCTGGTGGATGGGTGGGTGGGTTCGTGTACGGCGGGCGGCTACTGTAAGGCACCTGCGGGTACAAGGGCACAGCGCGGGGCAACATTTTCAAGCCAAATTGGCCCTCAGCGCTTGCTGGATAAGCGCAAGCAGCTATGAAAAAAAGAGTGTTCCGTCAGCCCGTCGTAGGCCGCAGAGCACAACGCAATGCGCCACCTCACCAGGCCAACGCAGTCTGGCGGCCGCTAGCATCACCCCCATGCTGCGCCAGCCCTCGTCTGCCACGACAACGCCATCTCTCGACACACCGCCTGTATGCGCCGCGATTGACTTTGCTGCGCCAGCGCAGGACGTGGCCAGGCGCCTGATCGGCGTGACGCTGCTGGTGGACGGCGTGGGCGGCACCATTGTGGAAACCGAGGCCTATGACCAGACGGACCCTGCGTCGCACACCTTCGGCGGCGCCACGCCGCGCAATGCCGCCATGTTTGGCCCGCCCGGATGTGCGTATGTGTACCGGTCGTACGGGCTGCACTGGTGCATCAACACCGTGTGCCGCGACGTCGGGCACGGCGCCGGTGTGCTGCTGCGCGCGCTGGAGCCCACCCATGGCATCGCCACCATGCAGGCGCGGCGCGGGCTGCAGGACGTGCGCTTGCTGTGCGCAGGGCCCGGGCGGCTGGCGCAGGCGCTGGGCATCGATGCCAGCATGAACGGGCGGCCGCTGAGTCTGCCGCCGTTTTCGTTGCTGGAGCCGCAGGGGGCGGCGGCCATCGACGTGGTCGCGGGCCCGCGCATTGGCATCTCGAAGGCAGTCGATGTGCCCTGGCGGTTTGGGCTGCGCGGCTCGCGCTACCTCAGCCGCGCGTTTGTGGTGCCCACCGGTGGTGGTCGGCCCAGCGGCGTGGGCTGACTGCCGGGCTGCAGGCTGGGCGGTGGCCGGTCAGCCGGCGGCCATGCGCAGCCTGCGCGCCGCGTCTTCGTCGCGCGCATCGTCGATCTCGCGCAGCACGGCCTGCATGTCCACATCAACATGCTGCGGCGCGTAGTGGCCCGTCAAAGGCGTCTCGTTGCTCAGCAGGCCGCTCTGGTACAGGCTCCAGATCTCGGGGCCGAATTGCGTGCTGCGCAGCTCGGGCGCGAACTGCCCGAAGAAATCGCGCAGGTTGGCCACATCGCGCAGCAGCATGCGCTGGGCGTGGTTGTTGCCCGCAGCGTCCACGGCCTGGGGCAGGTCGATGATGACCGGACCATCGTGGGAGTCTGCGCCGTCTGCGCCCGGCAGGCGCGCCAGCAGGATGTTGAACTCCGACAGGTCGCCGTGCACCACACCCGCACACAGCATGCGCACCACCTCGGCCACCAGCGTGGCGTGGTGGGTGCGAGCGTCCTCGGGGGTGAAGCTCACATCGTTCAGGCGCGGGGCGGCGTCGCCATGGGCGTCGGTCACCAGCTCCATCAGCAGCACACCGTCGTGAAAGTTGTAGGGCTGCGGCACGCGCACGCCCGCAGCGGCCAGGCGGTAGAGTGCATCGACCTCGGCGCTTTGCCAGGCGGCCTCTTGCTCTTGCCGGCCAAACTTGCTGCCCTTGGCCATGGCACGGGCCGAGCGCGAGTTCTTGACCTTGCGGTTTTCGGTGTAGTCCACCGCCTGCCGAAAGCTGCGGTTGTTGGCCTCTTTGTAGATCTTGGCGCAGAGCGTGTGGTCGCCGTTGCGCACCACAAAAACCATGGCCTCCTTGCCGCTCATGAGCTGGCGGACCACGGTGTCGATCAGGCCTTCCTCGATGAGGGACTGCAGGCGGGGGGAGCTTTCATCGGTGCATTTTGCCCGCGTGGCGCAATGCCCCGCCCTGAGCCGGTGGACGCAGGGCGTTTCTTTAGCCCGCGCCGCGCAGATCGCGCAGCCGCTGGTGCACCGCATCGCTGTCATCTACCGGTAGCTGGTGCTTGGCCTGCAGGTAGTGGTGGGTGAACACGTCCAGGTAGGCCTCCAGCGTCTGCGCGGCATGCAGCTCGCCCGCCAGTTCCAGGCACAGCGCGCCCACCTCGGAGGTGCAGAAATGGTCCGTGCGGTTGGACCGGCGCAGGTGGTAGCGCGAGAGCTGCTCGGGCGCCAGGCTCAGCACGGGCAGGTGGTTGAGGTAGGGGCTCTTGCGGAACATCTTGCGCGCCTCGGGCCAGGTGGCGTCGAGCAGCACAAACAGCGGGCGCTTGCCCTCGGCGGTAGCCACCTGCGTGACGACGCGCGCAGGCTCCACGAACTCGCCGGGGAACACCACATACGGCTGCCACTGCGGGTCGGCCAGCAGCGCCAGCAGGTCGGGGTGCACCTCGGTGCGCGCCCAGCCAAAGGCGTACGTGTCTGCCACCACATCGGCGATCAGCCAGCCGGTGTTGCTGGGCTTGAGCGGCTCGATGTCGGCCATCAGCAGGCACATGCCTGCACGCGTGGGCAACGTGGGGCGCAGCGCGCAAAGGCAGTGGCTGGGCACCAGGCGGCAGCCCGCGCAGCGTTCGCCTTTGGGGCCGCCCCGGGCCAGAAAGGGCTTGGCGCTGCGGGCGAGGCGCTCCGCGCGCAGGCGCGAGACGGCGTGCGGTGCAGGGCTTGGCGCAGGGGCGGTCACTGCCCGCCCGCCTGCTCCAGCGCAAACAGCGGCAGCTCGGCCTTGCGGCTGAGCCACACGCCGCCACCCAGTTCGATGGCGCCTTCGCGCAGGCCGCGCCGATAGAGCTCGGCGCGGTGGCGGAACACGCGGTTGTCGGTGATCTCTTCGTCGATGATGTCGCGCTCGAAATCCTCGCGCGAGACGGCCTCGACATACAGCGCGCCTTTGGTCAGGCGGCCCAGGTTGAGCAGCGCCGCCTTCAGATCCGGCGGGCTCAGGTAGGGCAGCACGCCCTGGCAGATGACCAGGTCAAACGGCGCATCGGCCACGTAGTCCACCACCGACCCCTGCTGCCACCCGAAGCGCTCGCACAGGTAAGGGCTGAACTCCACGCCCTGGTAGCTGGCGCCCGGAAAGTGCTGCGCCACGATGCCCTTCCACAGCCCGATGCCGCAGCCCACGTCCAGCACGCGGCTCACCGGCACGCGCAGGTATTTGAGGTAGCTGCACACAAAGGTGCCCAAGCGCTCCATGTGCGCCGGGTCCACCACGCTGGTCTTTTTGTCAAAGTAAAAGCGCTGGTAGTAGGCCTCGTCAAAAGTGGTGGCGCTGGCGGATTTCAATGGGTGTGTCCTCTGGCATGGATGCGGCGGCGCGAACCGCGCCGGGCCCGGGAGTATCGCCCGCCGCGGACCGTCGGCTTTCGGCCCGGGCCTACTTGACTGCGGCGTCCTTGGGCGGGCGGTGCAGCGCGCACAGCTTGTTGCCGTCCGGGTCACGCAGGTAGGCCAGGTACAGCTTGCCGCCGGGGCCTTCGCGCCAGCCCGGGGGGTCTTCGCAGGTGGTGCCGCCGTTGGCCACACCGGCGGCGTGGAAGGCATCGGTCTGCTCGGTCGACTGCATGGCAAAACCGATGGTCGCGCCGTTGCCGAAGGTGGCAGGCTCGCCGTTGATCGGGGTGGTGATGCCAAAGGTACCGGTGGGGCCGCGGTAGAAGTAGCGGTTCTTGTTGGCCACCCCGGGCGGCACGCCCAGCGTGCCGAGCACGGCGTCATAAAACTTGCGGGATGCCTCCAGATCGTTCACACCGACCATCACATGACTGAACATTTTGCGTGTCTCCGTTGGGCCCCGGGGGCGGGGCGGTTTGTGGGCGCTGCGATGTTACCCGCTGGTAGATGCCCCATGCCCGCCGTCGGCGAAAGGGGCGGCTGACAGCGCCGGCCATGCCCCGGCGCGCTGCAGGCCATCGGTCCGAAGCCCATGGGCATTTTCAGAGTCGAATCAGGCTCTAGCGCTTATACAGAAAGCGCCAACAGCTATATTATTAATAGCAAATCAAAGCAGCCCCGCAGGCCCGGGGCGGCCGAACAGGTAGCCCTGGAACTGGCGGCAGCCGTTGCGCAGCAGGAACGCGCGCTGGCCTTCGGTCTCGACGCCCTCGGCCACCACATCCAGGCCCAGGCTGCGCGCCAGCGTGATGATGGTGCAGGCGATGGTGGCGTCGTTGGGGTCGGTGAGCACGTCGCGCACAAAACTCTGGTCGATCTTGAGCTGGTCCAGCGGCAGGCGCTTGAGGTAGCTCAGCGACGAGTAGCCCGTGCCAAAGTCATCCAGCGAGAAACCGACGCCCTGGGTGCGCAGCGCCTGCATCTTGAGGATGCTGTCTTCCACATCGTGCAGCAGCAGGCTTTCGGTCAGCTCCAGCTTGAGGCGGGCGGGGTCGGCACCGGCGGCGCGCAGCACGCTGAGCACGCCGTCGGCAAAGTCGGGCTGCCGGAACTCCTGCGCGCTCACGTTCACGGCCAGGCTCCACATCGCCGTCGCGGGCGCCGCCGCCCATTGCGCCAGCTGCTGGCAGGCCAGGGTGAGCACCTGGCGGCCCAGCGGCAGGATGAGCCCCGTCTGCTCGGCAAGCGGGATGAAATCCCCGGGCGACACCATGCCGCGCTGAGGGTGGTGCCAGCGCACCAGCGCCTCGGCGCCCAGCACCTGGCCCGCTTCGTCCACCACCGGCTGGTAGTGGAGCAGGAATTCGCTGCGCAGCAGGCCCTGGCGCATGTCGCCCTCCAGTGCCGATCGGGCCGTGACGGCGGCCTGCATGGCAGGGTCAAAAAAGCACAGCGTGTTGCGGCCCTTGGCCTTGGCCTGGTACATGGCCAGGTCAGCGCGCTGCAGCAGCTCCTGCACGGGCAGCTGCACATCGCGAAACAGCGCAATGCCAATGCTGGGGGTGCTGTGCACTTCGCTGTTTTGCACCGTGTAGGGCTGGTTCAATGCGGTCAGCATCTTCAGCGCGACGGCCTCGGCCTCTGCGCCTGCCGCCGGCAGTTCGGCGTTCAGGCCCTGGAGCACCACCACGAATTCGTCGCCGCCCAGGCGGGCCACGGTGTCGGTGGCGCGCACGCTGGCCCCGATGCGCATGCCCACCTGCACCAAAAGGCGGTCACCCCACTCGTGGCCCATGGTGTCGTTGATGTCCTTGAAGTTGTCGAGATCCAGGAACAGCAGGGCGCCATGGCTGCCCTCGCGCGCACAGGCGCTGGCCGCGCGTTCGAGCCGGTCCATCAGCAGCCGCCGGTTGGGCAGGCCCGTGAGCTCGTCATAGAACGCGAGGCGCTGGATCTCCGCCTCGGCCAGCTTGCGCTCGGTGATGTCGCGCGCCACGCCCCGGTAGCCGGTGAACTGGCCGGCCTCATCAAAGATGGGCTCTCCGCTGATGGAGATCCACACGGGCCTGCCGTCTTCCGCCAGGCGCTGCATCTCGAAGTCGTGAAACACCTCGTGCGCCTCCAGCTGCCGGCGGTGCTCTCGCCACTGGCTTTCGCTCACAAAGGTGTGGGGCAGCTCCCAGCGCGTGCGGCCGTAGTGCATGTCGTCGGGCACGCCGGCTTCGTTGTGGGGGTTGCCGTCCAGCCGCACAAAGCGGAACTGCGCGTCCTGCTCCCAGTACCAGTCGGAGGACAGCTGGGTGAGGCTGCGCCAGCGGGACTCGCTCAGGCGCAGGGCCTCCAGCGTGCTGAGGTAATCGGTCACATCGGTGAAGGTGCGAACGCGCCCGCCTTGCTCCAGCGCGCGGGTGCGCACTTCGATGTAGCGGCCCTGCAGGTTGCGCCGCACGTAGGTTTCCGGCATGGTGAGCCTGCCGCCGTGGGCCGCGTATTCCGACGCCACGTAGTTGCGCGCCCCCAGCTCGATCAGCTCGAACCCCTGGCCAAAGTCCCCGCGCTCGGCCTGAAAGCGCACCACGTCCTCTACCCGCGGTTGCGTGGCCAGGAGCGATTCGGGCAGGTCCAGCAGCTCCAGATAGCGGCGGTTGTACACGCGGATGCGGCCCTCCACATCCACATTGGTGATGCCCTGCGAGACGCTGGCGAGCGTGCCTTCCAAGGCCCGGGTCTTCTCGGCCAGCAGGGCGCTGGTGCGCTCGAGCTGGGCTTCCACGGCGCTGCGCGCCAGTTCGGCACGGCGCGCCATCTCCAGCTGGCCTACGGTGTTGAGCAGGGGCTGAAGAAACTGCACATCGGCGGCCGAGTAGCCCTCGGCCCGGTTGGCCAGGCCCACCATGGCCACCAGCTCCCCGGCGGCGTGAATGGGCAGCCCCAGGTAGGTGAGCAGCGGCGGATGCCCCCGCGGCGTGCCGGCGCTGCGGGGGTCGCTCCGCGCATCGTTGGTGAGCACCGGCTCACCGGTCACCAGCGCAGCCCCCACCAGCGAATGGAGGTTGTCGAACACCATGCCACCCTCTGCGTGCTGCGCATACCGGGCGCGGGAGGCTTCGTCCCAGCTGATGTCGGTGATGGCGTGCACCCGCAGGTACGGGTGCCCGTCATCGCCGCGCTGCACCTGGCCCACCATGCCGAACGCGCTTTGGGTGAGCGCCATCAGCTCGTCCAGCAGCGCCTCGAAGGCCGCCCGGGGCCCGGAGCTGGCAATGAACATGGCCTGGGCCCGCGAGATCGCCTGAAGCAGCCTGTGCTGGCGGGCCAGCATGGTTTCTGCGGCGCGCCGGGCCCGGGCGCTGGAACTGCGCTCGAGCACCGAGTCAATCTGTGCCGGCAATGTGAGCAGGTAGTCCAGCGCAGTATCCTGCACCGCAAAGTCATCGAAGCCGTAGCGCATGGCCTGCGCGGCGTGGGTTTCGGCACCCGCGCGCACGATGATCATGGCCGGCACGCCGTCGAGCATGCGCAACAGGTCAAAGGCCGACCCGTCCACCGTGCGCTGCGCCGCCAGCACGATATCGGGCGGGCTGCCCGCGTTGCGGTCCAGGTATTCGCCCGACTCCCGCAGCGATGCGGCCACCTCCACCCGCCAGCCCGACCAGGGGTCCGCCAGCGCGTCGACCACGGCCTGCGCGTGAAGGGGATCGCTTTCGATCAGCAGGATGGAGATGGGCATGGCCGACCGGCGTGGGGTGATCGAGGGTGCTGTCAGCCCGAAAGTAACAGCGCTGAAACATTATGCGGGTTTCGACCGCACCCCGCGGCCCCGCGGTCAAGGGCCGCAGGCGCCTACTGGATACACTTTGCGCCGCACCCCGCTTTCGGCGCCGTGCCTTTGCCCTGCCCCAACACCCTTCCCCGACCATGCAGCCACTCAGCGTCAACGAATACCTCCGCCAGCACATCCGCACAGTGCCCGACTGGCCCGCGCCCGGCGTGCAGTTCCGTGACATCACGCCGCTGCTGCAGGACCCGAAGGTGTTCCGCGTACTGATCGACGCGTTTGTGCACCGCTACATGGACAAGGCATTGCGCCCCGATGTGGTGGCCGGGCTGGATGCGCGCGGCTTCATCCTGGGTGCCGTGGTGGCCTATGAACTCAACGTGGGGTTCGTGCCCATCCGCAAGAAGGGCAAGCTGCCGTTCACGACCGTGGAGGAAACCTACGAGCTCGAATACGGCAGCGCCACCGTGGAGCTGCACACCGACGCCGTCAAGCCCGGCGACCGCGTGCTGCTCATCGACGACCTCATCGCCACCGGCGGCACGATGATGGCCGGCCGCAAGCTCCTGGAGAAACTGGGTGCCACCGTCACCGAGGGCGCCGCGATCGTGGACCTGCCCGAGCTGGGAGGCTCCAGCCGTCTGCGCGAATCCGGCCTGCCGCTGTATACCCTGGTGGATTTCGAGGGGCACTGATCGCCTCCCGCGCAGCCTCTTGGGTGCTGCGGGGTTTCAGTTCAGCTCGCCGTACTGGGTGCTGCTCAGATCGGGGGCCGGGCTGTCGGCACCGGGCATCTCGGTGTCCTCAAAACCAGTGGGTTGCGCGGGCGGCAAGATGGGGCCGGACCGCACCGGCACGCCCGGCCT
>NZ_AGTS01000041.1 GCF_000238595.1 Acidovorax sp. NO-1 | reverse complement strand
CTATGCACGCCGCGTACCTAGATTTGTTCCCCGGCTGCGCCACAGCGCTTCCGGTTCTCAATCCACCGATGCTATTGAAGGAAGACGATGACCACGATTGACTTAGCTGTTTCCGGAATGACTTGTTCGATGTGCGTGGCACATGTCACTGAAGCGCTGAATGGCGTAGCTGGCGTCAGCGCAGTCGAAGTGAGCCTGAAGGACGGCACTGCCCGCGTGCAGACAAGCGCGCCAAGTGCCGATCACCTGATCCAAACCCTGGCCCAAGCTGGCTATCCTGCCACTCGAACGTCCTCGGGTAGCTCGCGGCTCGAGCCTGGGCGCGGCGGTGGTTGCTGTTGCAAGCAGTGAGCGGAAGTGGCAGCCCAGAGGAAACCGTAAAACCAAGTAGGCTGGGTGTCGGTTTAGGCGTGCTGTTGTCCGCGGGACTGCTGGCTGCAGGCACATTCATGGTGCTTGTGAACAGGCCCTCGGCCAAGCTGCAACCCTACACATTGCGTCCCGATGATCCGCAGGTTGTGAGCTTTGGTGCACGCATCTACGCCCAGCAGTGCGCGGCATGCCATGGGGTGCGGGGCGAAGGGCAGTCAGATTGGCGTGAACGGGGTACGGATGGCCTGTTGCCAGCTCCTCCCCACGATCCGAGCGGCCATACGTGGCATCACCCGGATTCTCAGTTGTTTGCGATCACCAAATTCGGCCTTGCCAAGCTCATCGAGCAGCCTGACTACAAGACTGCGATGCCTATTTATGACAGGGTGCTTAGTGACCACGAAATTGTTGCGGTGCTCTCTTGGATCAAGGCCCAGTGGCCGCCAGACGTCAGAACGCGTCACGATGAAATCAACGAAGCAGCTCGTAAGTCTGGCATGTGAACGACAGTCGACCGTCTTTTTTAAACAATTGATAGATTCGAATCATCAAATGAAAATCGCATGCCGTTTTATTGAACGGGTATTTTGACAAACACGAAAGATTCATTGAAAAAATCCCGGAGTTGAATGCCTCCGGGATTTTTGATCCGCCTGATTTTAATTCTGGAAGAGTTCCTTCATGCGCGCTCGTTCGTAAGGTGTTTGATTCAGCATCTCATTGATGACTTGTTGGCGTGTCTTGCTTTGATGATAAGTCGGCTCTCCGGCCGGCGCTAACCGTGGACGCTGCTCATCTCCGTGAAGCATCTTGTCGTGAACTTGGGGATCGGCTGGGGCCCGTGGGCTGTTTTGCGTTGGGCCTGACGCACCGCGCTCAGCTTGCGTTTTCTGCTCGTCCCCATGGAGCATATTGTTGTGCATTTGGCTGCCAGTCGTTGTCCTTTGGGATTGTTGAGCCAGCTTGATTGAGCCGACCTGGCTCGAATCATCGTGGCCGAAAGGTGCAGGAGTGGCTGCCTGCGAAAGCGCCGGCGCGGCCATTACAACCGAGGCAATGGCAGACAGTGCAATGGATTTGAGTTTCATATTCGACTCCGGTAAGCTGAAAAGTAGGAACTTCATCCCTGGTAGTGCTTTGAACACGGGGTGGAATCTACTCCTTGGATACCGACAAATTACTGACCCACTCATTACATTCTTGTCAGCTTTGAAGCTTCGTATCATGAATACAGACAGATCAGGAGATAACGCGTGAGCACCACTAGA
>NZ_AGTS01000042.1 GCF_000238595.1 Acidovorax sp. NO-1 | reverse complement strand
ACAAATGGAAGAAGCGCGATGTTTTTGCAGACCGCTCGCATACGGCCCATCACCTGCAGACCGTGCTCACGCCTGCGCAAGAGACCGTGGTGCTCCACCTCAGGCGTACCCTGCTGCTGCCCCTGGATGACCTGCTGGCGGTCACGCGCGAGTTCATTTGCCCCCATGTCTCACGCTCTGGCTTGGACCGCTGTCTGCGCCGCCATGGCGCGGGCAACCTCAACGCCCTCAAACCCCAGGAGCCTGCGGTAGCACACAAGGCCTTCAAGAGCTACGAGCCTGGCTATGTGCACATGGATGTGAAGTACCTGCCCCAGATGCAGGACGAGAGCAGCAGGCGCTATCTGTTCGTGGCCATTGATCGGGCTACGCGCTGGGTGTTTGTGCAGCTCAAGACCAACAAGACGGCCGCCAGTGCGCAAGCCTTCCTGAAGGCATTGCACAAGGCCTGTCCACTCAGGATCACCAAGCTGCTGACCGACAACGGCAAGGAGTTCACAGACCGCCTGTTTGCCAGCCGGGAACGCGAACCCAGCGGCAACCATGAGTTCGATCAACTGTGCCAGGAGCTGGGCATAGAGCACCGGCTGACCAAGCCCAGAACACCGAGAACCAACGGTATGGTGGAGCGGTTCAATGGGCGTATTGCAGACGTCCTGAAGACCCACAGGTTCAACAGCCGCGAGGACATGGAGCAAACCTTGTTGCGCTATGTGGCGCTGTACAACCACCAATTGCCGCAATCAGCGCTCAAGAGCAGTACGCCCATGCAGGCCATGAAACAGTGGTATCAGTCGCACCCGCATCTGTTTAACAAGCGACCATATGATCGTCCGGGATGCGACA
>NZ_AGTS01000043.1 GCF_000238595.1 Acidovorax sp. NO-1 | reverse complement strand
CGTAGTCAACCTGCCCGCCATTGCCCGGTCGGCTGCACCGGGCGAACCGCTGCTGGCGGTGCTCGTCCAGGCGCCTGGTGATGCGTCTGCGCCGGTCGGCATCGCCATCCGCAGCCTGTGCGACTGGCTGCCCGCGCACAGTGCGCGGCGCAGCGGCATGCGCATGGGGGCCATGGGGGAGTTGGGGCTGATCAACGCACAAGGCGCGGTGGAAGACCACGCCAATCTGGTCGTTGTGGACCTGGCACAGATGGCCTATCTGCTGGGCTGAGCTGCAACAACACACCCACACACAATACACACCCCCACCACAGGACTGACCATGACCCCCGCACCCATTCCCGCAGATGAGGACGAGCGCCTGGCCGCCCTGCGCGAACTGCTGCTGCTCGACACGCCGCCCGAGGAGCGCTTTGACCGCCTCGCACGCTTTGCGGCCGAGCAGCTGGAAACGCCCATTGCCCTGCTCACGCTGGTGGACGGGCAGCGCCAGTGGTTCAAGTCACGCATGGGCCTGGAGGCCACGGAAACCCCGCGCGAAATCTCTTTCTGTGGGCATGCCATCCTGAAGAACGAGCTGTTTGTGGTCGAGGATGCCAGCTGCGACCCCCGCTTTTCCGACAACCCGCTGGTGACCGGCGACCCGCACATCCGGTTTTATGCCGGGGCGCCGCTCAGTGCACCCGGCGGGCACCACATCGGCACGCTCTGCGTGATCGACACCGTGCCGCGCACCCTCGGGCCCGTGGAGCGGTCGATTCTGGATGCGCTGCGACAGCTGGCGAACGAGACCCTGGCGGGACAAGAGGGCGAGGAATGAGCGCGATGCTGCCCCGGATCCTGCTGGTCGAACCCCAGTTCGTGCTGCGTCGCACCATGGTCATGGTGGCCCGCGACCTCGGCATGGTGGACTTCCACGAGGCCAGCAGCGTGGGCCGGGCCCGTGCGCTGCTGGCAACCGGCGCGTACGAGGGTTTGGTGCTGGACCTGCAGGAGGGGCCGCAGGCCCTGGAACTGCTCAGCGAGCTCCGGCAGGGCCGGTTTGCCACGCCGCGCGATGCGCGGGTGGTGGCGCTGGCGGGCGGCGGCAGCCCGGTGGACGCCGAACGCCTGCAGGGCCTTGACGTGGTCCGGGTGCTGGACAAGCCGGTGCGCATCAGTGAGCTGCTCGATGCCGTGGTGGGCGTGCAGGAAGAGGGCGCGCCTGCTGCCTGATACGGCCTGCCATGGCCCGTTGGGGGGGCGCCGCAGGGTTCAGCCCGCAGCGATCCGCTGCACGATGAAATCCACCAGCACGCGCACGCGCAGCGGCATGTGCCGGTGGGCAGGGTACAGCAGCGAAAACGGGCGGGAGGCACCGGCATGGGCGGGCAGCACCTCCTGCAAGGCGCCGCTGTGCAGGTCGGCCTCCACAATGAACCGGTAGGTTTGCAGCAGCCCCGCGCCTGCGCGGGCCAGCGTCACGGGGCCCAGGATGTCATCGGCGCAGCGCAGGCGCCCTTGGGTGGGCACCTCCGTATCGCGCCCGGCGGCGTCGCGCAGTATCCAGGGCACCGCCTGGCCGCTGCTGGGCAGCACAAACTGGATGCACTCGTGCGCCGCCAGATCGGCCGTTTCGTGCGGTGTGCCGTGGCGATGCAGATAGTCCGGCGAGGCCACCACCACCAGGGCCGCATCCTCCAGCTTGCGGGCCACCATCCCTGAATCAGGCGGCGTGCGGCCGCGCACGGCCAGGTCAAAGCCTTCTTCGGTGAAGTCCACGTTGCGGTTGCTCAACTGCAGCTCCAGCTCCACGTCGGGGTAGGCCTGCGCAAACGCAGGCAGCAGCGGCAGGATGCGGCAATGCCCGTAGGAGGTGGGCAGGCTGAAGCGAACGAGGCCTGCGGGGGTTTGCTGCTGGCCTGACAGTTCGCGTTCGGCCTCGGTCAGCTGGCCCAGCGCCTGGCGGCATTGCTCGTAGTAGCGCTTGCCTGCGTCGGTCAGCCGCACCTGGCGCGTGGTGCGCTGGAACAGGCGCACGCCCAGGCGCGCCTCCATGCGCGCCACCGATCGGCTCACCGCCGCCGCCGTGAGCCCGGCCGCGTGGGCGGCGGCCGTGAAGCTTTGCCACTGTGCGGTCAGGCAGAACAGCTCGATGCTGCCCAGCTTCAGGTCGTCAAATTGGCGCGCCATGTTCTGTTTATTACTTCATGTAATCAGTGAAATACCTGGCGTCTAGTTTATTGCTGTTTGCATCCTTAATACCATTGCTTCACCTATCCACCACGCCCCAAAGGCAATCCCATGAAGCTGTACTTTTCTCCCGCCGCCTGCTCCCTGTCGCCCCACATCCTGCTGCGCGAATGCGGCCTCACGTTCGACCTGGAGAAGGTCGATACCGAGCGCCACCGCACGGCAGACGGGCGCGATTTTTATGCCATCAACCCCAAAGGCCAGGTGCCCGTGCTGGAGCTGGCGGACGGCGCCCGCCTCACCGAAGGCCCGGTCATTGCGCAGTACATCGCCGACCAGGCCCAGGCCACGCAGCTCATGCCCGCAGCCGGTACGCTGGCGCGCTACCGGGTGATGGAGTGGCAGAACTACGTGAGCACCGAGCTGCATAAGTCCTTCACGCCCCTGTTCCACGCCGGGCTGGACGACAACGCCAAGGCCACGCTGGCAGCCCTGCTGCGCAAGAAGATGGACTGGCTGGACGCGCAGCTGCAGCACGGCCCCTACCTGACGGGCGAGCACTTCACGGCGGCCGATGCCTACCTTTTTGTGGTGCTGGGCTGGGCCAGGTTCGTGAAGCTGGACATCAGCGACCTGGCCCATCTGCAGGCATTTATGCGCCGCGTGGCCGCCCGCCCTGCCGTGCAGGCTGCGATGCGGGCTGAAGGCTTGCTGGGCTGAGACGACTTTTCTTCATCCCAAGGAATAGCCATGCCTTACATCAACATCAAAGTGACCCGTGAAGGTGTCACGGGTGCGCAAAAAGCGGCGCTGATCCAGGGCGCCACCGATCTGCTGGTGCGCGTTCTCAACAAGGAGCCCGCCACCACCTTTGTGGTGATCGACGAGGTCGAGACCGACAACTGGGGCGTGGCCGGTGAAACCGTGACCGTGCGCCGCCAGCGCGCTCGCGCCGCCGCCGACGGGAGCGCGCCATGAGTGACCCGCGCTTCAACGAAGTCGCCGCCGTGCTGCAAGAGTATTTCGACGGCCTGTGCCACAGCGATACACAGCGCCTGCGCCGCGTGTTGCACCCCCAGGCGGTGTATGCCTGCGCCACGGCCGAGCCTGCGGTGATCCTGCGCATGGAGGAATATTTCCCCATCGTGGACCAGCGCCCCTCGCCCGCCAGCCGGGGCGAGACGGTGCAGGAGCGCATCCTGTCCATCGAGTTTGCCGGGCCGGTGACGGCCCTGGCCAAGGTGGAATGCGCCATCCTGCCCAGGCACTTCACCGACCTGCTGACCCTGATCCGCGTGGACGGGCGCTGGCAGATCATTGCCAAGGTGTTCCACTACGAGCTGGCCCCATGAGCGGGTGGCTCGCTCGCAGGCGCATGGGTTATCGAATCGGGATGCTCATTTATTGATAGCTGTTGGCGCTTTACTGATAAGCGCTGACAGCCGATTTGACCAAAATTGCGGTGACCGGCGCGCTGGCGCGGTCGCACGTCAGAGGTTGGTCGCCGCCACCACCTCCGCCATGTCGGTCAGGCCTTGCAGCATCTTTTCAATACCGTCCTGGCGCAGGGTGAGCATGCCGGCCGCCAGTGCCGAGTGGCGGATGTCCGAGGCGGGGGCGCGGTGGCGGATGTGCTGGCGAATGGTCTCGTCGCTCATCATCAGCTCATGGATGCCGAGACGGCCGTGGTAGCCATGGCCCTCGCACTGGGTGCAGCCCCGGTGGCGCCACAGGTGCAGCTCGCCCTGTGCGCTGCCGTAACGCTTGCGCCAGCGGGCAATCTGGGCTTCGCGCGCCTCGGGCGTGTTGGTGGTGCCACTTTCCAGATACTGCGCTGCCAGCCCCGCCAGCGTGTCGGGGTCGGCCACCTGGGGCTCGCGGCAGGCGGTGCACAGGCGGCGCACCAGGCGCTGCGCGAGGATTGCCAGCAGCGAATCCGAAAAATTGAACGGGTCCAGGCCGATCTCGAGCAGCCGCGCAATGCTCTCGGGCGCCGAATTGGTGTGCAGGGTGGACAGCACCAGGTGACCCGTGAGCGAGGCCTCGATGGCGATGCGTGCGGTTTCCTCGTCGCGCATCTCGCCGATCATGATCACGTCCGGGTCGGCGCGCAAAAAGGTGCGCATGGCGGCGGCAAACGTCCAGCCGATGCGCGGGTTCACCTGCACCTGGCGCAGGCCCTCCTGGCTGATTTCGATCGGGTCTTCGGCCGTCCAGATCTTGCGGCCTGCGGTGTTGATGTCGCGCACCACCGAGTGCAGCGTGGTCGTCTTGCCGCAACCCGTGGGGCCGCACACCAGCACCAGGCCATAGCTTTTCTGCACCACGGTGCGCAGCGCCTGCAGGTTGGGCTGGCTCAGGCCGATGTTCTCCAGTGGCAGGGGCTTGGCGCCGGCCAGCAGGCGCAGCACCACGTCCTCCAGCCCGCGCGAGGTGGGCACGGTGACCACGCGCAGCTCCACGGGCGGGCCGCCAAAGCGCGCAAAGTCGATCTTGCCGTCCTGGGGCTTGCGGTGCTCGGAGATGTCCATGCCCGCCATGATCTTGATGCGCGCCACCATGGCGAAGCGGTAGCGCGCAGGCAGCTCCAGGTAGGGCGTGAGGTCACCGTCGATGCGCAGGCGCACGCGCACGTTGCGCGGCGCGGGTTCGGTCTCGATGTGGATGTCGGACGCGCGGTGGGTTATGGCCTCGTTGATCACGGTGTTGATGAGCCGCACCAGCGTGTTGTCCGACTCGCTGATCACGTCGGCCTGCTCCGCATCGGCGTCGGGTGCGGCGGCGCTGAGGTTGCTCAGCAGCTCCTGCGAGGTGGCGCGCGCGCCTGTCGCAGCGGTGTCGCCCGGCTGGGTGCGGTAGGCCTTCTGGATGGCGGGCGCCAGCGTGCCGGGCGCGGCCTGCAAGGGGATCAGCCGCCTTTGCGTCAGAAAGCGGATCTCGTCGATCAGTACCCGGTCCCAGGGGTCGGCCATGAGTAGCACCAGCGCATCGTCGCGCGCGATCAGGGGCAGCACCGACTCGCGCTCGGCCACTGCGCGGGGGATGAGGGCGAGGGCCGACTCCTCGGGCGTGATGTCGCCCGGGTGCACGGTGTACTCGCCCAGCCACGTGGCAATGACGCTGCGCAACTGGTCTTGCGTGAGCGCACCGCGGTCCACCAGGATCTGACCGATGGGCCGCTGCACCCCATCGGCGCGCTCGCGCTGCTGCGCCTGCAGCCCATCCTGCAGCGCAGGAACCGACAGCAAACCCGCATGCACCATGGCCTCACCCAGGTGCCGCGCCTTGCCCACGGTGGGGTGCGGCGTAGACAGCTGCTTCCACAACGCGTCCGCACTCTGCGGGCGAAAGCTGTGGGCGGGTGCGGGGGCGGGCGCAGAGATGGCGGCGTCGGTCATGGGGCGGGCGGATTCACAGGCTCAATTCGTAGTCCACCGTGATGGGTGCGTGGTCCGAGAATTTTTCGCCTTTGTAAATGGATTCAGTGCGTGCCAGCGCCGCCATCGCCGGAGTGGCCAGGTGGTAGATGGTGCCTCATAAAACCCACTAAGTTGTCCTATTGACATCATGAGCTTGATATTACTGACCAAACAAGGTAACTCGTTGAACAGCGTCTAATGGCGGCGAACGAGCTCTATCCTTGTAGATAAGAGGTATAGCCTAGTCATCCGTTCGAAAACGGAGCGGCACAGAAAAAAGGCCCTGTGCCGCGTGGCACAGGGCCGGTGTCAACCGAACCTTTTAAGCGAACAGTTCAAGCTGACCAGGATGCGAGCGAAAGTGTTGGCATACATTTTCCAGCTTGCCGAGGCGAAACCGGGTGTAGGCACGTACAAAGACGCGACGCAGGCGAGAGTGGGCCATAGGCCACCTCCTTCTTGCAATACTACCGAAGAGCATCTTGTTGCCTGCGCCCACCATAGAGAGTAAAATCTACGGCTGACCTGTCAGTCCGGTTGCAGGCTCGCGGATCAACTCCACTAGCCGTACCGCAGAAAGAACCCACCAGACCCTTGCCGGGGCCTTGTGGGTTTTTTCATGCCCACACGGTTAATGCACTTTCCGCAGTAGCACGGATTCTGCCACCAAAAATACTGACGTCAACCCCCCAGGAGGCAAAAAAGACTTTTAATGAGACTTGAAAAAGGTTTTCTCTAAAAGCCTCAGACCTGTGCCGTTGCAAAAGCCTCCCGCCACTGTTACATTCACCACCTCGCATCACCGCTAGGAGCCAGACATGAACGACATCGCGACGGCGCAACCGGCTTTCCCTAAGAAGACCAACAATGGTCGCGGGATCTCATATCCCTTCATTGATCTTGAACAAGCCATCGCTCAGGCAAGAAAATTCTATGCACAGGAGCGCAAGTCCTCTGCTCCGGTCTTATCAGCCTTGAAACATTTTGGCTATTCAGAGTCCAGCAGCGGCGGGCGCCAGACAATCTCTGCGCTGTTGCAGTTTGGACTGCTCGAAGATGAAGGCCGCAAGGACAGCCGAAACGTCAAACTGACGAATCGAGCACTCACGATCCTGCTGGCAGAGGACGACTCTCCCGAACGTGCTGAGGCGCTTCATGCCTGCGCGCGCATGCCCAAAATCTATGCCGAACTGCTCTCCAAGTACGGTGAGGAATTGCCTTCCGACGCCACGCTGACCTATTACCTTCGTAAGGACAAAGATTTCAATCCGAAGACCGTAGATGCCTTCATCAAAGACTTTCGAAAGTCGCTTGCGTTTGCTGGCGGAGCGCTGAAAGCGCCGAGTGGCATGAGCGATGACCATCCAGGCAGCGACGCGCCTCAGGCGGAAGTTGGCGACGTCGTGCAATGGGAGTTGAATGGCGCCCTCCAATTTCCCGCACCTCGCAAGATTGTTGCTAAGCACGAGCACGAAGGACGTTGGTGGGCACAAATCGAAGGAAGTCTGACCGGCGTACCTCTCGATCAGCTCACCGTGGTAATGAAACACAAGGGGACGCCTGCGGCAGCGACGCCCCCGATTTTTTCAGTCCCACCGCTGACGGCTTCGAAGGCAAATCCGCCCTCACCCCTTGTTGCTGCCGTTGGCGAGGAAGAGTGGCTACGTGGCCGGCTCTCCAAAGAGACAAACTACCGGCTCCTAATCGCTGGCGAGATGGGACCGAAGGAGATAGCTCGGTTGATCAAACTACTGGAAGCGCAGAAGCAAGTACTTGATGAAGACGCCGCTGACGAGTTTGCCGCATAGCTTGGTAGCACGGCAACTAATGCGCTGGCTGCCGATTCCAAACAAGAATTTCTCACTTCAACTCTCACTACGGGCCGAGCAGTGTCTGAGCAAAGTTGGTTAACGACGCGTGATTTCTTGGCTTCACGTTGTTGTTGGCCGCATGATTGGTCGCGCCTCGCAGTACAGGAGAGGCATGCTGGTTGCCCTACAAGATCAAATCGTAGTCCACGATTAAGGGCGCATGATCACTAAATTTTTGCCCTTTGTAGATGCTTGCCGACCGCGCCAGCTCAGCTACGCCAGCGGTCGCAATTTGGTAGTCCAGCCTCCATCCAACGTTGTTGACGTATGCCTGACCCCTATTGCTCCACCATGTGTAGCAGGTGTCCGTAGCCTCTGGATGCAGCCTGCGGTATACATCCACGAGGCCGCCTTCGCCAAGAAGCTTGGTCATCCAGGCACGCTCCTCGGGTAGAAAGCCGCTGTTCTTCTGGTTGCTGCGCCAGTTCTTCAAGTCTGCATTCTGGTGGGCAATATTCACATCACCCATCAAGATGAACTCTCTGTTATCACGCAATTCAAGCAGCTTGGGATAGAGCAACGCAAGAAAGCGGAACTTGGCTTGCTGCCGCTCCTCGCCGGATGATCCACTAGGGAAATATGCGCTGATGATGGACAACTTGCGGCCGGGTCTGTCAAAGCGCGCCTCAACCCATCTGCCTTCGTTGTCGAACTCAGCGTCGGCCAAGCCGACGACAACATCCGAAGGCTCTTCATGCATGTAGATGCCCACGCCCGAGTAGCCACGTTTTTGGGCGTAGTGGAACTGGCCGGCCATCTTGCCGATGTGGCAGTGGATGCCCTTTACCTGCTCGTCTTGGGCTTTGACTTCTTGGACACCGATGACGTCCGCATCTTGTTGAGCGACCCATTCAAAAAAGCCTTTTGAGGCTGCGGATCGAATGCCATTCAGGTTGGCAGTAACTACACGGAACATGTTCTGGGCTCTTTGGTGCTGGAACGCGGGAGCGTCCCCAGATTGTGCAATTGTCGCCTCAGCACAGCTCGAAGATGAACGGGTGGTCCGGTCTCTTGGAGCCTTTTAGTCGCAAAGCAAGGCAGCCAAGTTAGGCTGGTCTTCCATCCCACCCTGTACCGCAAGCATCCTCGCGCGCATCGCCGCTTGGTCATAGATTTGTTGAGCGGATGGAAGCGGCTCAGCCGAACTTGACTCGAACCAAACATCCCTCAGGTCGGCAACGTCCGCGAACTGCCGCATAGTCACGGGCACGGCAGGCGTCTCGATAGGCACCACTCCCGCGCGTAACCCCATCCGCATTCCCAAAATGAGCCGCACACATGCCGCCAACTCGCCCGAGCCTTTAAGGTGGTCTGGCGCAATTCCGGCAGCCTTCAACGCCTCCTTATGGACCATTCTTGGACACACGCGATGCAACGCGCCATCGATTCCCATGTATCCGATTCGGTAGGTCCAACCTCTACGATGGCGATGGAAGAGTTGTTCGCCCTCAATGATGAACTCTCCTAGGGCCAATTCCTCGTAGCCACCTACTGGCAGATACGGCCCTGGTATGTCTTCGCCGTGGGAAACGTTGCAGGGCAGGCTTAACGCAGTGCCCGAATCAATGCGCTTGGCCCAGTAGTGGCGGCGCTTATCGGTGGGTTTGATTTGGATGGAGACAGAGTGTGATGTTGATGTTGTCATGTGGTTCCTTTGGTTTAGAAGACCAAAGTAGCAAACGCCCCGCACAAAACGCAAGTGGGGTGCGCGATGCGAACGCTGCCGCACCGCGCGTCCATCACCTTGACATATCGACACTGGGCGGTACCGCCGCACCAGCCTCTTTGAGTGCATGTCCCAAAGGAGCAAGACCACTGCGCCGCGCGCTCTGGACCTGTGCGATGGATTTGCGTGCTTTGGCCAGCACAGCAGCGATAGCTGCCGCGTCTGCCCCTGGCTCCACCTCCTGGGCGCGCGCCAAAGTTGGTGCTGAGGTAGACAGGCTTTCCGGAGCAATTTCCTCATCGGACTTCGGGTCCAGCACAAGACTGCCGGTGAGGTAGTCCACAATTCGCCTGGCATCCTTCGCCGCGCGGAAAATCTCGAACTTGTCGCCACGCAGCTTTTTGAGCCACGCGTCGACGTAGGCTGCATGAGTGTCGATGGGCAAGGCGATTGATAGGGCGCCGCAGGCCAGAGCTGACGAAATTTCCGCTCTGAGCTCTTCTGCTGCATAGGCATCCGTTCCCCAGGCTCCAAACGTTCGATTGAGTCTGTGCGCTGCCCCAGACCAATGGGCAATTTCGTGGAATAAGACCCCGGCTTCGGCCTCTGCCGTCTCAAACGCTCCCTGAGGCATTTGGATGAAGTCCCGCCCAGTTCCCGGCGCGTAGAAGGCCCTATTGCCTCCATACCGGATGTCCGGCTTCAAGCGTTCCACCATCTCTTGCACCGCTTGCAGTGATGTCCACTTCCGCTCGGGTTGCGCGAACGATTCGATGCCCTCGATCTGCGTCGCATGAAAAACGCGGTACTCGGTGAGAAACGGGATTTGACGTCGCTCCTTTCCTCCCGGCTCTGCGCCGCCAGCAGGTTCGCCATCCACTTCCGCCCCTAGCGCGTTGAGCATTTTGAAGAAGTACACCGGAGTGGACTTGCTGCCCTTCTTCACCTTGGCACCCATGTCGCTCGCCTGCTTGAATGTGAACCAGCGGTTGTCGCTGTATCCTTCGGCTTGGGCCAGCATCATCAGCAACAACGCGTTGACCCCGTTGTACTCCCGCGAGGTGGCGCCGTTCATGGGCAGGCCTGCGGAGGCAACCTGCTGCCAAGGACGCTGCCAGGGTGCCGTGCCGGCTTCGATGGCGGCGATGAGCTTGTCGGTGACCTCTTGATAAAGGTCCCTCTTGGCGGGCTTCTTTGCATCAGGCATGGAGCGGTCCTCCCATGTCTGGCGGGTCGGCCTGGCCGGAAAGGTGCAGCGCCACACGCTGCCCGCTGTCGGTCCACACCTCCGCATGGAAGTAACTTGCCTCTCCATCGAGCACTGCCTGCATCTCGGCAATGAGTGCGCATGCCAGCTCGGGCGTCAAGGAAATGGACTGCATAGGGCTGCTCATGCCACACCTCCCGCACCACCGGCCAACGATTCGAGATAGCGCGCCAACGGCTCGTCGTCGTTGACCCTCATGCGCAGACCCAAAGTGGGCGTGCCAATCGATACCTCCACGGGCGATATCGAGGGCGGCAGCTTCCTTGGCCCCAACACATCGGCCAGGGTGGGTACGCTTGGCGTACTGCCCTGGCAACTGCCTTCGTGGATGCAAAAGTACTCCTGCGTCTCCGGGCTCAGCCACTCCACTCGGATGGGTGTGGTGTCCATGGGGCAGAGCACTGCTGCATTGGCCCGGTAGTCAAAGTCTCTGCCCCGCAAGACCGCGCCGCTTTGCATATCGACATCAGTCTCACGCAAGCCGAGGCCGGCGATCAGCATCACGGAAGGTGAGACATCGAACACCAGAGCCGTTGGAACTTGGCCCTTGCTCAACACCACGAAGCACCACCAGCGCTTGCCGCCCTCATTGCATGCGAAGAAGAACTCAACGGGTGGGGCGGGCAGAAACGGGACTGCCAGCACCAACTCGTTGGGAAACCAGCGCAGTACGTCCACCGGTAGGTACACCACATCCATGCCAAAGCACGGGGATACCTGCGGTGCTGCGGCCACGGCCCTCGGAGACTGCGCATTCAACCAAGCGAAGCTGATGGGGTCAGGAATGCGGTGGAAGTGATGGGCCGATGCCCACGCGGGCGCCGAGGCTGGCACCACGACGGGCGCGGCTGCATCCGGTGCGGGGAAAGCGTTCATGGCTTGCATGTCCACTCTCCTTCCGCGCCAGCGGTGAAAGACTCGGGAATGGGCGCACTTTGACGTCTTGGCTGCGGCGGCCGCGCAAATCGGCGTCCGGCCTGTGGCACGGCTGCGGGGCGCAGCTGCCTGAATTCCAGCAGCTGCACGGCACTGCGTGCGTGCGGGCTCCACTGGCCTGGCTCGATGCCTGGCGGCCGCGAGGCGAAGATGGTTGCGATGAGTCGCAACAGAACGGGTATCAGCATGGTTTGTCTCCTTGAAAAATGCCTCCCGAGGCATGCATGACCTCGGGCTGCGGGGTTGATGGGTGCGCAGGGCGAATCGGGCTTGACGGACCAACGGCATGGGCACGTCGGGCGAGCAGCCCAGCGATGGAGAAGTCCCGTGGTGGCGCAGCGCTCGCTGGCGTCCAGATGCGGGCATTGGTTGAGGGCACGGCTTCGGCAGGCACGGCGGAAAGCGTTGTGGAAGCCGTCCGCGCTTCACTTGGCAGGCTCTTCGTGCGCCGCTCTGTCAGCGCCCGCTCGATGGTGCTGGTCAGGTCCACGATCTGCGACTGCACGGCCTTCACTTCGGCTTGCACTTTGGCAAGCACAATCTGGGTGCGTACCCACGCGTTGAACTCGACGCGTGCATCCCACGCTTCGGCATTCGCGTGTGTTCTGCGGCCTTCATGCACGGTTGCTGGTAGGTCAATGCCGCGTTCTTTGTTGCTGCGGTGGTCAATGCGCGCGGCGTGGCCGGCCTCTTCCAGAGCTGCGTTGCAAGCCTTGGCCCAGGCTTCGCGCCAGCGGGCCACCAGCGAGGGATGATTCCAGTCGCGGCGTTTGGCTCCGAAGCCATCGGCTTCGATATCGCTGAGCGTGAGGAGCACATGGACGTGTGGATTCCCTCGCTTCGAATGGATGTTGATATCAGCCACCATGGACAGGCTCACGAACTGCGCCTCCACATACCTGTGAATGAGCGCAACCTGCTGGGTGTGCGTGAGTTCTATGGGAAGGGCGACGACGATCTCACGTGCGAGCTGCGCATTTTTTCGCTTCTGCTCTTCTACTCGCCCCCAGAGCGTCGCGCGACAGAGGGCCCAGGGGGCAGCGCCTTCTGGCGCGAGGATGGCGCGGTGCGACACCTCCTTCTTGCGGGTGAAGTTGAAGACCTGGCCAGTGCGGGAACAGGTCATGCGCAGGCCTGCGCGATACGCAGCCGCTTGCACGGCGTTGGCGCCGTCGCTCCTTGATATCAGCTGTGCTGAGAAATGAAAAATCGCCATCTACGTCTCCCTCTTGCCGGCACAGGCAATGAGGGAGAGGTGATGCGATGGCACTCCCGTGAGGGATGTGCCCTGGCTGTTCGAGGCCCCTGCCAGGCGCAACACAAACGAAAGTTTGTATAGGTGCGCTTGGGGGGCTTGCCTTCCATATTGCTTGACTGCCTGCTACCCAAGGTGACAGATTGATGAAGCCTCTGCAATCAATTACAGGGGTCTAAACGAAAGGGAGACAAAAAATGACCGTTCACACCGAACAAAGTACTGTCCACACCGACGGCACCATGCCGGCCAGCCTCATACGGCTGCGCATGCGAGAGAGCGCGCTGCGACAGCAAGCCGCGCAGTACCAGGCCCGCGCAGAGCACTTGGAAAGGGTTGCGCGCCACCAGGCGCAGCAGTTGGGCCGGCGCATCGACGCACACGAGAAAATCGTGCTGGGCGCACTGGTGAAGAAAGCAGGAATGGCGATGCCAGCGCCTCACACCGACATCGCTCACGACCAGCATGAAAACGACGTCGAGTCGATGTCATCGCGTCGGGGGATTGCCGCCCAATCGGCGGCATATGACCGTGCCCTCATCTTGGGCTCACTGATGTGGCTTACCTCGGCCTTGAATCATCCGGCTAACGATGCCGTTATGGTGCCGGACCGGCAACGTTTGCGCGAGGATGGAGAGCGAGCACTCCGACGCTCGGGCTGATCATCAGACCTAAGCGCCCTGCAACATCCCGCAACGAACGCCGAGCGGCCGGGATTCCGCTAGCAGCGCTCAGCCTACATTGACTGGAACAAGCGTCATTGTGTCATTGCCGAAAATGTCGATCACCTTCACAGCCACGGTGTAACGCCCAGGTCGATCATAGGAATGCGCAGCCGTCATCAACTCCAAGTCGCGGCTCTGCCGGGTGCGGAAGCTCTGCCACTCGTTCTCAAAGATGTAGCCGCCCGTCCAGCGCTCCTCGAACTCGGGCAGCATCAACTCGCCTTGCGGTGGCTCGAAGCCTTCCAGGCTGGCGACGCCACCGAGGCCCGTGCCCACGGGGACCTTGATGATCTCCTTGCGTTGCAGGTAGTCGAAGTCCACTGCCCAGTAGTCCACCCAGTCGGTCCAGTGCTTGGTCAGCCGATCCCGATTCACCACACCGTCCTTGTTCTTGCTGATCTTGTAGAGCTGGCCCTGCTCACAGATCACGTCGCTCTTGCCCTCCTTCAAGGCGGCAATGGCGGCCTCTGCCGCCCCCTGCGTGTAGTACACGGAAAAATCGGACAGCTCGATGCTCACGGCTAGCTTGTTCTTCTTGTCGTAGCGGGGACTGGCCTCCACAAAGCTGATGTCGTGGAAAACCACCTGGCCCTTGTCCACCGCCCGCTTGTCGAACACCTCGGCGGGGATGTACTTCGGGCTGAGTTCGATGCCCTTGCTGCGGGCTTCTTCCAGCACAGCAGGGAACAGGCCCATCTCGAACTCGAAGGCCAAGATGTCCACCCGGGAGGCTCCGCGCTTGCGACACTCGGTGATGACTTCCTCTACGAACAGCCTACCCACAGGCAGGTTGATCGGTCCAATAACCACCAATCGACCGTTGCGGGCGCCGTGGAAAAAGCCATCCTGAGCCGCTCCTTCTGCTCCCAGCGGGCTCGCCTTATAGGCCCGCAAGATCAGGTCGCGGAACTCGCGTTCCTTCTCCGCAAGGGCTGCCGCCCGCTGCTCCGCTGAGAGGCGGCCACCGATGTTTAGATAGGCCTGACGCTCGTAACGGCCCAGGTTCAAGACTTCGAAGGCACGAAAGTCCTTTTCGGCGGCTTTCAGCTCACGCTGTACGCCGATGAGTCGCTTGCGTGTCGTATGGATGCCAAACTTCCCAAGATCGGTCGCAATCCATCGTCGACCCAGCTTTTCAGCTACCGCCGCAGTTGTCCCTGACCCGACGAAGAAGTCCGCCACCAAATCCCCCTTCCTTGTAGCAGACTTGATGATCCGTTGTAGCAGCGCTTCTGGCTTTTGCGTCGGGTATTCGAGTCTCTCGGCGAGTTCGTGGTGCAGCGAATCGATATCGGTCCATGAATCCTCTGGAATCTTTCCCTCGTCTAAGTAGTACCGATAAACCTTGCCGTTCTTGCGGATGTCCTCCCTGTATCGACGACCATCGGAGTCGACATAGCGGTAGTTGTGTGTCGTCGATTCGTTCGTTACGGGCATCCTCACTTCATCCTTGTTGAAGAAGTAGTTGTCCGTCTTAGCAAACCAGAAAATCGTGTCGTGTTTACGCGCGAACGTCGTCGATGAACGCCCCCCGAACTTGTAGGTCCAGATTACGTCGTTGAGGAAGTGCTGACGACCAAAGACCTCGTCAAGGGCCATGCGGATGTATGCGTGTACCCGCCAGTCGCAGTGCACGTAAATGGAGCCGTCTGATGCTAGGAGGTCGCGCATGAGAATCAAGCGCTCGTACATCATCGCGATGAAGCTGTCCGTCCCACGCCCCCAGGTGTCTCGATAGGCGATCTGTTCCAGCAGGTTCGGCTCCTTGTGGAACGTCTCGCCTCCGATTTCGATATCCATCGAGAAGTCGGCCCCCACATCAAACGGCGGGTCGATGTAGATCAGCTTCAAACCGCCCGCATCCTCGATCTGCTGGCGTAGCGGTCCCGCTTTCAGCGACGACAAGATGAGCTTGTTGTCGCCCCAGATCAGCTTGTTGGACCACCCCTTCGTCTGCCGTCCACGGCTGTCGAAAAGGTCGCCCTGCGTCTTGGTCTCCTTGCGTGGCTCGTCGATGTGTTCCAACGACTGAAACGGCAGCACTGTCGTACACACGTCGCGGGTCTTACCGTTCCAAACCAACTCGACTTCCCGCTTGTCCTCGAACAGGATGAAGCGGTACTTCTCGGGCAGGGCCTTGCCCTGTTGGATCAGGTTGAATAGGTCGCGTTGCTCGGCCTCGCTGAGGTCGTAGGTCTTCTTGTCTGGACGTGCCATCGGTCAGGCCCTCTTTTCTTGATCTTGGTATTCACGGAAGGAACTCACCAGCCCTGCAAAGGTGTTGGGCTCGTGCTGCTCGAAGCTCTCTTGATCGACATACACGAAACCGTACTTCGTGCCGCCTTCGTTCTTGCTGGCCTCGGTGGCGTCTTGGCACCACTGGCTCAGGCGGCGCATCTTCTGTGGCACGTCCAGCTCCTCGCGGCCCTTGGTCTCGACGATCCAGACGCCCCCGTCCTTGGTGCGAACAATGAAGTCGGGCGTGTAGGTGGACAACTCGCCGCTGGCCTTCACGTAGTCAATCTTGAAGCCCACGGCCATGTAGTTCTTGCCGAAGGCCTGCACATCATCGGCACCTTCTAAAAACGCCGCAAAAGCCAGCTCCAAGCCGTCCGCAGAGCCCTCGCCCACGATGCGGTTGAACACCGATTTTTTGGCCTGCAAGAAGCCTCGTGGCTGGGTGCGGAACGGTCGCGTGTCTCGCAGCTTGATGGTGCCCTCGATGCGGGACGTGCCCGTCTCGCGGATCGTCAAGCCGTTGATGGCGGTGCGGAAGCTGTCGAAGATGACTTTGCTGACCTCGGCCTCGGACAGGTTCCGCAACACCACGGGGCTTTCAAGATCGACGGCCTGGTCAAACAGGTGGTCGCGGATGAAGACCTTGACCTTGGGGTACAGCAGTTCATAGCCGCCCACCAGCCGCAGCTCTTTCAAGAGCTGACGGGCAAAGAAGGCCACCACGGAACGGAAGTCCGCCACGCCGCTGGTGTCGAGCTGGATGGTGTGGTCCACCTCCGCGTCCAGCATGGTCTTGAAGACGATCTCGCGGGTCTCCTCGGGTGTGAACGGCTTGATAGGCAAGGGTTTATTGCCCAGTGCTGACGGGTCCAGCTCGCCCAAGTCCTTGAACTCGCGATTGAAACGGCGGGTCAGCCTGGGCAGGGCGATATCCAACTCGTCGATGTTCTTCGTGGTGGTGTCCTTCTCGACCTCTACCACCAATGAGTCCTGGCGTTCCTTGCCCCCGCTGCCGCCCATTGGCACCCGCTCGAAGTTCACGCCCTCGCTCTGGATGGACTCCACAAAGTCCATGAAGGCGGGCGTGCCCATCACGGACACGGTTTCCCGCTGCTCGCTGCCGAAGTACATGCGACGCAGGCCACGGCCCAGGGTCTGCTCGGGCAGGATGTTGCTCTTGGCTGAATAGGCACGCAGCCCGACGATGACGCTGACGTTGCGAACGTCCCAGCCTTCTTTGAGCATCAGCACCGACACGATGGCCTTGTAGGGCGACTTCCACGTGTCGATCTCGTTGGACTGCTTGCGAAGCTTTTCCAATTCTTCCTTGCTCTTGCCGCTGGAAGCCTCGGAGATTTCACCGTTGGCTTTGGTGTGGATGACCAGCACCGCACCCTGCAACTCAGGGCAAACCTTTTCAAGGTACGAGCCAACCTCATCGCAGTTCTTGGTATCGTCCACCATAACGAAGAGCACGGCCTTCTTGCCCAGTTTCTCATGCTCGGAATAGCTCTTTCGCCACTCCTCGACGCCTAGGGTGAGATAGTCGGCGTATTTCTCGCTGACGATGGGGCTATTGTGCTCGGAGAGCTTGGCTCGACTTACCGCATCGGGCAGCACGGGGTGCTTGACGACGTTTTGAGCGATGGCCTCCACCAGCGGATAGTCGCTGACGGTCTGAACGAAGATGGCCCCGTTGTTGGCCTTGGGCGTTGCCGACACGTCGATCTGGATGGACAGCCGCAAGTCCTTTTGCAGCATTCGGTGGTGGATGTCTTGGATGCACTTGAACCACGCCATGCGGGGGTCGTGAATGTGGTGAGCTTCGTCGTTGAAAACGGCCAGCTCGTCGATCTCGCGGATCAGCTCACCCAGGTCGGTGTTGCTGTCCGTGGTCTTGCCCACGGGCTTCTCGCCAAAGGGAGAGAGGAAGTAGTCCCGCAGGTCGTCGTCGTCCAGTGAGGGCTCGGGTACTTCACCCAGGTAGACGCGGTGGATGTTGGTCAGGAACAGGTTGCCCGTGGGTCGAACCACCCGCACGTCGTCCTGGATATGCAGGGCGATCTGAAAATCATCTCGCCAGTTGCGGCCCGCGTGCCCGTTGTCGGGCAGCACAGGGTCGTTGAAGAAGATGCGAAGACCATCGAAGTCGGCCCGCAGGCGGTCCAGAACGATGATGTTCGGGGCGATCAGCAGGAAGTTGCGTGAGAGCGTGGAGTCGGGCTCATAGAGCTTGTGGAAGTAGCTCCACGCCATCAGCAGCGACAGCACCTTGGTCTTGCCCGCACCCGTGGCCATCTTGACCACGAAGCGGGGCCACTCCTCGTCGAACATGTTGCTCGACACGGCTCCCGATGCGTCGAACCGCAGCAGGTCGTACTTGTCGCGGGCCTTGCGAACGTCGTGCAGCCAGATGACTGACTCGACCGCCTCACGCTGGGCAAAGTAGTAGCGGAACTCGGTTTGCGTCCCGTCTGCCTGCCCGATCAAGTGGTGGGTCTCGAACCACCACTGCAACAGGGCCTTGGACGTTTCCGAGGCCCCCAAATAGCCTGATGCACGCCAAGCCTGCACCTCCTCCCGCACCTTAGCAACGAGGGGCGGCAGCAGTTTCTCGTAGGCTGTCTCCCGCATCTCCTCTGCTGCGGGGAACCAGCGTATCGCCGGGTCCAACAGCTCGTACGGCGATGAAGGAAAATTCACGTGTAGCGCCATCGAGACCCTCCCTGTTCTGTGCAACTTTTTCCCAGCAAGAATGCCTCGCTGGATTGATGCGTTCGATGATACGTTGAGGGCAGGGGCGCTAGCGCGGGGTGTGCTACTTTATGGCTCCTCGACGAGTCCGTCTGGCAATGAGAAACTGTCGCTAGCGCGGGAAACGTATTCCACAGGGTCGCGTAAATAGTCGTTGATGGCGTTTCTGAACACCAACCATTCAGACTCATCCAGGTCCGACCGCACCAGATTTAGTTCAGGCATCAACTCGCACGCACGTGCCACTAACTGGGTCACTCGATGGTCCTCAGTGTCGGGGCACCATTGAGCCAAAGCCAACGCGTGCAAGATCAGTTTGGATGGTGGCTCATCAATAGGAAAATCATCCACCAGCCCGTCATCGAACGAGAGGGCCCGGCCATACCAATAGCAGGTGGCCTCCTCGAAATCTGAACGGATGCATGCTGGGCCGTCTTCCCGATGAAGCAAGCCGTGGTAGTACCACAGCTGGACGTACTTAGTTTGGACTGCTACGCCATCGGCGCAGTGCCGTCGGCCCCTGTGCCAGTACTCCATACAGAAGCTCTCCGCATCTCCATGGTTCACGATTGCTGCCCCACGTTCGCGATGGATTACTCCGTCAACGCAATAGACCTCAGAGCTTGGAGCCAGGTACAGCGAATCGCCATCGTCGCCCCTGATCGCCGATCCCAAAGTCAGTTCGACTGCGTTTGAATCGCCAATGTACAAAGCGGGCCTATCCCCATCCTTGTGAACTCGTCCATGCCTCCAATACTCAGAAGAGTCTACGAAGCGGAGAGCGACCCCATCATCGCAGTGAAGCCGCTCATCGAGGTCGCGCTTGGCGTAAACCGGCTTGTTCTCCCCCCGCCAGGGTTCTGCCTCAAAGTATCGAAGAGGAGGAGGCAGTGGAAGCATCTCTTTTGTATTCGATGGGCGGTAGATGTTTTTGGTGTTCTTTGCCATATCAAGCAACCTTTTTACTGTCAGCATCGGGTTCGACCTCGTTCCCAAAAATGGTCCAGCCCGTTCGATCAGTCCGGCTGAACAACTCAATGCGACTGACGTCTGGGTACAGGGTTTCCAAACGCTGGTGCACTACGACGGGCTTGGCACTATGCTTCCCCACTCGCGCCTTGAAAACCGATGGAGCACGCGCCTTCGTGTCGGCGATGAGCACGCCAGCTCCTCGGGTACCGACCAAGAGCAGCTCGTGGTGCATCGTTGCCGTCCCCCCGCCACAATTGAGCCGAGGGCCTGTCTTGTGCCAGACCCAGTTCGTTAGGAACTTGAAGCCCCACCCTTCCATGAGTTCAAGCCCCCTGGACAGCAAGGGCGCGGGGCACCACATGAAAAGCATTGAGTCCTTTGCAGCGATGCCTTCGACGTCAAGTTGCGAGCGCATGGCATCAACACTCATGACTGGGTAGTGGGTGTGGGGGATCATGCGACTCGCGGCCCGGTCATACGCCATGTCGTAATCCCATGGTGGATCAGCCAGGATGATTGAGTAAAGGCTGCCGGTTGGAAGGGCGACGTTCTTCGCGCTAATGGCGGCCTGCTTCACAAGCCTCAGATGCCGCGCTTCCTTCCCCAATCGCTCCTTCACAACGGCAGCCTCTCTTAAAGCCTTGCGCTCGGCTTCGGTCGTCTTGGCGCGCAGACCTGTCTTGCCGGTTTCCATTGTCACTACGGCCGCGTTCAAACTCATGGTGCCGTCGTGTACAGCGTCGAGGAGGGCTTTGTTTCCTCCTTCGAGTAGCTGACCGGCTTGATACACGGCCTCACGTCCCACACCAAACAGCTTTGCCGCTTCCACTTGGGTCAA
Organism: Acidovorax sp. NO-1; assembly: GCF_000238595.1. Lineage (GTDB taxonomy): Bacteria > Pseudomonadota > Gammaproteobacteria > Burkholderiales > Burkholderiaceae_C > Acidovorax. The sequence continues at coordinate 982 of NZ_AGTS01000043.1, read as the reverse complement.
CGCGGGGCCAGCTTGCTTGGAAGCTTTCGTCTGCCCGGGCTTGCGGGTGGCAAGCCGAGCTGCGAGCAGAGCCTTTTGGCCCGTGCTCAGGCTACGTCGATTGATGTTCGCAGCAAACGCCATAGACCGCGCCTCTTCATAGCTGCACTTCACTTCCTCGAAAAGGGGCTGGATGCCCAGATCGGCGCATGCTTTGAGGCGGTGGCGTCCATCAAGAACGCGTCCCTGCCATACCAACAGTGGTTGCAGTTGCCCATTGCGAAGAATGCTCTCTTTTAGAGAGTTGAAATCATCGTGCTCCATGGGCGGAAACTCTTGGCAGCACGGGTCCAGCACGAGCTTTGGCGCTGGCTGAGCGCGCTTGACCGGCCTGGTGGACTTCGCGTTGGCGGGGGGTGTTTTTTGTGCCGAGACGGCACGCTTTTGGCCGGATACGGCCTGGGAAATCTGCTTCATATTCGCTCCGAAAAAGGTGAACCGATCTAGGCCAAACCTATGGCCGAGACATACCTACGAAGCGAGCGATATCGAGTGGGGAAGGAGAAATTGATACGCCCGCTTAAAGCGAACGTATGACTGCGGACGTGGTCCGCGAGACAGTCAGATTGAAGACAGAAAAGAGTGAAAAACTCATGCCTCAAATGTAAGCTGCCGGGGGCTGCATGTCAAGATGTGAAACGCTCCCGCGCAGGAGCAACGCTTCGATTCGTGAACAATTTCACGGTTTTCCTAGGTTCAATGAGCTGCCTGAATTCAGGCAGCTGGTCGTGCCGATATAGGTCCTTTCCTGTACGCCAACGATAGACAAGGCAGATCGCTGCCTGGTCTCTTTTTGATGGAGATTTGATATCACATTCTTCTTTTGGCTAGGAGTGTTTCAGCACCCAACATCCATCGTCTCAGCAATGGGGGCGATGCTCGGCGCCTTCCTAGGCGACAGGGCATCGCCCCTACCACCATGGAAAGTCTTGATACTTTCCTA
>NZ_AGTS01000044.1 GCF_000238595.1 Acidovorax sp. NO-1 | reverse complement strand
TGCACCGCGCAGCGCGCAAGGCCCTGCCGGCGGTGGCCGTGGTGGCCAAGGCGGTGGCCGGGGCGGCGCGCGTGATGGCGCGCCCCAGGCCCCTGCACGCAGCCGGGGTCCGCGCCCCGAAGGCGGCGGCGGTGGACATCGCTACGACGACGCGCAGCCTCCCCGCGCGAATGCACACCTTGGTACACACCTGGGCCACAGCAACCCGAGCCACCGTAGCTCCAGCCATGGCGCTGGCGGGCAACCAGACCCGATGCGCACCAGCGTGGACAGCATGGCTGAACGCGGCCGCCGTGGTGGTGGTGGCGGTGGTGGTTATCGCAACTCAGGAGGTGGCGGTTATGGTGGTGGATCAGGCGCGGGTGGCGGTGGTGGCCGGGGCAACGGGTCTCGTGGGCCAGGCGGTCCTCGCGGCTCTTTTAACCGCTGATACCCGCAAGTCGCCCGCTTCTGCGGTAACGGGCCCGGCCGTCCACGTACTGCATGGCAGGGGGCGAAGGGCGCCTGCGCTGAACCACCCCAGGCTGCATCTGCACGCGGTGGACTTCGCGGCCCTGCCCCTGCTGCCGCCAGTAGACGATGTCTACATCACGCTTGGCACCACCATGGCGGTTGCGGGCAGCCAGGCAGCCTTTCGTGCAGTGGATTACGACGCCGTGATGGCAACGGCCCGCGCTGCACGCGCAGCCGGTGCCACCCGCTGCGGCGTGGTCACCGCGATGGGGGCCGATCCGAATTCGCGCATCTTCTACAACCGCGTGAAGGGAGAGGTGGAGCGGGACCTGGCGGGCCTGGGATTCTCCACACTCGTGATCGCCCGCCCCTCCCTGCTCATGGGCGAGCGGCGCAGCTTGCACCAGGCTGCGCGCCCGGCGGAAACACTGTCCCTCAAGCTCTTTACATGGCTGAACCCGGTGATTCCCGCCAGCTACCGCGCCCGCCCCGGCGCCGACGTGGCACGTGCACTGGTGCACGCCGTACAGACGCGCCCCGCCGGGCTGCATGTTCTGACGGGCAGCGACCTCCAGCCTTTCTGACACGGCGACCCGGCCCGGTTGCGGACCATGGTCTTGTGCGATGCTGTGGCCCATGCGCCCCATCGATCCACCCCAGCCCCTGGCCACCCTGATGGTGGCCACCTGCAACGTGCTCAACCTGGCCAATCCGGGCCGCGTTTTCTACGACAGCCAGGACCCCTACAGCCAGACCGAATTCGAGCGCAAGCTCACCTGGCTGGGCGACCGGTTTCGCATGCTCAATGCCGACGTGCTGGCGGTCCAGGAGGTGTGGGACGATGCAGCGCTCAAGGGCGCACTCGGCCGCAGCGGCCTGCGCTACGACTTTGTGGCGGTACCTGGTGCAGAGAACGACGCCACCCACGGCGGTGCCAAGGGAACGCCCCGGGTGGGCATCGCCACAAGGCTCAAGGTCGAGGCCATGCAGTCGTTTGCTGAATTCCCGCCGGGTTTTCAGGTGGACGTGCCCGGTCTGGGTTTGCACACGCATTTCGAACGCCCCCCGCTGGTGGTCACACTGCGCATGAAACATGGGCAGAGCCTGACGGTGCTGACAGCCCACCTCAAATCCAAGCGGCCCAAGTTCCTGCAAGATGCCCAGGGGAACCCCACCGAGGACCGGGATGACCGCAAAGTGATGGCACTGGCGTCGCTGCGCTCGCTGATCATGCGCGGTGCAGAGGCCATGGCGCTGCGTTGCCTGGTGATTGACCTGCTGCACCGCACCAGCATGCCGCTGGTGGTCCTGGGTGACTTCAACGACACCCCTGACAGCGTCACCACGCAACTCTTCTGCGCCACCAACGAGATCGCGTATGACCGCTCGGCGCGCGATGTGGCCCTGTTCAATGCCTACGACCTGCAAGGCGATGCTGCGCTGAAAAAGGACGTGGCGTACTCACACATCCACCAGGGTTCCCCCAGCGTGCTCGACCAGATCCTGGTGAGCGAGGAGTTCGTGCAGAACGGCAGGAACAGCTTGGGCGACGTGAAGCGTGTGGACTATTTCAATGACCACCTGCACGAAGGGCGTGACCGCACCCGCTCCGACCACGGCTTTGTGCGCGCGCTGCTACGCCTCAGGATGCCACCGCAGGACCCCCCGCCACCGCCTGCACCGCTACAGCCGCTGCCACCCTCGGCAAACCCCCTATAGCCTGAGCAAGCAGGCTTCCGGTCACGTCCTCGGTACAGGTGCTGCAAAGCGGGGCAAAGTGTTTGCAACGGGATGTACGCTGACACGGCCCTCCGCGCATGCGCAGGTAACATCGCCGTAACAAAGTCCAGCCTTGGCCAATGGCAGCAACCACCATGAACATGCATTCCAATCTTCACCGCGAAACCCCACCCGCATCCCTGGCCGCGCCGAAACCCGGCCGCCTGCGGAATCTGCCGTGGAAGGTCTCTGCACTGCTGGCCGCAGCGCTGTTGACGGCGTGCAGCACCACACCCCTGCCCCCGTGGCCCTCCACACCTGGCGCGAGAACAGGCGCACCCGCACCCCTGCCCCGCGCCCAGCCCGGCACGGTGGTGCCGGCGCCCTTGGGCCAGACACCTTTGGCCCCGCCCCCACGCCCGGCTGTGGTTACCAGCCCCTTGCCCCCGCCAGCGCCGCTGGTGGTGCAAGACCAGGGCCCCATGGCCCCGCCCTACGGCGCTGCAGTGGCAGCCCGGTTCCCTGATCCACCCACTGCCTACAGCACCCCTGGCCTGGGCCCGGACCGCAGGGCCTTCACCACCAACGCCGAAATCAGCCAGTGGCTGCAGTCGCTGGCCGAGCCCGCGCCCCGCGGGGGCACACGCGCCAGGCTGCTCAACCTGGGCATGTCGCAGCGGGGCGAACCCATCCTGGGCCTGCTGGCGACGCGAGCGGCGGGCACCGAGCCCGCTGACCTGGACACCAGCGGCCGGCCCACGGTGGTGCTCATTGGCCAGCAGCACGGCGACGAGCCCGCTGGCAGCGAGGCCCTGCTGGTCATCAGCCGGGAGCTGGTGCAGGGGCTGCTCGAGCCGCTGCTGGACCGCATCAACGTCGTGGTCGTGCCCCGTGCCAACCCCGACGGCGCCGCGGCCGGAACCCGTGTCACCGCCAATGGCGTGGACATGAACCGCGACCATCTGCTCCTGAATACACCCGAAGCCCGCGCGCTGGCCCAAGCGATTAGCACCTACCGGCCGATCCTGGTGCTGGACGCCCATGAATACACCGCCGTCGGCCGCTACCTGCAGAAGTTCAACGCCATCCAGCGCTACGACGCGCTGCTGCAGTACGCCACCACGGCCAACTACCCCGAGTTTCTGACCAAGGCGTCTGAAGAGTGGTACCACCAGCCCATGGTGGCGGCGCTCCGGGCCCAGAACCTCACGAGCGACTGGTACTACACCACCTCCACCAATCCGGATGACAAGCGCATCTCGATGGGGGGCACCCAGCCCGACACCGGGCGCAACGTGAATGGCCTTAAAAACACCGTGAGCCTGCTGGTGGAAACGCGCGGCGTGGGCCTTGGGCGCATGCACATCCAGCGCCGGGTGCATTCGCAGGTGACCGCCATCACCAGTGCGCTGCGCAGCACGGCCGAGCGTGCCACCAACCTGGAGCAGGTGCGCTCGTTTGTGGAGCGTGACGTGAGCGCACAGGCTTGCCGTGACCAGGTGGTGGTGGAAGCTGCTGCAACCCCCACGCAGCGCCAGCTCGATTTTCTGGATCCCGAAACCGGTGAAGACCGCTCCATCCGTGTGGACTGGAATTCCTCCCTCACCTTGCGTGCCACCAAGACGCGGGCCCGCCCCTGCGGCTACTGGCTGTCGGCAAGCTCCAGTGAAGCCGTGGAGCGCCTGAAGCTGCTGGGGCTGCAGGTACTGCGCGTGGCCGAGCCCGGCTCGGCCCTGGCCGACACCTACCGCGAAACCGCCCGGGAGACAGCCGACCGCCAGGACGTGATCGGCACGATTGCGGGTGGCCAGGGCATCGTGCGCGTGCAGGTGGCGCCGACGCGCAGCGCCATTGACATGCCCGCAGGCAGCTTCTACGTGCCCCTGAACCAGCCCCGCGCCAACCTGGCCGTGGCGGCACTGGAACCCGATACCCAAAACAGCTATTTCGCCAACCACCTGATCGCGGACCTGGCGCACACGGCCCGCGTCATGGCGCCACCGGCACTTGTTTTCGAAGATTGATGGGCAAGGCCCCGCTGGCCCGCCAGCGGGTGCCGTGCCAGCACCCATGCACCGTTGCACCGTTGCGCCCTTGCACACAGGCAGCAAGCGCAGCCGTCATTTGCTATGTAATTTATAGCTACTGGCGCTTATCCATCAAGCGCTAGAGCCCAAAAACACTCAAAATCAAACCCTGCTGTGCAGGGATGCGGGGCCCGTATGCCTTTGGTGGCGCGCCTCGGTCCGCTCCAGTACGTGGCGGGCCATGGACTGTGCCAGCGCCTCGTCGGCCAGAAACACCGTGCTGTCGCACTCCTGTGCGATCCGGCGGGCCTCGTCGGCGCTGTGGCTGCGCACAACCGCTTCGATGCTGGGGTTGAGCGTGCGGGCCGTGGTGATGATCTGCTGCACGTTCAGCGTGTCGGGTGTGGCGATGACCAGCATGGCAGCGCGCGCAATGTGCGCCTGGATCAACACCACCGGATCCACGGCATCCCCGAACACCGCCGCAATGCCGGATTCCCGCAGAGCCTCCACCAGCTCGCGGTTCTGCTCGGCTACCACAAACGGGATGTCGTTGGCCGCCAGCGCAGCGGCCACACGCCGCCCCACCCGGCCATACCCCACCAGCACCACCTGCCGCGCCAGGTACCGTGCATCCGTGCTCATGGGCAGCTCGGCCAGCGGGTCGTCGCGCTGCTCCAGCCGCCGCGCCAGCGCCGAACGCTTGCGCAGCCACTCCTGCAGCGGGGCGATGGCGTGAAAGAGCATGGGGTTGAGGGCCATGGAAATCAGGGCGCCCGCCAGCACCAGGCTCGCACCCTCGGGGGGCAGCATGCCCAGCGATGCACCCAGCGCCACCAGGATGAACGAAAACTCTCCGATCTGCGCCAGGCTGGCTGACACCGTGAGCGCCGTGTGCAGCGGATAGCGAAACGCCAGCACCAGCGCAGCCGCAGCCACCGTCTTGCCCACCATGATGATGGCCACGACCGCCAGCACCTGCAGCGGCCGGTCCCACAGCACCGCGGGGTTGAACAGCATTCCCACCGACACAAAGAACAGCACCGCAAAAGCGTCGCGCAGCGGCAAGGACTCCTGGGCCGCCCGGTGGCTGAACTCCGACTCCCGCATCACCATGCCCGCAAAAAATGCACCCAGCGCAAACGACACGCCAAACAGTGCGGCAGACCCGAACGCAATGCCCACCGCCGCAGCCACCACGCACAGCGTGAACAGCTCCCGCGACCCGGTGCGCGCCACCTGCCAGAGCACCCACGGAAACAGTCGGCGCCCCACCAGCAGCATCAGCGAAATGAAGCCGCCCACCTGCAGCAGCGTCCACCCCAGGGTTTGCCACAACGCAGTGGCGCTTGCAGCCGCCCCGCGCGCATCTTGCTGCCCGCCCTCCAGCCAGCCCGCCAGCGGCGGCAGCAACACCAGCACCAGCACCATGGCCAGGTCTTCCACCACCAGCCAGCCCACCGCAATCCTGCCGGTATGGCTGTCCAGAATGCCCAGTGTCTCCAGAGCACGCAAAAGCACCACGGTGCTTGCCACCGACAGCGACAGACCAAACACCAGCGCCCCACCCAACCCCCACCCCCACCAGGTGGCCAGCGCCACCCCGAGCGCGGTGGCCACCATCATCTGCACCACCGCCCCCGGCACCGCAATCTTGCGCACGGCCAGCAGGTCGCCCCATGAAAAGTGCAGGCCCACGCCGAACATCAGCAGCATCACCCCGATTTCTGCAAGCTGGCTGGCCATGGCGGCGTCTGCCACAAACCCCGGCGTATACGGCCCCAGCACCACCCCGGCGAGCAGATAGCCGATCAGCGCTGGAAGCCGCAGGCGCGCCGCCACAAAGCCCAATGCCAACGCCAGCCCCAGCGCGGCAGCGATGGTGTGAATGAGCGCGACGCTGTGCGGCATGGTGTGAAGGGAAGAAAAAACGGCGGTGTCGGGCAGGTCACCTCGTTATAACCGCATCCCACATTCTGCAGCCACTCCTGCGTTGTGCACCCATCACAGCAGGCCCGCTTGCGCAGGTTATGATGCGCGCTCTGCGCTACAGCGCGACGGCGAATGCGCCGCACACCAGGTGAGTGGAAACACACCGCAAGCCTTGTCTACTGCCCGTAGCTCAACTGGATAGAGCAATAGCCTTCTAAGCTATAGGTCGGGGGTTCGAGTCCCTCCGGGCAGGCCAGTCCCCCAGCGCCCCGAACCGGTCGCCGCCCTCGATGCGGGGCACGGCTTTTCGCCCGCACCACACTATCCCGCCCCGGAACGCACGGCCCCGGCGTTGTCGCAACGACCGGGTTTCCCGGGAACGTACCTCAGCGCATCAGATCGGCTGGGCCACCAGGTCGTGCCCGCGCACGCCCACGATGCGGGCCTTGGTGAACTCGCCCACCTTCAGGGTCTTGCTGATCTTTTCGGGCGGCAGCAGCTGCACGGTGCCGTCGATCTCGGGCGCGTCGGCATAGGTGCGGCCCACGCCGCCCTTGCGGCCCAGGGCCGGGGCGTGGTCCACCAGCACCTGCATGGTGGCGCCCACGCGGCGCTGCAGGCGGGCAATGGACACCTCTTCGGCCACGGCCATAAAACGGGCACGGCGCTCCTCGCGCAGTTCCATCGGCAGCATGCCGGGCAGCTCGTTGGCGGCGGCGCCCGTCACATCGCTGTAGGCAAAGCAGCCCGCGCGGTCGATCTGCGCCTCGCGCACGAAGTCGAGCAGGTGCTGGAATTCTTCTTCGGTCTCACCGGGAAACCCGGCAATAAAGGTGCTGCGGATCACGATCTCGGGGCAGGCCTCGCGCCAGCGCTGGATGCGCTCCAGGTTGCGCTCGCCGCTGGCGGGGCGCTTCATGCGCTTCAAGACGTCGGGGTGGCTGTGCTGGAAGGGCACGTCCAGGTATGGCAGCACCTTGCCGGTGGCCATGAGCGGTATGACCTCGTCCACGCTGGGGTACGGGTATACGTAATGCAGCCGCACCCAGGCGCCGTAAGGCTCGGCAATCTCGCCCAGGGCCTGCACCAGCTCCAGCATGCGGGTCTTGACGGGCTTGCCATCCCAGAAACCGGTGCGGTATTTCACGTCCACGCCATAGGCCGAGGTGTCCTGGCTGATCACCAGCAACTCCTTCACGCCGCCTTCAAAAAGCGCCTTGGCCTCGCTGAGCACATCACCGATGGGGCGCGACACCAGATCGCCGCGCATCGAGGGGATGATGCAGAAGGTGCAGCGGTGGTTGCAGCCTTCGCTGATCTTGAGGTAGGCATAGTGCTTGGGCGTGAGCTTGATGCCCGCAATACCAAAGCTGCCCGGCACCAGATCAATGAACGGGTCGTGCGGCTTGGGCAGGTTCAGGTGGACGGCGTCCATCACCTCCTGTGTGGCGTGGGGGCCGGTCACGGCCAGCACGCTGGGGTGCATCTGGCGCACCATGTTGCCGCCATCGTCGCCCGTGCGGGCGCCCAGGCAGCCGGTGACGATGACCTTGCCGTTCTCGGCCAGGGCTTCGCCAATGGTGTCGAGACTCTCCTTGACCGCATCGTCAATGAAGCCGCAGGTGTTGACGATGACCAGATCCGCGCCCTGGAAGGTCTTGGAGGTCTCGTAACCCTCGGCGCTCAGCTGCGTGAGGATCAGCTCGGAATCGGTCAGCGCCTTGGGGCAGCCCAGGCTGACGAATCCGACTTTGGGTGTTTTTGTGGGGGCAATTGCTTCGCTCATAGCCCCGTATTGTCCCAGTTCCGGCAAAGCAGGGGTAATCAGGGCCGACTCGGCGATTTCCCAAGGCGCAAGAATCTGGCACTGCAAAGGAGAGCGGCCGCCGCGCAAGGGCCGCCTCGCCGCACTGGCGGCATCCCCCTCGGAGCCGGCGCCGCTGGCTGCTCATGGGGGTCACCTCTTGAGTCCGAACGCGCCCAGCATCTGCTCCGTCTGCTTTTGCATCTGCTCCTGCATCTGCGTGAGCATCGACTGCGACTGCTCCACATAGTTGCCCATCATGCCCTTGAGCATGGGCGACTGCAGGTTCATGAACTGGGCCCACATTTCGGGCGTGACGCTTTGCGACTGCTCGGCCAGCTTGGCCTGCACATCAGTGAACGCCTGCACGTTTTTCTCCAGATACGCGCCCATGAAGCCCTGCATGGCGTGGCCGTAGAAACGGATGATGTTGGCCAGCACCGCCTCAGTGAACATGGGCGCGCCGCCCGCCTCTTCTTCCAGAATGATCTGCAGCAGGATGCTGCGCGTGAGGTCTTCGCCCGTCTTCGCATCCCGCACCACCACATGCTGATGATCCATCACCAGTTGGCGCACCTCCGCCAGCGTGATGTAGGTGGAGGTGTCTGTGTCGTACAGACGGCGGTTGGGATACTTCTTGATGACGCGCTGCGCCGACTTGGGCGCGGCACTTTTCTGTTCAGACACGACGAACTCCTCGGGCTGGAAGCCCATGTATTGCAGTGCAGCACATTCTAGGTAACGGGTGGCCCGCCACCAGCAAAGGAATACCCTGATGGGCAAAACCAGCCCCGCCCTGCCCACGCCGGGCGTGCCGCGCGGCGCGATGTCTGACAGATGCAGGCATTTTGCGATGCGATAGTGTGCGTTTGCCCCCGTTTCACACCCATGCTTGAAAGCCTGCAGCTCTCCCCCTGGCTCGCCACGGCCGTGGTGGCATTGTTCGCCATCACGTTGGCGGCCATTGCCCACCGCATTGTGGCCATCATCCTGCGCCGCGCCACGGCGCCCTTGCCCGTGGTGCATGGGGTGGTGCTGGCGTGCATACCTGTCATGCGGGTCTTGCTGCCGCTGATTGCGCTGCAACTGGTGTGGCAGGCCGCCAGCGATGACCTGCCCGCCATTGGCGGCGTGCGCCACCTCAACGGCCTGGCGGTCATTGCGGGCGCCTGCTGGCTGCTGATTGCGGCCATCGGCGGCCTGGCCAACGGCGTCATCGCCCAGCACCCGGCCGATGTGGAAGACAACCTTGCCGCCCGGCGCATCGCCACCCAGGCCCGCGTGCTCTCGCGCACCGCCATGACGGGCGTGGTCATGGCCGGCATCGCGCTCATGCTCATGACGTTTCCGGGGGCCCGGCAGGTGGGTGCCAGCCTGCTCGCATCCGCCGGGGTGGTGGGGATCGTGGCAGGCATTGCTGCGCGCCCCGTGTTCAGCAACATGATTGCAGGCCTGCAGATTGCACTGGCCCAGCCCATCCGCATTGACGACGTGCTCATCATCGAAGGCGAGTGGGGGCGGGTTGAAGAAATCACCAGCACCTACGTGGTGCTGCGCATCTGGGACGAGCGGCGCCTGATCATCCCGCTGCAGTGGTTTATTGAGAACCCGTTTCAAAACTGGACACGCACCAGCTCCGAAATCCTGGGCACCGTGTTCCTGTTTGCCGACTACCGCCTGCCGCTCGACCCGCTGCGGGCCGAGCTGCAGCGTGTGCTGGAAACCGCGCCCGAGTGGGATAAGCGCGTGAGCGTGCTGCAGCTGACCGATGTGACCGAGCGCACCATCCAGATCCGCGTGCTGGTCTCCGCACGGTCATCGGGCCTCGCGTTCGACCTGCGCTGCAGGGTGCGTGAAGCGCTGGTGACGTTCATTCAACGCGAGTACCCCGATTGCCTGCCGCAGGTGCGCGTGCCGGCGCAGGGTTCAGCATCCAGAAGTTCACATTCGACAATGTCAGCGCCTGGCCAGTAATGTGGGTTGGATGCGGCGCCGGAAAATTGACCTCCGGTGAGATCCCCTCGTTGATGCCAGCTTGTGGCGGTCAACGGGGAGGGCTGGTATCGGCCACCAGCTACCGCCACCAACGGCAGCCGATGGGAAGGCTGTCGCCGTATACATTCGGGATCCTTGAAGATCGTTGTTCGAGATTTCCACACCTGAGACTGCCCATGATCCTCGTCGGCCAATATGACAGCCCCGTCACTCGCCGCGTCGCCATCGCGCTGCACCACTACGGCATACCCTTCGCTCGCGACACGCGGTCCATCTTTGGCGATGCGGAGGCGATCGGGCGTATCAGCCCGCTGACCCGCATCCCGGCCCTCATCCTCGACGATGGCGAAGTGCTGATCGACAGCGCATCGATCCTGGATCATCTCGATGAGCAGGTGGGCGACGCGGCGCTGATTCCCGGCTCCGGCACCCAACGCCGGCGCGTTCTGCAGATGACGGCACTGGCTCAAGGTACCCTCGAAAAGGTCGCGGCTGTGGTGTACGAGAGGCACTTCCATCCCCCCGAACACCGCAGCTCCGTCTGGGTTGATCGCTGCCTTGGCCAGGCACGCGCCGGTCTCGACGAACTGACCAACCGCCTTGCCAAACCTTATGCCTGCGGGGTGGCACTCACCCACGCTGATGTCATGATCACGACGCTGGTCTGGTACATGCGGGATCGGATGAATGAAGTGCTGTCACCGTCCGCCCACGCCGCCCTGATCACACTGGCCGAACACTGCGAAGCGCTGCCAGCCTTCCGCGCCGCCGCTCTGAGCGATTTCGAGGCGATGCCACGAAGCTAGTCTTGGATATGCCAGTGCGCCTTTCCACGTCCTCCACGCGCTGCTCTGGCACACATCACGTTGCGCGACATCCACGAGGCGCTGGGCGCGCCCACGCTGCTGGCGGTGGGCAACCGGGCGGAGAGCCCAGGGTGCATCGTGGAACAGGCGGTTACATGGCGACGCTGCGCAGCCCGGGGGCAATGGTGCAGGCTGACGGGCCGTGGCACCTGCTGCGCCGGGTTACACGAAACGCTATTATTTGGATAGCTACTCGCGCTTTACCAATAAGCGCTTGCGGCACTTTTTATACATATTTTCACTCCGTATTCAGCCTCTGCACCCGCAGCGTGGTGGGTGATAGGCTGGGCACCGGTGCGGGTGTGCTGGCGGTTGGCGCCATCCCGCCGCGCTCTGAAAGGCCTGCTCTTGATCACGCTTGTTGCCACGCTAGTCCGCTTCCTGCTGCGCCATCTGATGGCCTTTGTGGTCATCTGTGCGGTGCTGCTGGCGGGCCATTGGGGGTGGGCGCAGTGGCAGGGCTACCGGGCGTCGCAGGCCGAGCTGGCGGAGCTGGCGGCGGCCGACGAGCGCATTGCGAATGACCTCTCCCGCCTGGCCACCGCCAGTCAGGGCCGCGTGGCGGGGCTGGCCTCGGCGTCGCTGGATGTGTTGGCCAACCGCATCGACGCACTGGACGAGGAAACGCGGCGCAAGCAGCTGCAGCGCCAGCAGGCCAGCGCCCTGGGCCCGGTGCTGCACGGCCAGCCCATCGTGGCGCACCAGCTCGACGGCATGCGGCTGGATGCCGAGATTTTTCTGCTGAATGCCGAGCGCAAGCACCTGCAGGATCTGCGGCTGCGGCTGCAAGCCACGCAATCGGCCCAGGCGCGCCGCGCCGAGCTGGAGCGGCTGCGCCTGGTGCACGAGGGCCTGTACACGCAGTGGCAGGCGGCCAGACGCGAGCGCGAGGCCCTGGAGCAGCGCCACCCCGTGGCATGCCGTTTGGGGGTGGGCGGGGTCGGCGGTGTGGGTGCGGCCGAATACCGGCAGTGCGCGCAGCTGCGGGCGCTGCAGGATCAGCTGCTGGCCGAGAACCGGCGCGCGGCGCAGGACTACGAGCGCCAGCAGGCGATTGCCCAGGCCGATGAGCTGCTGCCGCCGCTGGCGGCATTTGCCCCGCCGCTGGCCGATACCGGCGCGCTGCTGGCACCGCTGCGCGAGCGGCAGGCGGCGCTGCAGGCGCTGCGGCAGGGCAACTGGTTTTACCGGCTGTCGCTGCCGCTGATGGCCGTGATGCCCACGGCGCTGCTCATCCTGCTGGGGGCCATGGTGGCGCCGCTGGCTATCAAGGCGCTGTTCTACTTTGTGCTGGCACCGCGTGCGGCGCGGTGCCCACCCATCCGGCTGCTGCCAGACAGCCTGGGTGCGCTGGCGCTGCAGCCCCACCAGTCGGCCGTGTCGCTGGAGGTGACGGTGGATGCCAGGCATGAGCTGCTGCTGCACCCCGACTTCCTGCAAAGCGCATCGGTGGCAGGCCATACCGACACCTGCTGGCTGCTGAACCCGCAGTACCCGCTGACCAGCCTGGCATCGGGCATGGTGGCACTCACGCGCATCCGCACCACGGCGCCAGCGAGTTTTGTGGTGTCTTCCACGCAGGATGCGCACAGCGAAATCGGCCTGCTGGTGCTGCCTGCGGGCGCCGCGCTGGTGATGCAGCCGCACAACCTGGTGGGCGTGCTGCAGCAGCGGGGCCAGCCGGTGCGCATCACCTCGCACTGGCGGCTGGGCACGCTGCACGCATGGCTGACGCTGCAGCTGCGCTACCTGGCGTTTCATGGGCCCGCGCAGCTCATCGTGCAGGGCAGCCGGGGGGTACGGGTGGAGCCTGCCCACAGCGGGCGCAGTATCAGCCAGGCCGCCACCATCGGGTTCAACGCCAATCTGGCGTATTCCACCCGCCGGTCTGAAACCTTTGTGGCCTATGTGCGGGGCAAGCAGGCGTTGCTGCACGACAGCTTTCAGGGCGATGCGGGGTTTTATGTGTATGGCGAAATGCCACACGCCGCCCCGCACGGTAGCGGCGCAGCGCGGTGGCTGCGGGGCGTGGGCGATTCGGTGCTGAAGGTGTTTGGCATCTGACCTGCGCGGCCGACAGGCGCTGCCAGCGTGCTCCTACACCGGGCGGCAGGCGCGCTGCCTACAGTCACCGGCAGAGAGCAAGGCAGCACACCGTGCAGCCCCCAACCACAACACGCCGCGCTTTTACCCCCGCACTGAGCGCGCCAGACCATTGGAGAAGACCCCATGCGCACTTACAGCCCACCCCTTCGCCATTCGCCCTGGCCGCTGCTGATGGGCGCGGTCGCGCTGATGGCGGTGCTGGCGCTGTCGGCCTGCTCAACGCCACGCACGCCCGAAGGCATCCAGCCGGTGCGCGGCTTTGACGTGGACCGCTACGCAGGCTACTGGCACGAGGTGGCCCGCATCGAGAATTCGTTCGAGCGTGGCCTGACGCAGACCAGCGCCACCTATACCCGCAACGCCGACGACACCATCAAGGTGGTCAACCGCGGCTACGACCCGGTGCGCAAGGCCTGGAAGGAGGCTGAGGGCACCGCACGCTTTGTGGATGACCCGACCCGCGCCGCGCTGAAGGTGTCTTTCTTCGGCCCGTTCTACGGCGGCTACAACGTGGTGGCGCTGGACGAGAACTACCAGTGGGCGATGGTGGTGGGCTCCAGCAAGGACTACCTGTGGATTCTGTCGCGCACCCCCACCGTGCCGCACCATGTGCGCGAACACCTGATGGAACGCGCCCAGGCGATGGGCGTGGATGTGAGCAAGATCCGCTGGGCGCCTCCGGCGGGTGAACAGCACGCACGGCGCGCCGTGTTGACGTAAAGCCGCTACCCTGCCACCGCCGCCGTGCGGGCACCGGGGCAACACACGCGTCTGTTCTTTCGCTACAATTTTAATAGCTGCTCGCGCTTTACCATCAAGCGCAAGAGCCCGTTTTTACACAAAACTCAGTCGTCGGACGGCACCGTGGCCGCAGCCACCAGGCGCTGGGTGTAGGGGTGTTGCGGCGCATCCAGCACCTGCTGCACGCTGCCCGCCTCCAGCACATTGCCGTCTTTCATCACCAGTACGTCGTGCGCCATGGCGCGGATTACATCCACGTCATGCGTGATGAGCAGGTAGCTCAGGCCCTTTTCTTTTTGCAGGCGCTGCAGCAGGCCCAGCACCTGCTGCTGGATGGTCACGTCCAGGGCGCTGGTGGGCTCGTCCAGCACCAGCACCTGGGGCTGCACGATGAGGGCACGTGCAATGGCCAGGCGCTGGCGCTGGCCACCCGAGAATTCGTGCGGGTAGCGCTCCAGCAGGCGCGGGTATTGCGCCTCGGCCAGTCCCACCTCCTGCAGGGCGGCTTCCACCCGTGCACGCCGCTCGGCTATACCCAAAGTGGGCTCGTGCACCTTCAGGCCCTCGCCCACAATCTCTTCCACCGTGAGGCGCGGGGACAGCGACGAAAACGGGTCTTGAAACACCACCTGCACCCTGCGGCGCAGCTGCTGGTTGGCCGGGGTGTTGCGCGTGGCTGGCTGCTGCCAGGCCTGCCCGCCCACCTGCAACTGCCCCGCGTACGGCAGCAAACCCAGAATGGCCTGCGCCAGTGTGGACTTGCCCGAGCCCGATTCGCCCACCACCCCCAGCGTGCGGCCGGGCAGCAGCTGCAGCGCCGCGCCCTGCACGGCCACAAACTCGCCCTTCTTGAACCAGCCCTTGATGCCCGGCAACGGCGTGGGGTACACCACGCGCAGGTCCTGGGTGTGAACCACGGGCGCAGCGCCCGCGGGCGGGTCGGCCTCCAGCACGTCGCGGCGCGGCAGGCTGGCGATCAGGCGGCGGGTGTAGGCGTGCTGCGGGTTGCCAAACACGTCAGCCACGGGGCCCTGCTCTACCAGCACGCCCTGCTCCATCACGGCCACGCGGTCGGCAAAGCGGCGCACCAGATTCAGGTCGTGCGTGATGAGCAGCACGGCCATGCCGTTCTGGCGCTGCAGGTCGGTCAGCAGGTCCAGGATCTGCCCGCGCAGGGTGACATCCAGCGCCGTGGTGGGCTCGTCGGCCAGCAGCAGCCGGGGCGCACTGGCCAGGGCCATGGCAATCATGGCGCGCTGGCGCTGCCCGCCGCTGAGCTGGTGCGGAAAGCTGTTGGCTCGCCGCGCGGGCTCGGGGATACCGGTCTGCGCCAGCAGCTCGATGGCGGCCTGCGCACACTGGGCGCCTGTCAGGCCTTTTTTAAGCTGCAGGATCTCGGCGATCTGCATGCCAATGGTCATCAGCGGGTTGAGCGCGGTCATGGGCTCCTGGAACACCATGGCAATGTCGCCACCGCGCACGCCGCGCATCTCGCGCTCGGTCAGCGCCAGCAGGTCGCCGCGGCCCTGCAGCGTGGCCTGCCCGGTGATGACGGCATTGCCCGCCAGGCGCAGCAGGCTCAGGGCCGTGATGGTCTTGCCCGAGCCGGATTCCCCCACCAGCGCAAGCTTTTCACCGGCGGCGATGTCAAAGCTCACGCCCCGCACCACCTCTTTGGCGCCAAAGCGAACGTGAAGGTCCAGAACCTGCAACAAAGGGGTCGTCATGGCCGATGAAGGGTTCACTGGTCGGCCTTTCGCGGATCGAGCGCGTCGCGCAGGGCGTCGCCCATGAAGGTCAGCAGCAACAAGGTGGTGACCAGCACCGCAAAGGTGGACAGCGAGATCCACCACGCATCAATGCTGTTCTTGCCCTGGCTCAAAAGCTCGCCCAGGCTGGGCGTGCCGGGCGGTACACCCAGGCCCAGAAAGTCGAGCGAGGTGAGCGCCAGAATCGCGCCGCTCATGCGGAACGGCAAAAAGGTGACCACGGGCGTCAGGCTGTTGGGCAGGATGTGGCGCCAGATGATCTGGGTATTGCTCACCCCGAGCGCGCGTGCCGCCTTCACGTAATCAAGCTGGCGGTTGCGCAAAAATTCGGCGCGCACGTAGTCCGACAGGCCCATCCAGCCAAACAGGCTCAGCAGCACCAGCAGAAGTGCAATGCTGGGCGCAAACACGGCGCTGAAGATGATGAGCAGGTACAGCTCGGGCATGGAGCCCCAGATTTCGATGAAGCGCTGAAACGCCAGGTCGGTCTTGCCGCCGAAGAAGCCCTGGATGGCGCCGGTGATCATGCCCAGCAGCACACCGGTGACGGTGAGCGCCAGGCCAAACAGCACGCTCACGCGAAATCCGTAGAGCAGCTGCGCGAGCAGGTCGCGCCCCCGGTCGTCGGTACCCAGCCAGTTGTCGGCCGTTGGTGCTGAGGGGTTGGGCGCCTTGGCAAAGTAGTTCAGCGTGTTGGGGCCGTAGGGGTTCAGGGTGTACAGCGCCCAGTTGCTGCCTGCGGTGATGCGCTCCTTGATGAAGGGGTCGAGGTAGTCGGTGGGTGTCTCGAAGTCTCCGCCAAAGGTTTTCTCGGGGTAGTCCTTGAGCATGGGGAAATACGTTTGACCCTCGTAGCGCACGACGAGCGGCCGGTCGTTGCTGACCAGCTCGGCGCACAGGCTGACCAGCACCAGGGCGCAGAAGACGAGCAGGCTCCAGTACCCCAGGCGGTTGCGCTTGAAGCGCAGCCACGCGCGGCGGGAGGGGGAGAGCGAAGCGGGAGCAGCACCCGTTGGACCGCGAGATGTTGGGGAGCCCATGGCCTGCTGCTTATCTGGCATCACGCAGCAGGATGGCTTTGCTGTACTGCAAAAACTCATCCAGGTGCTTCTCGATGATGGCGATGGTAATGGGAAGCTGTAGGCTCTGGTAGTCATGCACGGCGATGTTGCGAAACCCCACCATGCGCTGCAAGCCTTCGGCCAGGGGTGGTTCAATCCGGCCAGCCTGGGCCAGCAGGGCAAAAACGTCGCGCGCACTTTGTGGAACACCCAGCCGGTCGCGCCGAATCAGGTGCTGGCCCATGTCCAGCGCGGCCTCGCAGGCGCGCTGGATGTTCAGGATGGCGGCATCCTGGCGGCTGAAATTGGTGGCGAAAGTGGTCGGATCGCTGAAATATTCCTCGCGCGCACGCAATACGCAGCGCTCTATTGTGGCGGCCTTGTTCAGCAGCACGTCATCCACCATACACAGTCCCTCGCTCTCGAATATCGGCCAGCAGGCCAGCGCGCGCCGTGTCCAGGGCGGTTTTCTCGCTCAGGATGGCGCTCTCGAACATCGCGGCCTGTGCATCCCGTGTCCACCAACGCTCACCCTGGGTGACGACCTGGTACTGCATCACCGTGGATGCAGCACGCAAGTCCAGCAGATCCACGGCGCAGCCCGCGATGTCGGCCAGTTCACTGGATAGCTGCCACAACAGCAGCACATCAGCGTAGCCAGCCACCAGCACGGCCAGGTCCAGGTCGCTGTCCGGCCCCGCCGTGCCTTGCACGCGGCTGCCAAAGCCGTACACCGCCAGCAGGCCCGGCAGTCGCGCCTGCAGCATGCGCACGGTGCGCTCGATTACTTCGGAGGTCACACGCATGCGTATCCTTCAATCAAACTTCACGCGCGGGTCCACCCACACGTAGCACAGGTCGCTGACGAGCTTGGTCACCAGCCCGATCAGCGTG
This sequence comes from Acidovorax sp. NO-1, assembly GCF_000238595.1. Taxonomy (GTDB): domain Bacteria; phylum Pseudomonadota; class Gammaproteobacteria; order Burkholderiales; family Burkholderiaceae_C; genus Acidovorax. The sequence continues at coordinate 28,883 of NZ_AGTS01000044.1, read as the reverse complement.
AACAGATACAGCGTGCCCAGCACCACGGGGTAGTCGCGCCGGATGACGCTCTCGTAGCTCAGCAGGCCCAGGCCGTCGAGCGAGAACAGCGTCTCAATCAGCAGCGAGCCCGCAAAGAACGCGCCGATGAACGCCGCCGGAAAGCCGGTGATGATGGGAATCAGCGCGTTGCGGAACACATGCTTCCAGAGCACCTGGCGCTCCGATAGGCCCTTGGCGCGCGCCGTGAGCACGTATTGCTTGCGGATCTCTTCCAGGAAAGCGTTCTTGGTGAGCATGGCCGTCACCGCAAAGCTGCCCAGCACCATGGCCGTGACGGGCAGCGTGATGTGCCAGAGGTAGTCCACAATGCGCGCGCCCCAGCTCAGCTCGTCCCAGTTGGCCGAGGTGAGCCCCCGCAGCGGGAACCACTGCAGTTGCCCGCCAAAAATCACCAGCAGCGCCACGCCCAGCACAAACCCCGGGATCGCGTAGCCCACCAGGATGATGAGCGTGGTGACGAGGTCAAACCGCGACCCCGCCCGCACCGCCTTGGCCACGCCCAGCGGCACGGCCACGAGATAGCTGATGAAAAACGTCCACATCCCCAGGCTGATGGAAACGGGGAGCTTCTCTTTCACCAGCTGCCACACATCCTTGTTCTGGAAGAAGCTCTTGCCCAGGTCAAAGCGCGCAAACTGCCCCAGCATCTGCAGGAAGCGCTCGTGCGGGGGTTTGTCGAAGCCGTAAAGCGCCTTGATCTGCTCCAGCCGCTGCGGGTCCACCCCCTGCGCGCCCCGGTAGCTGAGCCCGCCGCCCTCTGCGCCCCCCCCGCCCGCGCCGGCCTTGGCCTCGGCCATGTACTGCTCCACCGGGCCGCCGGGCACGAACTGGATCACCACGAAGGTCAGCAGCAGCACGCCCAGCAGGGTGGGCAGCATGAGCAGCACGCGTTTGAGGATGTAGGCGAACATGGCTTGTCAAGAACTTGTTGCAGGGCGAGCGGCCACCGCGCCGGGCCGCCCCAAGCAAGGCCAGCCCCCTGGGGGGGCAGCGACCCGTGCAACGGTGGAGCGTGGGGGCTTCATTGCTTCGACCACCAGGTATCGATGACCCAGCCCTCGCCGCTGGAGTACGGCGGCACCGTGGCGGGTCGGGACAGGCGCCAGGCGTTGTACGCCATGCGGTGCGTGCCCGCCGTCCACTGCGGAATCAGGTAGTGGCTGTGCGCGATGACGCGCTCCAGCGCGTGGCAGGCGGGCAGCAGTTGCGCCTCGGTCTTGGCGGAGGTCATGGCCATGATCAGCGCGTCCACGGCAGGGTTCTTCACGCCCGCAAAGTTGCCCGAATCCTCAGTGTCGGCGGCCTGGCTGCCGAACAGGTCGGCGAACTCCTGGCCCGGGTTGTGCGTGCCCTGGAAGGCCATGGAGGTGATGTCGAAGTCGAACTTCTGCAGCCGCTGCTGGTACAGCGCGAAGTCCACCGCACGGAAGCGCAAGCTGATGCCCAGCTTTTCGAGGCTGCGCATCCACGGCGTGACCACGCGCACACCGCCTTCGTTGCTGTCCATGTATTCGAGCACCATGGCCTGCCCCTGGGCGTTGCGCAGCGCGCCACCCTGCACCTCCCAGCCTGCCTCTTTCAGCAGCGCCTGCGCGCGGCGCAGGTTGGCGCGCAATGAGGAGTCACCATCGGTACGCGGCGGCACCGTCATGGGGCCGAAGGCGGCAGCCGGAATGTGCTTGCGCCAAGGCTCCATCAAGGCCAGTTCTTCGGGCGATGGGGAGCCCCTGGTCTCGCACGCGGTGTTGCCAAAAAGGCCGTTCACCCGCTGGTAGGCGCCGTAGAACATCTGGCGGTTCATCCACTCGTAGTCCATGGCCAGGCCCAGGGCCTCACGCACGCGGGCGTCCTGCAACAGCGGCCGGCGGGTGTTGAGCACATAGCTCTGAAAGCCCGAGGGCAGCTTGTGCGCAAACTCTCCCTTCACGAGCTCGCCGGTGTCGAACTTCTTGCCCGTCACACGGCGTGCCCAGTCGCCCGCGCTGAAGAAACGCATCAGGTCGAACTCGCCCGCCTTGAGGGCCTCCAGCCGCGCGGTGTTGTCCTTGTAGATCTTGACGAGGATGGAGTCGAAATTGGCGGTGCCCTTGCGCACGTTCAGGTCACGCGCCCAGTACTGCGGGTCGCGCACATAGGTGATGTCCTTGCCAAAACGCACCGGACCAACACGATAGGGGCCGCTGCCGATGGGAATGTCCATCACCACCTGGTCGAAGGGTTTGGCCTTTCCATTCTCGACGCCCCAGTCGCGGCTGAAGACCGGCAGACCGCCTACGGTCAGCGGCAGCTCGCGGTTGGGCAGCTTGAAGCGGTAGCGCACGGTGCGGTCATTGATCACATCGACACCTGCCACCTCGATCAGCAATGTCTTGTAGGCGGGCGAGGTGAAGGGCCCCACCAGCGTGTCGTAGCTGTGCTTCACGTCCTGCGCCAGCACGGGCTTGCCGTTGTGAAACCGCGCCTCGGGCCGCAGGCGGAACGTGGCGGACAGGCCATCGGCAGCCACCTCCACATCTTCGGCCAGCAGGCCGTAGCCGGTGGCCGTTTCGTCCATGGAGCCCACCAGCAGCGAATCGAACATCAACGACGACAGGTACGCCGGTGCGTTGCCCTTGATGGTGAACGGGTTGTATTTGTCGAAGGTGGAAACGCGCAGGTTGCTCACCAGCCGCAGCTCGCCGCCCTTGGGCGCGTTGGGGTTCACGTATTCGAAATGCGCAAACCCGGCGGGGTAGCGCGGCTCGCCCCACAGGGCATACGCGTGGGCGGCCCAGGCCGGCGCCGCACATCCCATCAGCAAAAAAGTCAGCCAAAACCGCATGCGACAATTCTGCACTACGCCAAAGGCACCACCGCAGGGGCTAAGGGATTTCCCCGCAAGCGGCTGCGGTGCTTCGGCCAACGCCATATCCCCCGCATTCCACAGGAGAACAACAATGGGTTTTCTGACCGGCAAAAAGCTGCTCATCACGGGCGTTCTGTCCAACCGCTCCATCGCCTACGGCATCGCCAAGGCCTGCCACGACCAGGGTGCCGAGCTGGCTTTCAGCTACGTGGGCGACCGCTTCAAGGACCGCATCACCGACTTTGCCGCCGAGTTCAACTCCAAGCTGATCTTTGACTGCGATGTGGCGAGCGATGAGCAGATCGAGCGCATGTTTGCCGAGCTGTCCGCCACCTGGCCCAAGTTTGACGGCTTTGTGCACAGCATCGGTTTTGCCCCGCGCGAGGCGATTGCGGGCAATTTTCTCGACGGCCTGTCGCGCGAGAACTTCCGCATTGCGCACGATATCAGCGCCTACAGCTTCCCTGCCATGGCCAAGGCTGCGCTGCCCTACCTCAACGACAAGTCTTCCCTGCTCACCCTGAGCTACCTGGGCGCGCTGCGTTCCATCCCCAACTACAACACCATGGGCCTGGCCAAGGCGAGCCTGGAAGCCAGCGTGCGCTACCTGGCCGAGGCTGTGGGCCGCACCGAAGATGGCCGCAGCATCCGCGCCAACGGCATCAGCGCCGGGCCCATCAAGACGCTGGCCGCCAGCGGCATCAAGGACTTTGGCAAGCTGCTGTCGCGCGTGGCCGATGCCTCGCCCCTGCGCCGCAACGTGACCATTGAAGACGTGGGCAATGTGGCTGCCTTCCTGCTGTCGGACCTGGCGTCGGGCATGACGGCCGAGATCACCTATGTGGACGGCGGCTTCAGCCAGACGGCAGGGCTGTCGGCCGACCAGGTCTGATCTGCAAACTTAACGTAAAAATGGGCTCTAGCGCTTATCCATCAAGCGCCATCAGCTATTTATTTTATAGCACTCCATCTCCGGCCCGCCGACGCTTCATCAGCGTTCTGGCAAGGGCCCTGCCCTTGGCCGCCCTGTTGCCTGCACCGGCCTGGGCGCAGGCGGCAGACGCGCCCGCCCTGCTCCTGGCCAACGTGTACCGGCCGGGCATGCCGCTGGCGGACTACTGGGTGAGTGAAAAATACGACGGCGTGCGCGGCTACTGGGACGGCCATACCTTGCGCACCCGCGGCGGCGAACCCGTGCAGGCCCCGGCATGGTTTACCGCAGGCTGGCCAGCCACGCCCATGGACGGCGAACTGTGGGCCGGGCGCGGTCGCTTCAGCACCGCGCAGTCCACCACGCGCCAACAGCAACCCCAAGATACCGCCTGGCGCGGCATCCGGTTCATGGTGTTTGACTTGCCGCAGCACGGCGGCGTGTTCGACGAACGGCTGCCCGCACTGCAGGCGCTGGTGCAGCGTATCCACCAGCCCTGGGTACAGGCCGTGCCACAACAACGCATTGCCCACGACGCAGCCCTGCAGGCCCTGCTGCACAAGACGGTACGGGCTGGTGGCGAGGGGCTGATGCTGCACAAGGGTAGCTCGGCGTACCGGGCTGGACGTAGCGACGATCTCATCAAGGTCAAGTCCCACGAGGACACCGAGGCCCGCGTGGTGGCGCATGTGCCCGGCAAGGGCAAGCACGCGGGGCGCATGGGCGCGCTGCTGGTGGAGATGCCTTCAGGCCAGCAGTTCAGGCTGGGCGCAGGCTTCAGTGATGCGCAGCGGGCAGACCCGCCGCCCGTGGGCAGCTGGGTGACCTACCGCTTTCGCGGCACGCACGACGGCGGCCTGCCGCGCTTTGCGAGTTTTGTGCGGGTGCGCGAGGACATTCCGCCTGCCCGGTGACGGCTGCAGCACTGGCGCCTGCCCGACGCCGAACGCGGTGGCCCGGCGGCTTTGCGGCAGGCAGGCTGCACCGCTCATCAGTTGGGCAACAGGACCTTGTCTACCACGTGGATCACGCCGTTGGACTGGTACACATCGGCAATCGTCACCGTGGCTGTACCGCCCTTTTCATCCGTCACCATGATGGCGTTGCCGTTGGCCTTGGCCGTGAGCTTTCCGCCCGCCACGGTCTTGATGCTGGCCATGCCTTTGCCGTCGGCAATCATCTTGGACAGCGCAGCGGCGTCATACTTGCCTGCCACCACGTGGTAGGTGAGCACCTTGGTCAGCGTGGGCTTGCTCTCGGGCTTGAGCAGCGTGTCTACCGTGCCTGCAGGCAATGCGGCAAATGCGGCATTGGTGGGCGCAAAAACGGTGAACGGGCCTGCGCCCTTGAGCGTCTCGACCAGGCCGGCCGCCTTGACCGCCGCCACCAGGGTGGTGTGGTCTTTGGAGTTCACAGCGTTGTCGATGATGTCCTTGCTGGCCAGCATGGGCGCACCGCCCACCATGACCTGGGCCATGGCAGGCATTGCGGCAGCCCCCAGGGCAGCTGCAAGAGCGATGGTGGCAAGGCGGGCGTTGAATCGAAGGGTCATGAAGATCTCCTGAGGGTGGTGTGAAGACAGTCACCGCATGACAATCACGCGGCTGACAGTCAATACGGCAGCACCACTGCAGCGGATTCAAGCCCATGAAAAAATCGCTCCGCCAGTCAAGCCGGGGAGCGATTTTTGGTGTGCAGGTGCAGACACCCGCACCAAGACGGTAGTTATACGTTGCGGCCGTAAGGTCCGTCATCCCCTACCTGCACCAGGTTCTCGGCCGTGGCCAGGGGCTTGGGGTTCTTGCGGGAGGGTTTGCCGTCGGCCACGCAGTCGGCGTAGTAGCGCACCTGCCCGTTTTCGTCTTCCACTTCCACCAAGCCGTGGATGTCGGTCTCGAAGCCGGGGCACAGCTTGGCAAACTCACGCGCGAACTTGAGGTAGTCCACGATCTTCTTGTTGAACACCTCGCCCGGGATCAAGAGTGGAATGCCTGGTGGGTAGGGCGTGACCAGGCCCACGGTGATACGGCCTTCCAGGTCGTCGATCTCCACGCGCTCGGTCTGGCGGTGGGCGATGTGCGCGTAGGCGTCCGAGGGCTTCATGGCGGGCGTCAGGTCCGACAGGTACATCTCGGTCGTCAGGCGCGCAATGTCGTACTTGGCGTACATCTCATGCACGTGCTGGCAAAGGTCCTTGAGACCCATGCGCTCATAGCGCTTGTGCTGCTGGCAGAACTCCGGAAGGATGCGCCACATGGGCTGGTTCTTCTCGTAGTCGTCCTTGAACTGCTGCAGCGCAGTCAGCAGCGTGTTCCACCGGCCCTTGGTGATGCCGATGGTGAACATGATGAAGAAGCTGTACAGACCGGTCTTTTCCACCACCACGCCGTGTTCGGCCAGGTACTTGGTGACGATGGACGCGGGAATGCCGGTCTTGTCGAACTTGCCATCCAGGTTCAGGCCCGGCGTGACGATGGTGGACTTGATAGGGTCCAGCATGTTGAAGCCGTCGGCCAACTGGCCGAAACCGTGCCACTTGCTGCCGTTCTTCTTGCCCTTGCCATCGCTGCGGATGATCCAGTCCTCGGCGCGGCCCAGGCCTTCGTCCACCAGCTTGTCCGGGCCCCAGACCTTGAACCACCAGTCGTTCTTGCCGAAGTCTTCTTCCACCTGGCGCATGGCGCGGCGGAAGTCCAGCGCTTCAAGCAGGCTCTCCTCCACCAGCGCGGTGCCGCCGGGCGGCTCCATCATGGCGGCGGCCACGTCGCAGCTGGCGATGATGCTGTACTGCGGGCTGGTGGACGTGTGCATCAGGTAGGCCTCATTGAAGAGGTGCCTGTCGAGCTTGGCCGTCTGCGAATCCTGCACCAGCACATGCGATGCCTGGCTGATGCCGGCGAGCAGCTTGTGAATGGACTGCGTGGCGTAGGTCACCGAATACTTGGGGCGCGTGCGCTTCTTGCCCATGGCGTGGTAGCTGCCGTAGAACGGGTGGAAGGCCGCGTGCGGCAGCCAGGCCTCGTCAAAGTGCAGGTTGTCCACGTAGCCATCGAGCATGCCCTTGATGGTTTCGGTGTTGTAGAGCACGCCGTCGTAAGTGCTCTGCGTGAGCGTGAGCACGCGCGGCTTGACCTTCTTGGCGTCCACGCCCTTGAGCAGCGGGTTGGCCTTGATCTTGGCCTCGATGGCCTTGGGCTCGAACTCGCTTTGCGGGATTGGGCCGATGATGCCGAAGTGGTTGCGCGTGGGCTTCATGAACACGGGAATGGCCCCGGTCATGATGATGCTGTGCAGGATGGACTTGTGGCAGTTGCGGTCCACCACCACCACGTCGCCGGGCGCCACGGTATGGTGCCACACCATCTTGTTTGACGTGCTCGTGCCATTGGTCACGAAGAAGCAGTGGTCGGCGTTGAAGATGCGCGCGGCGTTGCGCTCCGATTCACCAATGGCGCCGTTATGGTCCAGCAACTGGCCGAGTTCTTCCACGGCGTTGCAAACGTCGGCGCGCAGCATGTTCTCGCCGTAGAACTGGTGGTACATCTGGCCCACGGGGCTCTTCAAAAACGCCACGCCGCCGGAGTGGCCGGGGCAATGCCAGCTGTACGAGCCGTCTTCCGCATAGTCGAGCAGTGCCTTGAAGAACGGCGGCTGCACGCTTTCAAGATAGCTCTTGGCCTCTCGGATGATGTGGCGCGCCACGAACTCGGGCGTGTCCTCGAACATGTGGATGAAGCCGTGCAACTCGCGCAGGATGTCGTTGGGCAAATGGCGGCTGGTCTTGGTCTCGCCGTGCACATAGATGGGCACCTCGGTGTTCTTGCGCCGCACTTCGCCGATGAAATTGCGCAGGCTCAGAACGATGGGATCGAGCCCGTCGCCACCGGAGAACTCTTCATCATCAATCGACAGGATGAACGCGCTGGCCCGGCTTTGCTGCTGGGCAAACTGCGACAGGTCTCCATAGCTGGTGACGCCAACCACCTCGAACCCCTCGGACTCGATGGCCTGCGCCAGCGCGCGGATACCGAGGCCCGACGTGTTCTCGGAACGATAGTCTTCATCGATGATGATGATGGGAAAGCGAAACTTCATGCGCAGCCTCCGTGCAACCGTGCCCTGCCCGGCCAAAAAACGAAATAGGCGCGAAGTGTAAGGAATAACGTTGTCACGCCTTTGAACTGCAACCCTTTTGTCCCAGAATGTGGTGCACTAAACACAATCACAACAAGGAGTTGGCTATGGAGGAATCCACCATCTGGTGGCTGGCAGCAGGGGCCGTGGTCGTCGCGGAGCTCGTCACCGGGACGTTCTATTTGCTCATGGTGGCGGTCGGGCTGGTGGCGGGGGCCCTTGCGGCACATCTCGGCGTGCCTTTATCGCTGCAGATGGTGGCTGCAGCTGCCCTGGGAGGTGGCGCCGTGCTGGCCCTGTACTTCCAGAAAAAGAAACGCCCCGGAGACCCCTCGGCACGCGCAGACCGCAGCGTGAACATGGATGTGGGCGAGACCATTCTGATCGAGAGCTGGAACCCCGATGGCACCACCACCGTGAAATACCGGGGGGCGCAGTGGACTGCCATCCATCGGCCCGGGGTCACGCCCTCCACCGGCATGCACCGCGTCGCTGAGCTGGTGGGCAACCGCCTGCTGGTAGACCCCGTGTAAACCTGCCTCGGCCGGCCCCTTCAATCTCCTTATTTACTAAAAAGGTCTTCCATGGAAAAAACCGCCATTGCCGCCGTCGTCTTCGTGATCTTCCTGGTCTTCGTGATCCGGTCGGTCAAGGTCGTGCCCCAGCAAAACGCCTGGGTCAAGGAACGTCTGGGAAAGTACGCAGGCACCCTGACACCCGGCCTGAACTTCCTGATTCCGTTCATTGACAAGGTTGCCTACAAACACAGCCTCAAGGAAATCCCGCTCGACGTGCCGAGCCAGGTGTGCATCACACGAGACAACACGCAGCTGCAGGTGGACGGCATCCTGTACTTCCAGGTGACCGACCCCATGCGCGCCAGCTACGGCTCCAGCAACTACATCATGGCCGTCACCCAACTCGCCCAGACCTCGCTGCGTTCGGTCATCGGCAAGCTGGAACTCGACAAGACGTTTGAAGAGCGCGACATCATCAATGCCCAGGTCGTGCAGGCCATTGACGAAGCCGCGCTGAACTGGGGCGTGAAGGTGCTGCGCTACGAAATCAAGGATCTGACGCCGCCCAAGGAAATCCTGCACGCAATGCAGGCGCAGATCACCGCTGAGCGCGAGAAGCGCGCGCTGATTGCCGCCTCAGAAGGCCGCAGGCAGGAGCAGATCAACATCGCCACCGGCGAGCGCGAGGCCTTCATCGCCCGCTCCGAGGGCGAAAAACAGGCTGTGATCAACAAGGCCCAGGGCGAAGCCGAATCCATCAAGGCCGTGGCCGAAGCCAATGCACAGGCCATTGAACGCGTCGCCGCAGCCATCCGCCAGCCAGGTGGCGAACAGGCGGTGCAGCTCAAGGTGGCCGAAAAGGCCGTGGACGCCTACAGCCAGGTCGCCTCGGATGCGACCACCACCCTCATCGTCCCGAGCAACATGACCGAAGTGTCGGCACTGATCGGTTCGGCGATGAAAATGGTGCAGACATCGCAGAGAGCGGGTTGAGATAGCACAGCGGACGATATTTTCAGACCGTGGCCGGCAGTGACCGGTAGGCACCCAATCCTGTGGCTATAATCGAGGGCTTCGGAGAGGTGGATGAGCGGTTTAAGTCGCACGCCTGGAAAGCGTGTGTGGGCTAATCCCCACCGCGGGTTCGAATCCCGCCCTCTCCGCCAGATACAGCCCTAAGTCATTGATTTTCAAAGACTTTTAGCAAAGTCATAAAACCGTTATACGGCTGGTTATACGGTTGCTTTCAGTCAGTTTTGGCTCAGAAAGTGGCACCCCCACCAGCCTGAAGAAGTTCTAGCGCCCCAGGCCCTAGAACTTTTTTCATTGGTGGCTTCCCTTTTCACATCAACCCCGACCAGCCCGGTACCAAGCGCCAGCGCAGCCCCCTGCGGCTTTCCCGCCAGCGCCACCATGCCGCACATCAACAGCCAGTGCTCGGTCGCCTTGAGCCCCGTCTCCAGTGCGCAGCGCTTCACGTCAGCCACCGGCATATCTCTAGGCACCCATACCGCTTCATCCCAGTGCCATGTCGCGAGCCATGTGGTTTGGTAACCGCCATTTGCACTGGCATACCGCAACTGCGGCACCCGGTGCCCCGCAGCCTCAAACCGCTCGGCAATGGCCGCTTGTTGCACCGCCGACAGCCGCCCCTCCCCCTGAATCTCCAGCCATAGCCCCAACCCCTGCGCCCAACTCCGTTGGCGCAATCGCAGCGCGGTGACCATAGGGGTGTTAGCTTGTAGTTCCCTCGCCTGAGGTTCCAGCACCACGCCAGCTTCGCCGTAACGCAATGCCGACGTTGGTGACAACTCAACACGCCATTCGTCGCTACTCGCGGCGGCGCTTGTTTCTTGGGCTACATGCACCTGCAAGGCCTCGGCCACACACTGCCACCACAGCACCCGCAGGCCCGGCGCATCGTCAACCCCCATCGCTGCCCGCTCCCAATGGGCTACTTGCCGGGCCAGCACCCTTTGCGGCACACCCATCGCCTCTGCCGCATCTCTGAAAGCCAGCATGGCAGGCCCTTCACTGACCGAATGCCCCAGCGCCCTGCGCGCAAACCGCAGTACCCAGGCATGGTCGGTGCGCCCCGACTTGGCTTGCCACAACAGCACCACTGCCACAGCGCCCAGCGTATCGAGCGATTCCCGCAAGGCTTCCTCAAACCCACTCGTACCCATCCACGCATGCCACTGCACCAGCTCGGTAACGTCATACGCTGCCATGAACCACACCAGCAAGCGCAGCGCCCGTACATGTTCAGGGGCCTCCACACCCCATAGCAAGCGCGCCACTTCGGCATCGCCTTCGTCACTTTGCGGGTACTGCTCCAGCAAGCCCTGCAGATCCCGCCAGGACGCCAAGCCCAGGCGGTGGCGGGCGTGCTTGCAGAAGTACCGCACTGCAGCCATGCGCTGGGGCTGCGCAGGCGGGGTGTGTAGCGCCGTGTCCAGCACTTCCAGTACCAATTGCGCCGCACCGTCACCGGCTTCTTGGGGGGATGCCAGCCCAGGCAGGGGCAACAGGGGCGGTAACTCCAACAGCGCAGTTAGCAACCGCCCTAGCGGCGGTGGCATCAAGGAATCGTCGGTCATCACAAAGCACCTCCAAACAAAACAGCTCAAAACGAACTCCCGCCAGCCATGTGCTCATGCGGCCATGCGGCAGCGGCACTGGGAGGTCTGCCCAGCGCTACTGAAAGCGGAAGTTCAGGAAGAAGAAAAGGGAAAAAGGGAAAAAGAAAGCGAGCGAAACTGAACGACGCAACTGCCAAACGGCCTACTCGCCCTCTTGCGCCTGCATCACAGGCGACAGCACCAACACCGCGTCGATGTTCACGCGCTCACTGAGCATAGCCACCACACGCCGTGGCTGCTTGCTCGCCCAGCCGGTCAGCATGGCATTCCAGGGCACTAGCGGTATCGGGGCCATGGCCGGGTCCAGCACCAGCAAGTCAGCGGGTTCCTCGGCCTCGAAGCGCAAACCCACGGCCAGCACCCAATGCATGTAGCGCTCCGTAGAAAAGCACACCAAGCACAGCTTTCCATCGGCCAGCGCATCCAAGGTGCGTTCAGCCACGCGTGAGCGCAATTCCTTGCAGTGCACTTGCTCGGCGTAGGGGGCCAGTTGCTGCTGCAGCTCTTGGACCTCGCAGCCATCAAAGTAGTACCGCTGCGCCACTTTGCGCAGCGCTTGCAGACGCACATCGCGGGTGTCCCAAATCAGCGCGTTGCGCCGTACTTGGCCCAGCACCATCAAAGCCATCAAAACGCAGTGGTAGCCGCAAGTGGCATCCACCTCCCCCTGGCGCACATGCAACCGCTGGTTGCCCAACATGGGGCCATGCATGCCAGCACTGATGCGGGGGTGGCAATGGTAGGAATGCAGCATTGCTCAGTATTCCTCCGGCAGCAGCAAGGTGGTCGAGCGCCGGTCGGCCTCCGTGATGATCCACAGCCGATGGTTCGGGGGGATGTCATAGGCCGACAGCAAACGGCTGCCGTAAGTGAGCGCCGCAGCGTTCGCCTCCTTATCCTCTTGGCACAAGTCACCCCAATCCCCGGCAACGTGACGCAGCACAAACGGCAGCGGTGCCAGCTGCAGTGCTTCGAGCATGTCGAGTGCACCGGGGGTGATCAGCACAGTGCCCAAGCTGAACAAGGGAGTGCGTTGTTGTTCGTAGCGCGCGCATGCGGCGGCCTGACCAGGCGAAGAGGTCATGGGAAAACTCCTGAGAAGAAGAGAAAGGGGAAGGGAAAAGAACGAAGCGCAGCTATGCGCTCGGCACCACCGCCTGCACACCCTGGCGCGATCTGCCACCACACAACCCATCACCACCGCGATGACACGGCCACGGCGGTGCCACGCGTGCTGTCATGGCGACAGCCGCGCGCACGCTACCGTGGGGTTACGGCGCGAAGGAAATCAAGCTGGGGGATAGGAGAAACGACCTGGGAATACAGGCGGGGAGAAAGCTGATATTGATATGTCGAATCGATGAAAAATCAAATATCGAGCAATATCATTATATCACAAATCAAAATAAGAAAATAACAGTCGAATATCACTCAATATTCAAACCCTGCAAAGAAAGTCATTCAAAAGCAGATTTTTATGGTAATCACTATTTGAATAGTGCCAAAGGTGCTAAAAGCCCAAGTTTTTAGCGCTATCCTCATAGGCTTGACTGGAAAAAACAAAACCTCATGAACACCTACCAAGAACTACTGGCTCGAAAAGCTGCACTGGATCAACAAATTGCCTTGGCGCGCAAGGCGCAAGCGAAGCAAGCACTGGAGACGGTCCATGAGTTGATAGCCGAGTTTGGCTTTACTGCGCAGCAGGTCTTTCCTTGGAAGCCCGTGGTCAAAAGCGTGGCGGCAAAGTACCGCGACCCGCTGACGGGAGCGAGTTGGAGCGGCAGAGGAAGAGCGCCAAAATGGATCGAAGGTAAGAATCGGGCAGAGTTTTTGGTTTGACTCGCTTGTTGCTGCAAATGCGCGGCAGTGACAGCCCATCTCATCGACGGTCGCTGGTAACGTGGCCGCTTCAGGCTGGCAGCAGTCAATCGATCTCAGTCCGTCATCCGTCCGTTCCTTCCGCAAGCGGGCATTGTCCGCCGCCGATGTGGAGGGCGGCATGGTCCGTAGGTCATCAAGGGACTAGGTGCTGCTCGCTATGGAAAAGTGTGGAAGGCGCACGGTCAGCTATTCTCCATTTTTCCCTACAACCTACAACCTACAACGGCCATACCGATATGACGGACAAGAATATCGAGATCTTCCAGAACCTACACCTCAAAAGTCGCACATCGGCGAGCTTGATTCGCACGACTATCCTGGCGCACGTCCAGGTGCCGTGGCGCCATGACTCAGAGCGAGAAGAAGACATCCGAGACCATGCGGCCGACGACGAGGATGCGATAGTTCTAGTTCGGGACTCATTTGATGATGTCGACGAGTCCGGGCTGGTACTCTGGCAGGAGGGGGAGGGTTACAAAGTTTCCAATATCGTGCCCCGAAACGTCGGCGAACTGGGCATCACCAAGTACAACGCGATCCTGCGCGACTTCGTGGCCAGGATCGCGGAGCCTGCAGCCCGTGCCGGTGGCTTCGAGGTGGAGCTGTCCTCGCCCCATCAGTCTCTGGACGACTGGCTCGACGCAGAACCTGCTGCCGCGCTGAGGCGCTTCTCGCGCTTGGCCAACAAGTCCACGGGGGCTGCGCATCCCATGGACCGAGATCGGTGGTACGCCTTCCTGATCGCGACACACCATGCATCGAAGCGCCCGGACACTGATCAGCTCGTTCGTTGGCTGGTCGAAGTGGAGCATTGGTCCGAAGACAAGGCCCACGAACTAGCAATCGACTATGAATTCGCCCTCGGCCTCCTTGAGCAATACGACCATTCGCGCTCATGAGTTTGAGCTCCCGAGAAATCTCCCGTCTGGTGGGAATGGGGTTACCAGTGCTATGCGTGGACACCTGCACGGTGCTTGATGTTGTTCGCGACATCACTCGCGAGAGTGTCACACCTGCGGACGTCAACGCAGGGCTGGCCCTCCTCGCGATGGCCGAAGTGGGCTCCGGCCTGACCGTGCTCATGGCCGAGCAGGTTAGCTTGGAGATCGCAGGCAACGCAGCGAACGTTGAGCAAGAGGCGCAAACCGCTTTGGAGAAATTCCTTGCGCAGGCGCAGCGCATCCACAATGTGGCTGAGGCTTACGGAGCCCGAGGGCCTCTGCAGGTCCTTCATCTAGATGGCCACGTCCGCCGGGCCAGGCCGGTGCTGGACCGGTGGCTACAGGTTGCCCAGGTAGTGCCGCACAACGATGGCGTGGCCAGTAGGGCACTCAGGCGTGTCAACGAGCCTCGCACGCCTGCGCGACGCGGCAAGGAATCAATGAAGGACTGTGTGATCGTCGAGGTCTATATCGAGACAGCGAGCCAGTTGCGGGCCGCCGGGATGACAGCCCCCATCGTCTTTGCCTCGTCGAACACCAGGGAATACTTCGCGCCAAACACCCGCCACCTTCAGGAAGACATCGCCGCTGACTTTGCGGCTGTGAGCATCGAATACGCCCCGAACTGGGGTGCCGCAAAACACAGCTTGGGACTATCGCATGCATAGTTGCCCCAAACTGAATCGCCCCGGGGTTTTGAGGAGGCTCAACCTTCTGAGAGGATTGAGCCATGAGCAACTCGAATAAGTTCTCGCCCGAGGTGCGCGAGCGCGCGGTGAGGATGGCGCAGGAGCACCGTGGTGAGTAACAACACAAGAGAATGAGCACAAAGACGTGAGATGCGTTGGATTTGAATCGGAAGCGGCCCTTGTAAAGGCCATCATCGCCTGTGTAGCGCACGCAAGGCGTCATGAATATCGAGTGGAGTTAGAGGTGGATGCCGGGGTGGGCGTCGCTGACCTTGTTCTAGCAAAACGATCGCCGCGTAGTACCAAAGCACTGCGAGCTGCCGCGATGGTTTCACCTCGCCTCGCCGTTCTCCTCAAACAAGGCGTAGGTGACGCTATCAAGAGCCGCGCCGAGCTAGCAGCCTTTCTGGGCACCTCCGAAGGCGCTGCGCAAAGAGTCGTAGCGCAGCTGTTAGCAGCGGGCGTCGCAGCGCAGTCAAGGGATTCGTTGACCATCTCGGGCCTTCGAACGCCTCCGTTCGAGCGGCTCATCGCGGTCGAAGCCAAGATAAGTGACTGGCAGCGTGTGCTGGTCCAGGCCTACAGAAATCTGCAGTTCGCGGATGAGTCCTGGGTCGTACTGGACCACGCTTTCGCCAGGCCGGCCATTGCTCAGCTGGACCGTTTTCGAATCGCCGGCGTGGGCCTCGCTTCCGTGGAGCGCGGGCGAGGCCTGTTCATCCACCACGCCGCCGCAACGCAAGGCCCTATGAGCCTCGCAAAGCGATGGCAAGCGCAGTCTGTGCTATCTACCCGCGCCCTTACCCGGAAGATCGTTTCAGGCGCCGTTTAGCACTCGTCGCCATTGCTGCAAGTGGCCTGCTTGCCCATGCTTCTCAAGCGGCACGCCCGCGTGCTCGATTTCTCGGTAGGCCGCCAACGCAGCATCGACCTTGCGAATGAGCAAGGCTCGACGCTCAGCGAGAGATAGAGAGCGAAGCTCGTCGACGTGGTCTTGCATGTTGCGGAAGTAGTGCTTATATAGCGGCGATTGATTGAATGTCGGCTCGACCAAGCGAGCCAATGCCTCATCTGCCCAGGGCGTCGCCCGATAGACCTGTTGCCAAACGCGCGGCGCCCGGTCACGGATTCGCTTGGCATCCTCGAACTGCACCCAGTTAAGCAATCCGGCAAGGTAGATCCGCGCCTTGGGGCCGCGCCGCTCCCCTTCCGATTCAAGGAATTTGTCCACGGAGAAGATGCGAGTGTTCTCGAACGCGCCCATAGTGATGGTTAGATCGCCGGCCGCAGAGTAGAGAAGCCCCTCAGTATTTGTGTAGCCCAAGACTAGGCCTAGACCGGTGTTCAATATATCGGAGAAGAACGCCATGCAATCGGTCAGGAACTGCGCGTCTTGAATCTGTTTGGTGTTGCGCTCATGCTCGTACATCACATAGACCTCGTCCACATTCGGGAACGAGGTAATCCAGTTCAGGACGCGTCGGCGCCAGTCCGCGTCCTGGATCATGGGTGCCGTTAGTGCCACAGACAGGCACAGGGGACGGTTGCCAGCGTGCTCCATGAAAGCGTCAATGGTGAACATCCGCTGTTGGTCGAAGTACGAGGGGTACATCTGGTTGATGTACCTAGTGGGCACGACGACCTTTCTGAATCCTTGGTCGATCTGAAAGTCGATGCAGGCTTTGGCAACCTCAGAGGCGTGCGCAACGAAAGTAGCAGTCTGAAACCCCCCATCGACCTGTTCCGGGAAGAAGGGATACGTCAGAAGCTTTGGCTTGCGTGAGCTGGGAAGATAGAACTGAGGATCGAAAATCGACACAGAGCGCGTCGCAGGCGGCAGCTTTTCCACCGTGGCTTGCGCCTGGTGCAGCGGACTCAGGATCAAGCCGTCACCACACCCGTCCGTCTGGAACGATTCGACATTCCAGTTGCTGTTGTGCCCGACCTGATGAAGTAGTCCCAACGCCATTTGTGCTCCTCTGTTAGTTCGCCAGTATTGCCTGAAGTTCTTCGATGAACAGCACTGGAGTGCGCTGCCGCTGCCACGGCACCTTCATCATTGCTTTAGCCACGAAGTCAGAGAAAGCTCGTGACGCACCCGCGACTGTCTCCAACGGCGGAGGTTCGTACCCGGCCGCAGCAATCATGATTTCGTGCATCTGCATGCCCGGCTTGGAGGCGAAGGGTTCTACGCCGGCCATGAGTCGGTACATGACCACGCCAATAGAGAAAAAGTCCGTCTTGAAGGTCACCGCCTCCTTCTCGTTGGCCATCTGCTCGGGTGCGCCATACCCCGGGGTGAACGGGCCAGGACCAGGACCGTCATGCGTGACCCCGGGCGCGCCAGTCTCTCGCACGATTCCAAGGTCAATGACCATAACTTCACCCGAGGGGCGGATCAGCAAGTTCGCCGGCTTGATATCTCGATGCACGAACTTGCGGTGATGAACCCACAGTGGCAGCAGCGCGTTGGAGATTCCCAGCGCAAGCGTCGCGATGCCCCTCTCATCACCCTTGTACCTGTCGGCCATGTCGCAAAGCGGTGTCGAATCGACGAACTCTTCGATTGAGACGTACAACCGCTCAGCGAGGCGCTCATCGGTGACCGGGTTTTCTGTGAACAGGTTGCAGAACAACAGCCTCGGGAAGCTAGCTGGTCTGACATCCTCAAGGATGGCGGTTTCAGCTTGAAGTCTAGCCAGAGCGGTGTTATCCGCCCCGGACACCACCTTCACGACAATTCCACCCCATGCTTCCCAGCCGTGGAGGAACGGCCTCTGATCCGGATCATTCCCGTCTGGAGGCAGAACGTCCGCCGGAATGCTGGCGTCGACGAAGTGCGCTAAATACACCACACGCTGCCCCGACTCGGCGAGCGGCCTGTCGATCACAAGGCTCGGCAGGCACGCGACTAAGTCGTCGCGAAGCTGTAGCGAATCTCTCGGCACGGCGGGCCTCCTTGGCGCTGTTGAATTTCCCGCTCGGAATACCGAGGAGAGGAGTGTAGACTTTTGTAACCGAAGATAACAGAATCGGACGTGGAGCGAACTAGGAAAGAACACGATCTGGCCGCGATGTGCTGTAGCGGACAATTCTGCCTGCGCGGCGGCGCTCGTGAGTAATACCAACGCGCCTTGCCAACTTGAAGCTATGTCGAGCTTCTTCAGCGAGCGAACGGCGGAGTACGCCATCCTGCCGCCACTCCTCTCGTACCTGAGGCAGAGGTTCGGTGCTGCCGTGCCGATGTACTTTTGGTCGACGCGTGAGGGAAACAGCTTTGCGCAGGAGCGGCATGCCAGTCAGCGATTCCGGGTGTTGGTTGTGTTCGCTCGACGGCCCAAGGTTCTCGATAGTCAGAGCATGCTCGGGAAAATCAACCGAGAGCTGTTCGAGTTCGCGGACCGGGCCATCGTGCATGGTTTACCGAGCGTCGCAGCCTTCCCGGCAGTCAGTGACCTCTTCGAACTCGGCCGCAACTTTCAAACTTACTGGTTCCCCCTCGCGGGACTCCAGCATCAAGACGCGCATTTCAAGGTCCACCTTTCAAGGCCAGATATCGGGCCGGAACCCCTCGACGGATGCCAACTGCCGTCTTGGAAGCTCGACGACGTAGGTGACGCTGTAGCAGCAGCATCGATGCTGATTTGGCGTGATGCAATGCGGGTGATTCGGGATGTTCGGCATGCCCACCGAGTGATACCTGGCGTTGGATTTATCGGCAGAGGCGGCAGCTACATGCCCGTCTACGTCCTAGTCCCAGATTGACCCACGATCCGCAAATTTAAGTGATCACCGGTCGTTACGGGAATAACAGCAGTCGTTCAGCGAAAGCTGCTGAATGACGGCCATCGCTGCGGAGTTGCCAGTGCCATTGGGAAGACTGTTTCAGGGTAAGCGTCAGCTCAGCACCCTCTTGACGAGGTCCTTATGGGATAGTCAGACGTCCAGGATGTGTCGCAGCAAGCCGAAGCCTACGCGCCACTGCGTGCCATCACCGGGGTCGATGGTTGCAGTGCGGCTGTTGATGCGCACGATGGTGCCCACCACGGTCTGCAGGTACTTGTCCTCAAAGGCGACCTTCTCGCCGCAGCGAAAGTCGTTGCGCGTCGGTCGGGGGGCGGCCGGCGGCTCTGGCGCCACAGCTTGAGGGCGTGTTGCAGGATCGGGCAAGGGCGGTTCGATCGCGGCGTAAGGCAACTTCCACTCTTTGCGCTCGCGCAGGTCTTGCAACGTGACCTGCGTGTCACGCATGGCCACCACCTTGCCTTCTCGCAGACTGCCATCGCGCCAGTCCACAAAGCGCACGGTTTGACCCAGGTTCATGTCCTTGCGCACGGCAATGATGCGGCGTGGGTCGGCCAGCAGCCGCTCGATCAGCGTGCTGAGCTGGAACAGCTCCAGGCTGCTTGCGTTCTGCAGGGCGTCCAGCACCCGCGGGTCAATGCCAGACACGCTCATGCCGCCTTGCGTTGTTGATCCGCCTGACGGGACTGCCGCATCAGGTTCCAGGGCAGCAACTCATCAATGCGGTTGATGGGGTGGTCGGCTATGCGGCCGAGCACCTCCCGCAAGTAGGCCTCGGGGTCAATCCCGTTGAGTTTGGCGGTTTGCACCAGGCTGTAGATCGCCGCCGCTTGCTCGCCGCCGGCATCCGATCCCATGAACAGGTAGTTGCCCCGTCCCAAAGCCACCCCGCGCAATGCCCGCTCTGCTGCGTTGTTGTCCATCTCGATGCGCCCATCTTGGCAATACCGCGTCAGAGCCTGCCAGCGTGTCAGGCTATAGCCAATGGCTTTGGCCAACTCCGATTTGGCCGACACCCGACCAACCAACTGGCTCAACCAGACGTGCATCTCCTGCAGCAGCGGCCCGGCACGCGCCTGGCGTTGGGCCTGTCGAATGTCGGGAGGCTTTCCCCGAATGTCACGCTCGATGGCATACAGATCGGCAATGCGTCTGAGCGCCTGTGCTGCGATAGACGTCTCGTCTTTGCCGCTGCTCAGGTACAGGTCCCACCACGGTCGGCGCGCGTGCGCCCAGCATGCTGCCTCGGTGATCTGTCCTGAGGCGTACAGCTTGCCCCAGCCGCCATAGGCATCCGCCTGGAGAATGCCGCGATATTTCTTCAAGTGGCGCTCTGGATGCTCGCCTTTGCGATCTGGGGTGTACTGGTACCAGGCCGACGGTGGCGCACTTGAGCCGATCGGACGGTCATCTCTGACGTACACCCACAAGCGCCCCGTCTTGGTCTTGCCGCGCCCGGGCTGCAGCACCGGCACGGGGGTGTCGTCGGCATGAATCTTGGCAGCCGCCAGGGTGTAGCGCCCCAGTGCGGCCACCAGGGGATCAAGCAATTGACCGGCCTGGTCAACCCAGCCGGCCAGCGTTGAGCGGTCCAGCTCAACACCGCTGCGGGCGTAAATGCCGCTTTGGCGGTAGAGAGGCAAATGGTCACAGTACTTGGACACCAGCACATGGGCCAGCAGGCCGGCACCGGCCAGTCCGCGCGCTATGGGGCGGCTGGGTGCGCTGGCCTGGAAGATGGCATGGCACGCCACGCAGGCCAGCTTGGGACGCACATGCCGGATCACCTTGAAGTGGGCAGGCACGTACTCCAGTTGTTCGGAGACATCCTGTCCTATCTTACGCAGTCGAGCGCCACAAGCGGTGCACCCGCAGGACTGGCCATTTGTGTCCTGGTGCGTGTCGCTGATCTCGGGCAGGTGCTCCCGAACATCGCGCGGCAGGTGCGCGGGCAGACTGCGGTCGATCTGCGGGTCATTGGCGGGGGCCGGTGCAGATGCGGCCTTGGCTCGAGTGACCATCGCGGTCTCGCCACCATCGATCAAAGGCATCTGCGCCGACCACTGTTCGCTGGAGGTACCGAATTCGGAGCGAACCCGGCGCAGCAGTTGCAATTTGAGTTTGTCGACCATCAACTTGAGCAGGGCCACCTCGCTGTCGCGCGCCGCGATGATGCGCAGCAATTCGTCGATGTTCTGGGGCGGTTGATGGGGCGTCGGCACGGTTTTGAGTATGCCCAACTCTGCTGTCTCACCTCATCGGGAATGACCCGCAACTGCCAAGCTTTACGCCGCCAGATCGGGACGGTGCGTGCGCGCCGGCATGCGCCAGTCGATGCCTTCAAGCAGCATCGAGAGTTGGGCTGAGGTCAGAGACACGCCGCCGGATGCAGCTTGCGGCCAGACAAAGCGGCCGCGTTCGAGCCGCTTGCTCAGCAGCAGCAAACCTTGGCCATCAAACCACAGCACTTTGAGGATGTCGCCGCGCCGGCCGCGAAAGACAAAGACGTGGCCACTGAACGGGTTCTCGCTCAAAGCTCCTTGGACCATTGCCGCCAAACCGTCGAAGCCTTTGCGCATGTCGGTGTGGCCGGCCACGATCCACACCCGCGTGTTCGCTGGCAAACCGATCATGCGCGCACCACGGCCAGCACCGCCTTGAGTTGCTCGGTATCCACTGGGCCGCGCAGACGGATGACAGTGCCGCCCACCTCAATCTCCATCACCCCCTTGGGTTGGGTTGGCTGACGAGCGTTTGTGGTGGCCACCACCTCAGCTGGCCGAGCGTCTGCGACGACCGTGACCGGCAACAACGTATGAGGTGAGGACTGCCAGTGCTCGAGTTTCATCCAGCTGCGAAGCTGGTTGGCGTTGACACCGTGGCGAAGTGCCAGGCCGGCAACCGAAACCTCTGGCTTGAGCGCTTGCTCCACCAGCCAGGCCTTGAAGGCCGAGACGTAGATGCGCTTGCCGTTGCGCATGACTCGCTCCACCGTCGGGCCGTTCCACTCTGGGGTGTGTCCACTGTCTTGCATATGGACATATCCTGCATTGACCCTCCGCTCCTCACAAGAAGGGCCTTGGGGCCACGCTTACGTTTCAGGCTGGGAGCGGGTCGTCAGTCATTCCTGGCCAATGACCGCTCATTCCCCGACCGGTCATCTGGGTGGTTAGCGCATTGCCTCAACCAGGCGGCGGGAGCGAAACCAGGGGCTCAGTAGTGGTTGACCTACGGATGCTCTACGGTCAGAGATGATCGGATCCGAGGCATATGACAAAAGCGGGTGCTGTTGAGTTGGTGCGCCTACGTCCGGAAACCATTCATCCACTCCATGCCATACATGGGCACTAGTTGCGGGGGGCGGGCGTGCATGGATATATCGCGCCTTCGGTTTGTCTTGGCTATGCCCGCGCTGGTATTCCCTGCCGATTGCGTTTGTCCACTGCCACGCGGAAAGCTTCAAGGTTTTCGATGTCTGCCAAGAGTTCTTCCGGATCCGGAATTGGAAGCCGTCCAACCGGGCTGGCCGCATCGTGCTCAAACTTCGAGCTCTTCGACATACCAGCTTCGATCTGCTTGTAGTCATCGTCAGTCACTACAACGGCTTTGAGCTTTTGTGTGGACACGCCTTCGCCAAAACGTTGGACAACGCCATTGAACAAGACTTCTTCGACACAACGCTCCCAGGCTAGGCGCAGTCGCCCGTAAGCCGCAGTAGTTAGCATTCGATGACGGTCATCATCTCCGTCTTTTTTGGCTCGCTGGGCATCTACTTGCATTTGCCGTAATTGACCCACACGCGCCTTGGTTCCTTCGACATCGAACGGGAGACTTTGGGAGTGGACGCCAAAGCCGTTGACAGTCCTTCGGATGTAGTTCTTGGCCAGCGATGCGCCAACGGCCTCAGCCTTCTGTTCCAAGATTGCGAGGAAGTAGATGTCGTGGGTGAAGATGATCACCTGCCTGACTTTGGATTCCTGCGCGAGGCGCTCTGCCACCTCCCAACGGCGTCGATGGTCAAGGGAGGAGACGGGGTCGTCAAAGACAATGCCACCTTTGCCCTTTCCGAGTTTGATCTCCGCCAAGAAGGATGCGATGGCGATGGCACGTTGTTCACCTTCGCTTAGGACTGCGGATGGCGCGCCACCTCCGGGAAGCTGCAGCGTCAGCTTGAATTGAGTTTTGCCCCCTGGGGACTCGGGCTTCATGCCGATATACAACTCATGGACTTTGAGGCAGCGAAGCTCAGCATTGAGCGCATCAGCGAGTTCTTGGCTGGCCATCGTCCGTGAAAGCTCTGTGGATTTGCGAGATATCGCGCGTGTATCCATTGCATTGATGCACGCCTGCAGCTTCGCGCACAGATCGTGTTTGGCGATTGCATCGAGCACCGCCGCCTTTACTTCGGCAAGGCGCTTTCGAGCCTCCAACTCCAGCTTTTCCTGCTCCATGGCCGCCTTCGACTTCTCATCGGCGGTGGCCTCAAGCGCCGTGGCCTGTTCGATTAGGCTGGATGCATGAGCCTCAAGCTTGCCGCAAGGGATCTCGGCGATAGGTTGAATCTGCTCCCAAGCAAGCTTCCCTGCGGACGCCTCCATGCTCTGCCGCTGGCGGGTGGTAAGGCAGCTCTGCAGAGCTGTGCACTGATCGGCAAGGGCCGCATCGATCTCTTTCAACTCCTCAGCTAGAGCTGCCCCAATCAGTAAGTTCAAGTTAGCTGCCTGCAAAGCCCTGTAGGCTGCCTCAGCCTCGGCTCGGGCATTCTTGGCCCTCGCCTCGGAATCCTGCTGTATGAACGCCTCGAAGCGCGACATGCGAGCTGAGCCGTCACTGCCCAAGACGTTTTGGCACAGCGGGCAGAATGCACCATCGGGCAACTCTCCCATTTGCTGATCCGGGAGCGAAATCCTTGCGAAAGCTCTGGCGGACTCGAACAGCGCCTTCCATTCCTCGCCACCCGTTCCGGGCAACTGTCCTTCCTTTGCCTTGAAGTCCGCAGCGGCAAGATCGGCTGCAGCCTTGGCTACTTTCGACCTTTCAATCAACTCCTGCAAGGCGGCAATCTTGGCGCTGTCGATCAGTGGCAATGCAAGGTCGATGCGGCCCTTAAGCTCTTTCAATCGTGCTGCCCGCTGCCTCAAGGCTTGCGCCTTTTGCTTTGGATCCGTCTCTGAAAGGGTTTTGGTCAGCAGTTCAAGCCGCGAAAACTCAGCATCGGAAAGCGTAGCGAGGGCTTCAATGTCGGCGGCTTTTGTTGCGCCAGGAATGGCCAGCAGGGCCCGTCCCACCGGTGTTTGCTGCGTGGCAATGGCTGCGTATGCTGCATTGGTAGGCGTATTAGCTGCCTTCTCTTGCGTGGCCAGTACTCGCAGCTTCCCGCAGAGCCCCACCAAAACTTCCAATATGTCCAGACCATAAGGGCGATAGGCAAAGTCGCCATGATTGTCGATATAGGCCCTGGCGCAGTGGGTGTCGAAGATGGCGATCTCCGATAGCGGCTCCGGAGGAGTGCTGCCAACTGTCCACGTGAGTTCAGACTTGGCTCCATCGATGACCACGTCAAACTTTGCAGAGGGCTTCCCAGCCTTCGCAGGATCCATCTTCGCGTCAGGAAGGATGGCTTCGCGCTGATCGCGCGCACGGCAGGCGTGCTTGAGGATTCGCGAGTATCCCGACTTGCCTGCACCGTTCTCACCATAGACTACCGTCAAGCCAGCTTCTGCGATTGGGAGGCTGCCTCCCGAAGCCAAGGCATTGACGTTTGCAAGTTCCTTGATTGCAAGCAGTTGCACAAGTCGGGCTGGATCGGAAGGGGCCGCCACCTGCGCATCGTCGAGTGCTTTGGGTAGGCGATCCTCTGGGTCTTCAATTCCCGCCTCGCTCTTGGCGAGGGCATACAGATTTCCAACTACCTCCGCGTTCAAATCGCGGCTCTCGTAGATGCGCGCGATGGCGTCTTGTTGCCAGGCGGGGAGGCCTTTCGACCAAGCATGAATTTCTTGAAGAATCGTCACCAGCTACCTCCTTTGATTGCGGTGTCGCCGGGGGGAGTTGACTTTTACGCTCCAGCTCGAAGATGGTATGTCACCTTTTAGGAGGTAGCCACCTTCATGCGTCACATGGTCGTCGACGTCAGCGACCACTTGCTGCCAGTCAGCGTGAATTCGGCTAGTGCAAGCGAAGGGCAGCTCTCGCTGCACAGCAGTCGCTTAGCGCAGCAATTCGCGTTCTGGTATCGGCACAGCACCCCACTAGCTGCTTCCCGGCCTTCGAGCGCCCCACTGTCACTCAGGCATGATCAAACGCTTGCGCCAAAATAGTGCAAACGCCACAAAAACATCGGGAGGAACCATGGCCAGACGCAAGAAATCCAGTCCATTAGAAGATGTCCTGGACTTGCTTGCCATGCTCCCCTGGTGGGTCTGCCTGGTGCTCGCAGCGGTCAGCTATTTCTTGCTGCACCGCCTAGCGGTACCCATCCAAGCCTCTGACATTCAAGGCCAAGGAGGCGCCATGGTGGGGGCCATGATGCAAAAGGCCATCATCCACGGCCTGGCAAACGCCGGTCAGTACATCGTGCCGCTGCTGTGTATTGCAGCGGCAGCCCTTTCAGCCTGGCGGCGCAAACAGCGCCAAGCCCTGGTTTCGGACGTGGCACAAGCACGCAATGCCGACGCCCTGGACGGCATGAGCTGGCGGGAGTTTGAGCTGCTGGTCGGTGAAGCCTACCGACTGCAGGGATACCGCGTGGCAGAAATCGGCGGGGGCGGCCCTGATGGCGGCGTCGATCTCGTTCTGGTCAAGGGGTCAGAAAAATTCTTTGTGCAGTGCAAACAGTGGAAGGCCTACAGAGTGGGCGTGACCACCGTGCGTGAACTCTATGGCGTCATGGCTGCCAAAGGCGCCACAGGCGGCTTTGTCGTCACCTCGGGGCGGTTTACGACCGATGCCAAAGACTTCGCCCAAGGGCGCAACATCGAACTCGTTGACGGCCCTCGGCTCTTTGCCATGATTCAGCAGGCTCGGAGCACCCAAGGCCAACCAGTAGCCCCACAACGCGAGATTCCCAGCTCAATGGGGAGCCCGGCACCTCAACCCCAATCGGCAGTCCAAGCTCCCCAGGCTACCGCCAAGGCTCCTGCCCAACCTGAATGCCCACGTTGTGGTGCCTCTATGGCACTGCGCACCGCTAGACAAGGGGCCAATGCCGGCAACACATTCTGGGGCTGCACCACCTACCCCAAATGCCGGGGAACCGCGGCTGCCAGCTAGTTCGAGTTTGAAACCAATGCGCTTATTGTCTTCTTCAGGTTTGAACCTGACTCGCCACCTTCATTGGTCGTTCGCCCTGCTGGGCCTGTTGAGTTTCAGTTTCCCTGCCCACGCCCAAAAACCTGTCTACCGCTGCGAGACGGCAGGCAAGGTGAGCTACTCTGATGCACCTTGTGTAGGGGCCAAGGAAATTGACACGACACCCACACAAGGCATGGACAAAATGACCGGTGCCAGCCGCAAGGGCGCTGATGTGCAGCGGGCTGAACACAATGCCTTGATGGCCGATGCCTTGAAGCCACTAACAGGCATGACCCCTGAGCAGTACCGGGTCCACAAGCACCGATTCAAACTCAGCCCTAGAGACAAAGCGGAATGCACCCGGCTGGATACCGAACTGCCTGAACTCAAGCAGCGAGCCGCCACAGCCACTCCCACTGACAAAGCCCTGGCCGACGTGGAGCTGTACAAAGCTCGCAAACAGTTCAACGACCTGAACTGCTAGCTCAGATCCCCTTGAGCAGGGTTAGCACCTGCTCCGGCACTGCATTGGCTTGCGCCACCATCGCAGTGCCTGCGTTTTGCAGGATTTGCTGTCGCGCCAGTTGCGCAGTCTCTTGGGCAAAGTCGGCGTCAACGATACGTGCGCGGGCGGCTGCGGTGTTTTCTGACGAGATTTCCAAGTTGGCAATGGTGGCCTCGAAACGCGACTGCACGGCACCCAAGTCAGCACGCGCTCTAGATACTTGGTTGATGGCCGCATCAAAGATACGTAGAGATCGACTTGCATCCGCTGTGGAATCAAAAGATATCTGATCTATTGTTGTTTGTTTGGCGGAAAACCAGCCGTTGGATGGTAAGAGGCCGATTTCATTTCCATCAACGTCATAACCACCATCCCACTTCAATGAAATTGGGGAATCAGACACATATGAAATATCCCCAATGGCGTATGCGTCGTCAACTCCAAACTGACCGCTGCCCAACATGGAATTCGCACCATAGAACCAACTATATGAAACTCCATATTCACTATAGTTGGCATCTGCCAAGCTGACAAACGCAGCTGGATTGGAGTTATTTAGCACATGTATGTTTTCTCCTGTATCGCTCACTAGGCGAAAAATCGGATAGTTGATTGGATTCCCATTTAAATCCGTGGAGCCACTAGGCAGTTCGGCAGGACGGAAATCTTCTGCCCGGATTCCAGTGATGCTCGATAGCTCATTGATGGAGCGCATAGCAGCCAGCCCTGCTGCACTGGAGCCGTCCCAGTTTAATGAGAGTGTTCGCGCTTTGCTGTAGTCTTCGCCAGCAACGAGACTGATTGTCACCAAGCCATTCGGATTCGGGGGGATGACCAAAGTTATTTTCGTTTTAGCTTCTATTGCTACATCATTAGGTGAATTGGATTTCAGTTTTTCTGCAAGATCCGCCATCGACAATATGTCGTCTCCCGGAAATTCAACACCATCAATACCAAAGGTTCTTCCTGCGGGTAGCGAAGTAGCAACCCAGTTATTGAATCCTTGTGAAGCTCCCCGCGACAACGCGAAAGTGTCTTCTAGAAACCTACCGTAAACACCAACAGTGCTTCTCTTCAACGCGGGCACTGACACATCAATGGTTTGCCCCGCGTTGGCTCCCACCTGAAACGTCTGCGCAGTGAAGCTGCCGTCCAAGAGCTTGTGACCATTAAAGTTGGCCGTCTGAGACATGCGCTCAAACTCTTGAAGCAATTGGGAGTATTCGGCAAACAGGGCTTGGCGGTCACTCCGGGAGTTGGTGCCGTTAGCCGCCTGTACCGCCAACTCGCGGCCACGTTGCAGGATTTCGGTCATCTTCTGCATTGAACCTTCGGCCACCTGAGCTAGCGAGATGCCGTCGTTGGCATTGCGCTTGGCGGCATCCATGCCTTTCACCTGCGTCAGCATGCGCTCACTGATCGCCAAGCCCGCAGCGTCATCCTTGGCCGTATTGACACGCATGCCCGAAGACAGGCGCTGCATGGTTGTAGCCAAGCCTGCCTGGTTCGCGCTCAAGTTGCGCTGGGCATTCAGCGAAGGAACGTTGGTGGAAATGGTCAGTGCCATGCCACTTCCGCTGCTCCAATCCACGCCGCAACGGCCCCTATCGCACCAACGCCTATGAGTGCATTCCTCAGTCCATTCAAAGTCTGCCTCCCCGTCATTGATGCTCCTCCTCCTCCTGCTGCTACAGGCCGTCTCGACCTTCGTCTAAAACTACGTAAATCGTAGCAATCGAGAATATTCAGATAGGCAGCCATCAAAGGCAGGAAGTAGCTGGTGATGGCTACGTAATTCGTAGCTTTGAGGCAAATGGGGGGAGGCGGGGTGACAGCCCGAGGCTTTCATCACGCTATCGTGCTCAGAACGTCCTGGCGGGCCACTGAAGAGGTGCTGGCCGCGTTCATCGTCAGGTTGCACGGCCTATACAACGCAACTCGTAGTATCAATAAAGTGGCATAACTACGACTCTCGTAGTCCTATGGGACGAGAGATGTCAGAGGCGGATCAACGGTGGGGAGCCAGGCTCAAGCAGGCTAGGCTCAACGCTGGCTTGTCTCAAAAAATGCTGGGGATCGAAGCTGGGATTGATGCCTTCGTAGCGAGCACGCGGATCAATCGTTACGAGCTGGGCATCCATCGCCCTGACTTGCTCACCGTGCGCAAACTGGCCAAGGTGCTGGGTGTGCCTGTGGCTTTCTTCTTTGCAGATGAAGATGACGAAATAGCGGAAATGCTGCTCCGTTACAGCAAGGCCGCCCCACGTGCTCGCCTGGCCGTTCGGAAATTACTGAGCGAATAGTGGCCGGGAAGCCCCTGGAGAAACTAGCAAAGTAGGCGACATCCCTTCAGCCACGTTCTCCAACTTCGCCCTCACCCGGAATCGCAAGGTCCGTCAGAAATCGCGCTGACAAAGCCGATGCTGTGCTTCTGCCGCACAGAGCTTCCCGTTCAAGCCCCCCCGGAACTCCTAACTTTTCGCTCTTGCCTGTGAAGGCCAAATCGCGCCGAGCGCTGAGGCCTCCAAGGGCCGTTGCACATCACTGACATCGCAATGAGGGGGGGGACAACTTCTCATCAATTGGTTTGCCCCTTAGCAAAACTCTACTGCCCTGATTCAATAGCGTCACTCCGGAGCAATTCTCAACAGCTAA
>NZ_AGTS01000045.1 GCF_000238595.1 Acidovorax sp. NO-1 | reverse complement strand
TCGTCGACTGGGGTTTTTTGCTTTGCGGGGCAACAATAAATCTGTGCTCGGCACGCTTAAGCCGGTATTGACCATGCAATTACAAGACATCCTGTATTCCCAAGGCTTTGGTACCCGTCGCGTCTGTGCGGGGCTGATTCAGCAGGGGTGGGTTTCTGTGCGTAATGCATCGTCCGCTAGTGCCGAGCAGGTTCTATGCACGGATGCTACCGCTGACTTTGAGCCCCAAGAACTGATGCTGTGTGTGCAGGGTGTTGAATGGCCATTCCACGCCAAAGCCTACGTGCTGCTACACAAGCCCGCTGGAACGGAGTGTTCTCAGAAGCCATCCACCTACCCGAGCATTTACACGCTCTTACCGCCGCCACTGCGCCAGCGTCCTACAAAAAGTGCTGTGCAGGGGGTGCAGGCCGTGGGACGGCTGGACCAGGACACCACCGGACTGCTGTTGCTGAGTGACGATGGGCAATTCATTCACCGCATGAGCTCTCCTAAAAAGCATGTGCCCAAGCTGTACCAGGTCACGACCAAACATCCGGTGGACGAAAAGCAAATTTCGAGTTTGTTGGAGGGGGTGGTGTTGGACGACGATCCGAAACCAGTGAAAGCGGCAGCATGTGTGCAAACTGCGAGCCACCGATTGGATCTGACCCTCACTGAAGGAAAGTACCACCAGGTCAAGCGTATGCTTGCTGCGGTCGGAAATCGGGTAGAGGGATTGCACCGATCTCGGATTGGCGCATTGGAATTGCCCACAACCCTGATGCCCGGTGAATGGAAATGGCTGGATGAGGATGATCTGGACTTGCTGACCCGCTCTTCCTGAGCGGCCATCTGAAAGCAAAAGGGATTTTGAACCGCCTCGGGTTTGAACTGACCCACAGAAGTTGGACGGTTGCCATCCCGCCAACTAGGCGGTGTTTCTCAGCCGGTATCCCACCGGGCTGAGCCCGTTCAATCTGAGCTTGATGCGCTCGTGGTTGTAGTAATTGACGTAATCATGTACGCCTGCTTCGAGCGCATCAATGCTGTTGGGTGCTGCAAGATGGAAGTACTCGGCCTTCAGGGTGCCGAAGAAGCTCTCAATTGCCGCGTTGTCAAAGCAGTTGCCCTTACGGCTCATGCTTTGCTTGACTCCACGCTGCGCAAGCATCACTCGATAGGGTTGCATCTTGTAGTGCCAGCCTTGATCCGAGTGAACGATCAGTTCCGCAGTGCACGCGGTCCGCGAAAGCGCTGCCCGCAGTGTGCTGGAAACCAGCTCGAAGACGGGACGCCTTGCCATTTGGTGCGCGATGATCTCCCCGTTGTATAGGTCCATACAGGCTGACAGATAGAGTTTTTGGCCTTTCACATTGAACTCGGTGACATCTATCACCCACTTCTGGTTTGGCGCGGCCGCGCAGAAGTCGCGCTCCAGGACGTTCGGCACGTGCGCATCGCTTATGCCTGGGACCTGTCGGGAGCGCTTCTTCGCCCGGATCACCGCGCGCAGCCCCATCTTTTGCATCAGACGCTGAACGCACTTGTGGTTGACCGGTTCCGCCATTGAATTGCACAGTGCTGCCGTAATTCTTCTATATCCGTAGCGGCCCTTGTGCTCGTCATAGACGGCCCGGATCCTGGGCTCCATGGCGCTCTGTGGGCTCATTCGCTGGGCCGCGTGGCACTGGTAATAGAACGTACTGCGCGCCAAGCCTGCTACCTGCAGTAGGTCCGCCAATTTATGTTGCTGCCTCAACCCGGCAATCAGGCGCGCTTTGTCGGCGCAGCTGATCTCTTTGACCGGATCAAGGCTTGCAATTTTTTTAGGTAGGCCACCTCCGCGCGCAGTCGCTCGTTCTCTTCGCGCAGGGCCTGCGCCGAATCGGTGATGGCCGTACTTGGTGGCGCTGGGCAGCGTCGTTCTTTCTTCATACTGGGGTGCTCTGGCTCCCTGATACCGATGGCCTCCACGCCGCCTTCATCGAGCTTGCGTCGCCAGACCACGACTTGGTTGGGATTGCGGATGTCATAGATCGCCGCAACTTGGCGGCTTGATAGCTGTTCGCGGTCCTGGTGGGACAGCACCTGTAGCTTGAACTGCGCACTGTATGTGCTGCGCTTGGGTCGCAACCCGCCAATGCCGTGCAAGCGGTAGTGGCTCACCCATGTGCGAACCTTCTCCTCGGGAACCGACCACCGCCGAGCCAAGAGCTTCGCGCCGCCTTCGCCAGCCAAGAAGCTTTGGACCACTTCCAGCTTGAACTCCGTTTTGTACTTCTTCATGTAACCCCTTGAAGTTTGTCTAACTTCTGGGGGGCAGTTCAAACCCGGGGCGGTTCAGCACTGTTACGTACCTCCGGCCGGGTGTGTTCCGGCTGCACAGCTACACTCTTAGTCTCTGTTGAAAGTGGTGCTGTGAAGATTTCTCGGTTTGCACGTACGTGCGCTGTCGTGGCTTGGCTGTGGGTCTCGACGGGATGGGTATTGGCAGCCGCGCCACCACTGTTTGTTCTGAACTCCCTGGAGGCCAGTGTCAGTGTCATTGACCCTGTGGCCTGGACAGAAACGGCGCGCATTCCGACGGGCAAAGAGCCTCACCATCTGTATCTCACGCCGGATGAGAAGTCGATCATTGTGGCCAATGCCTTGGCGGACACGCTGACGTTTCTCGATCCTCGCACCGCGCAGGTTCAACGCACTCTGCGGGGGATTGTGGACCCCTATCACCTGCGGTTTTCGCCCGACATGAAGTGGTTCATCACTGCAGCAAACCGGCTGAACCACGTGGATTTCTACCGATGGGACGGCAAGGAGCTGACGCTCGTCCAGCGGGTGGCGACCTCGCGCACGCCCAGCCACTTGTGGATCGACAGCCGCAGCACAACGGTGTATTCCACCATGCAGGACAGTGATGAGCTCGTGGCCATCGATATCGCCACTCAGAAAATCAAGTGGCGCACCAAGACGGGTGCGATGCCCGCCGACTTGTATGGCAGCGCCGATGACAAGCGCCTGTTTGTGGGCCTGACCGGTAGCGACAGCGTGGAAGTGTTTGATGTATCGGGACGCGAGCCCGTGAGCATCAAGAAAATCAGAACGGGCAACGGTGCCCACGCATTTCGCGCAGCGGGCGATGGGCGCCACCTGTATGTGAGCAACCGGGTGGCCAACTCCATCAGCAAGATCGATATGACCACCCAGGAAGTGGTCGATGCTTACCCCGTCCCCGGGGGGCCCGACTGCATGGAGGTTTCGGCCGACGGTCGCTTCATCTATGTGAGTTCCCGCTGGGCGCGCAAGCTGTCCGTGGTCGACACGGTGGCCAAGAAGGTCGTGCGACAGGTGACTGTGGGCAAATCTCCCCATGGCGTATGGACGCTGCAGCACGCTCCCCGCTGATGCGTTCTGGTGTGCGGGCGCCTGCGTATGGTCGGGACCGGGGGAGACAAGTGTCTTTTGCTATAGTATTTATAGCTTTTGGCGCTTTTCTATCAAGCGCCGGGGCCCAAAATCAGTGTAAAAAACCGCTCTACCTGACGTTTGACACCGGCCACATGGCTGTCGCGCCGTTGGTTGCCGAGGTGCTGGCCCGCCAACAGGTGCGCGTGACGTTTTTCGCTGCCAATGAGCGGACCCAGGAAGGGGATGGCAGCTTGGGGGACCACTGGGCGCCCTGGTGGCGGGCCCGGGCCGCAGAGGGACACGAGTTTGCATCCCACACCTGGGACCACACCTATTGGCGCGCGGACATGGGACCGGCGCACACCCCGTCCTTTCGCGTCCGGCCTTCCGCCGGGCCGCGTGCCGGGCAGGATTTTGTGCTGACAGCCAGCGATTACTGTGCGGAGATCACACGCGCCTCCGACCGTTTGAAGCAGGTGACTGGCAAAGCACCGTTGCCGCTGTTTCGCGCGCCAGGCGGAAAGACGTCGCCTCAATTGCTTGCCAGCGCCCGTGCATGTGGGTACGCGCATGTGGGGTGGTCGCCAGCAGGATTCCTGGGAGACGAGTTGCCCAGCGAGATTTCCAGCAACACGGCGCTGCTGAACAAGGCGTTGCGGGATGTGCGCAGTGGTGACATCCTGCTCGCGCACCTAGGGATCTGGTCCCGCAAGGACCCGTGGGCGCCTGCTGTTCTGGAGCCGATGATTGTCGGGTTGAAGGAGCGCGGATTCTGCTTTCGCACGCTGCGAGAGCATCCTGACTACGCACCTTTGGTGGGGCGCTGAGTGCGGTGGAGGGCGCGCAGCTCATTCAAGTAGTTCGGTGCAATGGCAAGTTTGGTGAGTGACGGACGGACGGAGCAAGACGCAATGGGTTGGCTAGGCAATGGGTTCGACGCGGCGCAGCAATGGCTTTTCGAGAGCCTGTTGCAGCCGGTGATGTTTGCGGCAGGCTTGGGCAATCAGCTCGAAAGTGGCTATGAGGCCGCTGGATGGGTGCTGGTGGGGCTGCTACAGCTGGTGGTGATTGTCGCAGTCATTGGCCCCTTGCAGCGTTGGCGGCCGGTAGAGGCCGTCACCGACCGAGCTACGATTCGTACCGACATTCTCTACACGCTGATTCACCGGCTGGGCCTGTTTCGCCTGGGCCTTTTCCTCGCGGTAGACCCGCTGATGGATTCCCTCTTCGGCACGCTGCGGGTGGCTGGCATCAGCACCTTTCAGCTTGACGGCCTCTGGCCTGGGTTCACCGATGTCCCCTGGGTCAGCCTGGTGCTGTACCTGGTGGTGTTTGACTTCGTGGATTACTGGATTCACCGGGGGCAGCACCATTTTGCATGGTGGTGGCGCCTGCATTCCTTGCACCATGCGCAGCGCCAGATGACCATGTGGAGTGACAACCGCAATCATCTGCTGGACGATGTGCTGCGCGACACCATCCTGGTGGTGGTGGCGCAGCTCATTGGCGTGGCACCGGGGCAGTTCATTGCCATCGTGGCCATCACGCAGCTCAGCGAGAGCTTCCAGCACGCCAATGTGCGCCTGTGGTTTGGGCGCTGGGGTGAGCGGTTGTGGATCAGCCCGCGTTTTCACCGCCTGCACCACAGCATCGGCATTGGCCACGAGACCATGAAACCCTTGTCGGAGAGGGCGGCCACTGCGCAAGGCGCCAGACACCGCGTGGTGCTGGGCGGGCACAACTTCGGCGTATTGCTCCCCTGGTGGGACATGCTGATGCGCACCGCCAACTTCGAACTGCGTTTTGATCCCACGGGCGTGCGCGATCAGGTGGAACCGGGGCCCGATGGGCGCTTGCGCGACTATGGCCGGGGGTTTTGGTCGCAGCAGTGGCGGGGCGTGCTGCGGCTGGTGGGCAGGGCCTGAAAGACCCTCCGCGCAGTCAAGAAGGTATGCTTGTCGGCATGGGACTCCTGCTTGATTCTTTCTGGCGTGCCGCTGCCTACTGCATGCGCCCGCGCGTCATGGCGCTGTCCGTTTTGCCATTGCTGCTGATGGTGGGGCTGGCGCTGGGCCTGGGCTATTTTTATTGGGACGGCGCGGTGCAGGGCATGCGCGCGCTGCTGGATGCATCGCCGTTCCTCGCCAGTTTCTGGAGCTGGCTTCAGGGGTGGGGGCTTGGTGATGTCACCTCGGTGGTTGCGCCCCTGATGGTGGTGTTGGCGGTGGCTCCGGCGTTGGTCGTGGTCTCGCTGCTGGTGGTTGCGGTGCTTATGACACCCGCCCTGGTGGCGCTGGTGGCGGACCGGCGGTTCCCGACGCTCGAGCGCAAGAAGGGTGGTTCTTTCATTGCCAGCGTGGCCTGGTCGCTCAGTTCCACCGTGCTCGCACTGATTGCCCTGGTGGTGTCGGTACCCCTTTGGCTGGTGCCCCCGCTGGTGCTCATCCTGCCTCCCCTGATCTGGGGTTGGCTGACCTACCGTGTGATGGTGTTTGATGCGCTGGCCGAGCACGCCAGCAAGGGCGAGCGGCAGGAAATTTTCCGCCGCCACCGCAGCAGCTTGCTGGGGATTGGAATTCTGAGTGGCTACCTGGGGGCCGCGCCCAGCATCGTCTGGGCTTCTGGCGTGGTGTTTGCAGCCGCGTTCTTCGTGCTGGTGCCTCTTGCGATCTGGATTTACACCCTGGTTTTTTGCATTCTCGTCGCTGTGGTTCAGCCACTATTGCCTTGCCGCCCTTCAACGTTTGCGTGAAGAAGCCGGTACCGGGCCCAACGCAACGTCAACCACTGCGGAGCCTGCCCCGCGCGCGTCACAGGCCGAACCCGTGGCTATAACCGGGCTCACGCCCTCTGCAGCGCTTGCGGCCCCCGAAGCTTCCTCCACCCCTGCCTCTGCATCATGAACCCCTCCTTCGGCCTGATCATCGTGGGCGACGAGATCCTCTCGGGCAAGCGCTCTGACAAACACATGCCCAAAGTCATCGAACTGCTGTCTGCGCGCGGCCTTTCGCTGGACTATGCCGACTATGTGGGAGACAACCCGGATCGCATTACCGCCACGCTGGAGCGCGGGTTCGCGTCGGGCGATGTGGTGTTCTCGTGCGGCGGCATTGGCGCCACCCCTGATGACCACACCCGCCAATGCGCAGCGCGCGCACTGGGTCGGGGGCTGGCATTGCACCCCGAGGCTGAATCCCTGGTCCGTGAACGCATGCAGGACGTTGCGCGCGAGCAGGGTGTGGCGTATGAACCCGACCGGCCGGACAACGTCCACCGGCTCAACATGGGGATGTTTCCGGAAGGCGCGCAAATCATTCCCAACCCATACAACAAGATTCCGGGCTTCAGTTGCCAAGGGAGTGGGGGTGGGTCCGTGCATTTCCTGCCCGGCTTTCCCGTCATGGCCTGGCCGATGGTGGAATGGGTGCTGGACCATCACTACGCGTCTTTTTTCAACCGCACGCCCCAAACCGAGCATTCGGTGGTGGTATATGCTGCCATGGAGGCTGCATTGACACCCCTCATGGAGCGTATTGAGCTGTCCCATCCCGGCATCCGGGTTTTCAGCCTGCCCAGTGTGGATCACCCGCAACATGGGCGGCACATTGAGTTGGGCGTCAAGGGGCCTGCAGCGTTGGTGCCGGCGGCGTGGACGGCGCTGAAAACCGGGCTGCACGAGTTTGGTGCAAACTTGGGCCCGGAATTGGTGCGGGAAATGTGAGGCTCAGTTTTTCATCACTCCATGCACTCTATTGGTGCAATGGGTGGTGCGCCCAGCTAACCTGAACTCCACGGTGCTCCTACATAGTGCGGCTCTTGCACCCAGCTGGCACGCAAACTGCTTTTGTCTCTACAAACTCTTTTTTCAACAAGCGCTTTACCCAGGAGAACCTGATGGCCAAGACCGTTGCAGACGTGATGAAGATGGTGAAGGAAAACGAAGTCAAGTTCGTGGACTTCCGCTTTACCGATACCCGTGGCAAGCAGCACCACACCACGGTGCCCGTCTCGCACTTTGACGAAGACAAGTTCATTTCGGGCCATGCGTTCGACGGCTCGTCGATCGCCGGCTGGAAGGGTATCGAAGCCTCCGACATGCAACTGATCCCCGATCCAAGCTCGGCCAACATCGATCCGTTCTTTGAAGAAACCACGCTGATCCTGACCTGCGACGTGATCGAACCCAGCGATGGCAAGGCGTATGACCGTGATCCGCGCTCGGTGGCCAAGCGGGCCGAAGCGTACCTGAAGGCTTCCGGTCTGGGGGATACCGCCTTCTTCGGCCCCGAGCCAGAATTCTTCATCTTTGACGGCGTGCGCTGGAGCACGGAGCCCAATAACACCTTCTACGAAATTGAAGAGTACGAAGCCCCCTGGAACACAGGCGCCAAGCTCGAAGGTGGCAACCGTGGGCACCGTCCCACGGTCAAGGGTGGTTATTTCCCCGTGCCACCTGTGGACAGCACGCAGGACATGCGCGCTGAGATGTCGCTGATCCTCGAATCCCTGGGCATTCCGGTCGAAGTGTTCCACCACGAAGTGGCGGGCGCTGGCCAGAACGAAATCGGTACCAAGTTCAGCACGCTGGTGGAGCGCGCAGACTGGACCATGCTGCAAAAGTACGTCATCCATAACGTGGCAAACGCCTACGGCAAGACGGCAACGTTCATGCCCAAGCCCTACCACGGCGACAACGGTTCGGGCATGCACGTGCACCAGTCGGTATGGAAGGATGGCAAGAACCTGTTCGCTGGCGACGGCTATGCCGGCCTGAGCGACTTCGCCCTGTACTACATCGGCGGCATCATCAAGCACGCCCGTGCCCTCAATGCCATCACCAACCCCGGTACCAACAGCTACAAGCGCCTGGTGCCCCACTTCGAAGCCCCGGTGAAGCTGGCCTACTCGGCCAAGAACCGTTCTGCCTCGATCCGCATCCCTTACGTGGCCAACCCCAAGGGCCGCCGCGTGGAAGCCCGCTTCCCCGATCCGCTGATGAACCCCTACCTGGGCTTTGCGGCACTGCTGATGGCCGGTCTGGACGGCGTGGAAAACAAGATCCATCCTGGCGAAGCCGCCACCAAGGATCTGTACCATCTGCCCCCCGAAGAAGACAAGCTGGTGCCTACCGTGTGCCACAGCCTGGACCAGGCCCTGGAGGCACTGGACAAGGACCGCGGCTTCCTGACCAAGGGGGGTGTGTTCTCCGACAGCATGATCGACGCCTACATTGACCTGAAGATGGGTGAAGTGACGCGCTTTCGCATGTCGGTGCACCCTGTGGAATACGACATGTATTACTCGCTGTAATCGCCTGTCCGCAGGCGCTTGCCCTCCAAAAGGCGGCCTTGGCCGCCTTTTTTCATGGTGCGCAGCACGCGCTGTCGTCGAGGTGGAACCAATGGGACCGTTGTCGCATCCGTCTACAAAGCCCTGCCGGGGGGCGCTGGTGTTGCATTGGCGATGTGTGACGATTGGGGGATACTCCCCTGAACCCCTGCAGGGCAGTGCCAGGAAACCGAATGAAGAAAACGCTCATCACCACCTTGTTAATGATTGCCGCGACGGCCCCCGCCGCATGGGCGCAAGACCGCATCTACCGTTGTGGCAACGAATACACCAACAACGCCCAGCAGGCCAGGGAGCGCGGCTGCAAGCTGGTGGAGGGCGGCAACGTCACGGTGGTCCAGGGCAGCCGCCCGGCTGCGGCCGCTGCGCCAGCAGCGGGTGGTGGCACAGCGGCACCCGCGTCGCCGCCATCCGCACCCCGTGTCAACACCAACGACCAGAAGGCCCGCGATGCGGATGCGCGCGCCATTCTTGAATCCGAGCTGCGCAAGGCCGAGACGCGCCACGCCGAGCTGGTCAAGGAATACAACAACGGTGCCCCGGAGCGCAACGCACTGGACCTGCGCAATCCGCAGCGCTACCTGGAGCGCACGGCTGAGCTCAAGGCCAGCGTAGCCCGCAGCGAGAGCGACATCGCCGGCATCAAGCGGGAAATCGCGCGCCTGCCGGCGAACTGATACAGATACCCCTCCTGGCTGGCGCGCTTTTGACATCCTCTCCCACCCCGGAAGCTCCCGCCAGCGGCGCTGGCCGCTTCAACTCCCTCGACCTCATGTCCACGCTGGTGGCGGTATTGCGCGCCGACGGCGCCGTGCAGTTTGCCAACGCCGCCCTCGAGAACGCCCTGGGCCTTTCGCGGCGCACGCTGGAGGGCGTGGACTTCTCTACCTTCTTCACCGATCCCGCGCTGTTGCAGACAGCGCTGGCGGGCGCCCGCGGCAAGGACTTTGCCGCATTGCGCTATGAGGCCAGCCTGAAGCGCCTGCACCAGGACCCGGTGCCCGTGCATGTGAGCGTGGCCGATGCCGAACAGGTGGGTGAAATACTGGTGGAGCTGTGGCCGCTGGAGCAGCAGGCCCGGCAGGACCGCGAGGAGCGCCTGCTCGACCAGGCCCAGGCCAACAAGGAGCTGATCCGCAACCTGGCCCACGAGATCAAGAACCCGCTGGGTGGAATTCGCGGCGCCGCGCAGCTGCTGGAGATGGAGCTTGAAAGCCGCGAGCTGACCGAGTACACCCAGGTCATCATTCACGAAGCCGACCGCCTGCAAAGCCTGGTGGACCGGCTGCTCGCGCCCCACCGGCATCCCCACCTGGTGGGTGACGTCAACATACATGAGGTGTGCGAGCGTGTTCGCTCCCTGGTGCTGGTGGAATACCCGCAGGGCCTCAAGGTGCTGCGCGACTACGACACCTCGATCCCCGAGTTCCGTGGCGACCGCGCCCAGCTCATCCAGGCGCTGCTGAACATTGTGCAGAACGCAGCCCAGGCGCTGACCGAGCGCATCGCAGAGGGCGATGCGACGATCACGCTGCGCACCCGTGTGGCGAGACAGGTAACGTTTGGTCGCCAGCGCTATCGGCTGGCACTGGAATTGCATGTCATCGACAACGGGCCGGGCGTGCCCGACGCGATCAAGGAGCGTATTTTTTACCCCTTGGTATCGGGTCGGGACGGCGGGTCAGGGCTGGGGCTCACGTTGGCACAAACCTTCGTGCAGCGCCATCATGGGTTGATCGAATGCGACAGCGTACCGGGTCGCACCGATTTCCGCATCCTGATCCCGCTGCCTTAAACACGCGCACATGGTCCCTGACAAGCAACCACAGGGAAGGTAAGAAAACACATGAAGCCGATCTGGTTAGTAGACGACGACCCCTCGATCCGCTTCGTCCTTGAAAAGGCGCTGGCCCGCGAGAACCTGCCCACCCGCAGTTTCACGCACCCCCGCGAGGTGCTCGACGCGCTCGCCGACCTCGCCCCGGGCGACCCGGCCCGCCAAGGCCCCCAGGTGCTGGTGAGCGACATTCGCATGCCCGGGGGCTCGGGCCTGCAACTGCTGGAAAAAGTCCGCGAATTGCAGCCC
This sequence comes from Acidovorax sp. NO-1, assembly GCF_000238595.1. GTDB lineage: Bacteria > Pseudomonadota > Gammaproteobacteria > Burkholderiales > Burkholderiaceae_C > Acidovorax. The sequence continues at coordinate 5,557 of NZ_AGTS01000045.1, read as the reverse complement.
GGCCTGCCCGTCATCATCATGACGGCGTACTCCGACCTCGACAGCGCCGTGTCGGCCTTTCAGCGCGGCGCTTTCGAATACCTTCCCAAGCCGTTTGACCTGCCCAAGGCGGTGGAGCTCATCCGCCGTGCGGTGGAAGAAAGCCAGCGCGAGGAAGTCACGGAAGAGCGCCAGACCGAGACCCCCGAGATGTTGGGCCAGGCCCCCGCCATGCAGGACGTGTTCCGTGCCATCGGCCGCCTGAGCCAAAGCCAGGTCACCGTGCTCATCACCGGCGAGTCGGGCTCGGGCAAGGAGTTGGTGGCGCGCGCGCTGCACAAGCACTCGCCCGTGGCAGACGGCCCCTTTGTTGCCATCAATACGGCGGCCATCCCCAAGGATCTGCTGGAGAGCGAACTTTTCGGCCACGAGCGCGGCGCCTTCACCGGCGCGCAGACGCAGCGGCGAGGCCGCTTCGAGCAGGCCGAGGGCGGCACGCTGTTCCTCGATGAAATCGGCGACATGCCGTTCGACTTGCAGACGCGCCTCTTGCGCGTGCTGTCGGACGGCCAGTTTTACCGGGTGGGCGGCCACGCGGCGGTGAAGGCCCATGTGCGCGTGATCGCAGCCACCCACCAGGACCTGGAAAAGCGCGTGAAGGAGGGCGGGTTCCGCGAGGACTTGTTTCACCGCCTCAACGTCATCCGCCTGCGCCTGCCTGCATTGCGCGAGCGCCACGAAGACGTGCCGGTGCTCACCCGCTATTTCCTGCAGCAAAGCGCCCGGCAGCTGGGCGTGGAGCCCAAGCGCATTGCGGACTCGGCGCTGGCGCGGCTGGAGCAGTTTGCTTTCCCGGGCAACGTGCGCCAGCTGGAGAACATTTGCCACTGGCTCACGGTGATGGCACCGGCCCAGGTCATTTCGCTGCAGGACCTGCCGCCGGAAGTGCTGGAAGCCCCGGTCTACCAGCCGCCCGCACGGGTGGGGCATGCGGAGCCTGCTGCGCCCGCGTCGGCCGCGCCCGCCGCCGCGACGGCTAAGGCGCCGGAATGGGTGGGCGGCGTCCATTCCCCGGCGCCTGTTGGGGCAGCGGTTTCAGAGGCTACCTCTATCGCTTCGCCCGTCACGGCAGCAATGGCCTGGACCGGGGCGGAGGCAGGCAGTGCCGCGGCCCCCGCGGGCTCAGCGGTGGTGCAGAGCTGGGAGCACGCGCTGGAATCCGAGGCGCAAAAGCTGCTCGCGGGGGGGCAGCCGGAGGTGTGGGACGCGTTGACGCGGCGGTTCGAGTCACGCCTCATTCGCACGGCCCTGTCGGCAACACATGGGCGGCGCATGGAGGCTGCGCAGCGGCTGGGCATCGGGCGCAACACCATCACGCGCAAGATCCAGGAGCTGGGCCTGGATGCGCCGGATGATGTATAAAACAGCGTTTGCGCTTGGACTTGAAACCGCCCTTGTGGAATAAGCGCGACTTGCTATTTTATTTGTAGCTTGTGGATCTGCCAGACACGTCGTGTGTTCGGCGGTGTGGTTCTTGTTTCGCGATGCTCGGCGCTGGCTCGTGTCCTACGCCCACGGCCTCCCTGCACCGACCTCCCGGTCTGGTTGTGACTTCAACAATGAAGGCACTTTCAACCAACCGGAGAGCAATATGTCGGATTTCAACGATGCCAACCGTGACCCTTTGACCAATGAACCTGGTGCCCACCCCGTCGGTACCGGCGTGGGTGCGGCACTGGGCGGAGCCGCTGCCGGCGCTGCAGCAGGTGCCGTTGGCGGGCCGGTGGGCGCTGCCATTGGTGGCGTGGCCGGCGCGGTGGCAGGCGGCCTGGCGGGCAAGGCGGCGGCCGAGGCTGTGAACCCCACCGAAGAAGATGCGTACTGGCGCGAAAGCTACCAGCGTGAACCCTACTACGTCGGCGGCCGCACCTATGACGAATACCGTCCGGCTTATGAACTGGGCTGGTCGTCGGTGGGCCGCTATGAGGGCGAGTTTGACGACGTCGAGCCTCGCCTGGCCGACGACTGGCGCGCCCGCCACGCCGCCGGTCTGCCCTGGACGGATGCGCGCCCCGCAGCCCGTGCCGCCTGGGACCGCGCCCAGAATCGCATCGTCGACGACGAGCGCGCACTGGGCGTTATCGACAACGCGGATGTGGTCGATGCGCTGAACGACTTGCTCGAATCTGCGCGCGACGGCGAATACGGCTTTACTTCTTGCGCAGAGCACGCCGATTCGGTGCAGCTCAAGGGCATTTTCCAGCGCCACGCCCAGGAATGCGCCTCCGCCGCCAGCGAGCTGGAGCACGAAGTGCGACGCCTGGGTGGCGAGCCTGCGTCGGGCGGCACGGTGGCCGGTGCGTTGCACCGCGGCTGGGTCTCGGTGAAGTCGGCGCTGTCGGTGCGTGACGACAAGGCTGTGCTGGAAGAGTGCGAGCGTGGCGAAGACGCTGCCGTGGCGCGCTACCGCAAGGCGCTCAAGACCCCCATGCCTGCAGATGTGCGTGCGATGGTGGAACGCCAGGCCCAGGGCGCCCAGCGCAACCACGACGAAGTGCGCGCCCTGCGCGACACCTTTGCCAAGGCGTAACGTGCCGGGTTAACCCAATCGCCGCACACGGATGCGGTAGTGGATCGGGTACATAAAAAAAGCTGCAAGGTTTACCCCTTGCAGCTTTTTTGCTTCCTTTACGCCATGCGTTATCTGTCATGCCCACTCGCACCCGATGATCAGCTTGGCGCCCCCACATCACGCCATGGTGAGCACCACGGGCGCATGGTCGCTGGGCTGGGGGTTCTTGCGTGGGGCGCGGTCTACGGTGCAGGCGGTCACGCTGGCGCGCAGCGCATCGCTGACCAGAATGTGGTCGATGCGCAGCCCCCGGTTTTTCTGAAACCCGAGCATGCGGTAGTCCCACCACGAGTAGCTTTTCTCGGGCTGCTCGAACATCCGGAAGGTGTCGGTCAGGCCCAGAGCAATCAGGTCCTGAAAATGCTGGCGCTCCTCGACCGTGTGGTGGATGGTGTCCTTGAGGCCCACCGGGTCGAATGAATCGCGGTCTTCGGGCGCCACGTTGAAGTCGCCCAGCAGCGCCAGGCGCGGGTGGGCCAGCAGCTCTTCGCGCAGCCAGCGGTGAAGGGCGGTGAGCCACAGCATCTTGTAGGCAAACTTCTCGGTACCTGGGGCTTGGCCGTTCACGAAGTAGCAGTTCACCAGCCGCAGTTCACCAGCGGGCGTGTCCATCGTGGCGGCGATGACGCGCGCCTGCTCGTCCGTGTGTCCGGGAATGTTGCGCACCACGTCGCGCAGCGGGTGGCGGCTCAGGATGGCCACGCCGTTGTACGTCTTTTGGCCGAAGGTCACGGCCTCATAGCCTGCTTCCTTGAACGCGTCGTGCGGGAACTTGTCGTCGGTGAGCTTGAGTTCCTGCAGGCACAGCGCATCGACCGGGTTGGCTGCAAGCCAGGCCAGCACCTGGGGCAGACGGACGGTGAGGGAGTTGACATTCCAGGTGGCGATTTGCATGTTTTTGGCCTCCAGCGCTTTATGGGTAAGCGCCAAATGCTATGAATTTAGAAGTGATCGCATCGTTGCACGGCAGGGGTCGCCGACCGCTCAGCGCCGTTCGTAACGCACAAAACGGAAGGGCAAGCCGTTGCTGGCGCTGATGTGTGCGCTCTGCCCGGTCGCCACCCATTCCGGCCCCAGAGCGGGTGCGTAAGCGTCGCCGTCAAAGTCCCGCGCAATCTCGGTCACCTCCACGCGCTGGGCCAGGGGCAGGGCCTCGGCGTAGATCTGCGCGCCGCCAATCACCCACACCGTGCCGTCGGCCGGGCACTGCGCCAGCGCATCGGCCAGGCTGTCGGCGCGGCGCGCGCCCTCGGCCTGCCAGTGGGCTTGGCGCGTCAACACGATGTTGGTGCGCCCGGGCAGTGGCCGGAACCGCGGGGGCAGCGAGTCCCAGGTCTTGCGGCCCATGATGACCGGGCAGCCCTGGGTGAGCTGTTTGAAGTGCGCCATGTCCTCGGGGATGTGCCAGGGAATGGCGTTGTCCTTGCCGATGACGCCATTGGCAGCGCGGGCGTAGATGAGGGCGATGTCCATGGCTTTAGACGGCCACAGGGGCTTTGATGGCCGGGTGGCACTGGTAGTCCAGCACCTCAAAGTCCTCGTATTCGTAGTCGAAGATGCTCTCGGGACGGCGCTTGATGTGCAGCGTAGGGTACGGGTAGGGCGTGCGCGCCAGCTGCGTCTGCACCTGCTCGTGATGGTTGCTGTAGATGTGGCAGTCGCCGCCCGTCCAGATGAAGTCGCCCACGTCCAGGTCGCACTGTTGCGCCACCATGTGCGTCAGCAGCGCATAGCTGGCGATGTTGAAGGGCACGCCCAGGAAGATGTCGGCGCTGCGCTGGTACAGCTGGCAGCTCAGCGTGCCGCGCCCATCGGGCTCTTGCGCTGGCGCCACGTAGAACTGGAAGAACGCGTGGCAGGGCATCAGCGCCATCTTGGAAAGCTCGGCCACGTTCCAGGCGCTGACGATGATGCGGCGCGAGTCGGGGTTGGTCTTGAGTGTCTGGATGACGTCGCTGATCTGGTCGATGTGCCCGCGGGGATTGTCCGGGGTGGGCGCGGGCCAGCTGCGCCATTGCACGCCGTACACAGGGCCGAGGTCGCCGTCCTCGCGCGCCCACTCGTCCCAGATGGTGACGCCGCGCTCCTTGAGCCAGTTGTTGTTGCTCGACCCCGTCAGGAACCACAGCAGTTCCTGGATGATGGATTTGAGGTGCACCTTCTTGGTGGTGACCAGCGGAAATCCTTCCTTCAGGTCAAACCGCATCTGGTAGCCGAACACGCTCCGGGTGCCCGTACCTGTGCGATCCGACTTTTCCACGCCTTGCGTGAACACGTGGCGCATGAAGTCTTCGTACTGGGAGCGCACGGGGCGGGCGGAAGAGGGGGTGGAAAGGGGCTGGTTCATGGAACTGCTGGGGTGCTCATCACGGGTGATTGGGTGCGAGGCTCGCCACCGCAAGGCGCCGACGGTGCCGGGAGCGTGCGTCGCAGGATTCTAGGGGACAGCCCGGTACGGGGGCTTGGTCGGGTGTGTAGGCGCAGCCCAGGCGCAGGTGCTTTGACGAGGGGGTGGCGGGCCCTGCTCATTCACAGCCGATGGGGCTCGTTGCATTGCCCACTGAAATTTGCAAAAAATGGCCGCTAGCGCTTGGCGGCCTCAATTCTGAAGTGCAACACCGAGAATTGAGGCCAAGATGTCAAAGAAGAATTACCAGCAGTTGAGCCAGAGCGAACGTCATGCGATAGCCCTTGGACTGCAGCAAAAGCAAAGCCTCAGCGCCATAGCCCGTGCCCTGGGGCGCTGCAAAAGCACCATCAGCCGAGAGTGCCAACGCAATGCGGGCGGCAAGGGCTACAACTCCAAGTTCGCCCAGCAACGCTGCGACAGGCGCAGATGCTTTGCCCGCCCCAACCCAAGCTTGGCCGTGATGGACCTTTGTTCAAAATCGTTCGCGACTACTTGCGCCAGCGCTGGTCGCCCCAGCAAATCGCAGGACAGTTGAA
>NZ_AGTS01000046.1 GCF_000238595.1 Acidovorax sp. NO-1 | reverse complement strand
GCTGGGCAAGGGCATGTGTGTGGTGCGCGTGCGCCACCGCCACTGCGGCAACCACTGGGGCAAGGTGCCCGAGTGCCCGCTGGGCCAGCGCAACGACGAGCTCCACAACAACTGATCCGCATTCACATCACAACAACGACGACGAGGGAAACACCATGAAAACACCGCTATGGAATGCAGACGGCCAATACTCCATCTTTCGCCTGCCCGAGGCGCTGACCTGCTGGCCCGCGCTGGGCGTGATGGCCGCATCTTTTCTGGCGGCTGCGCTGGTCTTTGCGCTCGGCGGCTTCATGGCCCGGCTGGGCTGGGTGTTTCCGCTGGTGATGTCCATCGTGGCGTTTGTGATTGCGCTGGCGGGCACCAGCGGCGCTGGCATCTGCCTGACCGACCTGGCGCGCCAGCGCCCCTACCGCAGCCCCGCCCGCTACCTGGTGGCCGGGCTGGCGTGCCTGCCCAAGTTGCTGGGCGCGGGCCTGCTCATGGTGCTGGCGGCGCTGGCCGTGCTGCTGTGCCTGGCCGTGGTGTTTTTCGTGTGCAAGATCCCGGTGCTGGGGCCGGTGCTGCTGGTGGTGGCGGTGCCGGTCGCGGTGCTGGTGGTGGCCGCCGCCCTGGTGGCCTGGTATGTCGCCACCTCCATCGCCGGGCCCGCCATCTGGGACGGCGAGCGGGTGCTGCATTCCCTGTCGATCGCCTGGCACATCACGCGCCAGTACCCGTTTGCCGCCATCGGCAAGATCGTGGGTGGCGTGCTGCTGTGTGCGGTGTTCGCCTCGATGCTGATGGGGGTGGTGTCGTTTGCCGCCTTCACGGTGGCGGGCGTGGGGGCCTCCGTCATGGGTGTGGGCATGCAGTTTCACCCGGGCATGCTGGCAGGCTACGGCATCGGCGGCCACATGGTGGGTGCAGGCATCGGCTTTTCGCTCGTGTTTGCGATGGCCACGGCCTTTGTGTTGCTGTTGCCGCTGATGGTGGGCGTACTGACCTGGTGCGAGTTCTCTGCGCGGGTCGATCTGCACAAGCTCCGCGAAGCCACTGACGAGAAGCTCCAGGACGTGAATGCCAAGGTTCAGGAGATGAAGGACAAGGCACGCGCCCCGGCGGCCGATGCGGCCCCCGTGCCGGCAGCATCGGCCCCGGTGGTGGCGCCGGTTGCTGCACAGGCAGCAGGGTCCGTGGAGGCGGCAGCCGGGTTTGCCGCCGCAGCAGCCCCTTCAGCCCCTTTGGCCCCTTTGGCCCCGGCAGTCACCCCCACCTGCCCGCAGTGCCATGGTGCCGTGGAGCCCACACACCGCTTCTGCGATCACTGTGGGCACAAGCTCACTTGAGCCGTTCGCACCCCCAACGTAACTCGCAGCCCCTGATGGGGTATGAGAAAAGCCTCACTCCACCGTGAAGTGCTCCAGCGCCGAATCCCCGGGGGGGTAGCGCAAGTCCAGGTTCTGCAGCACCTCGCGCAGCACCGTGGCAATCATCAGGTTGCGGTGGGTTTTGGAATTGGCGGGCACGATGGTCCAGGGCGCCCACGGGGTGTGGGTGGCGTTCAGCAGCGTGTCGTAGGCGCGGCGGTAGTCGGCCCACTGCTTGCGCACCTCGATGTCGCCCATGCTGAACTTCCAGTGTTTGGTAGGGTCGTCCAGGCGCTCCTGCAGCCGTTCGCGCTGCTCGTCAAAACCGATGTGCAGCAGGAACTTGAGCACGATGGTGCCCGTCTCGCTGAGCATGCGCTCGAAGTCGTTGATGTGCGCCAGCCGCTGCTGCTGCTGCGCGGGCGTGATCCAGCCGTTGACCACGGGCACCAGCACGTCTTCATAGTGGCTGCGGTTGAACACGGTGATGTCGCCCGCCTGCGGCACCTGCTGGTGAATGCGCCAGAGGTAATCGTGGGCGCGCTCGGTCTCGGTCGGCGCCTTCCAGCCCACGGCGTGCACGCCCAGTGCGCTCATGCGGCCAAAGACGCCGCGGATGGTGCCGTCCTTGCCCGAGGTGTCGGTGCCCTGCAGCACCACCAGCAGCTTGTAGCGGCGGTCGGCGTAGAAGAGGTTCTGCAGCACATCCAGCTCCTCGGCCAGGGCTTCGACGGCGGCCTTGTCATCGGTCTTGTTGCCGCCCGAAAACGGTTTGGCAGCGGGGTCCAGCGAATCCAGCGAGAACGACGCCGCGCCCGCACCGGGCTCGCCCGGCAGGCGCGGCGCACCGGGCTGGCAGCGCGCCCAGCGCTGTGCAGTGGTCTTGTCGCGGGCAGAAAAGATGGCGGCGGGCGAGGCGGTGTCTGGCACAGGGACTCCTTGAAGTGATGGCGGTGCCGCATCAGCGCACGCGGCTTGTCAGCGTACACCGCGCACCACGCGGTCGGCCAGCGGGTTTGTCGGCACAGTACGCTCACCGTTCGGGCCCGGGGCGCCTGTATTTGCTGCAAAAATAATAGCTTATGGCGCTTGCTGGATATGCGCTGGAGGCACTTTTGACCAGATTTTTACGTCAGCCTGCCATGCCATCCGGCGTGTTCCGCCGTGCCGCGCTGTCCCGCATCAGCGCCACAAAGCGGGCCGCGCCCAGGCCCAGGGGCCGCTCCTTGGACCACACCACATCCACCCACAGCGCAGTGCCGTTGCTCAGGTTTTCAAACGGCATCTCGATCAGGCGGCCGGCCTCGATGCGCGGCTGCACCAGCGCGCGCGGCTGCCAGCCCCAGCCCAGCCCGGCTTCGATCAGGCCCAGGGCGGCCAGGTGGTTGTCGGTGCGCCAGTGGTGGCGGGCAAACACGAAACGCGGGTCGGTCTGCGCCAGGTCGCGGCTGGCCACCACGATCTGGCGCGTGGTGGTCAGGTGCTCCTCGCGCAGCATGGCGCGCTCGGGCGACTCGCCACGCGCAATTGCCGAGGCGCGGGCGTCCTGCAGCACCGCGTGGTCGGGCGCCATCACGGCCACCAGGGTTTCGGTGCCCACTTCCTGAAAACCTTCGCGGCCGTCGATGCTGGGCCGCTCGAACACCAGCGCCAGCTGCGCGCGGCCGCTGTGCAGCAGCGCCAGTGCGTCCACCTGGGGGGCGGTCAGCACCTCCACCTGCAGCAGCGGGTATTCCGATGCCAGCGTGGCCAGGGGGCCTGTCCAGCGGGCGGCCAGCAGCTCGGGCGCGATGGCCAGCGTCAGCCGCTCTTCCAGCCCCTGCGTCAACGCCAGCGCTTGGGCGTTGAGCTGCTGCAGCTGTCCCGCCAGCAGCCGGGCCTGCGGCTCCAGCGCGCGCGCCGCCGCCGTGGGCCGGGGCTCGCGGCCGCTGCGGTCAAACAGCTGCACATCCAGTTCCGCCTCCAGGTGGGCAATGGTCATGCTCACCGCCGACGGCACCCGCGACAGCGCCCGCGCTGCGGCCGAAAACGAGCCGTGGTCGAGCGCCGCCAGAAACACCTGCACGCTGTCAGAAGAGAAGGCCATGGGCGTGGGTTATCAATAAAACTGAAATAAGCTGACTTTATATATCAGCTACAGGCACATACAGTGCAGGCCTTATGGATAAGCAACCCACCCTTTTCGGCCTGCAGGGCGTCAAGCGCCGACTGATATATGTGAGCCTGTACGAGCTGATCGCCATTGCCGCTGCCACGGCCGGTCTGGCCCTGCTGAGCGGCCAGGGCGCGGGCCATTCGAGCGTGGTGGCGGTCGCAGCCTCGGTCATTGCCATCGTCTGGAACATCGTCTTCAACTGGGCGTTCGAGCGCTGGGAGGCGCGCCAGCCGGTGCGCGGGCGCAGTGTGGCGCGGCGCGTGGCGCATGCCATCGGGTTCGAGGGGGGGCTGGTCTTCACGTTGGTGCCGCTGTTTGCCTGGTGGTTCGACATCACCCTGTGGCACGCGTTCGTGATGGACCTGGGCCTGATCGTGTTTTTCCTGTGCTACACCTTTGTCTTCAACTGGGTGTTCGACCACCTGTTTGGTCTGCCGGCATCGGCACTGGGCGCCCACTGAAGTGGCCCGTGCGCCGCGCCTTTGCCGCGCAGTGATGGCAAGCCGGTAAAATCCGGCGCTGCCCAAGGAGCGTTGCAGCGGCCCCCCAACCGGGTGGCCGTCAGGCTTGGGTACCGAAAGAGCCCCCGCAGGCCCCACCGCAACGACGCTCACCTGTTCTTCTGCTGTTCCTACAGGTGAGCCTTATGTCCGCTATCCCGTTGCCCCCTCCCATGAAGCTGTCCGGCCTGGAGCCTGTCTCCATCGGCGAGGGCACGCTGTTCGTCAACATCGGCGAGCGCACCAACGTCACCGGCTCCAAGGCGTTCGCGCGCATGATCCTGAACGGCCAGTACGAAGAGGCCCTGGCGGTGGCGCGCCAGCAGGTGGAAAACGGCGCGCAAGTCATCGACATCAACATGGACGAGGCCATGCTCGACAGCAAGGCCGCCATGGTGCGCTTTCTGCAGCTGATCGCCTCCGAGCCCGACATCGCGCGCGTGCCCATCATGGTCGATAGCTCCAAGTGGGAGGTGATCGAGGCCGGGCTGCGCTGCATCCAGGGCAAGGGCATCGTCAACTCGATTTCCATGAAGGAGGGCGTTGACGAGTTCAAGCGCCAGGCGCGGCTGGTCAAGCGCTACGGCGCCGCGGCCGTGGTCATGGCGTTTGACGAAAAGGGCCAGGCCGACACCTACGAGCGCAAGATCGAGATCTGCGAGCGCGCCTACCGCGTGCTGGTCGACGAGGTGGGCTTCCCGCCCGAAGACATCATCTTCGACCCCAACATCTTCGCCGTGGCCACGGGCATTGAAGAGCACAACAACTACGCCGTCGATTTCATTGAGGCCGTGCGCTGGATCAAGCAGCACCTGCCGGGCGCCAAGGTGTCGGGCGGCGTGTCGAACGTGTCTTTCTCCTTCCGTGGCAACGACCCGGTGCGCGAGGCCATCCACACCGTGTTCCTGTTCCACGCCATCAAAGCGGGCATGGACATGGGCATCGTCAACGCGGGCATGGTGGGCGTGTACGACGACCTGGAGCCCACGCTGCGCGAGCGCGTGGAAGACGTGGTGCTCAATCGCCGGCCTGATGCCGGCGAGCGCCTGGTCGAGATCGCCGAAACCGCCAAGAGCGGCGCCAAGGACGAGAGCAAGAAGCTCGAATGGCGTGGCACGCCGGAGCACCCCAAGACCGTGGGCGAGCGCCTGTCGCACGCGCTGGTGCACGGCATCACCGACTTCATCGTCGAGGACACCGAAGAAGCCTACCGCGACATCCTGGCCAAGGGCGGGCGCCCGCTGCACGTCATCGAAGGCCCGCTGATGGATGGCATGAACGTGGTGGGCGATTTGTTTGGCGCGGGCAAGATGTTCTTGCCCCAGGTGGTGAAAAGCGCGCGCGTGATGAAGAGCGCCGTGGCGCACCTGCTGCCCTACATCGAAGAGGAAAAGCGGCAGATGGAGGCCGCCGGTGGCGACGTGAAGACCAAGGGCAAGATCATCATCGCCACGGTGAAGGGCGACGTGCACGACATCGGCAAGAACATCGTCACCGTGGTCTTGCAGTGCAACAACTTCGAGGTGGTGAACATGGGCGTGATGGTGCCCTGCCACGAGATCCTGGCCAAGGCCAAGGAAGAGGGTGCGGACATCGTCGGCCTGTCGGGCCTCATTACCCCCAGCCTCGAAGAAATGCAGTACGTAGCCGGCGAGATGCAGAAGGACGCGCATTTCCGCACCAAAAAAATCCCCCTGCTCATCGGCGGCGCCACCTGCTCGCGCGTGCACACGGCCGTCAAGATCGCCCCGCATTACGAAGGCCCCGTGGTCTACGTGCCCGACGCCTCGCGCAGCGTGAGCGTGGCGCAAAGCCTGCTGGGCGATGGCGTAGAGAGCTACGTGGCCGAGGTGAATGCCGACTACGACAAGGTGCGCACCCAGCACGCCAACAAGAAGGCCACCCCGCTGTGGCCCCTGGCCAAGATCCGCGCCAACAAGACGCCGGTGGACTGGAGCACTTACCGCCCCACCGTGCCCCGCGCACTGGGCCGCCGCGTGTTCAAGAACTTCGACCTGGCCGAGCTGGCCCGCTACATCGACTGGGGCCCGTTCTTCCAGACCTGGGACCTGGCCGGCCCGTACCCCGCCATCCTCACCGACTCTGTGGTGGGCGTGGAAGCCACGCGCGTGTTTGCCGACGGCCAGGCGATGCTCAAGAAGATCATCGAAGGCCGGTGGCTCACGGCCAGTGGCGTGATGGCGCTGCTGCCCGCCAACACCGTGAACGACGATGACATCGAGTTCTACACCGACGACACCCGCACCGAGGTCGCCATGACCTGGTACGGCATGCGCCAGCAGGCCGAAAAGCATGTGATCGACGGCGTGACCCGCCCCAGCCGGTGCCTGGCCGACTTCATCGCGCCCAAGAGCAGTGGCATTGCCGACTACGCGGGCATGTTTGCCGTGACGGCGGGCCTGGGTGTGGAGAAGAAGGAAAAAGCCTTCATCGACGCGCTGGACGACTACTCGGCCATCATGTTCAAGAGCCTGGCCGACCGCCTGGCTGAGGCCTTCGCCGAGGCCCTGCACCAGCGCGTGCGCACCGACCTGTGGGGCTACGCAGCGGCCGAGCAGCTGAGCAACGACGACATGATTGCCGAGAAGTACCAGGGCATCCGCCCCGCGCCCGGCTACCCCGCCTGCCCCGACCACAGCGCCAAGACAGACCTGTTCCGCGTACTGAACGCCGAAGAGATCGGTATGAGCCTCACCGAAAGCCTGGCCATGATGCCGGCTGCCAGCGTGAGCGGCTTCTACATCGGCCACCCTGACGCCGTGTATTTCAACGTCGGCAAGATCGGCGAAGACCAGCTGCACGACATGGCGCTGCGCCGGGGGATGGACGAGAAGGTGCTGGCGCGGCTGCTGGCGCCGAATCTTTAGACTGCTATTGAATCAATAGCTGTTGGCGCAATCTGGATAAGCGCTGAGGCCGTATTTGATCCGATTTTTTCACTTGCTCTGGGTGAGCCATGCTCGCCGGGCTGGCGAACGGCACATCGTAGAGCCCGCACCGTATTGGATCACTGAAAACAACTGTTGATTTGTGAATTGAAAAAACAGTCTTTTGATTGTGAAACAACAATTACTAAGCTGTTTTCTTCAAATACAGCTTATAGTGCGTGCCTCCAGCCATAAGGACTTGGCGAGGTTCAATTTGCGCAAGTCCAACCCGCCGCGCCCATGGAAGACTTCACCGTTCGCACCACCGAGCAACTGCCCCAGTTGCTCAAGGCTTTTCGCAAGGCGGCCCACCTCACGCAGGCTGATGTGGCCATGCGCCTGGGCGTTACCCAGCAGACGGTTTCAGCGCTGGAGCGCAACGCCGAGACGGTGAGTGCCGCGCGGCTCATGAAGCTGATGAACATCCTGGGGGTGGAGTGGGTGCTGCGTGCAAAGCCTGGCGCTGCATCGGGCCCCCCATCAGACCCCACCGCACCCACGTCAGGCAGCTCCGCAGACTGGTAAGTCATGAACACGCCCGTACGCAGCAGCAAGTCCCTCGGGTTGTGGATGAATGGCCACTTCGTGGGCACCTGGAGCCTTGAGTCCGGTGGTGATGTCTTGCAGTACGACAGCGAATGGGTGGCATCGCCGCTGCGCAGGCCGTTGTCGCTCTCGCTGCCTTTTACGCCGGGCAATCGACCCCACAAAGGTGATGTGGTCCGCTTCTATTTTGAGAACTTGCTGCCCGACAGCAAAGACATCCGCGAGCGCGTTGCGCGCCGCTACCAAGTGGGGTCTACCGACGCCTACACGCTGTTGCGCGAAATTGGCCGCGACTGCGTGGGCGCGCTGCAGATCGTCCCGACAGGCGGTACACCGCCCACCGACCTGCGCGTTCAGGCTGAGCCGTTGAGCGATGCCCAGGTGGCGCAGGTGATTCGTTCTACCGTGCAACCCGCCGCCTATGGCGACAGAGAGGTGCGAGACGACTTCCGTATCTCCATCGCGGGCGCACAAGAGAAAACGGCGCTGACCTTTTGGCAAGGCCGCTGGTGCCGACCGCTGGGCGCAACGCCCACCACCCATATCTTCAAGCTGCCCATGGGTGTCATCGGCAACCTGCTGCTGGACATGCGCCACTCGGTCGAAAACGAATGGCTCTGCGCCCAGCTGGTGGCGGCCTTTGGGTTGCCCGTGGCGCACTGCGAGATGCTGCAGTTCGAAGACCAGAAAATTCTGGGCGTGGAGCGCTTCGACCGGCGTTGGGGACAAGGCGAGCAACTGCTGCGTTTGCCGCAAGAAGACATGTGCCAGGCCACAGGGACCTCGCCGGTGCTCAAATACGAGGCCGATGGCGGGCCTGGCGTGGACCGCATCATGGCGCTGCTCGACGGGTCTGCGGAGCGCGAACGGGACCGCTACCGATTTTTTATGGCGCAGTTGTTGTTCTGGATGCTGAGTGCCACCGACGGGCACGCCAAAAATTTCAGCCTTTTTTTGCGTCCGCAGGGAGCGTTTGAGATGGCACCGTTGTACGACGTGCTCTCCGTCTACCCCATGCTGGGGGAAGCCCCAGGAAAGCTTTCAGCGCACCGCGCACGCATGGCCATGGCGGTGCGCTCCAAAAACGCGCACTGGCAGGTGAACAAGATTTTGCTGCGCCACTGGCAGGCCGTGGGCGCCCGCTACGGCATCGTCTCCCCCAGGGGTTTTGGCGTGGACGACCTCATCGAAAAAGCCGTGCAACACACCCCCGCGGCGGTGCAGTTGGTGCAAACGCAGTTGCCCCAGGGGTTTCCTATGGAAGTGGCAGAGCCGATTTTTAACGGCCTGCTGGACGCAGCCCAGCGTTTGGGCCGGGCGTTCGGTTGATCAGCACCCCCGGGAGCACCCTGGCTTCGACACGCTCAGCCCGACACGGATCATGGGGTCGCGTTCAGCCAAATCTTGCTGCGATTTTGCAAAAATGATAGCTGTTCGCGCTTGTGGAATAAGCGCTAGATGCCAATTTGGACTGCATGACGGACTTTCCTCGGAAATCTCCCGCAACACCCCTCTAACCGTCGGGCTGAGCCTGGAGACACCCCCTCAAAGAAACTGCGCCCGAACCCCCACCATCAGCCGCCGGCCTGCAGCCGGCTCAAAGAATCGGCCGTTGCCGTCGTTCACGATCAGCGTGCCCGCGTAGCGGCGGTTGAACAGGTTGTCCACCCGGGCCCAGACCTGCCAGCGCGTGCTGCCCGGCGCCGCGCTGCCCAGTTGGTAGCCGGTGTGCAGGCCCGCCACGGCGTAGCCGGGGGCCGAGGCGGTGTTGGTGTCGTTGGCAAACACCGCGGCCGCAAGATGCAGCGTGCCGCCCAGCTGCCAGCGCGCGGTGGCCGCGTAGTCCGCCGACAGCAGCGCCGTGTGCCGCGCCGTGCCCGGCAGCCGGTTGCCCGCAGCCACAGCCGCACCGCCCGCACCGGCAAAGGGGTTGCCAAAGTAGGCGTCCAGGTAGGTGTAGCTGGCCCGGTGCGTCCAGGCGCCCACGCTGGCGCGCCATGCCAGCTCCAGGCCACGGCGGCGCACGTTGTCCACGTTTTGAAAGACCGAGCGGCCACTGACGGTCTCCACCGGCACGATCTCGCCCTGGCTGCGGGTATCAAACCATGCCAGATCCAGTTGCTGGTTCTGGCCGCGCCACTTGGCGCCCACCTCCCACTGGCGGCTGCGGGCGGCAGAGAGGCCGAAGTTGGGCCCGGTGTTGCTGCGGCTGTAGGCCATTTCGGCAAGCGTCGGCGTCTCGAAACCCCGGCCGACGTTGGCGTAGAGGTTGAGCGTGTCGGTGGCGCTCCACACCAGCCCTGCGGCCGGGCTGGTGTGGCGCCAGGTGCGTGCGCCGCTGTCGTCGGGGTTGGCGGGGGTGATGAAGCGGTCGTTCACCTGCACGCGCACCTGGCTCGCCCGCACGCCCGCCACGGCGCGCCAGCGCGGTGTGATCCACGCGTCGAGCTGGGCGTGCAGATCGGTGTTGGCGGCGCTGTCGCGTTCGTTGCGCCGCAGGTCGCCCCGGGTGCCTCCCTGGTTCACGAAGCCCTGGCGGTGTTCGGACATCCGGTTCGCCTCCAGGCCCACCGTCCAGGTCAGCGGCAGGCCCGAATCCGTGCGCAGCGCACGGGTCCACGCCAGGCCGACACCATGGTAGCCCCGGTCGAGGTCCACCACGCCGCCCGCGCTAGTTGCGCCTGCCCCGCTGAAAGACAGGTACTGCGTCAGCTGGCGGGTGCCGCCATAGGCACGCAGCTGCAGGCTGTCGGTGGGGCTGAGCTGGCGCTCCAGCACCACACCCAGCTGGTTTTGCGCCACCGCCTTGCGGGTATCGAAGGCGGTGGCCACGGCGGCCACCTGCCGTGGCGCGCTCTGGAACTGCAGCAGATCGAGCCCCAGCGGGTCTTGCGCCAGCGGCTGGTCGTACAGGTTGAGCATGGCGGTGAGGCGGGTGCGTCCATCGGGGCGTGCCACCAGCTTGCCGTTGACGTGTGTGCGCCGCGCCGCGCTGTGGTCGCGCCAGCCGTCCGTCTCCAGGTGTGAGACGCTCACCAGCCCGCCCAGCGTCGGGGCGCCCACGTCCAGCGACGCATCGACCAGTCGCAGGCCATAGGATCCCCGTGCCACGCCAGCCTGCGCCGCACCGCCGGGCTGAGGGTCGCGCGTGGTGACCTGCACCACACCCCCGGCAGCATTGCCATACAGCTGCGCCAGTGGCCCGCGCAGCACCTCGACCAGTGCGGCCGAGGGCAGGTGGGCCGTGGCGGCCTGGCCCTGGCCGTCGGGCATGCTGGCAGGGATGCCGTCCACCAGCACACGCACCCCGCGCACGCCAAAGGTGGAACGCGCACCAAAGCCCCGCACGGCAATCTGAAGGTCTTGCGCGTAGTTGCCACGGTCTTGCGCCACCACACCCGCCTGCCCGGCCAGCAGTTCTGACAGGTGCACCAGCGGTGTGGTGGCCGCAAACCCCTCCACCGCCACGCTGGTGTGGCTGGCGGCGCTGTCAAACTGGCGCTGTGCCTGGGCGCTATCGATCACTTCGACGGTGGCCAGGGCCGGAGTGAGGGCGCCGGGTGCATTGCCTCCACCCTGCGGCACAGGCACCTGGGCCTGCACGGCCGCGCAGGCGCCGCCTGCCAGCAGTGCCGCGAGGAGGCCCTGGCGGCGCCAGCGCGCTGCGCTCACCCCTGAGCCCCTGCCGCCATCTCCAGCTGCATCATGATCATGTTGACCAGGGTGTGCACGGTGGGGCGTCCGGTTTCGATGATGTAGTGCGCGGTTTCACGGTAGAGGCTGTCGCGCACCGCGTAGAGCTCGCGCAGCTTCTCAAGGGGGTTGCCGCCCTGCAACAGCGGGCGTGTGCGGTCGTGCTTGACGCGCCGGTAGATCTCTTCAGGGGCGGCACGCAGGTACAGCACATTGCCAAACTGGCGCAGGACCTCGCGGTTCTCGGGCCGCAGCACGGCGCCGCCGCCGGTGGACAGGACCATGCCGCCCGGCTGCGCCGCAACTTCGGCCAGGGCCTCGGACTCCAGGTCGCGAAAGCGGGCTTCGCCCTCGGTCTCAAAAAAACTGCGGATGCTGGTGCCGATGGACTGCTCGAGCAGGTGGTCCAGGTCGATGAAGGGGACGCCCGCCCGGTGGGCCAGCTGTCGCCCGATGGTGGATTTGCCCGAGCCGGGCATGCCGACCAGAGCGCAGCGAATCTGCATAGGTGTTGTCCTGTGTACGTGCGGCGCGTGGGGTGTGGGCCAGTGTGTGCGTGCCTGCATCCGCCGCGCGCTGCCCAGTGTAAGGGCGGTGCCGCGCCCAGGCGGTCACAGCGCGGCGTAGACCAGCGCCGGGTACAGCTCGCACAGCATGCGCAACTGGCCGGGCGCCTGGGTGAGCAGGATGGCAAACAGGTCCTGGGCGGGATCGACGAAAAAGAAGGTGCCGCCCAGCCCGCTCCAGCTGTAGGTGCCTGCCGATCCGGGGCTGGTGGCCAGGCCGTTGGCCTTGCGCACCGCCACGCCCAGCCCAAAGCCGTAGCCCGCGGGCAGGATGTCGCCTGCCGTGGGGATGGTGCCCAGGTGGTCGGCGGTCATGAAATCCACAGTGGCGCGGCTGACCAGGCGGATGGCGCGGCCGTCCGCTTCGCGCAGCATGCCCCGGCCCAGCATGAGCTGCAAAAAGCGCGCGTAGTCCCCCGCAGTAGACACCAGCCCGCCGCCCGCGGATTCAAATTTTGGCGCCGCAGAGACATCGATCAGCGCCACCTCGGCACCGGTCTGCGGATCGCGCGCAAACGGCTCGGCCAGGTCGGGCAGGCGCTGGGGCGGCACCACGAACCCGGTGTCGTGCATGCCCAGGGGTTCCAGGATGCGGCGCTTCAGGATTGCGCCCAGGCTCTCGCCTTCGATGACCTCCAGCACGGCACCCAGCACATCGGTAGCGCGGCTGTATTCCCAGCGGCTGCCGGGCGTGTGCACCAGTGGCAGCGGGCCCAGTGCGGCCACCAGTTCGGCATTGCTGTGGCGCCGCGAGCCCACGCGCGCCGCCCGGTACTGGTCGGGCACGGTGCCCGCCTCCCACGCGTAGCTCAGCCCGGCGGTGTGGCGCAGCAGGTCGTGCACCGTGGCCTCGCGCGTTGCGGGGCGGGTCGTGCCGGTGGCTTCGTCATACACCTTTTGGTTGGCAAATGCGGGCAGGTAGTGCGCTACGGGGTGCGACAGCAGCAGGCGGCCTTCTTCCATGAGCATCAGTGCCGCCAGCGAGGCCACCGGTTTGGTCATGGAATAGATGCGGAACACGGTATCGGGCGCCATGGCGGGCGCGCCTGCCCCGGGCCGCTGGGCCCCCACGGCTTCGTGCAGCACGGTATGGCCCTGGTGGTGCACCAGCGCCACCGCGCCGGGCAGCAGGCCCTGGTCAACATGGGACTGGAGCGCGGTGCGCAGGCGGGCAAAGGCGTGGGGCTGCATGGGTGGTCTCGGAGATGTTTTGAAAACACATCAGCGTAGCAGCGCCGCCGGGGTGGTGGTCGTCACCTGTGCAACAGGCGCAACAGGCGCAACAGGCGCAACAGGCGCAACAGGCGCAACAGGCGCCGGCAACGGAAAGACGGGCCATGCGCCTGTGGGAGCACGCCTACCCGCATTGCAGCGGATGGAGGGTGGACGCGGCAGCACCCGCACCGTAGTCTGTGCGCATGTCCGAACACTCGTTGAAAAAACGCGCCGTGCAGCTTGTGCAACCCGTGTGGAAGCTGCTGCAGCCCTTCTGGCGCGCCACCACGCTCTGGCTGGATGCCGACGGGCTGCGCATGAGTGCTGCCATGTCGTTCTACGGCATGCTCAGTCTGGCGCCCCTGCTGCTGCTTTTGGTGGGGGTGATGGGCTGGTGGATGGACCGCAGCTACCTCGAAAGCAACCTCATTGCCCAGGTGCAGGCCGTCATGGGCCAGCAGGTGGCCGACGTGGTGCGCCAGGCCATGGCCAGTGCGCAGGCGCCCGCCGAAGGGCGACTGGCCTCGGTGGTGGGTTTTGTGGTGCTGGTGTCGGGCGCCACCGGGGTGTTTGTGGAACTGCAGTCGGCGCTGGCGCAGCTGTGGCGGGGCGATGAGCCACCACCCCAGCGGGCCGCCTGGTGGCGCATGGCATCGCTGCGCCTGCGCGGGCTGGGCTATGTGCTGGCGCTGGGTTTTTTGCTGATGGTGTCGCTGGCGATGTCCACCCTGATCAACCTGCTGGCGGGCTGGGCGGGAACGCGCCTGTCGATGGCGCCCCTGGCACCCGTCATGCAGCTGGTCAACGAAGTGGTGGCCTTCGGCTTTGCCGTGGCACTGTTTGTGGGCCTCATGCGCATTGGCGTCGGTGCCAAGCCACCCTCGCGCTGCATCATGGCCGGCGCCGTGGTGGGCGCCACGCTGTTCACCGTGGGCAAGCAGCTGTTGGCCTGGTACCTGTCTACAGCGGCCGTGGTATCGGCCTATGGCGCGGCGGGCTCGCTGGTGGTGCTGCTGATGTGGATCTACTTCTCGTCGGCCGTGCTGCTGTTTTCTGCCAGCTGTGCACGGGCCTTTCAGGAGCTGGGCGCACCGGCCACGGTGCGGCAGCGCCCGCCGGTGGCTCCATAGCGGCCAAGCCCGTTGACACCGCTGTATGCAGGCGACGGCGGTGCCGCCGGGAGATCACTGCTCGGCAAAAGCGCGTTCAATCACGAAGTCGCCCGGCTTCGTGGTGTTGCCTTCCTTGAAACCGCGCTCTTCCATCATGTGCTTGAGGTCGCGCAGCATCTCGGGGCTGCCGCAGATCATCACGCGGTCTTCGGCCGGGTTGAGCGCGGGCAGGCCCAGGTCGCGGGCCAGCTGGCCGTTCTCGATGATCGTGGTGACACGCCCCTGGTGCTTGAAGGGCTCGCGCGTCACGGTCGGGTAGTACTTGAGCTGCTTGGTGACCATCTCGCCCAGGAACTCGTGCTTTGGCAGTTCCTGCGTGATGTAGTCGTGGTACGCCAGTTCCTTCACTTCGCGCACGCCATGCACCAGCACCACCTCTTCAAACCGCTCATAGGTCTCGGGATCGCGGATCACGCTCAGGAACGGGGCCAAGCCCGTGCCGGTGGACAGCATGTACAGGCGCTTGGCTGGCAGCAGGTAATCGATCAGCAGGGTGCCGGTGGGCTTCTTGCCCACCACAATGGTGTCGCCCACCTGGATGTGCTGCAGGCGCGAGGTCAGCGGGCCATCGGGCACCTTGATGGAGAGGAACTCCAGGTGCTCCTCGTAGTTGGGGCTCACGATGCTATAGGCGCGCAGCAGGGGTTTGCCGTTCTCGCCGCGCAGGCCGATCATCGTGAAATGCCCGTTGGAGAAGCGCAGCGCGGTGTCGCGCGTGGTGGTGAAGGAAAAAAGGCGGTCCGTCCAGTGGTGGACAGTCAGGACGCGTTCATCGAGAAAGGCGCTCATGGTGCTTGGATCGGGCAAAAAATGAACAATGGAAAAGGGCTGGCAGGGGCAGCCGCGCCCGGGCGCTGCGCGTGCGGGCGCAAGGCAAGGGGGATGGCCGCCGGTGGACGGCGCAACCCCGTATTGTTCCGCATCTTCCATAACCTGCCGTTATTTGGCGATTGCAGGCCGCCTTGCACAAATCCTGCGGGCCGCCCCGGTGTGCCCTACCATCGCGTCAACCCTCTTTTCTGGAGCTTGCGCATGATGCTGCGACGACCCCGCCTGCTGCAGTCCGCCACTGCAGCCACGATGCTGGCTTTTCTTGTGCCAGTGCACGCCCAGGGCGTGATCAAGATCGGCGAAATCAACAGCTACAAGGCGCAGCCAGCCTTTCTGGAGCCCTACAAGAAAGGCATGGAGCTGGCGGTGGAGGAAATCAATGCCTCGGGCGGGCTGCTGGGCAAGAAGGTCCGGCTCGTCATCCGCGACGACAACGCCAACCCGGGCGACGCCGTGCGCGCCGCCGAAGAGCTGGTGTCGCGCGAAAAGGTCGATGTGCTCACGGGGTCGTTCCTGTCGCACATCGGGCTGGCGCTCACGGACTTTGCCCGCCAGAAGAAATTTTTCTTCCTCGCCAGCGAGCCGCTGACCGACAAGATCGTCTGGCAAAACGGCAACCGCTACACCTACCGCCTGCGCCCCTCCACCTACATGCAGGTGTCGATGGTGGTGCCCGAGGCCGTGGCACTCAAGAAGAAGCGCTGGGCGCTGGTGTACCCCAACTACGAATACGGCCAGTCGGCCGTGGCCACGTTCAAGCAGCTGCTCAAGGCGGCCCAGCCCGATGTGGAATTTGTGACCGAGCAGGCGCCGCCCCTGGGCAAGGTCGATTCCGGCAGCGTGGTGCAGGCCCTGGCCGACGCCAGGCCCGACGCGATCTTCAACGTGCTGTTCGGTGCCGACCTGTCCAAATTCGTGCGCGAGGGCAACACGCGTGGCCTGTTCCAGGGCCGTGAGGTGGTCAGCCTGCTGACCGGAGAGCCCGAATACATGGACCCGCTCAAGGACGAAGCGCCCAACGGCTGGATTGTTACCGGGTACCCTTGGTATGGCATCCAGACGCCCGAGCACAAGACCTTCCACACCGCCTACCAGGCCAGGTTCAAGGACTACCCGCGCCTGGGCTCCGTCGTGGGGTACAGCGCCATCAAGTCGCTGGCCGAAGGCATGAAGAAGGCGGGCTCCACCGACACCGAAAAGCTGGTGGCCGCGTTCAAGGGCCTGCAGGTGTCCACGCCGTTTGGCCCCATCGTGTACCGGCCCGAAGACAACCAGTCCACCATGGGCGGTTATGTGGGCCGTACCAGAAACGAAGGTGGCAAGGGCGTGATGGTGAATTTCCGCTACATCGATGGCGCGAAGGTCCAGCCGTCGAACGACGAAGTCAAAAAAATGCGCGCGGCCGAGTGACATCCGCCTGAGACGCTTCGCGTCTTCCCCCTTCTCTCGCGCTGCGTGCGGGAAGGGGGACGCAGCCCTCGCTGTGGCCGCGCCGGTTTCATGGGCTATGGGCGGTGCGCAGGTTGCGCCGCGGAGACTGAGATGGGTTTTTCGGGTTTTGTCGTTCAGCTGCTCAACGGTCTGGCGGGGGCCTCCTCGCTGTTCCTGGTGGGGGCCGGGTTGTCGCTGATCTTCGGGGTGACGCGCATCGTGAATTTTGCCCATGGCTCGTTCTTCATGGTGGGCATCTATGTGGCCTATTCGCTGGTGGCCCAACTGGGCACGGGCTTGGGCTTCTGGCCCGCGCTGCTGCTTTCGGCCGTGGCCGTGGGCGCGCTGGGGGCAGTGGTGGAGGTGGTGCTGCTGCGCCGCATCTACAAGGCGCCCGAGCTGTTCCAGCTGCTGGCCACGTTTGCGCTGGTGCTGGTCATCAAGGACGCAGCGCTGTGGTTCTGGGGGCCGGAAGAACTGCTGGGCCCGCGCGCACCGGGGCTGTCGGGCTCGGTCAGCATCCTGGGCCGCCAGTTTCCCTCGTATGACCTGTTCCTCATCGTGGTGGGCCCGGTGGTGCTGGGCCTGTTGTGGCTGCTGCTCACCCGCACGCGCTGGGGCACACTGGTG
The DNA here is from genome assembly GCF_000238595.1 of Acidovorax sp. NO-1. GTDB lineage: Bacteria > Pseudomonadota > Gammaproteobacteria > Burkholderiales > Burkholderiaceae_C > Acidovorax. The sequence continues at coordinate 63,706 of NZ_AGTS01000046.1, read as the reverse complement.
CGCGCCGCCACGCAAGACCGCGAGATGGTCAGCGCGCTGGGCGTGAACCAGGCCTGGCTGTTCACGGCGGTGTTTGCGCTGGGCGCGCTGCTGGCGGGCCTGGGCGGTGCGTTGCAGCTGCCGCGCGAGCCCGCCACGCTGGAGATGGACCTCAACACCATCGGCGCCGCGTTTGTGGTGGTCGTGGTGGGCGGCATGGGCTCCATTCCGGGCGCCTATGTCGCGGCCCTGTTGATCGCCGAAATCAAGGCCATCTGCATCTGGCTGGGCGTGGTGGACATCTTCGGGTTCAGCGTGTCGTTCTCCAAGCTCACGCTGGTGGTGGAGTTTCTGGTGATGGCCGTGGTCCTGGTCTGGCGCCCCTGGGGCCTCATGGGCAAGCCGCAGAGCGTGAGCCGCAACACCGGCCTGCCCGAGGCTCCCCTGCGCCAGCCCGAGCGCTGGTTCAAGCTGGGTGGCGCGGCGTTGGTAGCGGTGCTGGTGGTGCTGCCGTTGCTGACGACGGGCTCGCCCTACCTCACGGTGCTGTTGATCGACCTGCTGATTGCCGCGCTGTTTGCGGCCAGCCTGCACTTCATCATGGGCCCGGCGGGCATGCATTCGTTCGGCCATGCGGCCTACTTTGGCCTGGGCGCCTATGCCGCAGCGCTGCTGGTGCGCTCGGCCGACATCCCCATGGAGCTGGCGCTGGTGCTGGCGCCGCTGGCGGCGGCGGCGGGCGCGCTGCTCTATGGCTGGTTCTGCGTACGCCTGTCGGGCGTCTACCTGGCCATGCTGACGCTGGCGTTTGCCCAGATCACCTGGGCCATCTGCTACCAGTGGGACGGCTTTACGGGCGGCAGCAACGGCCTCACGGGCGTGTGGCCCGCCGATTGGCTGTCAGACAAGCGCAACTACTACTACCTCACGCTGGCCCTGGTGGTGGGCGGTGTGCTGTTGTTGCGCCGCGTATTGTTCTCGCCGTTTGGTTATGCGCTGCGGGCAGGGCGGGACTCGGTGCTGCGCGCCGATGCGATCGGCATTGACGTCAAGCGCATGCAGTGGACGGCTTTCGTGATTGCCGGGCTGTTTGCGGGCCTGGGTGGCGCGCTGTTCGCGTTCTCCAAAGGCAGCATCTCGCCCGAGACACTGCACGTGAGCCGTTCGGTCGATGGCCTCGTCATGGTGCTGCTGGGCGGCATCCAGACGCTGGCAGGCCCTGTGGTGGGCGCCGTCACCTTCACCTGGCTGCACGACACCGTGGCACGCAACACCGACTACTGGCGCGCCATGCTGGGCGCCATCATCCTGATCCTTGTGCTGCTGTTCCCGCAGGGCATTGCAGGCGGCATCCAGCAGCTCTTTGACAACCGGCGCGCAGCGAACAACATGAAGGAGGGCAAGGCATGAGCCTGCTCAAAGTCTCTGGCCTGGGCAAATCCTTTGGCGGCGTCAAGGCGGTGGATGGCATCCACTTCGAGCTGGCTGCCGGCGAGCTGCTGGCGCTGATCGGCCCCAACGGCGCGGGCAAGTCCACCACCTTCAACATGGTCAACGGCCAGCTGCCTGCCGATGCAGGCTCCATCCAGCTCAATGGCCAGGAGCTGGTGGGCCGCAAACCGCGCGACATCTGGCGCATGGGCGTGGGCCGCACATTTCAGATCGCCGAAACCTTTGCATCGCTCACGGTGGTGGAGAACGTGCAGATGGCGCTGATCTCCCACGACAACCGCCTGTTTGCGATGTGGCGCAAGGCGGCAGACCACAAGCGCGACGAAGCCCTGGCGCTGCTCGACCAGGTGGGTATGAAGTCGCAGGCCGACCGCCCCTGCAGCGTGCTGGCCTATGGCGATGTGAAGCGCGTGGAGCTGGCCATCGCCATGGCCAACAGCCCTAAGCTGCTGCTCATGGACGAGCCCACCGCCGGCATGGCGCCCCAGGAGCGCCACGAGCTCATGGCGCTGACCAAGCAGCTGGTGATCGACCGCAACATGGCCGTGCTGTTTACCGAACACAGCATGGACGTGGTGTTTGCCTATGCCGACCGCATGATCGTGCTGGCGCGCGGGCGGCTGATTGCCGAGGGCAAGCCGCTGGAGCTGCGTGACCACCCCAAGGTGCAGGAGGTGTACTTCGGCACCGGCAAGACCTTCGAGAAGAAAACGGCAGCCGCTGCCCCACAGGCCGCATGAGCATGACGACGACAACCAACGAACCCCAACCCTTGCTGCTGCAGGCCAAAGCGCTGCAGGCCTGGTATGGCGCGGCGCAAATCCTGTTTGACGTTCATCTCGACGTGCGCCGCGGCGAGGTCGTGGCCCTGATGGGCCGCAACGGCGCAGGCAAATCCACCACGCTCAAGACGCTGATGGGCCTGCTGTCCAAGCGCAAGGGCAGCATCCAGTTCATGGGCAAAGACCTTTCCAGAACCGACCCGCACGACGCCGCGCGCCTGGGCCTGGGCTTTGTGCCCGAAGACCGCCGCGTGTTCACCGACCTCACGGTGATGGAGAACCTGGAGGTGGGCCGCCAGCCTGCCCGCACCTGGCCCGACGGCACGGCCGCCCCGGTGTGGACGCCCGAGCGCCTGTTCAAGCTCTTCCCCAACCTGGGCGAGATGCGGGAGCGCCCCGGTGGCCGCATGAGTGGCGGCGAGCAGCAGATGCTCACCGTGGCCCGCACGCTCATGGGTAACCCGTTTCTGGTGCTGCTCGACGAGCCCTCCGAAGGCGTGGCCCCGGTGATCGTGGAGCAGATGGCGCAGATGATCCTGGAGCTCAAGGAGCAGGGCGTGAGCATCCTGCTCTCTGAGCAGAACATGCACTTTGCCGAGCTGGTGTCCGACCGCGCCTATGTGCTGGAGCGGGGCCAGATCCGCTACCAGGCCAGCATGGTCGAGCTGTCGGCCAATGAAGAGATACGCAGGGCCTACCTCAGCGTCTGACGTGAAACGCTCTTTGCCTGTGCATGCGGGGCTGATGCCCTGAGGAATTTATGGTGTTTTTGGCGTCTAGCGCTTGATGGGTATGCGCTAGCAGCTATCAAAACAGGAGTTGCGGCGTGCAGTGTGTGTTCAGCACGCTGCACAGGCACCTGCGGTCAGAGGCGGCACGCACCAGAACACCGCGCCAAAGCAGCGCCCCCAAAAAGCACCACCATTGCCCCGCACATCACCGCATTGCACCCGCGCCACGTCGGCACAGTGGCAGGGGGCTTTTTCCACGGGGGACGAGGCCCGCGCGCTGCGGCCTTGCAGCCAAAGCCTGGCCCCAGCCATCCCGCAAGGAGAACACCATGTCCCAGAGCGAAACGGATATCCATTTGATCGTGCTGCGCCTGCTGCGCGAGGGCTATGCCGCGCTGAGCGCAGCCCAACGCAGGGTGGTCGATTCCCTCATGGCGGTGTGCTGAGGCGCTTGGCGGCGGCGTTGCGGCCGCCTTGCCGGCCCGTCAGAACGTGATCTTCACCGACGGGGCGCTGCGCTGCGCCTCGCCGTGGTACACGGCCTCGATGTTGTTCCCATCCGGGTCCAGCACAAACGCCGCGTAGTAGCCGGGGTGGCAAGAGCCTGTTCAAAGTTTTTTTGGAGATCGCATTGGAGTGCAATCGGGATGAGAGGATGCTTCGGGTGCGCTGTATGGGCTCGTGCCCATGCAAGCAGCCGGGGCGTCCAATCGCCCGATTTCACTCCAACCCTTCGGGCAAGTGCCTTGCCGGGCGGTCTGTGGCGTTGCGGCGCTTGCCGATAGCACGGGCTATCGGCGGCGCACCGCGCCTTGCATTCCATCCCGGCAAGGTACTTGTGCGACTCCAAAAAGACTTTGAACAGGCTCTTCGCTCGCCGGGCGCGCCGTTATCAGTGCCGCCGTGGGCCAGCGCGGCCTGGTAGAAGGCGTCCACCATCGCCCGGTCCTGCGCCTGAAAGGCCAGGTGCGTGCGGCCCGTCAGCTGGCCTTGCGCGGCAAGGCTGTCGGCGGACGACACAAACAGCTCGTCCGCCCAGAAATAGCCCTCGTCGGCGCCACCCATCGGCACCTTCAGCGCCCCCAGCGCGGCTGTGTAAAACGCCTGGCTGGCCGCCAGATCGCGCACCACGAGCTGTATGTGGTCAATCAGGCGGCCCCGGTGCAGTTCCTGTGTTTCCATGCCTTGTCCCTTCTTCAAGAAAGTGCGTGCAGACCCACGCGGTTGCCATCCAGATCGTGGATGTGCGCATAAAACCCCATGCCCGGCGGCAGCGCCTGGCGGGGCAAGGCCACACGGCCTCCGTGCGCCACCACACGCTCCAGTGCGGCGTCGAGTGAGGGCGATGCGTCCAGGTACACCAGTGTGCCGCTGCCCGATACCTGCGGTGCCGTCGGGCCCATCATCAACGCGCCGCCCACGCCGTCTGCAGCGCCGTCGTAGGGAAACACGGCACCTTCGCTGGGCCCCATGTTCTCGCGGCGCATGGGTTGGCCCAGCACGGCCTCGTAAAAGGCCTGGGCGCGGTCGAGTTGGGTGGTGGGGATTTCAAACCAGGTGATGGCGTTTTTCATGCGAAGGCTCCTTATGTGTGCCAAGTCAAAAAAGAAGCCTTGATGGTCGCGGCGGCCTGCTGACAGCGCAGTGTCAGCAGCGTGTCACGGGGCTCACGTGCTGCGGCCCGGGCTCGATGCCGCAACCTGCGCGCGAAAGCTGCGGGGCGACAAGCCTGCATCGCGGGTGAATGCGCGGGTGAAGTACGCCGGGTCGGCATAGCCCAGCGTGTAGGCAATGGTGGCCACGCCAAGGTGCGTGTAAGCCAGGTTGCGCCGCGCCTCCCGCATCAGCCGCGCCTCAATCAGCCGCTGGGCCGACACGCCCGTGGTTGCACGCGCCACGCGGCTCAGGTGCGTGGGCGACACGGCCAGCGCCCGCGCGTAGTCCGCCACCTGCCAGTGCTCCAGAAAATGCGCCTCGATCAGCGCCTCCAGCCGCTGCACCAGGCTGGACTCTGGCGCTGCCGCGTCGCCCGGGCTGTGGTCTTCCATCGCGCGCGCCACCCAGCCCAGCAGCGTGGCGCTCAGGCCGCGCAGCACCAGCGCACGCGCCTTGGCCCGGCCCGAGAACTCCTGCCAGACCTGGGCCATAGCCTGGTGCAGCTCCGGCGGCGCAGGCGCCACGGCAGGCCGCGCCAGGTCGCGCCGCACATCGCCCACGCGCACAAAAATCTCGTCCATCAATTCATCGGCCAGCGTGGCCACCCAGCCCTCGGTGTGCTGCGTAAAGCGGAACGCATGCACATGCCCCTGCGGTACGTTGATGAGCATGCCGGGGCGCAGCACATGCCGCTCGCCATCCAGATGCGCAACACCGCCGCCCGCGGTGATCAGCAGCACCTGGTGCAGCCGCGTGTGCCGGTGCGGCGCCAGCTCCCAGTCGTGCAGCGCCGATCGCTCGGCAATCGTCTCGCAGTGCAGCACATCGGGCAGGTGCTGCGACTCGCCAAACAGGCTGTACGAGCGAATGCCGTCGATGTTCGAAAAGTGCATGTTCTGGCTCCATCCGTCCATTCAAGCCGGCGACTGTGCCACGTATCTTTGCGGGGCTGTTTTGATCAATGTCATGAACCACCATCCCCCGGAGACATCCATGAAAACCCAGGTTTGCATCATCGGCGGAGGCCCCTCGGGCCTCATGCTCTCGCAGCTCTTGCACCTCAAGGGCATTGAAACCATCGTGCTGGAGCGCCAAAGCCGTGAATACGTGCTGGGCCGCATCCGTGCCGGCGTGCTGGAGCACGGCTTTGCTGCGCTCATGCGCGAGGCCCATTGCGGCGAGCGCATGGACCGCGAAGGCGAGATCCACGACGGCTTCATCATCGCCCACGACGGCAAGATGGACCGGGTCGATTTGCACAAGTACAGCGGCGGCAGCTCGGTGGTGGTCTACGGCCAGACCGAGCTGACGCGCGACCTGTACGAAGCGCGCGACCGCATGAAGGGCATCGTCATCCACAACGCCGAAGACGTGCAGCCGCACGACCTCAAAAGCGCCAACCCGTATGTGACCTACCGCAGTGGCGACGAGGTGGTGCGCATCGACTGCGACTTCGTCATCGGCGCCGACGGCTTCCACGGCGTGAGCCGCAAGTCCATCCCGCGCGACGTGCTCAAGGAATACGAAAAGGTCTACCCCTTCGGCTGGCTGGGCGTACTCTCGCGGACCAAGCCCGTCTCGCCCGAGCTGATCTACGCCAAGCACAAACGCGGCTTTGCGCTGTGCTCGCTGCGCTCGCAAGTGCTGAGCCGCTACTACATCCAGGTGCCGCTGACCGACACGGTGGAAGACTGGTCCGACGAAGCCTTCTGGGCCGAGCTCACGCGCCGCCTGCCCGCCGAGGTGGCCGACAAGCTGATTACGGGTGCATCCATCGAAAAGTCCATCGCCCCCCTGCGCTCCTTTGTGGCCGAGCCCATGCGCTATGGCAACCTGTTCCTGGCGGGCGACGCCGCCCACATCGTGCCGCCCACCGGCGCACGGGGCTTGAACAGCGCCGCATCCGACATCTACTACCTGTACCACGCCATGCTGGCCCACTACCAAAATGGTGACAGCACCGGCCTCGACAGATACTCCGAAAAGGCCCTGGCCCGCGTGTGGAAGGCCCAGCGCTTCTCGTGGTGGATGACGACCATGCTGCACACCTTCCCGGATTCCATCGCGTACGACCAGAAGCTGCAGGACACGGACCTGGCGTACCTGTTCTCGTCCGAGAAGGCGCTGGGGTCGCTGGCAGAGAACTATGTGGGGTTGCCGTTTTGACACTCCGGTGGCGCGCATGGGTGTGTCGCCTGCTGGGGTGATGGCGCTGTTAAGTGCCTGGTAGAAACGCATCGAAAAATCAAAGGCTTGCAGGGGATTCACCCTTGCAAGCCTTTCTATTTGCCGGTATCGCTCCTGCGAGCACTTTGTGTACTCAGCGCACCATAGGCCCATCGAACAGGATTGCATGAGTCCATTCGTTATGGCGGGGGTTGTGTACCGCAATTCGACGAACCTGCTTGGCTGCTTGAGGCTGGTCGCGGACATGCGGTGCCTGTAAACGAATGAGGACTGTCAGCACCATTGCTTCGGTCACGAACATCCAGTGCGATGCGCATCGTGACACCTAGTCGTCTTCGGGCATGTTGTCAAAACCCATGGGCGGCTCCCAGCACGCCACTCATCCCAAACCGGTATAGGGCGAAGACTTTTTGACGTTCGGCGCAATGCTCTGGGACAGACCTCGCAGCTAAAAAGCCCCCCAGTAGGGTTTGCTCTGCGCAAGTCGTGACAAGAGACTGCAGCCATGAACTTCAAGCCATTCATCCGTACCCTGCTCCGCATCGCAAAGGCCTTGTCGAAGGGGTTCCTCGTGTCTTTGCTCATCGGATTCGTCATGGTGACGACGGCCCAGCTTCTGGGGCGGGAGACGGAGTTCTCACTGTCACTGTTTCACGGATTGAGCTTCAAGTCTCAACCGCTACAACTTTCTGACCGGGTGGCCCAGGCGGATAAGCCTGTGCCCGCGTGTGCACATTCGGATCCTGGGGTAGTGAATTGCGCCCGAGCGGAAGATGTCAAGCCCCGGCGGCAATAGAAACTTATGTTTCGATTTTTGAGTCGTAACTGGAAATTTGGTAAAAATATCAACGATCATTTCGTTTTCTTGTATTCACTCCATCTGCGGCATAAAATCGAAATCAAAGCTTCGATTTATGAAAAGAATCCCCATTCAAAGCGTTGCGGCCTTTGGCCAGGTGGTGCGCGCTGTGCGCAAGGCCGGTGGTGTGCGCCAAGACGACGTGGCGGGCAGCGTGGGTGTCAGCCACGTTTACTTGCGCGACCTGGAGCACGGCAAAGAGACGGCGCAGATGGGCCGCGCGCTGCAGGTGCTGGCCGAGCTGGGGATCCGCATGGAACTGGAGATCCCGGACGAAGCCTTTGAGAGATTGCAAAGCGACGCCGTACGACTCGCCGCCAAGAAGACCGCCTTTGAACAACAGGCTCAGCAGTCGCAGGAACTGATGCGTGCCGCAATCAAGCGTAAGAGCGAAGAAGAGGACGGCAACCCATGAGCCAGCGACAGTTGCAAGTCCAGATCAACGGTCAGCTGATTGGCTCGCTGTTTGACCAGAACAACGTGTGGGGATTTCAATACGCTGAAAGCTGGCTGCAGCAGCCCAAGCCCTTCGCGCTGTCTCCGGCGCTGCCCCTCGGCCCCGAGGTTTTGCTGGACGGCGCCACGGTGCGGCCTGTCCAATGGTTTTTCGACAACCTGTTGCCCGAGGAACGGCTGCGCGAGGTCATCGGCAAAGAAGAGGGTGTTGAGGCAGCCGACGCATTTGGCTTGCTGGAGCGGCTGGGGTCGGAGTCGGCAGGCGCCCTGGTGCTGCAGCCGCCGGGAGCCCCCGATGCGCCCCAGGGGGCTGTAGAGCTGACCCGAGAGGCGTTGTCTGCACGCATCCGCAACTTGCCAAGGGCGTCCCTCACCCACCAGGCCCCCAAGCGCATGTCGCTGGCCGGGGCTCAGCACAAGATGGTGGTGGTTTTTGACCCGGGCACCGGCCAGCTGATGGAGCCCCTGAAAGGCAGCCCATCCACCCACATCCTCAAGCCCAACTCCACCGCCGATGGATTCCCCCATTCCGTGGTGAATGAGCTTTTTACGATGCACCTGGCAGGTGCCTTGGGGCTCAAGGTGCCGAAGGTATCGCGCCTGTATGTCCCGGAGCCGGTTTACATCATTGAGCGCTTCGACCGTAAGACGACATCAGGCGGGGAGATACAGCGTGTTCACGCGCTTGATGGCTGTCAGTCCCTCAACGAAATGGCTTACGCCAAGTACCGTAGCGCTACCTTCGACAAGCTGCTGCAGCTGATTGAACTGTGCCGCAACAGGGCCGCTGCGCGCCTGGACGTGTTTCGCTGGATCATGTTCAACACGCTCGTTGGCAACTCCGACTGCCACCTCAAAAACATCTCGTTCTTGATCGACGACGAGGGCACGCGCGTTGCGCCCTTCTACGACCTGCTGTGCACTGCCGTGTACCACACCAAATCCATGGCCAATGAGCAGGCTGTGTGGCCTGACGAAAAGCTGGCCATGCCCATCGTGGGGGCCCATTTCTTCAGCGGCGTGACCCGCCCCAGGCTGATCGAAACAGGCGTCGCCCTGAAGCTCGGCAAGAAAACCGCTGAGCGGGAGATCAATACCATGGCGGGCAAGCTCGCCCAGGCCGCTGACAGCGTCATCCAGGCCATGGAGGCCGAACACGACAACTCGCCGCAAATGGGGCAAGCCCCGGCGGCCACGCGAGGCGCTGAAGCGCACCTGCTGAGGGCCATTCGGCATGTGGTCATCAAGGACATGCTCGCCTTGGTGCGCTGATCGGCAGGCAGTCGCTCTGCACAGCGAACTCCATCTGCTACGGAAAATTTAGGCAGAACTGATGCTTACGCCCGCACGGCAGGCCCGATAGCATAGCGCCAAGTTTTCAGATCATTTGCCCAATGTGTCGATGTGAGATTCGACGATGGCTTGAACACGATGAAGCTGCCGACGCAGCGTTTTGAGGCCGCGCACTTCACCCGCGATAGTGCCAACCAACAGCCAGGAAAATCTCAAAGATGGATTGGGTCCCGATAGTCTTCATTGTGTTCAAGGCGGCCGTGTTCGGCACCGGCATGTTCTTCGCCATCAAGTGGCACTACGACCAGGGGAAGAAGGCGAAAGAAGAAGCCAGCAGATCGCCAGTGCTGGCTGAACGCACACCGGGCGCATCGGAGTAGGTGGCTGGATTTCCTGCGACAGCCTGCGGACCATCAGACTTCTACCTACCTGTATCGCGCTATGGTGGCCTGCTATCAAAGCGGCGACAGCACAGCGGCCTGGAGCGGTTGGCGGATTAGCTGGCGGGCAGCTTGCTGTTGACCACCTTGGCCCTCGCGCTGCGAGCCTTCGCCGTTACGCCGTTACGCCGTTGGACACCTTGCATTGTTCCACCCAAGCCACCAGCGGGGCCAGCATGTCGAACTGGTCGGTGGCGGGGCCGCCGGAACAGCGGTTCATGCCGGGCACCAGGAACAGGCGCGCAAACGCACCGACGTTGATGGTGTGGTGGGCCAGCTGGCCTGCTTGCCGGGCTGTGGGTGCACAGGGTGCAATGATTGCTATTGAATAGATAGCTGATCGCGCTGATACATCAAGCGCTAGCGGCCTATTTGGTTCGGAATTCAAGTGCCTGTGCAATCGCGTGGCGCAGGATGCTGGTGCGCAGGTCGAATTCGGGCAGCACCCACTGTGCAAAGGCCTGGGCTGGCGCGCTCCAGCGGTCGCGCGCAGTGTTGGGCGCGGTGCGGTGGGCGGCGCCGATCTGGCCCCAGGCCCATTCCAGGAGCACCAGTGCCACGGCGCGCAGGTAGTCGTCGGCCACCCAGTAGGGCAGTTCGGGGTCGGACTGGGCGGCGATCGCCAGGGTCTGTGTGATCTCGACCAGCGCATGGCGGCGCGCGCTGGCAGCGGCGCTGGGGGCTGCGCCGGGCAGTGCAGCCAGCAGCGCCGCCAGGCCCTGGCCCCCATCGGCCAGCGCCTTGCGCACCAGCAGGTCGATGGCCTGGATCTCGTTCGTGCCCTCGTAGATCATGGCCACGCGCGCATCGCGCACGATCTGTTCGATGCCCCATTCGCGCACGTAGCCGTGGCCGCCAAACACCTGCAGGCAGGCGCTGGCGCCGTGAAAACCCTGGTCGGTGAGCGCGGCCTTGAGCACGGGCGTGACAAGCGCGCACCAGCGTTGCGCGGCAGCGCGCTCGGCAGCGTCGGGGTGGTGCTTGGCCACGTCCAGTTGCAGGGCCGTGTGGTAAGCCAGCACGCGCCCGCCGTCGATCCAGGCGCGCTGCGTGTGCAGGATGCGGCGGATGGCGGGGTGGTCTTGAATGAGGCTGGTGTCCTTGGCGCCGGGGGCGCGCATCTGGCGGCGCTCTGCGGCGTAGGCACTGGCTTTTTGCCACGCGGCCTCCAGCAGGCCGATGCCTTGCAAGCCCACGTGCAGGCGTGCGGCGTTCATCATCACGAACATGGCGGCCAGGCCCTTGTTCGCCTCACCCACCAGCCAGCCGGTGGCGTCGTCAAAGCGCATCACGCAGGTGGGGCTGCCGTGCAGGCCCATCTTTTCTTCGATGCGCTCGCAAACGACAGCATTGCGGGTGCCATCCTGAAGAATCTTGGGCACCAGGAACAGCGACAGGCCCTTGGGCCCCGCCGGTGCATCGGGCAGGCGCGCCAGCACCAGGTGGACGATGTTGTCCGTCAGGTCGTGCTCACCGCCGGAGATAAAAATCTTGCTGCCGTTCACCCGCGCGCTGCCGTCGGGCTGGGGCACGCCGCGTGTGCGCACCAGCCCCAGGTCGCTGCCCGCGTGGGCTTCGGTCAGGCACATGGTGGCCAGCCACTCGCCGGTGGCGACCTTCTCCAGGTACTGCGCCTTCAGCGCATCGCTGGCGTGGTGCTTGATGCATTCGTACGCGCCGTGTAGCAGGCCGGGCGCCATGGTCCAGCCGTGGTTGGCCCCGGCCAGCCATTCGTACAGCACGCATTCCAGCACCGTGGGCAGGCCCTGGCCGCCGTCCTCCAGCGCGCAGGCCAGCGCGGGCCAGCCGCCTTGCCAGAAGGCCTGGTAGGCCTCGCGAAAACCCGGCGGCGTGTGCACCTGCCCTGCGTCAAACCGGCAGCCCACCTCGTCGCCCGTGCGCTGCAGCGGGGCCACGGCGGTGTCCACAAACCTGGCGGCTTCGGCCAGCACCTGGGCGGCCAGGTCGGCATCGGTGTCGGCAAACGGCGCCAGCGCCTGCCACTGCGCGGGGGCCTGCAGCACGTTGTTCAGCAAGAACTGGATGTCGGCGAGGGACTGGCGTGCGGGCATGAATTACTCTTGTTTTGATAGCTGCTGACGCTTTCTGGATAAGCGCTGGAGGCTGTTTTTGCTTGAGTTCTTGAACTGAGTCGGCGGGCCGCTCGCCTTCGGCCCGAACGGGTGATGGGGTTCGCGTTAAAAGCGCTGCCACGCCTGTGTCCGTGGATACCGGCGCGCCCCAAGGCGAGGGCCGCCGCGCAAGGGCCGCCCTGCCGCGCTGGCGGCGTCCCCCTCCCACGCGCCAGCGTGAGAGAGGGGGTGAAGGCGCGTAGCGCCTCAGGGGGGTGACCCTCAGCTTTCCGAGGTGAACCCGATCTGCTTGACCAGCGGGCCCCAGCGCTCGAACTCGGCCTTCTGGTCGGCCAGCATTTCCTGCGGGGTGCTGCCGTGGGCCACAAGCCCGACAACGCCGATCGAGTCGATCACGGCCTTGTCCTTGAGGGCGGCCGTGATGGCTGCGTTGGCGCTGGCCAGTGTGGCGGCCGGGGTCTTGGCCGGGGCGTAGAAGCCAAACCATTCCTCGGAGGTCACATCGGGGAAGCCCAGTTCGGTGAAGGTGGGCACGTCGGGCAGGTAGGGCGAACGCTTTTTTCCCGACGTGGCCAGCACGCGCACGCGGCCGGTCTTCATGTACTGCAGGTAATCACCACTGGGGTTCATGGCGGCAGCGATCTGGCCGCCCACCAGGTCGGTGATGCTGGGCACAGTGCCGCGGTAGGGCACGTGCTTGAGTTCCACATTGGCGCGGATGCCCAGTAGCGCGCCCAGCAGGTGGGGCATGGTGCCCGCGCCGGGCGTGCCGTACATGGCCTTGTCGGGGTTGGCCTTGGCCCACTTCAGGAAGTCCGCCAGCGTTTTCACTTCAGCGGGCACGGCAGGCCCCACCGCCAGGCCGTGGTGCATGATCGCGCCGATGGAAACTGGCGTGACTTCCTCCGGCTTGTAGCTGAGCTTGGGGTAGATGTGGGGGTACACCGCCATGGCCGACACGGGGGCCAGCGTCAGCACCGAGCCATCGGCCGGGGAGTTCTTCAGCGTTTCCACCGCAATGCGGCCGCCGGCGCCGGGCTTGTTCTCCACAAAGCCGGGGTTCTTGCTGTAGGCCGTTCCGCCCAGCTTTTCGGCCACGCGGCGCGCCACGCTGTCGCCTGCGCTGCCGGCGGGAAAGCCATACATGATCTTGACCTGGTCCAGTGCCTGAGCAAATGTGGTCAGGGGATAGAACGCCCCGAGGGCCGCGGCCGAGCCGAGGGTTTGTACAAAGTGGCGTCGGGTGGTTGTCATGTTGTCTCCTGGTGTAGTGCTTGGTGAGTTTTCGATATTCAACGCAGTGTTTGGCTCACACCATCGCGTCCTTCATTTCGCTGCGCGCTGACCGTTGACACTGGCGCGCCTCCCGCCAGTGCCACCGTGGAACTGGCTTTGCCAGGCCACCGGTGGCGTCCCCCTCCCGAAGGAGAGGGGGAAGGCGCGTAGCGACTCAGGGGGTGCTTCATCTCGGCGCCATGCGCAGGGCGCCGTCCAGGCGGATGACTTCGCCGTTCAAGTGCCCGTTGGTGACGATGTGGCAGGCCAGCTCGGCAAACTCTTCGGGCTTGCCCAGGCGCGGCGGAAAAGGGATGCTGGCCGCCAGCGACTGCTGCACGGCTTCGGGCAGCTCTTTCATCAGCGGTGTGGCAAACAGGCCGGGTGCCACGGTGCACACGCGGATGGCGTGCTGCGCCAGGTCGCGCGCCATGGGCAGCGTCATGCCGGCCAGGCCCGCTTTGGATGCGCTGTAGGCCTGCTGGCCCACCTGGCCGTCAAACGCGGCGACGGAGGCAGTGAACATCATCACGCCGCGCTCGCCGTTGTCCAGCACGGGCAGCTTGGCGCACGCAGCGGCAAACAAACGGCTCACGTTGTAGCTGCCGATGAGGTTGATGTTGACCACGCGCACAAAGTCTTCCAGCGGCGCAGCGCTGCCGTCGCGCTGCACCACGCGCTTGGCGCTGCCGATGCCGGCCACGTTCATCAGGATGCGCGCGGGGCCGTGGGCGGCTGCGGCTTTCTCCAGCGCAGCGGTGACGCTGGCCGCATCGGTGATGTCGCAGGCGCAGGCCACGGCGCAGCCGTTGCCAAACTCTTTGCCAATCTCGGCGGCGACCTTTTCGGCCAGCTCGGCATTGCGGTCGAGCACGGCCACCTTGGCGCCCCGGCGGGCCAGTTCGCGTGCGGTGGCCTCGCCGAGGCCCGATGCGCCACCCGTCACGAGGGCGGCTTGTCCTTGAATCTGCATGGTGGAATCCTGGTGGTGGCGCTCAGGCGCCGGGTTTGAGGATGTGGGGGGCGGTGTCGTCGTGCAGGGCCTGCACCAGTGCATCGCGGTGCTTGAGCACGGCGCGCTGGTTGACGGAGCCCTTGTCGGTGATCTCGCCCTTGTCGATGGAGGGCGGCTCGGCCATCAGCAGCGCACGTGCCACACGACTGGCGCTGCCGGTGGACTCGCGGGCCAATCCGTCCAGCACGGCCTCGATGCGCTGGCGCACGGCGGGGTGGGCCACCACGTCGGCCAAGGGCGCGTCGGGGCCGAGGCCTGCAGCCTCCGCCACGGCGCGGCAGGCGGGGGAGGGGAACAGCAGGGCGCCCACTTCCTTCATGTTCAGGCCGGTCAGCACCACGTCCTGGATGTAGGGCGCGCCCGCCACGATGATCTTGGCGCGCATCGGGCCCACGCTCACGAAGGTGCCGGTGGAGAGCTTGAAGTCCTCGGCAATGCGGCCGTCAAACGCCAGGCCCCGGTGGATGTTGTTCTCGTCGATCCACTTCACGGCGTCGCCGGTGCACAGGTAGCCTTCGTCGTCAAACGCATCGCGCGTGGCGGCGTCGGAGCGCCAGTAGCCGGGCGTGACGTTGGGGCCGCGGTAGCGCACCTCGGTCTTGCCATCCACCTCCACCAGCTTGAGCACCATGCCGGGCACGGGCGCGCCGATGTGGCCGGAGCGCACGTCGGGGCTGTTGCAGAACATGGCCGAGGGGGCGGATTCCGTCATGCCCAGGCCCGTGCACATCACGATGCGCTCGCCAATGGCGGCCTCTTGCGTGGCGTGCAGGCTGTCCCACACGGGCTGGGCCAGGCCGGCGCCCGAGTAGAAGAACAGGCGCACGCGCGACAGCAGGTTGCTGCGCAGCGCGGCGTCGGTCTTCATGGCCTCGGCAATCATTTCAAAGCCGGTGGGCACGTTGAAGTACACGGTGGGCGCGATCTCGCGCAGGTTGCGCAGCGTTTCGCCGATCAATGCCGCCGTGGGCTTGCCGTCGTCGATGTACAGCGTGCCGCCATGCATCAGCGTGAGGCCGAAGTTGTGGTTGCTGCCGAAGGTGTGGTTCCACGGCAGCCAGTCCACCAGCACGGGCGGGGCCTCGGCCAGCACCGGCAGCGACAGCGTGATCTGCTGCAGGTTGGCACACCACATGCGCTGGGTGTTGATGACCGGCTTGGGCATCTTGGTGGAGCCGCTGGTGAACAGGAACTTCACGATGGTGCCGGGGCCGGTGGCGTGCATGGCTGCGTCCACCGCCGGGGTGGGGGCGGTGGCCTTGAGGCTGCTGAACGTGCCGGTGGTGCGGCCCGCGATGGCGCCCTGGGCCAGGATCACTTCCACATCGGCGGCCACCGTGGCGGCGATGGCGCGGCCGTAGCGCGCGCCGTCGGCCGCAAACACCAGGCCGGGCGTGAGCGTGTCGATGACGTGGCGCAGCTTGTCGTAGTCCTGGCTCACGGTGGCGTAGGCGGGCGACACGGGGCAGTAAGGTACCCCGGCGTACACGCAGCCCAGCGCCAGCAGCGCGTGTTCGACAGTGTTCTCGCTCAGCACCACCACCGGGCGCTCTGCGCTCAGGCCGCGGTCCAGCAGCGCCTGGCCAATGCTGCGCGCGGCGTCGAGCGCCTGGGCGTAGGTCACGTGCTGCCAGTCACCGGTCTCGCCGCCACCGAGCTGCTCGCGCCGCGCCAGAAAGCTGCGGTCCGGCGTGGCCTCGGCCCAGTGCACCAGGTAGTCGGTCACACGCCGTGCGTAGGCGCCCAGGGGCAGGTCGGCCTGCAGGTAGCGCACGCCCGCTGCGCCGTCGCGCAGGCTGACGCGGGTGACGCCGAAGGTCACCGGGCGGTAGCGGGGCAGGGTGGACGAAGGGGGCGTGTGGGGCAGTGCGCTCATGGGGAATCCGGGGTGGTTGGGGCAGAGGGCTGCAGGCGGTTCGTATGGACCCGCGTCGAATCCCTACAGGCCGTTCGGGCTGAGCTTGTCGAAGCTTGGTACCGCGCTAGGGCAGGCTCAGCGTGAACGGGTTGGGGTTGCAAACGCACGGCGTCAGTCCTGCTTGCGGACCTTGGCGGCGCGGCCTTCGAGGAAATCGGCCAGGCGCGCCTTGGCCTCGGGCGCACTCTGCGCAATGGCGGCCATCATGGCTTCGGTGAAGAAGCCCTGGTCGGCGGGCTGCTCGGCAATGCGGGGCAGGGCGTGCATCAGTGCGTAGTTGGTCAGTGGCGCGTTCTGCGCCACGCGCACGGCCAGCTCCAGGGCCTTCTCGAACGCCTTGCCTTCGGGCACCAGGTATTGCGCAAAGCCGACCTTTTCACCGTCTTGTGCGTTGTAGACGCGGCCGGTGAGCATCATGTCCGTCATGCGCGCGGCGCCAATCAGCTTGGGGATGCGCACCGCACCACCACCGCCCACAAAGATGCCACGCGAGCCCTCGGGCAGCGCGTAGAAGGTGGATTCGTCGGCCACGCGGATGTGACAGGCACTGGCCAGCTCCAGCCCGCCGCCCACCACGGCGCCGTGCAGCGCGGCAATCACCGGCACGGGGCCGTACTGCACACGCTCCAGCGCGGCATGCCACATGCGCGAGTGGTGCAGGCCCTGGCCGGCGTCGCGTTCTTTCAGCTCCGACAGGTCGAGCCCTGCGCAGAAATGGGGGCCGTCGCCATCGATGACAGCGGCGCGCACGGTGCTGGGCATTTTCTCGAACAGGTCGCGCAGCGCGAGGATCAGGCCGTCGTTCAGCGCGTTGCGCTTGGCCGCACGGGTCAGGCGGATCACGGCCACTTCCTGCTGGTCGCCGGTGAGTTCGAAATGGATGTCTGGATGGGTCATAGAGGCTTTCGTGTTGGTTGAATTGTGGTTATAGTTCATAACCAATTCAAGCAAGCCAAGCCCGTTTTTCATTGGTGTTTACCCTTGATCTGCGTCACGTCCCGTGGCGCATGCTGGCGGCATGGACCAACAAAACAGGGTGCCAACCCAGGAGACACGCATGGACCACGCAAACCTGATTGCGATCGACATCCACACCCACGCCGAAGTGAGCTGCTGGAACCCGTTCGACAACTACGGCGAGGAATACGACCGCGCCGCCGACAAGTACTTCAAGAACGGCCGCCGCCCCACCATTGCCGAAACGGTGGCGTACTACCGCGAGCAGAAAATTGGCCTGGTGATGTTCACCGTGGACGCGGAGTCCAAGATGGGCCGCCGCCGCATTCCCAACGAAGAGATCGCCGAAGCGGCCAAGGCCAACAGCGACATGATGACGGCCTTCGCCAGCATCGACCCCCACAAGGGCAAGATGGGCGCGCGCGAGGCCCGCCGCCTGATCGAGGAGTTCGGCATCAAGGGCTTCAAGTTCCACCCCACGGTGCAGGCCTACCACCCCTACGACAAGATGGCGTGGCCCATCTACGAGGTGATTGCCGAATACGGCATGCCCGCCATCTTCCACACCGGGCACAGCGGCATCGGCAGCGGCATGCGCTGCGGCGGTGGCCTGCGGTTGGAATACTCCAATCCCATGCACCTGGACGATGTGGCGATTGACTTCCCCGACATGCAGATCGTGATGGCGCACCCGAGCTTCCCGTGGCAGGACGAGGCTTTGAGCGTGGCCACGCACAAGCCCAATGTGTGGATCGACCTGTCGGGCTGGAGCCCCAAATATTTCCCCAAGCAGCTGGTGCAGTACGCCAACACTCTGCTGAAGGACCGCGTGCTGTTCGGTAGCGATTACCCGCTGATCACGCCCGAGCGCTGGATGAAGGACTTCCAGGAAGCGGGCTTCAAGCCCGAGGTGATGCCGGGCATCCTGAAGGGCAACGCGGTGCGGTTGCTGGGGCTGGACAAGCCTCTGGGAGCCGCCGTGGCCGCGACCGCGCCGGCTTCCATGCCGCAAACCCCTGCCTGATCAGTCGTAGATCTTCTGCAGCAGGCGAATCAGCGTCTTGCGCTCGGTGGCGGTGAGGCGTCCGCTGGCGTCCTGCTCCAGCTGGGCCGCGGTCGCTTCGGCTTGCGCCGTCAGGTCGGTGCCTTCGGAGGTGAGGTGCACGCCCATGGCACGGCCGTCGCTCGGGTGCGGGCGGCGCTCGATCAGGCCCCGCCGCTCCAGCGCGGCGATCAGCCCCACCATGTTGGGCGGCAGCACATTGAGCGTGGCGCACAGCTGGCGCGAGGTGATGCCCGGGTTGTGCGCCACCAGCGACAGCACCGAGAAATCCACCACCTTGAGGTCGTACACCGCCATGCGATCCATGAACACTTCGATGATGGCGAGCGCCGCGCGGCGCGTGTTGTAGCCCACCAGCGTGCGCAAGAAGGTGGTGTCCACCCGGTCCACCGACTCGGCGGTGGCAGGCATCAGGGTTTCAGCAGGGGCCGTGGACGGCACGGTTTTCGGGCGGGAGCGAACGCTGGGCATGGGGCAATTGTGACGGGATGGGCTCAACGGCACGGTGCAGGGCAGGCCGACAAAGGGCGTGGCGCCAGGGGTTGGATAAAAAATTTGAAAGAAATCGGCCTCCAGCGCTTTACCAGTATGCGCTAGTAGCTATCAATTTGATATTGGTGGTTGCCCTCGAATCACACGGGGCTGCGCAGCACCCGGCGGTATTGCACGGCCTCGGCCACATGGCTCACCTGCGTGGTGGTGGCGCCCGCCAGGTCGGCAATGGTGCGTGCCACCTTCAGCGCGCGGTGCGTGCTGCGTGCCGACCAGCCCAGGCGCGCGGCGGCGGTGTTGAGGAACTTGGCGGCCGCGTCATCCAGCAGCAGGTGGGTGTCGATGGCCTGCCCCTGCAGCGCCTGGTTGGTGGTGCCCTGGCGTGCCAGCGCCACCGCCCGTGCGCGTGCCACGCGCTCGCGGATGGCCCCGGTGGCCTCGCCGGCGGGGGCCTGCACCAGCTGGTCGGCGGGCACGGCAGGCACCTCCACATGCAGGTCAATGCGGTCCAGCAGCGGCCCGCTGAGCTTGGACTGGTAGCGGTGGATCTGATCGGGCGTGCAGCGGCAGGCGCGCTGGGTGGAGCCCAGGTAGCCACACGGGCACGGGTTCATCGCCGCAATCATCTGGAACCGGGCTGGGAAGTCCGCACGCTGCGCCGCCCGGGAGATGGTGATGTGGCCGGTCTCCAGCGGCTCGCGCAGCGCTTCCAGCGCAGCGCGCGGGAATTCGGGCATTTCGTCGAGAAACAGGACACCGTTGTGCGCCAGCGATATTTCGCCCGGCCGCGGGGGCGAGCCGCCCCCCACCAGCGCCACCGCACTCGCCGTGTGGTGCGGTGCTGCCGTGGGCCGCTGCCCCCATCGGTCGGTATGAAAGCGCCCGGCCAGGCTGGCAATGGCGGCGCTCTCCAGCGCCTCGTCCACGGTCATGGCGGGCAGCAGGCCGGCAAATCGCAGCGCCAGCATCGACTTGCCCGAGCCTGGCGGCCCGGCCATCAGCACGCTGTGGCCGCCCGCGGCTGCGATCTCCAGCGCGCGTTTGGCGCTGGACTGCCCCTTTACGTCGGCCATGTCCGGCCCTGCGGTGCTGGTGGCCATGGGGGTGGCCTGCAGGCGTGTCCAGCCGTCGTTGGCCACATCGGCATCGCCCGCCGCCACGCTGCCCGGCGGCAGGAAGGCGCGCACCACGTCCAGCAGGTGCCGCGCCCGCACCACCTGCGCTGCGGGCACCAGTGCGGCCTCTTCGGCGCTGCCCGGGGGCAGCACCAGCTGCGCGGTGATCTGCTGCGTCTGCAGCGCCAGGCTGGTGGCCAGTGCGCCGCGCACGGGGCGCAGCTCGCCCGACAGCGACAGCTCGCCCGCAAACTCGTAGCCCGCCAGCCGCGCCCCGTCCACCTGCCCGCTGGCGGCCAGGATGCCCAGCGCTATGGGCAGGTCAAACCGGCCGGAATCCTTGGGCAAATCTGCGGGGGCGAGGTTGACGGTAATGCGCTTGTTGTGCGGGAACTCCAGCCCTGCGTTCTGCAGCGCAGAGCGCACGCGCTCGCGCGCCTCTTTCACCTCCACCTCGGCCAGGCCGACGAGCGTGAAGCTCGGCAGACCATTGGCCAGATGCACTTCCACGGTGACGGAAGGCGCCTGCAGCCCCAGAAGGGCGCGGCTTTGCACCAAAGCAAGACTCATGAAGCGGTTTCTCCCCAGATGGGTGCGTTTTATGGTTTTTTGACACCGCGTGCCGGCCAGGCGCACCAGCAAGGTGCGGCAGAACCGGGCGCGCACCGCCACTGTAGCGGGGTTCGCTGTAACGCAACGCAACGGGGAGCGGGCCATGCACCGGCGCGTGGCACGGTCCGTGCTTAAAGGGCTTGTCCCTACTTTGTCCCACCCGGAGGAAACATGACCCGCGCCATCATCAAGACCCTCGGCGTTGCCCTTGTGGCAACCCTGCCCCTGCTGGCCCACGCCCAGCTCAGCGGCAACGTCAGCCTGACCACCAACTACAAGTTCCGGGGCCAGGACCAAGATGCCTCCAGGTCCAAGGCCGTCAAGCCCGCGCTGCAGGGCGGTTTTGACTACGCCTTCGGCGACACCGGTTGGTATGTCGGCAACTGGAACTCCAGCGTCGACTGGCTTGCCAACAACTCGCTCGAGGCCGACCTGTACGGCGGCTACAAGTTCAAGGCCGGCGATGTGGACCTGGACGTGGGTGCGCTCACCTACATCTACCCCGGCAACAGCTCCGGCAACACCACCGAGCTGTACGGCGGCGTGAGCTTCGGCCCTTTCAGCGCCAAGTACTCGCACACCGTTTCCAAGGACTATTTCGGCTGGGCCGGCGCCAAGGCGGGCTCGGGCCTGAAGGGCCGCAACACCGGCTACCTGGGCTTCACGTTTGCGCACGAAGTGGCGCCCAGCATCACGGTCAAGGCCACGGTGGGCTTCACGCGCTTTTCCAGCGACATCAAGGACCAGGGCGTACCCAACTACATGGACTACAGCGTGGGCGGCGCGTATGACTTCGGTGACGGCCTCTCGCTCGGCGCGGCCGTGGTGGGCGCCAACAAGAAGGCCTACTTTGGCGATGTCAACAAGTCGCGCGTGATCGTCACGCTGACCAAAACCCTGTAAGCAAACCCCATGGGCGCGCTGCGCCCGTTCCGGAGGAATCGAAAATGAAAATGGTGACAGCCATCATCAAGCCCTTCAAGCTGGACGAGGTGCGTGAAGCGCTTTCGGACATCGGCGTGCAAGGCATCACAGTGACCGAGGTGAAGGGCTTTGGCCGCCAGAAGGGCCACACCGAGCTGTATCGCGGTGCCGAGTACGTGGTGGACTTTCTTCCCAAGGTGAAGATCGAGGCGGCCATTGCCGACGACCTGGTGGACCGCGTGATCGAAGCGATCGAAAGCGCCGCCCGCACCGGCAAGATTGGCGACGGCAAGATCTTCGTGACCCACCTGGAGCAGGTGGTGCGCATCCGCACTGGCGAAACCGGCAAGGAAGCCCTGTAAAGGCCCGGCCGCAAACCATCCAAGAAGAGAAACGCCATGAAAAAACTGTTTGCTTCCTTCATTCTCGGGCTCAGTCTGCTGTCCTTCGGCTCTGCAGCCCTGGCCCAGGCGCCCGCTGCGCCCGACGCTGCTGTGGCAGCCCCGGCCGCCGCCGAGGCCCCTGCTGCCGCACCCGCACCAGCCCCGGTTGCTGCCCAAGCGGCTCCGGCCGAGGCACCTGCTGCCGCTGAAGCGCCTGCGCCCAAGATCGACTCCGGCGACACCGCCTGGATGCTGACCTCCACGCTGCTTGTGATCCTCATGACCATCCCCGGCCTCGCGCTGTTCTACGGCGGCCTGGGCCGCAGCAAGAACATGCTGTCGGTGCTGATGCAGGTGTTCGTGGTCTTCTCGCTGGTGTCGCTGCTGTGGGCCATCTATGGCTACAGCCTGGCGTTCTCGGGCGAAGGCAAGTTCCTGGGCGGGCTGGACAAGATCTTCCTCAAGGGCGTGAACCAGGAGACCTTTGGTGCGCTGGCCACCATTCCCGAGTACGTGTTCATCGCATTCCAGGGCACGTTTGCCGCCATCACCGTGGCACTGATCGTGGGCTCGTTTGCCGAGCGCATCAAGTTCGCCGCCGTGCTCATCTTCTCGGTGCTGTGGTTCACCTTCAGCTACGTGCCCATGGCCCACATCGTGTGGGGTGGCGGCCTGCTGGCAGCCGATGGCGCGCTGGACTTTGCCGGCGGCACCGTGGTGCACATCAACGCCGGTATCGCCGGCCTGGTGGGCGCGTACATGGTGGGCAAGCGCATCGGTTACGGCAAGGAAGCCCTCACGCCCCACAGCCTGACGCTGACGATGGTGGGTGCCTCGCTGCTGTGGGTGGGCTGGTTCGGCTTCAACGCAGGCTCTGCCGGCGCTGCCAACGCCAACGCCGGTCTGGCGTTCATCAACACCGTGCTGGCCACTGCAGCCGCCACGCTGTCCTGGATCGCCGGCGAAGCGCTGCACAAGGGCAAGGGCTCCATGCTGGGCGCGGCCTCTGGTGCGGTGGCGGGCCTGGTGGCCGTGACGCCAGCGGCCGGGTTCGTGGGCCCCATGGGTTCCATCGTGATCGGCCTGATCTCCGGTGTGGTCTGCCTGTGGGGTGTGAGTGGCCTCAAGCGCCTGCTGAACGTGGACGACGCGTTTGACGTGTTCGGCGTGCACGGCGTGGGCGGCATCGTGGGTGCCATCCTGACCGGTGTGTTTGCCGCGCAAAGCCTGGGCGGCACCGGCGGCCTGGCCCCCGACACCTTCGCCATGGGCGCCCAGGTGTGGATCCAGGTCAAGAGCGTGTTGTTCACCATCGTGTGGTCTGGCGTGGTGGCCTTCATCGCCTACAAGATCGCTGATCTGCTGGTGGGCCTGCGTGTCTCGGAAGAAGCCGAACGCGAAGGTCTGGACATCACCTCGCACGGCGAGACAGCGTACAACCGCTGATCCTCGGCCCTGCGCCCAACGCGCTGCGGTGTCTGGTGGCACCGCAGCGTTGCAAGAAGAACCAGCGAGTTGCTCCCCCTGGGGATTGAACGGGCCCGCCGCTACACACGGCGGGCTTCTTTTGGTCTGTGGGGGGGCTCAGCCATTTGCACGCGCGCTGTTCAAAAAATTCACACCCCCGCCCCGCCACCCTGAACACGGCTGCCGCTACGATGCAAGGCATGGACTTTGCCCTTGCCCAGATCACCGACCGCGTGCGCGCCGCTGCCGCCGACCAGACACCGCTGCGCCTTCGGGGGGGTGGAACCAAGGATTTCTGGGGCCATGCGCTCCAGGGCGACGTACTCGATACCCGCGTGCTGCGCGGCATCCTGAGCTACGAGCCGAGCGAGCTGGTGGTCACCGTGCGCGCGGGCACGCCGCTGGCCGAGCTGGAAGCCGCGCTGGCCGAGCAGGGCCAGTGCCTGCCCTTCGAGCCCCCCATTTCGCAAGGACCCCCGCTGAGGGAGCCACGGTGGGCGGCATGGTGGCCGCAGGCCTGTCGGGCCCCGCGCGTGCCAGCGTGGGGGCGGTGCGTGACTATCTGCTGGGCGTCACGCTGCTCAACGGCCGGGCCGAGCTACTGACTTTTGGCGGCCAGGTCATGAAAAACGTGGCCGGGTACGACGTGTCGCGCCTCATGGCAGGGGCCTGGGGCACTCTGGGCTTGCTGACCGAAGTGAGCCTCAAGGTGCTGCCCGTGCCGCCCGGCGAGGCCACCTTGCGCTTTGACGACTGCAACCAGGCCGACGCGCTGCGCAAGCTGCACGCCTGGGGTGGCCAGCCCCTGCCGCTCAATGCCAGCTGCTGGGTGAACGATGGCACGGCGGGCGCGGGCACGCTGTATGTGCGTCTGCGTGGCGCCGTGGCGGCGGTGGAGGCCGCATGCCGCAGCATGGGCGGCACGCGGCTGGACAACGCCACCGTGGCCCCCGACTGGGCAGCCTGCCGCGAGCAGACCTTGCCCTGGTTTGCCGCCCGTGCCCAGCACCCGGACCATGCCCTGTGGCGCCTGTCGGTGCCCGCCACGGCGCCGGTGCTGACCCTGCCTGCCGGTGCGCAGCCCCTGGTGGAGTGGCATGGCGCCCTGCGCTGGGTGCAGGCGCCTGAATCCGCAGGTGACGCACTGCGCGCCGCTGCCGATGCAGTGGGTGGCAGTACTTCTGTTTTTGTAGCTGCTGGCGCAAGTGGGACAAGCGCTGGAGGCCAATTTGATCTCAAATCCCCGGCGCTGGAGCAGATCCACGCCCGGCTCAAGCGCAGCTTCGATCCGGCGGGCATCTTCAACCCCGGCCGCATGGCGCCGGGCTGGTGACAGCGGCTGCCGCGAACCGCCGGGCCCTTTTCACGCATCTCATGCGACGCTTGCGCCACCTCACCGGACACCGCCGCACGGTCGCCAGCAACCGGGTGCTTGGCCTGCTGCTGGCCTTCAACGCCGGAGCGGTCAATGCCGGGGGCTTTCTGGTGGTGCACCTGTACACCTCGCACATGACGGGCTTCGTCTCCATGCTGGCCGACAACCTGGTGCTGGGCAACATGGCTTTGGTGCTGGGCGCCGTGGGGGCGCTGCTGGCGTTTGTGAGCGGCGCTGCCACCACCGCCGTGATGGTGAACTGGGCGCGCCAGCGCAAGCTGCACAGCAGCTACGCACTGCCGCTGCTGGTGGTGGCAGTGCTGATGCTGGTGTTTGGCCTGGTGGGCGCCATCACGCTCAACTGGCGCACGCCGTTTGCCGTGCCCACCACCGTGTTGCTGCTGTCCTTCATCATGGGCCTGCAGAACGCCACCGTGACCAAGATGTCCTCGTCCCAGATCCGCACCACCCACATGACCGGCGTGGTGACCGACCTGGGCATCGAGCTGGGCAAGATGCTGTACTGGAACCGCACCGGCACCGCCCCCGAATCGCAGGTGCGCGCCAACCAGGCGCGGCTGCGGCTGTTTGCGGGGCTGCTGGCCATGTTTCTGGTGGGCGGCATTGCGGGCGCGGCGGGGTTCAAGCATGTCGGCTTCGTGTTTGTGGTGCCGCTGGCGCTGGTGCTGCTGGCCCTGTCGCTGCCGCCGCTGTGGGCCGACCGTGCGCGCTTGCGCCATCCGCTGCGCAAGCTGCCGGCATCGGGCCTGCCGCTGGACCCGCCGCCCGACCCACCGGCCATGCGCTGAACCTGCTTTGCTCCCCCCATTTGGTACCCGTCCAGGCCGCACCCCATGCAAACCCAACTCTCCCCCGAATACGCCGCCCGCGCCGATGGCCTGGAGGCCGAAGCCATCCTGCGCAAATGCGTGCACTGCGGCTTTTGCACCGCCACCTGCCCCACCTACCAGCTGCTGGGCGACGAGCTGGACGGCCCGCGCGGCCGCATCTACCTCATCAAGCAGGTGCTCGAAGGCGACGAGCCCACCCGCAAGACCCAGATGCACCTGGACCGGTGCCTGACCTGCCGCAACTGCGAAACCACCTGCCCCAGCGGCGTGCAGTACGGCCACCTGGTGGACATCGGCCGCAAGATCGTTGATGAAAAAGTGCCCCGCCCCGTGGGCGAAAAAGCCCTGCGCTGGGCGCTGAAGGAAGGCCTGCCCTCGCCGCTGTTCGCCCCCGCCATGAAGGCCGGGCAAATGGTGCGCGGCCTGCTGCCCGCCTCTTTGAAAGCCAAGGTGCCCGCCGCCCAGGACGCCGGCGCCTGGCCCACACGCGAACATGCGCGCAAGGTGCTCATGCTGGCGGGCTGCGTGCAGCCCGCGATGATGCCCAACATCAACACCGCCACGGCCAGAGTGCTCGACGCGGTGGGCATCCAGACCGTGATCGCGCCCAAGGCCGGGTGCTGCGGCGCCGTCAAGTTCCACCTCAACGACCAGGCAGGCGGCATGGCGGAGATGCGCGCCAACATCGATGCGTGGTGGCCCCTGGTGGAGCAGGGCGGGGTGGAGGCCATCGTCATGAACGCCTCGGGCTGCGGCGTCACCGTCAAGGAATACGGCTACATCCTGAGGGACGATGCGGCATACGCGGCCAAGGCCGAGCGCATCAGCGCCCTCACGCGCGACCTGTCGGAGCTGCTGCCCGCCATGCTGCCCGAGCTGGCCCGCACGCTGCGCGGCCGCGTGCCGCCGTCCGACGTGCTGTACGCCTACCACCCGCCCTGCACCCTGCAGCACGGCCAGAAGCTGCGCGGCGGGGTGGAGTCGCATCTGGCGCAACTCGGCTTCAGGCTGCGCGTGGCCCGCAACGAGGCGCACCTGTGCTGCGGTTCCGCCGGCACGTATTCGGTGCTGAACCCCGAGCTGTCGTACCAGCTGCGCGACCGCAAACTGGGCCATTTGAACGAGGCCTTTGGCGAACAGCCCCCGGACACCATCCTGTCGGCCAACATCGGCTGCATCACCCACCTGCAAAGCGGCACGGCCACGCCCGTGCGCCACTGGGTGGAGGTGCTGGACGAGGCGCTGGTTTCCTCCCGCCAGGGCTGACGGGCCAGCGCACTCACCGCCTGGCAGCCCAGGCGCGCAGTTCGGCTTCGGGCAGGGGACGGCTGAAGAGGTAGCCCTGGAACAGGTCGCACCCCGAGCGCCTGAGGCGGTCGCGCTGGGCATCTGTTTCCACCCCTTCGGCGAGAACGCGCAGGTCCAGCTGGTGGGCCATGGCCACGATGGCGTCGATCAGCACGGCCGGGCGCTTGCCCTCGCCACTTTGTTCGGGCGCGTCGATGTCCATGATGAAAGACCGGTCGATCTTGAGCACGTCGATGGGCAGGCGCTTGAGGTATGCCAGGCTGGAGTACCCCGTGCCAAAGTCGTCCAGCGCAAAGCGCATGCCATGGCGTCGCAACCGGGCCATTTTCTCCAGGGTCGCTTCCAGGTCGTCCACCAGCACGCTCTCGGTGAGTTCCAGCTCGAGCGAGGCCGCGCTGATGCCCAGGAGCGAGACCAGGTTCTCGACGCGGCCGGTGAAATCGGGCTCGCGGAACTGGCGAGCGCTCACGTTCACGGCCATCGTGAGGTCTCTGGCCCAGCTGCTGCAGGCCGGGTCGGTTTGCCAGCGGTGCAGGGCGCCGAAAGCTTCCTCCAGCACCCAATGGCCCAGCGGCACGATCAGGCCACTGGCTTCGGCGTCCGGGATGAACTGCGTCGGTGACACCAGACCCCGCTGCGGGTCTTGCCAGCGCACCAGCGCCTCCACGCCGACCAGTTGACCCAGCGCGTTGAGCTGCGGCTGGTAGTGCAGCACCAGAGGCACCGGGGCGGACTGGAGTGCGCGGCGCAGGTCGTTGCGCAATGCGAGGCGCTCGCTGGCGGCTTCTTGCAGTGCGTGCGCAAAAAACTGTACGCGGCTGTCACCTGCATTTTTGGCGCGGTGCATGGCCGTCTCCGCTTCGCGCAGCAGCTCGGGGGCATCACGGCTGTCATTCGGGATCATCACCACCCCCGCTCCGGCCGACAGGTGCAGCGTATGGCCTTGCACTTGCACGGGCTCGGCAATCGCAGCCAGCACTCGTTCGATGCAGCGTGCGGCCTCGGCCGACGCATCCTTCAGATCGCCCGGCAGGTCGCACAGCAGCAGGGCAAAGGTGTCGCCATCCACGCGGGCCAGCGTCTGGCCTTGCCGCTGCAGCGCGCTCATGCGCTGCGCCAGCGTGCGCAGCACGGTGTCACCCGCAGCCATCCCCAGCGAATCGTTCACCGATTGAAAAGCATCGATGTTGATGGCCGCCAAAGCAGCGCGGCGCGATTGCGCACCCGCGGTGGCAAGTGCCTGCTCCACTTGCTCCAGCAGAAAGCGGCGGTTGCTCAGCCCGGTCAGTGCATCGAAATGGGCCAGCCGCCGGATTTCCGCCTCGGCCGCCAGCCGGGTGCGGATGTCGCGCACAGCCACCGCGCGCACCTGCCGTGTGCCCAGCTGCTGCATGCGGACACTGCATTCGCAGGGGATGATCTGCCCGTTGGAGTCGATGAGGCCCACCTCCCAGATGCCCTCGGCGCCATGCGCCATGCGTTGCTGGATGACTTCAACATACGAGGGCGCCACCCACGACAGAACGGCCGTGCCAATCAGGCCGCCAGGGGCCACGCCCATCAGCCGCTCGGCGGCAGAGTTGGCATCGGTGACCCGTCCGCTCTCGTGCAGGATGATCGCCTCGAAGGCAGCGTCAGACAGCTGGCGAAAGCGTGCCTCGCTTTCGGCCAGTGCCGTGTTGCGCGCCTGGATTTCGGCCGCCATGCGTTCCATGGCGTGCCCCAGCTCACCGAATTCACCCTGGCCGCACCACTGGGGCAGATCGGTATAGTCGCCAGCGCCGATGCGCTGCATGCCGGCGCGCAATGCCGCCACCGGCCGCAAGATGCCCTGCCGTGCCAGTTCCAGAAGACCCAGTGCGGCCAGCAAAACGGCCGCAGCGAGCGCCAGGCCTTGCCGCTGGATCTGACCCCAGGTCTGGGCGGCCACCGGGCGCAGGTCGTAGTCAATCCACAGCAGTCCCTGTCGCGTGGCACGCATTTCACCGGGCTGCAATGCCAGGGTGACGGGCGCCAGTGCGGTCAGCCGCAACTGGGCGCGATCCAGGCTCAAGACCTCCCGCTGGGCCTCGCGCACCTGGCGGGCCGAGTCTTCGGTGAAACCCGGCACCAGGCCGGCGGCCGGCTGGCCTTTCCAGGCAAATCGGGTGGCTGCCACCACCTTGCCATCGGGGCCCAGGAGCGCCGCGTACGCGATCACCGGGTTCAGCCCCAGATGTGACACCACGCCTTCGGTGCCGCTGCCATCGCCGCGGCGCAGCACGGTTTCCAGCGCGCTTTTGGGTTTCCAGCAGTTCCGCATGCGCCGTGCTGTTGGCAAAGTGCTCCAGCTCGCGGGTGTAGTGGTGCCGCTGTGCCACCACGAACATTGCAAACACGACCGCGCTGGCCAGAACCAGTGACAGCGGCAGCCACAACCGCAACCTGAAAACGCGCACAGGGCGCACAGGGCGCAAGGTGCTCTGGGGCGCGCTCATCGGGTGTTGCCGCGCACAAAGCGGTCGTCAATGAGCGACGCCGCATCCACAGCGCGGTGCAGCAGGCCCTGTTCACGCATGTTGGCAGCCAGGCGCTGCGCTGAGTTGGCCAGCCGGGCATTGGGCCCGCTCAGCAAGGTGCGGTTGGCGGCTGCGTCGGGCAGCTCGATGCCACCCAGTGCCGCATCCATCTCGGCAGGCGTCAGGCCCAGGCGCGGTGTCATGCGCTGCAGCGCGTCTTCCCGGGCAGTGGCCAGGTGCCCCAGTGCACGCTGGTGGGCTTGCAGCAGCTGTGCAATGTGTTGCGAACAGCAGTCCAGAGCCTCCTTGCGCGCCACCAGCACGTCCACGATTTCTCCGGGGATCTCGCGGCTGTCGAACAGGACCTTGGCACCGCTTCCGCGCAGCACCTGCAGCACCGGGTCAAACGTCACCAGCGCATCCACCCGCCCATCGCGCCAGGCCGAGAGGTGTTCATCCATTGGCAGGGGCACGACGGTGATGTCCGCGGATGCAAGCCCCGCCATGCGCAGGGCCGCCTGCAGCATGTAGGCTCCGACAGCGGTCTGCTCCACACCCACCTTGCTGCCGCGCAGGTCGCTCAGGTCGGCCAGGCCAGGGCGCACCACCAGTGCGTCGGCACCGCTGGATACATCCATCACCCACACCACTTTCAGCGCAATTCCCTCCTGGGCCAGCGTCAGGGCTTCGTCCAGTGTCAAACCGGCCATGCCCAACTGCCCCGTGCGCAGCGCATCCATGCTCTGGGTGGTGGACCCCAGCTCCACCAGCCGCACCGGCAGACCGTCGTGCAGGCCCAGGTCGCGCGCCAGGTACAGCGGCTCGTAACCCGTCCAGGTGTTGGTGCCCACTGCGAGTGGCGGGTCGTAGCGCGGGCCGCAGGCCGTCAACCATGCCGCACTACCTGCCAGGGCCAGGATGGCGCAGAACCTGCGCCACCCGATGCAGCGCGCCAGGGGGTCTGCGGGAAGGTGCACAGAGGGTGGCATGGCCAGAATGGTAAGCGAGTGTGACGAAGTGTGTGCACCCCGCATGCGATCAGCCGGGAGGGGGCTTGCCCGGCCCCGAACGGAAATCTGGGATGATCCGGGATTGTCCTTCCCGCCCTGCAGCAGCGCCTGCCGCTTGATTGCCCAGACCATGTCCGTCGATTCTTCGCCTGCCTCCCCCGCTTCTGATTCCTCTCCCGCATCTTCGGATGCTATTGCTGCTGCCGGTGCTCCCCGTGATCCCCGTGCACGCCGAGGCGGTCGGCGAAAGCCGGCGCACGAGGTGGGCAACGGCGCCAAGGCGGGCCCTGCGGCCGGTGCCGCCCCGTCGCAGTCCAAGGCGCCGCACCCTGTTCTGGAGCAACTTGCCGGCTTTTACCCGCACCTGTTCGGCGCGGTGTTCCGCCCGCTCAAGCGGGGCATCTTTCAAGACCTGCTGGCCGCCCACCCGGACGTCTTCGAGCGTGATGCGCTGAAGGTTGCGCTGGGCCTGCACACCCGCTCCACCCGCTACCTGCAAAGCGTGGCCGCGGGTGACAAGCGCCACGACCTGCAAGGCGAGCCAGTGGAAGACATGGCGCCCGAACACGTGCACCACGCGCTGCTGGAGGTCTATCGCCGCCGCAAAGCCCGCAGCACGGAAGACCTGCTGCCCAAGCTGCGCAACCGCATGATCGCGGCGTTTGAAGCCTCGGGCCTCACGCGCGAGGCGTACACCGAGCTTGTGCACGGCCGCGACGACGCCGCCAACGCCCTCCTGGAGGAGGCTTTTGCCGAATGGTCTGCCCGCAACGCCAAGGACGAAGCCCTGCTGCGCGCCTTTGAAGCCAGCGGCCAGACGCTGGAAGCCTTTGCCGACATGTACGGCATGGTGGCCCGCACCGTGGGCCAGCAGCTCGAGCGCGCACGCCGGCGCCAGGCTGCGCAAGCGCAGGCAGCGGCTGCTGCAACCACCGAACCCGCCCAGTAGCCCAGCACCCGCTGCCCTGCGGGACGGTGTGGGCCACAGGCGACACCGCGCAAGCCGTGCCAGGCTGCTGACACCAGGTTGTCAGCAGCACGGCGCGAGCATCCCTCTCCCGGTCCCCCAAACAGAGAGAGAAAGCGAAACGCCCATGCACACGTCCACCGCCACTGCCTTCCCCCGGCCGAACTTGCTGCCGAGTCCGCGTCCGGCCCCCACACTGTTCACATCGACGCCTTCCAGGTCACCGGCCTGTCTGTGCGCACCCGCAACAGTGACGAGAACGACCCCGCCACCGCCCGCATCGGCGCCCTATGGGACCGGTTTTTCAGCCACAGCTGGGAGCGCCACCTGCCCGCCGCCGGCCATGACGGGCGCCTCTTCGGCGTCTACAGCGCGTACGAGTCCGACGCCCACGGCGCTTTCGACGTCACCGTGGGCGTGGCCACCGACCCCGGCGCAGGCGCGGCGGGCGATGTGGGCGGCGAAAAGATCCGCATAACGCCCGTGTTGGCCGGCACCTACCTGGTGTTCACCAGCGCGGGCCCCATGCCGCAGATGGTGATCGACACCTGGGGCGCCATCTGGGCCTACTTTGCGCGCAATCCCCAGGTGCAGCGGCGGTTTGGCACTGATTTCGAGGCCTACAGCGGCCCCGACCAGGTGGCCATTCACATCGGCATCGTGGGCGATGCGAGCTGTTGCATGCAGCAAAGCGCTGCCACCACGGAGCCCCCTGTGCATAGCAGGCAACTCATGCAAAAATGATAGCTGCCAGCGCTTGATGGACAAGCGCTGGCGCCAAAAAACACCAAAAGTCTCACCTCCCCACCATGCGCCGCGCTGACCGCCTGTTTCAGATCGTGCAGCTCATCCGCGGGCGGCGCCTGTCCACAGCCGCCTTCCTGGCCGAGCGGCTGGAGGTGTCGGCCCGCACCATCTACCGCGACGTGGCCGACCTGCAGCACCAGGGCGTGCCCATCGAAGGCGAGGCCGGCGTGGGCTACCGCCTGGGCGCCGGCTTCGACCTGCCGCCCCTCATGTTCAGCCAGGGCGAGGCCAACGCGCTGGTCGCCGCCGCCCGCCTGGCCCAGGCCTGGCTGGACACCGGCCTGGCGCGCGAGGTGGAAGGCGCCCTGGGCAAGATCCTGTCCGTGCTGCCCCCCGCCGCCCGCGTGGCCGCCGAGGCGCAGGCGCTCTACGCCCCCGCCGTGGGTCTGGGCCCCCGCGCGCTCACCACCCTGCAAGCCCTGCGCGAGGCCGTGCACACGCGCAACATGGTGCACATTGATTACGCTGACGTGCAGGGCCGCCCCACCCAGCGCCGCCTGCGGCCTCTGGGCTGCTTTTACTGGGGCAAGGTCTGGACCCTGTCGGCCTGGTGCGAACTGCGCGGGGACTTCCGGGGCTTTCGCATCGACCGCATCGTGGACCTGGTGGTGCTGGAAGAACACTTCCAGCCCGAGCCCGGCAAGACCCTGGCCGACCTGCTGCGCAAGGTGGAGGCGGAGATGGTCGGGCGAGGTACGCTCCCTCAGGAGGCGTCGCGCTGCCGATGACATGCTGTGTGTTCACCTTATCAGAGAGACTTCGTCGTCAGACTGGCCCATCTGATAGAGCTACCGGGCCGCGATGCGCACGTTGAGAACGCGGGTCGGGTGCTCGATCATGGTGTCAGCGCCGCCTCAATGTCCCCCGCCAGTTTCTTGGGCGCATCCTGCGGTGCGTAGCGTCGGATGACGCGGCCATCCTTGCCGACGAGGAACTTCGTGAAGTTCCACTTGATGGCCTTGCTGCCCAGCAAACCAGGGGCTTCGGCGGAGAGCCATTTGTACAGCGGCGAGGCGTCGGCCCCGTTGACGTCGATCTTGGCCATCATGGGAAAGCTCACGCCATAGTTCAGCTGGCAGAAGCTGGCGATCTCGTCGTTGCTGCCGGGGTCCTGGCTGCCGAACTGGTTGCAGGGGAAGCCCAGCACCACCAGCCCCTTGTCGGCGTACTGCTTGTGCAGCTCTTCCAGCCCACCGAATTGTGGCGTGAAGCCGCAGGCGCTGGCAGTGTTCACGATGAGCAGCACCTTGTCCTTGTACTGCGACAGGGGCACGGTTTGCCCGTTCATCTGCTGGGCTTCAAAGTCGTAGATGCTGGTGGGCATGATGAAAAACTCCTGGTTGGGATGACGCGCCATCGTAGCGGCTGCGCTCCCAGTTAGTGCGCGGCACCACCGGGTCGGCGAAACTGCAGTGCGGCGAGCAGCGATGCCAGCAGGATCATCCCGCCGCCCAGCACGGTGCGCGTGCTCAGGGTGGATGCACCCAGCAGGGCCGATGACACGCTGGCGAACATCACCTCCGACAGCATGACGAGCGCCGTGGTGCCCGCGGCCAGGCGTGCGGCGCCAAACTGCAACGCCCAGTTGCCCAGCATCAGCAAACCGGCCAGCAGCAGGCCGGTGACCACCCAGGTGCTGTTGGGCGCCGGAAACGGCTCCACCACTCCCAACTGCAGCCCGACGCCGGCCGCCACCAGTGCCATGAGCGTGCAGCCGCCGAACATGGTGACCATGCGGGCCGGCCCCGGCACGGCGTGCAGGCGGCGCAGCGTAACATTGGTGAGTGCAAACATGAATCCGCCCAGCAGGGCCAGGCCGTCGGCCAGGCTCAGGTTCTGCAGCAGGCGCGCGGCGGGCGCGGCCTCGGGCAGCAGCACCAGCACCACGCCCGCAAAGGCCAGCGCCAGGCGCAGCAGTGCCGCCGGCGTGGGTCGCTCGCCCAGAATGCGCCAGGCCAGCAGCACGGCCCAGGCGGGCATCAGATAGAACAGCAGGATCACGCGCACCACGTCGCCAATGGTCACTGCCCAGTTGAAGGCCACGTTGTTCAGCCCCGAAGCCAGCGCCAGCAGCCACAGCTGCGGGTGCGCGCGCATCTGCTGCAAGATGCCCGGCCGCCAGGCCAGCAACGCCACCAGCACCACGGCATACATGCAGGCCGTGGCCCACAGCGGATGCAGCCCCGCCTGGTACATGCGCTGAAACGGCCACCACGCCAGGCCCCAGACGAAAGCATTGAACAGCAGGGCGGCAAAGGGCAGAGGAGAATGCATTGAGAGTGAAAACAGGCTCTAGCGCTTGATGGATGAGCGCCAATAGCTATCAATTGTGTAGCAAATAGTTCCATGCAGCACAGCCATTAAAACTGGCACGCTCCCCTACCAGTGCACACGTGGAACTGGCTCTGCCAGGCCACGGGGTGCGTCCACCTCCCGCGCAGCGAGAGAGGGGGAAGGCGCGCAGCGCCTCAGGGGGAGCCTTCCGTGATTCCGGGCCACCGGGTGCGTCCCCCTCCGGGGGAAGCGGCGGAGCCGCACAGGGGGGCCTCGCAATCAGAAGTCAGTGGTGCGTATCGTGCCGCGCAATGTGCAGCAGGTGGTTCACTTCGTCGCGGTAGTGGATGCAGTTGCGCTGGTGCCAGCGACGGATGATCCACATGATGCCCGCCACCACGAGCCCGAAGGTGATGATCGCGCCAAACACCGACAGGCCCAGCTTGAGCGACAGGCTGTAGAACGCGCCCAGGCCCAGGATGCAGGCCTGCTCATTGAAGTTCTGCACCGCAATCGAGCGGCCCGCGCCCATCAGGTTGTGGCCCCTGTGCTGCAGCAGCGCGTTCATCGGCACCACCAGGTAACCCCCCAGGCCACCGAGCAGGATGAGGAAGGGAATGGCCACCCAGATGTTGCTGATGAACACCATCAGGATCAGCAACAGCCCCATGCCGATGCCCAGCGGAATCACCTTGGTGGCCATGTCCAGCCGCATGCGCATGGATGCCACCACCGCCCCCACGGCCGTACCGATGGCCACCACACCGGTGAGGGCCGATGCCTGCGTGGTGTTGTAGCCCAGCGCTGCAGAGGCCCAGGCCAGCACGATGAACTTGAGGTTGCCACCGGCGCCCCAGAACAGCGTGGTGGTGGCCAGCGAAATCTGGCCCAGCTTGTCGCGCCACAGGCGGCCATTGCAGGCCCAGAAATCTGGCAGCAGGCTCAGCGCGTTGGACAGCACGGAGCGCGACGCATCAGCGCGCAGCGGGCGCATTTCCACACCGGTGTGGGGGATGCGGGTGTTGAACCAGGCGGCCACGGCGTAGACCACGATCAGCGCGGCGATGGCGGCCTCTGCCGCGGTGTCCACACCGGTGTCGAGCCCCGGGACATCAATGCTCAGCAGCAGCGCCGACAGCTGCAGGCCCACCAGCTGCCCGCCCAGCAGCACCCCCAGAATGATCGAGGCAATGGTGAGCCCCTCGATCCAGCCGTTGGCCTTGACCAGCTGCGATGCCGGTAACAGTTCGGTGAGGATGCCGTACTTGGCGGGCGAGTAGGCTGCAGCGCCCAGCCCCACCACGGCATACGCAATGAGCGGGTGCGAGCCGAACAGCATCATCAGGCAGCCCACCACCTTGATGGCGTTGCTGACAAACATGACCTTGCCCTTGGGCAGCGCATCGGCAAATGCGCCCACGAAGGGCGCCAGCACCACATAGAACAGGGCAAACATGGGCACCAGGGCGGCGCGCTGCCACTCGGGGGCGCCTTCTGTGCGCAGAAGCTCCACGGCGGCCACGAAAAGTGCGTTGTCGGCCAGCGAGCTGAAAAACTGCGCCGACATGATGGTGTAAAAACCGCGCTTCATCGAATGGCTGGAGGCTGCATCAGTTCGGCTGATGCGCTGTTAAATATGGATACGCTCGCTAGTGACGGACGGTTATATCACGCGGATAAACGGCCGCAGTGCCAGAATCCTGCGCGTATTCCCCGGTAAACCGCCCGTTTGCACCTGGTTCTTTTCCATGCCCCGTCCTGTCCACGCCACCATCCACACCACCGCACTGCACCACAACCTGATGCGCGCGCGCCGGTCCGCGCCGGACGCCAGGGTCTGGGCCGTCGTCAAGGCCAACGCCTACGGCCATGGCATCGAGCGGGTGTACGAAGGCCTGCGAGGTGCCGACGGCTTTGCGCTGCTGGACCTGGCCGAGGCCGAACGCGTGCGCCAACTGGGCTGGCGCGGGCCGATCCTGCTGCTGGAAGGCGTGTTCGAGCCCCGCGATCTGGAGCTGTGTTCCCGCCTGGGGCTGTGGCACGCCGTGCACTGCGACGAGCAGATCGACATGCTGGCGTCGCACAAGACCCAGGTGCCGCACCGGGTTTTCCTCAAGATGAACTCGGGCATGAACCGCCTGGGTTTCACGCCCCAGCGCTACCGCGCGGCGTGGGCGCGGCTCAATGCGCTGCCGCAGGTGGACGAGATCTCGTTCATGACCCACTTCAGCGACGCGGACGGCCCCCGGGGCGTGGCCCACCAGATCGAGGTGTTCAATGGGGTGACGCAGGACCTGCCCGGTGAGCGCAGCGTGTCCAACAGCGCCGCCACGCTGCGCCACCATGCCGATGCGCGCCTGCGCTCCGACTGGGTGCGCGCCGGGATCGTGCTGTACGGCAGCGCCCCGGATTTCCCCGAAAACGATGCGGACCACTGGGCCCTGCAGTCCACGATGACGCTGGCCACCCGCCTGCTGGCCGTGCAGCAGCTGCAGGCGGGCGACACGGTCGGCTATGGCTCGCGCTTTACGGCCGAAGGGCCGATGACCATCGGGGTCGCAGCCTGCGGCTATGCCGACGGCTACCCGCGCCATTGCGACACCGGCACCCCGGTGCTGGTCAACGGGGTGCGCACCCGGCTGGTGGGCCGCGTGAGCATGGACATGGTCACCGTGGACCTGACGCCACTGCAGCAGGCGGGTGTGGACGTGGGCTTTGGCAGCGAGGTCACGCTCTGGGGGCGGGCCAGCAATGGTGTGGTGCTGCCCGTCGACGAGGTGGCGCAGGCGGCGGGCACGGTGGGGTACGAGCTGATGTGCGCGCTGGCGCCGCGCGTGCCTGTGGCGGTGGATGCGCCTGCCTGAAACGCCTGGAAGTTCACGGTCTGGCAACCCCGGGGGATCGCGCAGGGAGCCCTGCGCCGTGCCCGTGGTGTGAAATGTGCGCATTCACAGTCCTTCACGCTTTTTTGCCAGCGCTCCCTCCATGGCCACGACCCCTGACAAACGCAATCGAAACAGCAACAGTACCCACAGCACCGCAAAGAACAGCCGCAACCGCGAGGCGCAACGCAGCTCCAGCTGGCGATCGGTGCGCATGCCGCACCACGGCACCGTGGCGCGCACCCTGCAGCAGCGCTATAGCCTGCGCTGGCACGGGCTGCTCATTGGCAGCTTCACGCTGCTGATCATGTGGTCCACCTCCCATGTGCAGATGCTGCTGGGGGTGGAGTCGCTGGCGCTGCGGTACCTGGCCACGCTTTCGGTGGGATACCTGGGGTATCTGCTGGTGCTGCGGGCCTGGGCGGCGAGGCTGGTGCGTGAGGGCCGAAACGCGGGCAAGTCCGGTGACAGCCAGGGCGACGTGAGCCTCGACCTGCCGGACCTGCCCTGGCCGCGCGGCGGGTCGCCGGGGGGTGGCGGCCAGATGCCGCTGCCGCGCACCGGCGGTGGCGACTTTGGTGGGGGCGGCGCGACGGGCGATTTTGGCGGCGGGTGGGTGCAGGGGCTTTCCGGCAGTGGTTCGGGCAGCGAGACCGGCGTGCTCGGGGATGTGGCGGGCAGCGCCGCGGAGGCCATTGGCAGCGCCGACGATGGAGCCATCGTGGTCGTGCCGGTGGTGGCCATCTTTCTCATCGGTGCGGCACTCATCTTTGGCGCGGGCTCGCTGGCCATGCTTTTCTTTGGCTGGGATGTGCTGCTCACCGTGGCCGTGGAGCTGGCTTTTTCGGTGGCCACGGCGCGCGCTGCGGTGGGTGTGGAGCGCGAGGGTTGGCTGATGGCCGCGGTGCGGCTCACCTGGAAACCGCTGCTGGGTGCGCTGATCTGTGCCGTGGTGCTGGGGGCCACGCTCGACCATTTCCTGCCGGGTGTGCAGTCGCTGCCGCAGGCGGTGCGCTTTCTGTCAGCCCCGTAGGGCGGCGGCCGAGGCGTGCCGCACGGCCTCGGTCATGTGGTGCAGCGCCTGCACGTTCAGGCGCCAATACTGCCAGTACAGCGGCACATCCACGGGTTTTCCGGGAATCAATTCCGCAAGGGTGGCGCGCTGCAGGTCGTTGTCCGCAAGGGGGTCGGGGACCATGCCCCAGCCCAGGCCCGCACGCGCCGCCATCACAAAGGCATGCGCCTCGGGCAACCAGTGCACGGGTGGTGCGATCTTGCGGCGCGTGATGCGCCCCACAAACCGTGCCTGCAGGGCGTCCTTGCGGTTGAAGACCAGCATGGGCGCCTGCGCGAGCGCGGCGGCATTCACGCCCTGGGCGAAGTGGCGTTGCATGAACGCAGGGCTTGCCAGCGCCCGGTAGCGCAGCGTGCCCAGCGGCAGCACCTTGCAGCCCTGTACGGCCTGCGGGTCGGCCGTGACGGCGGCCATCACGCGGCCTTCGCGCAGCAGGTTGGCCGAGTGGTCCTGGTCTTCCACATGGATGTCGAAGGTGATGCTCTGGCCTTCGGCCGCCTGGGCCATGGCGTGGGGGAACCAGGTGGCCAGCGAGTCGGCGTTCACCCCGATGGCCAGGCGCGTGCAGGTGTGCTGCCCGCCGCCGAGCGTGGCCAGCGCGTCGGCCTCGCTCAGCGCAATTTCGCGGGCGTGCCGGTACAGCGCCTGCCCCGCCTCGGTGGCCGTGCAGGGCGTGGCGCGCCGCACCAGCACCTGGCCCACACGCTCTTCCAGCAGCTTCACGCGCTGCGACACCGCCGAGCGCGTGACGTGCAGCACGGCGGCGGCGCGCTCAAAGCTGCCCTCGTCGATCACCGTGGCAAAGGCGTTGAGCTGGGCGGAGTCAAGAAGCATGTGGCGTTAGAAATACTGACGGATCGTTAAAAAGTATAGCTGGCGCCACCCACCGTGCCGTGCCCACAATGCGTGCCCATGAGCACCACTGCGTTTTTACATGGGTTCACCTCCACCGCCATTCTGATCATGGCCATCGGCGCACAGAACGCGTTTGTGCTGCGCCAGGGCCTGCGGCGCGAGCATGTGCTGCCCGTGGTGCTGGTGTGCGCGCTGTCTGATGCGGTGCTGCTGCAGGTGGGCGTGTGGGGCATGGGCGGGGTGCTGCTGGCGCGGCCCGAGTGGGCGCAGCTCATGCGCTGGGCGGGCGCGCTGTTTCTGCTGGCGTATGCCGTGCAGACGGCGGCGCGCGTGCTGCGCCCCGGCCAGCTCCTGGTGACTGCTGGCGGTCCCGGGGCCAGCCTGCGCACCACGCTCGCCACCGTGATGGCGCTGACCTGGCTCAACCCGCATGTCTACCTCGACACCGTGGTGCTGCTGGGCACCATGGCCACGCCCTATCCCGCCCTGGGCCGCGCGACGTTTGCAGCGGGCGGCGCATTGGCCAGCGCGTTGTGGTTTACAGGGCTGGGGCTGGGCGCGCGCTGGCTGGCACCGCTGTTTGCCACCCCGCGTGCCTGGCGTGTGCTTGACGCGGTGACGGCCACCACCATGCTGGTGCTGGCAGGGGTGATGGCTCTAAGCTAAGAAGAATAAGTTCGTTTTCTAAAAGCGCCGCTTGGGGGATAGTCTGACCATTCAGCATTAATTGGCGTTTTTGCCTATCCTCCCGTCCATGCGCTTCAAACACCTTCTCCTGGCCGCCGCCGTTGTTGCGGCCCTGCCCCTGGCCGTACAGTCCGCCACCTTCCGCTGGTCCCGCTCGGTGGACATTTCCACCTGGGACATCCACACCCAGAACGTGGGTGTGAACAACACCATGCACGGCGCGGTGTACGACACGCTGGTGGAATACAACAGCAAGACCTTCAAGCCCGAGCCCTCGCTCGCCACCGAGTGGAAGCTGATCAAGCCCACGCAGCTGCGCCTGACCTTGCGCAAGGGCGTGAAGTTCAGCGACGGCAGCGAGTTCACGGCCGACGACGCCAAGTTCTCGCTGGAGCGGGCCAAGGCCAAAAGCTCCAACTTCGCTGTCTATACCCAGGGCATTGACCGTGTGGAAAAGGTCGATGCCTACACCATCGACATCCACTCCGACCTGCCCAACCCGGTGCTGGTGAACCAGCTGACCGAGCTGCGCATCATGAGCAAGGCCTGGGCCGAAAAGAACAAATCGGTCGAGCCCAAGGACATCAAGACCAAGGACGAAACGTACGCCCACCGCAATGCGCTGGGCACCGGCCCCTACCAGCTCAAGCAGTGGACGCCTGACCAGCGCGTGGTGCTGGAGCCCAACCCGAACTGGTGGGGCAAGGGCAAGTACCCCACCAACCTGACCGAGATCGTCTACACCCCCATCAAGGCCGACGCCACGCGCACGGCCGCCCTGCTGTCGGGTGAGGTGGACTTCGTGATCGACCCCAGCCTGCAGGACCTGGCGCGCATCAAGCAGACGCCCAACCTGAAGGTGCTGGAAGGACCCGAGTACCGCACCATCTTTTTGGGCATGGACCAGTTCCGCGAGGAGCTGCCCGGCTCGGACGTGAAGGGCAAGAACCCGCTCAAGGACCAGCGCGTGCGCAAGGCGCTGTACCAGGCCATCGACATCCAGTCCATCCAGCGCGTGGTGATGCGCGGGCTGGCCCAGCCCACCGGTGCGCTGATCGCCAACCAGGTCAACGGCTGGACCAAGAAGGCCGACGTGCGCTACCCGTTTGACGCCAAGGCCGCCCAAAAGCTGCTGGCCGACGCGGGCTACCCCAACGGCTTCGAGGTGGACTTTGCCTGCAGCGCCGGCCGCTACATCAACGACGAGCAGCTGTGCCAGGCCATCACTTCGCAATGGGCCAAGGTGGGCGTGAAGGCCAAGCTGCGCTCGCTGCCGTTTGCCACCTACTTCCCGATGATCCAGCGCAACGAAGCCAGCATCTACCTGCTGGGCTGGGGTGTGCCTACGTTTGACGCGTTCTACAGCCTGCAGTCGCTGGTGCGCACGACGGGCGCGGGTGGGGATGGCAACTTCAACCTGGGCCGGTTCTCCGACCCGCAGATGGATGCGCTGATCGAGCGTGTGAAGAAGGAAACGGACACCGCCACGCGCAACGGCCTGATCGAGCAGGCGCTGATCAAGGAGCATGAACTGGTGTCGCACATCCCGCTGTACAACCAGGTGATTCCGTGGGCGGGCACCAAGAAGGTGGACATCATCCACCGCGCCGACAACCGCATCGACTGGCGGTATCTGAAGGTGAACTGATCCCGGTTGCCAACAAAAAGCCCCGGTGCTTTCAGTCAGAAGCGCCGGGGCTTTTTTGCGTCCGCAGGTGGCGTATCAGGCCAGTGCGCGATGCACGGCGGGGCGCTGCAGCATGCGCTGCGTGTGTGCAAACGCCTTCGGGAACTGGGCGATGTCCACGCCGTCGCTGTGCAGCCAGGTGCCGATGGTGAACAGGTAGCCGTCGGCCACGGTGTACTGTCCGCCCATCACCCAGGGGCCCTGGTCCGCCTGCGGCAGGTAGTGGCTTTCGATGAGGTGGAAGCACTCCGTCATGTTCTGCGGCACCTTGCGCTGCATGGCCGCCTGGGCCTCTGGCTCGTCGGCCCAGCGGCTGGCGCGGGGGCGGTGGGCATGGGCGATGTGCACGGTGGACGCAAGGTAGCTGTGGAACTCCTGCATCCGCGCAAAGCCATGGGCGTCGGCGGGTGCCAGGCGCGCCTCGGGAAAGCTCTGCGCCACATAGGCCAGCAGCGCCGGGGTTTCGGTCAGCGTGCCGTGCGGCGTGACCAGCGCGGGTACGCGGCCCTTGGGGTTTACCGCCAGGTATTCGGGCGTGCGTTGCTGGCCAGCGCCGAAGTCCACGCGCACCAGGTCGTAGGGGGCGCCCGCTTCTTCCAGAGCGATGCGCACGGCCTGAGCGCAGGTGCCAGGGGTGTAGTAAAGCGTGAGGTTGGACATTGGATAAATGCTACAAAAATACTAGCTGTTAGCGCATGATGGATAAGCGCTGGCGGCCAATTTGATTCAAACTTCAGTACAGGCGGCGTGTGCGGGCCATCAGCCGCACCAGGCCCAGCAGCGTATCTGTATGCGGAGTGGGTGTGTGGGTGATCTGCCCCAGCTCGCGCACGGCGCCCACCAGGGCGTCGATCTCCAGGGGCTTGTTCGCTTCCACGTCCTGCAGCATCGAGGTCTTGAACGCGCCCAGCTTGCGCGTGACGGCATGGCGGTCCTCGGGCTGCTGGTCGATCGGTAGGCCCAGCTTTTCGCCGATGGCCTTGGCTTCCAGCATCACCGCGCTCACAAAGCCGCGCACCAGGTCGTCGTCCAGGATGCGGTCGGTGGTGGCACCGGTGAGGGCGCTGATGGGGTTCATGGT
This sequence comes from Acidovorax sp. NO-1, assembly GCF_000238595.1. Classification (GTDB taxonomy): domain Bacteria; phylum Pseudomonadota; class Gammaproteobacteria; order Burkholderiales; family Burkholderiaceae_C; genus Acidovorax. Next base: position 21,200 of record NZ_AGTS01000046.1, on the reverse strand, counting down.
CAGGTTGCCCCACAGCTTGAACCAGATGTCCTTCTGGATGCAGTCGCTCACCTCCACATCGATGCCGCCGCGCTGCAGCGTGTCTGCGAGGGCCTGCAGGCGCGGGCTGCGGCTGCCGTCCGGCTCGCCCACGATGAGGCGGTTGCCGAAGTGTTGCTTCACGAACCCTGGTGCCTCCAGCGAGCAGCTGGTGTGCACCACGCTGCCCACCACGTGGTGCGCCGGGATGGCCTGGGCAATCACGCCTCCTGCGTCCACCGATTCGAGGGCATGGCCCTGCGCCGCGCCGCCAAAGCCGTCGAGAAACCACCAGGGCACACCGTTCATGGCGGTGAGCACGATGGTGTTCGGCCCAATGAGCGGCGCCAAGGCGCGGGCCACGTCGGGCAGCCCCGGGGCCTTGACGGCGATGACCACCAGGTCTTGCACGCCGAGTGCTGCCGGGTCGCTGTGGGCGGTGACGGGCACCTGCGCCAGCGTGCCATCGGCGCGCCGCATGCGCAGCCCTTCGGCCTGCAGGGCGCGCAGTGTGTCGCCACGCGCCACCATGCTGACCGGGTTGTCCGCCTGCGCCAAGGCCACGCCCAGCCAGCCGCCGATGGCGCCAGCGCCGTAGATACATGCTTTCATGCTTATCTGTCCTTAAGGGTCTGGGTCTGATCGCAGGGCTGTTCAATACCCTGCGGGCCGCGCCGGGGCGGCGTTCTCGGCGCTGCGGTAGCGCGCCAGCAAGTCTTGCGCAGCGCTCACCAACAGCATGGTGTCCACACCCACGGCCACAAACAGCGCGCCTGCGGCCAGCCACTGGCGCGCCTGCGACTCGGTGGTGGCCAGAATGCCCGGCGCCTTGCCCGCACGCAGGATGCGCGCGATGCCGTCGTGGATGGCGGCCTGCACGTCAGGGTGCCCCGGGTTGCCGGGGTGGCCCATGGAGGCCGAGAGGTCCGCCGGGCCGATGAACACGCCGTCGACCCCGGGCGTCGCAGCAATCGCATCCAGGTTGGCCATGGCCTCCACCGTCTCGGCCTGCACCAGCAGGCAGATCTGCTGGTTGGCCTCGTGCACATACTGCGGGTACGCCTGCCAGCGCGACGAGCGGGCCAGCGCGCTGCCCATGCCGCGCACGCCTTCGGGTGCATAGCGCGTGGCGCGCACCAGCTGCCGGGCCTGCTCGGCGGTGTCCACCATGGGTACCAGCAGGGTCTGGGCGCCGATGTCCAGGTACTGCTTGATGAGGGCCGTGTCGCCCACCGGCACGCGCGCCACGGGGTGGGGCGCCTTCGCGCGGGGCGGCAGGGCGCTGGCGGCGCTGGCGATGGCCTGCAGCTGGTGCAGGATGGAGCGCAGGTCGTTGGGCGCATGTTCGCCATCAACCAGCAGCCAGTCGTAGCCGGTGCCCGCAAGCATTTCTGCGCTGTAGGCGTTGGCCAGCCCGAGCCACAGGCCGATCTGTGCCTGGCCCTGGGCCAGGGCCTGTTTGAAGGGGTTGTGAGGTGTCTGCAATCTGAGCTCCGTACGACATTGCCAAGCCCGCCATCGTACGGGCTGTTGCCAGCCCGCGTGGGCCTGGCCGCTATAGTCAGCTCCCCGGTTCCAGGGGCATCCAACCACATCTGACATGGCCAAAGACAAAACCACGTTCACCTGCACCGAATGCGGCGGCACCAGCCCGCGCTGGCTGGGCAAATGCCCGTCCTGCGGGGCCTGGAACACGCTGATCGAGCAGGTGGCCGAGGCCGGGCCGGGCAAGAACCGCCTGAGCACGCCGCAGGGCTACGCAGGCCTGGCCAACGCACAGCCCGTCCTTCCGCTGGCGGCCATCGAGGCCCAGGACGTGGCGCGCACCCCCAGCGGCATCGACGAGCTGGACCGGGTGCTGGGCGGCGGCATCGTGGAAGGCGGCGTGGTGCTCATTGGCGGTGACCCGGGCATTGGCAAATCGACCCTGCTGCTGCAGGCCATGGACGCGCTGCAGCGCGCAGGCCTGCCAACCTTGTACGTGACGGGTGAGGAGAGCGGCGCCCAGGTGGCGCTGCGCTCGCGGCGCCTGGGCATCGACGGCAGCCAGGTGCAGCTTCTGGCCGAAATCCAGCTCGAAAAGATTCTGGCCACGGTCGAGGCCACGCAGCCTGCCGTGGTGGTCATTGACTCCATCCAGACCACCTATTCCGACCAGCTCACCAGCGCGCCGGGCTCGGTGGCCCAGGTGCGCGAATGCGCGGCGCACCTTACGCGCATGGCCAAGGGCACGGGCATCGCGGTGATCCTGGTGGGCCATGTGACCAAGGAGGGCGCGCTGGCCGGCCCACGCGTGCTGGAGCACATGGTGGACACCGTGCTGTACTTCGAGGGCGACACGCACAGCCAGTTCCGCCTGGTGCGCGCCATCAAGAACCGCTTCGGCGCGGTGAATGAGATCGGCGTGTTCGCCATGACCGAAAAAGGCCTCAAGGGCGTGAGCAACCCGAGCGCCATCTTCCTGAGCCAGCACAGCGAGCCCGTGCCCGGCAGCTGCGTGATGGTGACGCTGGAGGGCACACGCCCGCTGCTGGTGGAGATCCAGGCGCTGGTGGACAGTGGCGGCCCCAGCCCCCGGCGCCTGTCGGTGGGCCTGGACAAGGACCGCCTGGCCATGCTGCTGGCGGTGCTGCACCGCCACGCGGGCGTGGCCTGCATGGACCAGGACGTGTTTGTGAACGCGGTGGGCGGCGTGCGCATCAGCGAGCCGGCGGCCGACCTGGCGGTGATGTTGTCCATCACCTCCAGCCTGCGCGGCAAGGCGCTGCCGCGCGGCTTTCTGGCGTTTGGCGAGGTGGGGCTGGCCGGTGAGGTGCGGCCCGCTCCCCGCGGCCAGGAGCGCCTGAAGGAAGCCGCCAAGCTCGGTTTCAGTGTGGCCGTGGTGCCCAAGGCCAATGCGCCCAAGAAACCCATTGAGGGGCTGACCATCCACGCGGTGGAGCGGGTGGAAGAAGCCATGAACGTGGTGCGGGGCTTGTAAGCAATGCCCACAGCCACACACGGTTGAGGCCGTAAGACAATCCCAGCCTATGAATTTGCGCAATATCCTGGTGCCCCTGGGGGCGGTGGCCCTGATCGGGTTTGGTTTTTATGCCTACGGCTGGGCCGGTGTGGCGGCCGTGGTGGGCGGGCTGGTCATGTGGGCTCTGCTCCATTTCACGCGGCTTATGAACGTGATGAAGAAGGCGGCCAGACGGCCCATCGGGTACGTGGGCAGTGCGGTCATGCTCAACGCCCGGCTGGCCAAGGGCGTGAACCTCATGCATGTGGTGGCCATGACGCAGGCACTGGGTGAGCAGTTGTCCACCGAAGGCGCCGACCCCGAGACCTATCGCTGGACCGACGGCACCCGTTCGCACGTGACCTGCGAATTTCTCCATGGCAAGCTGGTGGCGTGGACCTTGTTCCGCCCCGAGGACCACGCCGACGCTGGCGGCGAGGGCGGACCGCCCGCGGCCCCGTAAAATCCCGCTTTTGCGACCCACAGCAACCAAAGGACACCCATGAGCCCCGTAGTTCCCTCGATGGCCGACCGTGACGGCAAGATCTGGATGGACGGCCAGATGGTCGATTGGCGCGACGCCAAGATCCATGTGCTGACCCACACCCTGCACTACGGCTGCGGCGCCTTCGAAGGCGTGCGCGCCTACAACACCGCCAACGGCACGGCGATCTTCCGCCTGGAAGAGCACACCGATCGCCTCTTCAACAGCGCCAAGATCCTGCGCATGAAGATTCCTTTCACCAAGGAAGAGGTGAACGAAGCCCAGAAGGCTGTGGTGCGTGAAAACAAGCTCGAATCCTGCTATCTGCGTCCATTGACCTGGATCGGCTCGCAAAAGCTGGGTGTTTCGCCCAAGGGCAACCAGATCCACCTCATGGTGGCCGCCTGGGCCTGGGGTGCCTACCTGGGCGAAGAAGGCATGAAGCGCGGCATCCGCGTCAAGACCAGCAGCTACACCCGCCACCACGTCAACATCACCATGACGCAGGCCAAGGCGGTGAGCAACTACACCAATTCCATCCTCGCCAACATGGAAGCGCTGGACGACGGCTACGACGAAGCACTGCTGCTCGACAGCTCGGGTTTTGTGTCCGAAGGTGCGGGCGAAAACATCTTTGTCATCAAGAACGGCGTGATCTACACGCCCGACCTGTCGGCCGGTGCCCTGAACGGCATCACGCGCAACACCGTGTTCCATATCGCCAAGGACCTGGGCCTGGAGATCGTGCAAAAGCGCATCACGCGCGACGAGGTGTACATCGCCGATGAGGCCTTCTTCACCGGTACAGCCGCTGAAGTGACCCCCATTCGCGAACTCGACCGCATCGAACTCGGCAGCGGTTCGCGCGGCCCGATCACCGAAAAGATCCAGAGCGCCTTCTTCGATATCGTCGGTGGCCGCAACCCGAAATACGCCCACTGGCTGAGCAAGGTCTGAAGAACATGTCGCAAGCTACCGTTGAACTCCTGGCCAAAGACCTGAACCCCCAGGGCGGCGTTTTCTGCCCCAGCCCCAAGGCCGACATGAAGCTGTGGAGCGGCCACCCCAAGGTGTATCTGGACGTGGCCCGTACGGGTGAAGCCAAGTGCCCGTACTGCGGCACGGTGTACCGCCTGAAGGCCGGCGAAACGGCGAGGGCCGGTCACTGACCGGTGCGCGCCTCCGCGCATGCGCGTTGCCAGATGCTGCCCGAAACCGGTTCCCCGTGCTGAGCGATCATCTGCGCGAAATGACGCCGCTCCCCGCCGCGCAGCTTGATGAGCGGCGCGGGCTGCGCCGCGTCGGGTACCAGGCACAGCCTGGGGTAGAGCAGGTACCACTTCCACCACAGGGCCTGCTGGTAGAAAAAGGCGGTGTCCTCGGCGCGCAGCAGTACGAGCCGGAACGCGTTGGCGCGTCCCAGCACCTGTTGCGCCGCCACGTGGATCAGCAGGTACGCCGGGTCCGCAATGCCCTGCAGCACCGCTGCGCCACCATCCTCCTGCTGGCGCAGCCGGGCCAGGTAGCTGGCGGGACCGGCCTCGATCAGGGCGTGGTGGAACTCGCGCTGCCATGCGCCCACGAACGGATCGCCCGGCGGCGCACCGAAAGCCCAGCTTTCAACGACGGGGCAGGCAGGGTTGTGCGTAAAGCCACCAAGGTAAAACCCAACGAATCCGGCACCCTGCTGCAGGCGCAGTGCGTCCAGCCAGTCAGGGGCGCGTGTCAGCACGATGGTCGCATCAAGCCAGTAGCCACCGAAACGGTGCACCAGGTACAGCCGCAGCCAGTCGGACTGTTTGGTCGGGTGCAGCGCCGTGAAAGCGTCTGGCAGGTGGTCGCGGGGCACATAGTCGTGCAGGTTGCCCGGGTGGACCAGCCGCAGGGCGTAGCCGGGGCAATGCTGCTGCCAGCTCTGAAGGCATTGGCGCACGAACGCGTCGGGCTCGGGCTGGTTCCAATATGTCCACAAGATCAAAGGGATGGGCTCATCCGCAGTGGCCGCAGCGACACTGCTGCCCTGGTAGATACTGGGCGCCGGCATGGCATAGCTGGCACGCTGGCGCGGCCGGGCGCAGCGCAGTGCCCATCGGAAAAGGCTGGCAGGGATTCGCTTCATGGTGGGGCGAATTGTCCGTCAGGGCCGGGTGCTGCATCACGGCCGTCGGTTGGGCGACCAGGCTGAAGCGCCGTGAAGGTACTGCACTTTGTCACCGGTGGTTTTTCCGGCGCTACGCAGGTGGCGGTGGATTTGTGCGAAGCCGCACAGCGCACCCCGGGCATGGAGGTGCTGCTGGTGCTGCGGCGCAAGCGCAGCACCCGCATGGATCGGGTGGAGGCGCTGCGGGCACGGGGCCTTGAGGTGAGGGTGGTCTCCAACTGGCTGCACGCGCTCACGGTGTGGGAGTTGCGCCGCATCATCCGTGCCTGGAGGCCCGACGTGGTCTTTGCCCACGGATTCAGCGACCATATCTGGGGGCGGCAGGCAGCGGTGGCCGAAGGCGTGCCGCGCATCTTCCACGTGGAGCACAACGCGCGCGAGCGGTACACGCGGCGGCGCCTGCGCCAGGCGCTGGCACTCGCACCGCACACGCAGGCCAGCATTGGCGTGTCCGAGGGGGTGCGCACCAGCCTGATTGAGCGTGGGTTTGCGCCCGCTCAGTGCCTGGCCATCCCCAATGGCATTGCGCTCGAACGCTTTCCCGAAAGTTTGTTGCCGCCGCGCTGGCAAGACCGGGAGCCGGCCATCCTGATGGCCTCACGTTTTGCGCGGCAGAAAGACCATGCGACGCTCATCCATGCCCTGGCGCTGCTGCGTGACAGGGGCCTGACGCCTGCGCTGTACCTTGCGGGAGCGGGCAGCGAACGCCTGTTGCGCCAGGCGCGGGCGCTGGCGGAGCGTCTGGGTCTCAACGCCCAGGTGCGATTTCTGGGCAACGTGAGCAACCTGCCCGAGCGCCTGGCCGCCACGCAGGTTTTTGTGCTTTCCAGCCGGTGGGAGGGCATGCCTTTGGCGCTGGTGGAGGCCATGGCCGCAGGCTGCGCCTGCGTCGCCACCGACGTGGTCGGGGTGCGCGAAGTGATCGACCAGGGCCGCACGGGTCTGCTGGTGCCGCCCGGTGACGCTACAGCCCTTGCCGATGCCCTGCAACAGGTGCTGCTGGACCCTGCCATGGCCGCCCGCCTCGGGGCCGCGGCGCGCGCGCAGGCGCTGAAAGCCCACGGGCACGAGCTGATGTGGCAGCGCTACCGGGCGCTCCTGATGAACGGGGGCTCGGCATGAAGGCAATGGCACTGTCTGCGCGCACCACCACCGTGGCCGCCTTCTTGCTGCCGGCCCTGGCACTGTGGGTGCCCTCGGGCTATTCCTATGCAGCGCTGCTGCTGTTGCTGGGAGCCGTGTGTTTTGCGCCCGCATGGCTGAGGCACAAGCCGGGCGCACCGACGCTGGGGTTGGCGCTGCTGCTGCTGGGCATGGGCTGCATGGCGTATCTGATGTCGCTTGACACGGGGGTGTCCCGCTGGGACAAGGCCCTCAAATGGTTCCTCGGGGCGCTGTGCCTGCTGTACATCACGGCCAGCCCGCCACCGCCGCGGGCCTTTCTGGCGGGGCTGCCCATCGGCTGCATCGGCATGGGGGTGCTGGCGTTCTGGCAGGTATGGGGTCTCGGCTTGGAACGTGCGACCGGCTACACCAACGCCATCCAGTGGGGCAACCTGGCGTTGCTGCTGGCGTGCCTGGCCGCGGTGCCCCTGGCGGTTTTCTGGCGCCAGCACCGCTGGCCGTGGCGGGTGGTTATGGGGCTGGCGGTGGTCCTGGGGTTTGCAGCCTCGCTGCTGTCGCAGTCGCGCGGGGGCTGGCTGGCGGTAGGGGCCGTCTTCCCGCTGTGGCTGTGGGTGGTGTGGAGCCTGCGCCCGCACAGGTTCGGGCGCGTGCTCGCGGCGCTCGCACTTGTGCTGGCGGCGCTGGTGCTGGTGCTGGGCTTCACGCCGCGCTTCAAGGAGCGTGTGGGTCTTGCGGCCACCGAGATCAGCGGGTACGTACACGAGGGGCAGGAAAACACCTCGCTGGGCTTGCGGCTCGCGCAGTACCAGCTGGTGGCCCAGATGATTCCGCAAAAACCCTGGCTGGGCTGGGGCGCGCACGGTTTTGTCGAAGAGATGCAGCGCCGCGTGGACGCGGGCGAGTATGTCCCGGAGATGATGTATTACCGGGAAGTCCACAACGTCTTCCTGGATGGCTGGGTCAAGGTGGGGCTCGGGGGTGTCCTGCTGCCGCTGGCCCTGCATGCCTGGGTGCTGGGCATGTTCTGGCCGACCCGCAGGCGCATGGCCCGCCATGCCGAGGACACCCCCGCCTGGCGCGCCGCGTTGGCGCTGCGCACCATGGGCACCGTCGTGCCCGCGAGTTATCTCGTATTTGGCATGTCGCAGCCCTTCTTCAACCACAACAGCGGCATCATGTGCTTCGTGTTCTATGTGGCCGTGCTGTGGGCCGCGCTGCAGGGCGTCGAGCGGGAACACTGACGTGCTGCCGTGGCTGAGCGTCCTCGTGCCTGTGTACAACGTGCAGCCTTGGCTGCACGAGTGTCTGGCGTCCGTCATCGACCAGCTGGGCGACGACGCAGGCGTGCAGATACTGGTGCTGGACGACTGTTCCACCGACGGCAGCTGGGCGCTGATGCAGGAACTGGCCGGGCGTTGGCCGGGGCGCCTGCAAATGCTCAGGCACGAGCGCAACGCCGGCCTGAGCGCAGCGCGCAATACGATGATCGATGCCGCGCAGGGCGAGTACCTGTGGTTCCTCGACTCCGACGACAAGCTGCTGCCCGGCAGCATCGCCCGCCTGCGCACCATCGTGCAGGCGCACGCGCCGGATGTGGTGCTCTGCGATTTTTCGGTGTGGCGCGAGCGTGTACGCCTCAAGCACCGGTTGCGCGGCGAGCACCACCGGCGCAGCTTCCGGGGCCCGGCGTCCCGGCTGGAGCATGACCGCTGCGCCTTGCTGGCGGGCATGCTGTCCACGGGCGAACTGCACGCGTGGTCCAAGATCTCGCGGCGCATGCTCTGGGGCGATGGGCTGCGCTTTCCCGTGGGCCGGCATTTCGAGGACATGGCCACCATGCCCCTGATGGCCCTGCGTGCCCGCAGTTTTTATTACGAGCCCCGACCCTGGGTGGCCTACCGCCAGCGCGCGGGCAGCATCCTGGCCAGCATGAGCGTGCCCAAGGCGCTGGACCAGTCTGCGGCGCTGCTGCCTTTTGCGCAGGCGCTGCAGGCTTCGCCCTGTGCCAGCCACCAGAACCTGCGTCTGGCCCTGGCGCAGCAGGCGGCGCGCAGCCTGGTGGGGGCGATGCGTGCCGCGTGCCGCGCGGGCGCGGTCGAGGTGGCTGATGAGCTGCGCCGCAACTTTGTAGAGGTTTCGCCACTGGCACCGGCAGAACTGTCACGCGCCTACCTGCTGCGCGGCTGGTGGCTGCGGCGCCAGCGGTTCCTGCGCTGGTTCAACGCCCGGCCCTGAATACCTGCCGCAGTGTTGTTTGGATTCGATCAGGCTTGCGATGGTGACCTGCCCAGCGCTGCACACCACTCCTGCTCCAGCGCCGCAACCAGCTCACCCGCAGGCAATGCGCGTGCCGCGGCCACTCCCTGGCCTGCCCACAGCGAGAGGTAGTCATCGCGCCCCTGCGCGGCTGCAGTGCGGCGCAAGGTGCCGGTCAGCGCGTTCTGCACGGGATAGGCGGGAATTGCGGCCTCGTCGCGCGCCAGCCGTTCCATCATCGTGTTCACGATGCCGCGCGCGGGGCGGCCTGAGAAGACGCGTGTCACGCGCGTATCTGTGCCCTGTGCGCGCGCCAGTGCATCCCGGTACGCCTGGCCAATGCCCGATTCCGTGCAGGCCAGAAAGGCCGTACCCATCTGCACGGCGTCCGCACCGAGGGCCTGCGCCGCCGCAATGCCGCGCCCGTCCATGATGCCGCCCGCCGCGATCACGGCCACCCCCCGGGGGTGCAGCGCGTCCACGCACTGCGGGACGAGCGCCATCGTGCCCACCATGGCCGCAGCAAAGTCGGCGTGCGAGGGGCCGCTCTGCCCTGCCGGTTCGCCTGCCACCGGCCCTCGGGGGTCGGGGCGTCCCATGGGCAAAAAAGTGCCACGGTGGCCTCCGGCCTCCATGCCCGAAGCGCATACCGCGTCCGCGCCCACATCAGCCCAGGCGATTGCCTCGGCCACCGTCGTGGCCGTGCCGATGACGGTGCACCCCGCACCATGCAGCCGCTCGACCTGCGCGCCATTGAGGATGCCGAAGGTAAAACTTGCCACTGCCGGGCGCGCCTCCACCAATGCATCGAACTGGCTTGCGAAATCCTCGCACCATTGGGCGGGCGCTGCGGGCTGAAGACCGAACTCGGCGTACAGCGGCGCCAGACGTGCAAGCGCACGCTCCACCGTGGCGGGGTCGGGCGTGGGCGTGTCCTGCACAAAGAGATTGAGCCCGAAGGGCCGGTCCGTGCGCCGCCGCACCTCGGCCGCAGCCTCGGCCATGGCGCTGGGGGACCGCATCCCGCAGCCCAGCATGCCCAGCCCTCCGGCAGCAGACACAGCCGCCGCCAGTGCCGGGGTGTCGGAACCCGTCATGGGGCCCTGGAGGATGGGCAGACGAAGCGAGAGTGCTCGCCAAAGAGGTTGGAAGGTCATGGGAGGCTTGTGCGTGAAAGAAAAGAGAGGGGAGGTCAGGCCGCCAGCACCTGCTGCAAGGCATCCAGCGCCGCAGAGCGGTACCCCTGGCGCCACACGAGCAGGGTGCTGATAGTGGTCAGCGGTTGCTGGCGCAGCATCGCCGCCTGCGGCGAGAGCTCGAGCACCGAACGGGGCACCACACCCGCACAGCCCCCGCCCGCCACGCAGGCCAGGATGGCATGGTAGGAGTTCAGCTCCAGCAACTGCGGCTGCGTTGCGCGGGAAGCGAACCAGTCCTGTGCGATGCGGCGGTAGGTGCAACCAGGCTCGAACACCGCGAGCGAGGCCGCCTGTACATCCTGGGGGTGTTTGACCGGCGGGTGCCCGGCCGGAAGCACCAGCAGCAGTTCTTCGACGAACACTGGCCGTGTTTCCAGCGCAGGGTCAGGCGCCTGGCCGGGCGGCCAGGCCACCAGCACGGCGTCCAGCGTATGGGCGCGCAGGCGCTCCAGCAGCTCGCGTGTGGGCGCGGTGGAGAGTTCCAGTCCCACGTCCGGCCACCGGCTGTGCAGCCGGGCCAGCGGCGCAGGAAGGCGGCTGGCGGCGGTACTCTCCATGGAGCCCAGGCGCAGGCGACCCGTTGGTTGCCCCGGACGCAACGCCTGGCGCGCTTCCTCGGCCAGCGCAAGCAAGCGGTCGGCATAGCCCAGCAGCACCTGGCCCTCCGGGGTCAGCGCCATGCGTTTGCCCTCGCGCAGGAACAGCTCGGTACCCAGCTCGGATTCGAGCTGGCGCACGCGGGTGGTGACGTTGGATTGCGCTCGCCGCAGCTGTTCGGCAGCACGCGTGACGCTGCCCTCAGCTGCCACGGTGCGAAAGATGTCAAGTGCCGCAAGGTCCAGCGGCGTTGAAGCGTTTTCCATCTCAAAACAATATGTATTTCAAAAATTCAATCTCTTGATAAGATGATATGCAACACGGTCCCGAGTGGCAATCCTTTCCTGATCTTGCGCAGTGCAACCGGTTTCTTTTCCTCATCAGCCCGCAGACGGGACCTCTCCGCTGCGCGTGGCGCTGGCCGGCATGGCGGCGCTGGCCGTGGCGATGGGCATCGGGCGCTTTGCCTTCACCCCGCTGCTGCCCATGATGCTGCACGACGGGGTGGTGGACATCGCCACCGGCAGCTGGCTGGCCACGGCCAACTACGCGGGCTACCTGGCGGGTGCGCTGCTGTACATGGCCCTGCCCTGGCTGGGCCGGCGGTGGGGGGCCAGTGCGGTGCCCGGCAATGCGGCGCTCGTGCGCGGCGGGCTCGTGGCCACGGTGCTACTCACCGGGCTGCTGGCCCTCCCGTGGCCGGCATCGTGGGCGCTGCTGCGCCTGCTGGCGGGGGTGGTCAGCGCGCTGGTGTTTCTTGGCACCGCCAACTGGTGCATGGGGCGGCTGGCGCACCTGGGGCGTCCGGCCCTGGGAGGGCTGATCTTTTGCGGACCGGGCCTGGGCATTGTGTTCACCGGCCTGCCCACCGGCGCCATGGTCGCTGCAGGCTGGAGCGCTGCGGCGGGCTGGCTGGCGTTTGCCGTGCTGGCGGCCGTGCTGTGTGGTGGCGCGTGGACGGTCATCCGGGGATCTGAAGCTCCGAAGCCTGAGCCTGAGGTGGCAAAAGATGCCCCACCGCAACCCGCCGCGCGCCCCGTGCCAGAGCGCGCCCTCCTGGCCACGGCCTACAGCCTTGCGGGCCTGGGGTACATCATCACCGCGACGTTCCTGCCCGTCATCGCGCGTGCAGCGCTGCCTGCGGGGTCGCTCTGGCCCGATCTTTTCTGGCCCATGTTTGGCGCAGGGGTAGCGCTCGGCGCGTTCCTGTCGACACGGATCGCGCCCACGCGGGACCGGCGCATGCTGCTGGCCGGGGCCTTTTTGCTGCAGGCCGTGGCCATCGGCCTGGGGCTGGTGTGGCCGGGGCGCACGGGGTTTGCGCTCGGCAGCCTGCTGCTCGGGCTGCCGTTCACGGCCATCACGTTCTTTGCGCTTCAAGAGGCGCGGCACCAGTGGCCGCAGGCGGGAGCCGGTTTTACCGGGCTGATGACCGCCCTGTATGGCATCGGGCAGATCGCGGGGCCGCCCATGGCGGCGGCCTTGCTGGCACGGGCCGGGTCACAGGCCCAGGGGTTTGACCATGCGCTGGGCGTGGCAGGTTCTGTGCTCGTCCTGGGCGCGGCAATCTATGGCTTCATGGCGTGGCGCTGGCGGCGGTGACGGGCAGGCGCAACACAAAGCAGGCCCCAGGGGCGCCATCCGGCCGGTCCTCGCAGTGCACCGTGCCGTTGTGCCGCCCGGCAATCGAGCGCACCAGCGCCAGCCCCAGACCCACGCCCCCGGCGCGCTCGCTGGCGCCGGGCAGGCGGTAGAAGGGTTCGAAGATCCGTTCCCGGTGGGTCACAGGCACGCCCGGCCCCCGGTCGCACACGCGTACCTCGGCGTGGCCCTGGCGGCGCTCGATGGCCAACGTGATCTCGCCAGTGCTGTAGCGCCGTGCGTTTTCCAGCAGGTTGCGGATGGCACGGCGCAGCAGCTTGGAGACGCCCCGCACATCCACCGAATCCGAGCCGACGTCCAGGTCGGCATCCACCCGCGCGCACTCTTCGGCAGCCAGGCCGATCAGGTCCACCAGTTCCACGGTGCCCACATCGGCCTCGCGCGCATCCAGGCGGCTGGCCAGCAGGATCTCGTCCACCAGCTGGTCCAGTTCGGCAATGTTGCGCAGGATCTCCGCGCGGAAGGCGGGTGAGGGCTGCTGGCCGCCCATCAGCTCCATCCCCATGCGGATGCGGGTGAGGGGTGAGCGCAGTTCGTGCGATGCGTTGGCCAGCAGGGATTTGTGCGACTGCACGAGGGTTTCGATGCGCGCTGCCGCCGCATTGAACTGGCGCGACAGATCGGCCACCTCGTCCAGCCCCTGCTCGGGTACGCGCACCGACAGGTCGCCTTCGCCAAACTTCTGCACGCTGCGCTGGAGCGCTTCAAGCCGCAGCGTGAGGCGCCGGATGATGGGGTACACGCCCAGCGCCACGGCCACGCCCACAATGCCCAGCAGCCACAGGAAACCAAACGGCGGGCGCGTCCAGAACGCGGCGTCACTCCGGTTGGCGCCGCCGCCGGGGCGGCCCATCCTGTCGCCGCGCTCGCCCCGGGGCGGGCGCGGTGCCAGCTGCAGCACAAAAGTCTCGCCGGTGGCTGTTTCAATGTGGAACTCGGACCCTTCGCCAGGGTCACCAGGCTGGCGCGTGCCGAGGCCCTGCACCAGCACATTGCCCGCCGGGTCGCGCAGCACCATCTCGCGCGAGGGCGGCACAAACGGCTGCGCGTTCTGCGCCTTCTGCTCTTCAGCAAAACGCCAGGCCCAGCCCACGGCCAGCGTCAGCACCGCCATGCCGCCCACCACGGCCAGCCAGATGCGCAGGTAAAGGCGACGGGAAAAGGGGTTCGTCAGGGACATGAAAACACGAAGGGCGTGAGCAAGGGGCCGCTATCCACCGTGCGCGCGGCCAGATACTGGCGCTGCCTGAGCCGGTGGCCGCCGCGCAAGGGCCGCCCCACCGCGCTGGCGGCGTCCTCCTTCCCGCAGCGCGTAGCGGTGCGAGAGAAGGGGGAAGCGGCGCAGCCGCTCAGGGGGATGAACACCATCAATCCTGCTGCTTGGCAAACACATAGCCCACGCCGCGCACCGTGAGGATGCGGCGCGGGTTCTTGGCATCCTGCTCGATCGCCGCGCGGATGCGGCCCATGTGCACGTCGATGCTGCGGTCAAACGCCTCCAGCTCTCGGCCGCGCACGGCCTCCATGATCTGGTCGCGCGTGAGCACGCGGCCCGCGCGCTCGGCCAGGGCCACCAACAGGTCGAACTGGTAGGAGGTGAGGTCGGCGGGCTGGCCGCCCACGGTGACGGTGCGCGCGTCGCGGTCGATCTCCAGCGAGCCGAAGCGCAGCACCTGGGTGGCGGCCGCCGCGCCGGCGCCGTCGGTGCGCCGGCGCAGGATCGCGCGGATACGGGCCAGCAACTCGCGCGGCTCGAATGGTTTGGGCAGGTAATCGTCGGCACCCAGCTCCAGGCCGATGATGCGGTCCATGGGGTCGCCCTTGGCGGTGAGCATGAGCACCGGAACCTGCGCCGCGCCGCCCTGCAGCGACCGGATGCGACGGCACACTTCCAGGCCATCCATGTCGGGCAGCATCAGGTCCAGAATGACCAGATCGGGCAGTGGCCCGGCGTCGGGCCCTTGCAGCTGCGCCAGGCCACTTTTGCCGTCGGCGCGGTGCGTGACCTGCAGGCCCGACTGGCCCAGGTACTCGCCCACCATCTCGGCCAGGCGGGCATCGTCTTCGATCATCAACAGTTGCGAGCTCATGGGATCAGTGTAGTGCGGGGTTCCTGAGGGACAAGCCCATGGTCCCGCGCAGGCGTCTCCCCGTGTTGAAGCGGCCGTAAAGTTGCGGTAAACCGGCCGGAGACCACCCAGGATGGTCGGAAGCCATTTGCTTCTAAGTTGATAGCTGATTGCGCTTGTGTATCAAGCGCCAGAGGCATTTTTGGCCCTTGAAGCCAGCCACACCAGCAGCAGCACCGGCACGCCCAGCATGGCGGTGGCGGTGAAGAAGTGCGCGTAGCCAAACGCGTTCACATAGTCGCCCGAGAAGCCCGCCACAAACTTCGGCAGCAGCAGCATCATCGAGCTGAACAGCGCGTACTGCGTGGCCGAGTAGCTCACGTTGGTCAGGCTCGACAGGTAGGCGATGAACGCCGCCGACGCAATGCCGCTGGCCAGGTTGTCGGCCGACACCACGGCGATCAGCGCCGTCACGTCGTGCCCGTGTCCGGCCAGCCAGGCAAACAGCAGATTGGTGCAGGCACTGAGCACGGCGCCCATCATCAGGATGCGCATCACACCAAAGCGCATGGACAACACGCCGCCCACAAAGGCGCCGGCCAGCGTCATGATCACGCCGTACACCTTGGTCACGGCGGCCACCTCGTCCTTGGTAAAGCCCATGTCCACGTAGAACGGGTTGGCCATGATGCCCATCACCACGTCGCTGATGCGGTACACGGCAATCAGCGCCAGGATGAGCGCCGCGTGCCAGCCGTAGCGGCGCAGAAAGTCGGCAAACGGCTCCACCATGGCGCTTTGCATCCACTCTGCCGCGTTGCGGGCGGGGGGCAGTTGCACCGGCGCGGGCTCGCGCGAGAACAGCACCGTGACCACGCCCACTGCCATCGATGCGGCCATCACCAGATAGGCCACCTGCCAGGCGCCGTTCTGGTAGGCGGCGGCGCCTTGTGCCGCACCCTGTACAACCCCCTGCGCGATGGCCTGGCCCACCGCGGGGGCCACCTCCGAGCGCGCGGCAATCCAGAGTACGCCCGCGCCAGCCCAGATCATGGCCAGGCGGTACCCCGTCTGGTAGGACGCCGCCAGCGCCGCCTGGTGGTTGGCGTCGGCCGACTCGATGCGGAAGGCGTCAAGCGCAATGTCCTGCGTGGCCGAGCCAAACGCCACCGCCAGCGCACACCACACGATGGGCCCCAGCGTGTGGCGCGGGTCGGCCAGCGCCATGCCGATGAGCCCGCCCACGATCAGCGCCTGCGACAGCAGCAGCCAGCTGCGCCGCCGCCCCAGCGCGTGGGTGAGCAGCGGAATTGGCAGCCGGTCCACCAGCGGCGCCCACACCCACTTGAAGCCATACGCCAGGCCCACCCAGCTCAGATACCCGATGGTGCTGCGGTCCACGCCCGCCTCGCGCAGCCGAAACGAGAGCGTGCCCAGCACCAAGAGCAGCGGCAGCCCGGCAGAGAACCCCAGCGTCAGCATGCGCAGGCTGGCGGGCTCCAGGTACACGCGCAGGGTCTGCAGCCAGGGCGTGCGGGGCGATTGTTCAGGGGTGAGATTGGGGGTGGATGAAGTGGAGGTGTCTGACATGGGCGCGCCGAGGTTTTGTCTATCATCGCCGACACACCCTTGCAGCAAGCCTGTCGGTCTCCATCTGGGAGCCAGCGCTGGCATTATTTCCTCAGGCGTTCATCCTCAATACGGTGGTTCTCTGTATGTGCACCTTCTGCCCCGCCCCTTCTGTTGCGCCATCTTCCCCCTGGTCTGCACGCCGCGCGTTTTTGCTGGCGGCGGGCGCCGCTGCGGCCACGCCAGCGCTGGCGCAGGTCGAGGTGGGCTCGGCGTCCAGCCTGCGCAAGCTGGTGCCCGCTGAAACGCTGGAGAACTCCGCCGCCCAGCAATACCAGCAGATGCTGGGCCAGGCCAAGGCCAAACGCGCCCTGGCGCCCGACAACCACCCCCAGCTGCAGCGCCTGCACGCGATTGCCAAGCGGCTGATCCCGTACACCACGCCGTGGAACGAGCGGGCCAGACAGTGGCGCTGGGAGGTCAACCTCATTGGCAGCTCGCAGATCAACGCCTTCTGCATGCCCGGCGGCAAGATTGCGTTCTACACCGGCATCCTCGACCAGCTCAAGCTCACCGACGACGAGACCGCCATGATCATGGGCCACGAAATGGCCCACGCGCTGCGCGAACACGCGCGCGAGCGCATCGCCAAGACGCAGGGCACCAACCTGGCGCTGCGCCTGGGCTCGCAGCTGCTGGGCCTGGGTGACCTGGGCCAGGCGGCGGCGGGGTTGGGCGGGCAGCTGCTCACGCTGCAGTTCAGCCGGTCGGACGAGAGCGATGCCGATCTGGTGGGCCTGGAGCTGGCTGCGCGCGGCGGGTTCAACCCGCAGGCGTCCGTGAGCCTGTGGGAAAAGATGGGCAACGCCACCGGCAGCAAGCAGGGTGGGCTGGCCTTCCTGTCCACCCACCCGTCGGGGCCGGCGCGCATCAAGGAGCTGCAGGCGAATGTGCCCAAGGTGCAGGGGCTGTACGAGGCGGCGCGGCGCAACGGCTGACCCTGCTGCACCCGGCGTCACTCTGTTTTTGATAGCTGCCGGCGCTTGATGGATAAGCGCCAGAGGCCAAAAACACCCAAATTTTCAGGTTCCACCCACGTACGGGTTGCTCTGGCGCTCCCGGCCAAACGTGCTCTCCGGCCCGTGCCCGGGGATGAACACCGTCTGGTCCCCCATGGGCCACAGGCGCCCGGTGATGCTGTCGATCAAGTCCTGGTGGTTGCCCTGCGGGAAATCCGTGCGGCCGATGCTGCCCGCAAACAGCACATCGCCCACAAAGGCCCGGTCAATCTGCGGCGCGTGGAACACCACGTGGCCGGGCGTGTGCCCGGGGCAGTGGCGCACGTGCAGCGTCTCGTTGCCGATCTGCACCGTGTCGCCGTCGTGCAGCCAGCGTGTGGGCGTGAAGTGCTGCGCGGGCGGAAACCCGAACATCGCGCTTTGCTGCGGCAGCCCGTCAATCCAGAACTGGTCGCCCGGGTGCGGGCCGACGATGGGCAGCGCCAGGCGCTGGGCCAGCTCGCCCGTGCCGCCGGCGTGGTCGATGTGCGCGTGGGTAAGCCAGATCTGGTCGAGCGTGAGTGAAAGCCGCTGGATTTCAGCCAGCAGCACGTCCAGGTCGCCGCCGGGGTCGATCACGGCGGCTTTGTGCGTGGCGTCACACCAGACGAGGGAGCAGTTTTGCTGGAACGCGGTGACGGGGATGGTGAGGTACCGGAGCATGGGGTGGGCGGGATGGGTGATGCCAGAAAAGCAAAATTAAGCCATACTCGTTGCACCGTTTCATCTGGTTGCAAATGCAGCCCGCTGCATGAAACCTGCCGCCACTGCGCAAAGGACGCTTTCCCCTGAAGGCGCCATCCGTCAAACCAGCACCGGGCGCTTGCCTTCACACCGGCCTTCACCATGAACACTCCGATTGAAACCCTTCCGTCCGCCCCCCAGGAGGCAGCGCGCACGGCGGCACTGCTGGCAGCGCTGGAACATGTGCAGGCGGTGATCGAGTTTGACCTGGAGGGCCGGGTGCTGCGGGCCAACCAGCTCTTTCTGGACCTGATGGGCTACACCGCCCGCGAGGTGGTAGGCCAGCACCACCGCATGTTCTGCCCGCCCGAGGTGACGGCCAGCGATGCGTACCGCGCGCTCTGGGAGGGGCTGCGCGCCGGGCAAGTGCGCGAGGATGTGTTTTTGCGGGTGACCAAGGCAGGCCGGCCGGTCTGGCTGCAGGCCTCTTACAACCCCGTGCGGGATGCCGAAGGCCACGCGGTGGGCGTGGTCAAGCTGGCCACCGACATCACCGCGCAGCGGGCGCAGCAGGCCGACTTTGAAGGCAAGATTGCCGCGATCCACCGCGTGCAGGCCGTGATCGAGTTCGACCTGACGGGCCGGATTCTGGATGCCAACACCAACTTTCTGGACACCTTTGCCTATGTGCGGGACGAGGTCGTGGGCCAGCACCACCGCATGTTCTGCCAGCCGGAGTTCGCGGCGTCGAGCGAGTACGCCGACCTCTGGTCGCGCCTGGGCCGTGGTGAGTTCTTTTCCGGGCGCTACCGCCGCCTGTCCAAGGCGGGCCAGGAGATCTGGCTGCAGGCCTCGTACAACCCCATCCTGGACGTCACTGGCAAGCCGTACAAGGTGGTCAAGTTTGCGGTGGACATCACGCACGACATGACGTCGGCCGCCGAGACCAAGGGCAAGATCGACGCCATCAGCCTGTCGCAAGCGGTGATCGAGTTCGATATGCAAGGTAACGTGCTGGTGGCGAATCCGAACTTCCTGCGCACTATGGGCTACACCCTGGCAGAAATTCGCGGCCAGCACCACAGCATGTTCTGCGAGCCCGGCCTGGTCCAAAGCCAGGCCTACCGCGACTTCTGGGCCGACCTGGGCGAGGGCAAGTTCCAGAGCGCGCGCTATCGCCGCATCGGCAAGCACGGGGCCGAGGTCTGGATCCAGGCCACGTACAACCCCATCCTCGATGTCGATGGCCGGCCCTACAAGGTGGTGAAATACGCGGTGGACATCACGGCCCAGGTGCAGCGCGAGCGTGCGGTAGCGCAGAAGGTGCAGGACATCACCGCCGTGCTGCATGCCATGAGCGATGCGATCAAGCGGCTGGCGCGCAGTGCGGGCCGCTCCACCGAGCTGGCCGAGCAGACACAGCGTGAGGCGGGCGACGGCAGCGGGCTGGTGCGCCGTTCGCGGGACGCGATCCTCGCCATTGAGCGTTCATCTTCGGACATCCATGAGATCGTGGACACGATCAGCGAGATTTCCAGCCAGACCCATCTGCTGGCGTTCAACGCGGCCATCGAGGCTGCGCGCGCGGGCGAGCAAGGGGTGGGCTTTTCGGTGGTGGCAGACGAAGTGCGCAAGCTGGCCGAGAAATCGTCGCTGGCCGCGCGCGAGATTGCCAAGCTGATCCACCAGACCGTCAGCCGCGTGGCCGAAGGCAGCCGCCTGTCCGAGGAGGTGGATGCGGCGTTCTCGCGCATCCTGGGCGCGGTCGAAGCCACCACGCGCTCGATCAGCGAGATCCGCATTGCGACCGAGGAGCAGGAGCATTCGACACAGGATGTGGCCCGGTTGCTGGAAGATTTGCAGGGCCGTGGCAGCCCGCGCCAGGCGGATTGAGCCTTGCTTGCGATGCAGGACGTGAACCCGCCCCCGGCCACTGCCAGCCCTGCTGTGATTCCGCATGTGCATGTGCGTGTGGGCGGTTGCGATATTGCCATTCCCGTTGAACAGGTTCGCCAGGCCGTACCGCTGCCGCCGCAGGGCCTGACGGTGCTGCCGCGCCGCAGTGGCGCGTTGCTGGGTGTTGCCGATGTGGCGGGTGCGGCCGTGCCCATTGTGGCGCTGGAGCGCTGGTTGCCGCTGTCGGCGGCGGATGATGAGGACAACGTCGCTTCAAGGCTGCTGGTGCTGCAGCATGCAGACGCCCTGGTGGGCGTGCGCGTGGACGCCGTGCTGGGCGTGAAGCCTGTGGCTGCGGAAGGCGTGCGCAGGGTGCACCACACGCCGGACGACAGCGAACTGTTCGAGTCGGTGGTACCCGCGTCTGCGGCGGCCCCCACGCTGTGCATTCTGGAAGTGGCACGGCTGATGCGGCTGGCTCAGGCCTGGTGTGCGGCGGCGGAGCTGGCCCCCGCAAGGTCTGCGGGCGCAGCGGCGTTGGCGGTGCAAAAGCCGGGCGCCGGAGCGCAGCGGTTCGCGGTGTTCCTGATCGGGCGGGAGCGTTGGGCCGTGCCGGTGGCCGCCGTGCAGCAGGTGGTGCCGCTGCCTGCGACGGATCTTGCGCTGGGGCGCAACGACCGCACCTGGGCCATCGGCCAGTGGCGTGGGCGCAAGCTGCCGCTGGTGGACATCAGCGAAGGCCGTCAGGCCAGCAACCGGCAGGCGGCACCGTGGATGGTGCTGGTGGGCCAGGGGCCGCTCGTGCTCGGGCTCACGGTGTCGGAGTGCGAGCAGTTTGTCGATCTGGCGCCGGACGCGGTGGCCCGCACGCCCGAGGATGCCTTGCTGGCCGGTGTGGTGCTGAGCCCCGATCTGGGCCGCTTGCAGATTCTGGATGTGGACAAGCTCTTTCGCCTGACCCCCGGTGCCTCCATCAGCCGCATTGCCCCGGATGGCTCGGGGCCGCGCAGTGGTGCGCCCACGGATGCGGCGGAGCCTTTGCCCTACCTGGTGTTCGACGCCGATCAGCGGTATGCCTCGCCGGTCGAGGGCATTGTGGGCGTGGTGGAGCTGCCACCCCAGGCCCGCGATGACCTTCGCCACGGGCGGCGCGCCGTTCTGGCGTGGCGTGACCAGACGGTGCGCGTAGTTGTCGCATCCCGGACGATTGCATAGACTCTAAACGCTATCCTCTCTTCATGGCCAGAGCGGTCCTGCAAGAGTTGATAGAGTCCTTGCAATCTACCCAGGGAGTAAAGCCATGTTGATTGCCCTGCACAAGAACGCCCGCACCACGCCCGCCGTGCGTGCCGAGATCGCAGCCAGCAACGAGCCAGCCAACGTCCTGGCCCTGCGCTTCGGGATCACTGAGCAGACGGTTT
>NZ_AGTS01000047.1 GCF_000238595.1 Acidovorax sp. NO-1 | reverse complement strand
TTAGCTGCTCAAGGCACTCCATTCTTTTTGCTTTTTCATCAATTGCATTGCAAGCCTCTAAAAGCGCTCTCGGCTGAGCATTGGCTAGCGAGAGACAAGCGAATAAGAATGTTGCAACCCAAAAATTTTGCAATTTGGGATCTAAAAGACGATTGGACATAACTTGCATTACGGTCGTGGCATCGTTTGGATTTCAGCAGTATTTCCCATTTTGACGTTGATGTTTCTGGTACATCAGTGCCCAAAAAAAACGCTCCATACGGAGCGCTTTGAATGGCGGGGGAAGTCTGCTCTTACCCACCATCTACAGTTGGACATCTAACTTCCCTCAGTGTTCTGCCGCCTTTACCCCCAGAGACTTGGCGCCATTGCACTTGCATTTCAGGTTGAATTTGAACTTCATTTCTTGCTCCTTTTCTTGGATGAATCCTTGATTGAGAACTTGATTTCCACCATGGAAATGATGGAGGCGAAGATCAGCAGAACACCTAGGAAGTCTCCGAGCATCCAGCCTGCAAACAGCAGAACAGGTAAGTCGTTAACTGGCTCAAGTGTAGCGGCCTATTGCAGAATCTGGTCAGTACACAGGTGCCGATATCGCAATTGCACTCCTTGTCTTGGCATTTAGCGCAAACCCTGCCCCGTACTTCACTGCCAGTTCATCGGCACGCTTCAGGAACGTCTCCACACCCGTTCCATAGATAAACTGCATCGCCCCTCCCGTCCAAGCCGGAAACCCAATCCCAAAAATCGACCCGATGTTCGCGTCATGCACGCTGGTCAGCACACCTTCGGCCAGGCAGCGCGCAGTCTCGATGGCCTGGCGGTAGAGCAGCCGGTCCTGGATCTCCTGCACGCTCCATTCCACGCCGGGCTTTTCGAACAGAGGTTTCAGCTCCGGCCACAGGTGCTTCTTGGCGCCTGCGGGGTAGTCATAAAAGCCGCCGCCACCGGCGCGGCCTGGGCGCTTCAGTTCCTTGACCATGCGCTCCACCAGCAGCTCGCCGGGTGTGGCGGTGTAGGTCTTGCCTTCGGCGGCGTAGTCGGCGCGGGTCTGGTCCAGCACATGCACGCTCAGGGTCAGAGCGGTTTCGTCGAGCACGGCCAGGGGGCCTACGGGCAGGCCGGCCTGCATGGCGGCGTTTTCAATGGCGGCGGCGGGGATGCCTTCGCCCAGCATGGCGGCGCCTTCCATCACAAAGGTGCCGAAGGTGCGGCTGGTGTAAAAGCCGCGTGAGTCGTTGACCACGATGGGCACCTTGCCCAGGGCCTGCACGTAGTCGAACGCGCGGGCCACGGTTTCGTCGTCCGTCTGTTTGCCGCGGATGATCTCCACCAGCTTCATCTTGTCCACGGGGCTGAAGAAGTGGATGCCGACAAACTTCTCGGGCCGGCTGCTGGCCGTGGCCAGGCCACTGATGGGCAGGGTGGAGGTGTTGCTGGCAAAGAAGCCGCCGGGCGCCAATTGCGGCTCGGCCTCTTGCGTGACTTTGGCCTTGAGGTCGCGGCTTTCAAACACGGCTTCGATGATGAGGTCGCAGCCCGCCAGGTCGGCCGCGCTGGCGGTGGGCGTGATGCGCGCCAGCAGCGCTTGCTGCGCCTCGGCCGTCATGCGGCCCTTGTCCACGCGAGCTTGCGTGAGCTTGGCGCTGTAGGCCTTGCCGGCCTCGGCCTTCTCCGCGCTCACGTCCTTGAGCACGGTGGCGATGCCCCGGCTGGCCTGGGCCCAGGCGATGCCCGCGCCCATCATGCCGGCGCCCAGGATGCCGACCTTTTGCGGCTTGTAGCGTGGGGCCGTGCCGGGGCGCGACTTGCCGCTCTTGATCGCGTTCATGTCGAAGAAGAACGTGTTGATCATGTTGCGCGCCACGGGGCCGGTCATCAGGCGGGCGAGGTAGCGGCTTTCGATGCGCAGGGCGGTGTCGTAGTCCACCATGGCGCCTTCGACCATGGCGGCCAGCGCGGCCTCGGGCGCGGGGTAGCGGCCGCGCGTGGTCTTCTTGAGCATGGCGGGCGCCACTGTCAGCGCGCCTGCAATCTTGGGGTTGGCGGGCGTACCGCCGGGCATCTTGTAGTTCTTGTCGTCCCACGGCTGCACCGCGTGCGGGTGGGTGGCGATGTGGGCCAGGGCGGCGGGCAGCAGTTGATCGCGCGTGGCGACCAGTTCGTGCACCAGTTGCAGCTCCAGCGCCTCGGCGGGGTTGAAGAGCTTGCCTTCCAGGATGTAGGGCTGCGCGCCCATCAGGCCCAGCAGGCGCGTCATCTTGGTCACGCCGGTGGCGCCGGGCATCAGGCCCAGCGTGACTTCGGGCAGGCCGAACTGGATCTTGGGGTCGGCCACGGCGATGCGGTAGTGGGCGACCAGGGCGACTTCCCAGCCGCCACCCAGCGCGGCGCCGTTGAGGCAGGCCACCACGGGGATGCCCAGGGTTTCGAGCGTGCGAAAGTGCTTCTTCATGCGCTCGATTTCGCCAAACGCGCTGGGCGCATCCGCAGGTGTCAGGCGCATGGTGGCCTTGAGGTCGGCGCCCGCAAAGAAGCTGGTCTTGGCCGACGCGAGCACGACACCCTTGAGCGCAGTGCCCAGGCGTTCGCGGTCGCCCAGCACCTGGGCCGTCACCTCGCCCAGCTCTTGCTGCCACTGGCGGCACATGGTGTTGACGGGGGAGTTGGTTTCGTCAAAGGTGATGACGGCAACTTCGCCGTCGGTGCCCTGGGCGGGGATGAGTTCGTAGCGGATGGTTTGCATGTTGTTGTCTCCTTCCCAGTCAATCAGATTCGCTCGACGATGGTGGCAATGCCCATACCGCCGCCCACGCACAGCGTGGCCAGGCCATAGCGCTGGCCCCGGCGGTGCAGTTCGTCAATCAGGGTGCCGAGGATCATGGCGCCCGTGGCGCCCAGCGGGTGGCCCATGGCGATGGCGCCGCCGTTCACGTTGACCTTGTCGTGCGGTACGCCCAGCTCGCGCATGAAGCGCATGGGCACGGCGGCGAAGGCCTCGTTCACTTCGAACAGGTCGATCTGATCGATGGTCATGCCCGCACGGGCCAGCGCCTTCTTGGCAGCGGGCACGGGGCCGGTGAGCATGATGGTGGGGTCGGCCCCGCTGAGCGCGGTGGCCACGATGCGCGCGCGCGGCGTGAGGCCGTGGGCCTTGGCGGCAGCCTCGTTGCCAATGAGCACGGCGGCTGCGCCGTCCACGATGCCTGACGAGTTGCCCGCGTGGTGCACGTGGTGGATGCGCTCCACCTGCGGGTAGCGCTGCAGCGCGACGGCGTCAAAGCCCATGCCGCCCAGTTGCTCGAACGAGGCCTTGAGCGCACCCAAGCCTTCAAGGGTCGTCTTGGGCTTGATGAATTCGTCCTCCGTCAGGATGGTCTGGCCGATGAAGTCGCGCACGGGCACGACGGAGTTCTTGAAGTAGCCCGCTGCGCGCGCAGCGGTGGCGCGGCGTTGCGACTCCAGTGCGAAGGAGTCCACGTCGGCGCGGGTGTAGCCGTCCAGCGTGGCGATCAGGTCGGCGCCGATACCCTGGGGCACGAACAGCGTGGCGGAGTTGGTGGCGGGGTCTTGCGCCCAGGCGCCGCCGTCGGAGCCGATGGGCACGCGGCTCATGCTCTCCACGCCGCCGGCCACCACCAGGTCCTCCCAGCCGCTGCGCACCTTTTGCGCGGCCAGGTTCACGGCTTCCAGGCCCGATGCGCAGAAGCGGTTGACCTGCACACCCGCGCAGCGAAAGTCCCACCCGGCCTTGAGCGCCGCGACCTTGGGCAGCACCGAGCCCTGTTCGCCCACGGGCGAGACGATACCCATGACCACGTCGTCCACCGCCGCCGTGTCAAAGCGGTGGCGCGTTTGCAGCTCGGTCAGCAGGCCCACCAGCAGGTCGATGGGCTTGACCTCGTGCAGGGTGCCGTCCTTCTTGCCCTTGCCGCGCGGGGTGCGCAGCGCATCGAATACATAGGCTTCGGTCATGAATGGTCTCCGGTGGTTTCTCTAAACTTCAAGCAGTGCGGCGGTAATACCGCTGGGCTGGCTCACGCCACTACAAGGTGCTTTCTGACGCGGGTGCAGTGGTGTTTGCACTATCTTTCGGCGGTTGCTATCTACATTTCTGGCTATGGAACGAAATACATACTCTGCATTGCCGCGTATCGCGCGCAGCGCTATCGAATACGACGACACGCGCGAGGGGTTTGCGCTGGAGCACCATGTCGTGCTGGCTGCATCCAGTGCGCTGGCGGTGGCGGCCTTCATGGCGCCCAGCCGCAGCTCGGCGGCCATACGCGGCATTGGCGCAGGCTTGTTGCTGATGCGCGCGCTGAGTGGCAGCCAGGGTGTGCGCTCCTGGCTGAATGTCACCGACCGCCGCCCCGGTGCGCCGCTGAGCCCCGAAGAAGCCCGCGCCGCCTGGTATCTGTAGGGAAATTCGGCGCCCGCGGATACCCATTCGCCTTCTAGCCGAAGAAGCCGATCACGCTGAGCTTGTCGAAGCGCCGCGCGGGGCTTCGACAAGCTCAGCCTGAACGGTAGGGGATGGCCGAACGCGAGGTCGAGGGCGCCAAGGTTAGTGCAGGGCTTGTTCACGTTGTCTTGCGCGTTGTGCTACTTGCCCAGGCCCATGGCCCGCGCAATCACTTCTTTCATGATCTCGTTGGTGCCGCCGTAAATGCGCTGCACGCGTGCGTCGGCGTAGGCGCGTGTGATGGGGTATTCCCACATATAGCCGTAGCCGCCAAACAGCTGCACGCATTCGTCCATCACCTTGCATTGCAGGTCGGTCGTCCAGTACTTCGCCATGCTGGCGGTCTGGGTGTCGAGCTGGTCGCGCGTGATCAGCTCGCAGCACTTGTCCACGAACACGCGGGCCACCTGTACCTGGGTTTGCAGCTCGGCCAGGGTGTGGCGGGTGTTCTGGAATGAGGCCACGCTCTGGCCGAAGACCTTGCGGTCTTTCACATAGTCCACCGTCCAGTCGATGGCGGCCTGGGCGGCGGCCACGGCGGTGATGGCGATCTGCAGGCGCTCCCAGGGCAACTGCTCCATCAGGCAGATGAAGCCACGCCCTTCCATGGCGGGGCCGCCCAGCAGGTTGTCCACCGGCACCTGCACGTCGTTGAAGAACAGCTCGGACGTGTCCTGCGCCTTCATGCCCATCTTCTTGAGGCGCTGGCCTTTTTCAAACCCAGGCATGCCGCGCTCCACCAGCAACAGGCTGGTGCCCTTGGCCCCGGCCGCCGGGTCGGTCTTGGCGACCACAATCACCAGGTCGGCATGCCAGCCGTTGGTGATGAAGATTTTGCTGCCGTTCAGCACATAGTGCGACCCGTCCGCACTTTTGATGGCTGTGGTCTTGATGCCTTGCAGGTCGCTGCCCGCAGCGGGCTCGCTCATGGCGATGGCGCCCACCACGGCGCCGCTGGCCATTTGCGGCAGGTACTTTTGTTTCTGGGCTTCAGTGCCGTAGTGCAGGATGTACGGCGCCACGATCTCGCTGTGCAGACCAAAGCCGATGCCGGTGGTGCCTGCACGCGCCAGCTCTTCCATCTGCGCCACCGAATACAGCTTGTCGGCCCCGGCACCGCCGTATTGCTCGGGCAGGCTCATGCACAGAAAGCCGTTGGCGCCCGCCTGGCTCCACACCTCGCGCGCCACGTAGCCCTGGTCTTCCCAGGCGGCATGGTGGGGCGTTACCTCTTTGTCGATGAATCGGCGAAAGCTGTCAGCAAAGGCCTGGTGGTCGGGCTGGAAGAGGGTGCGGTCGATCATGGCGTTTGTCTCTTTCTATTTATGCAAAGTTACTGCTTGGTTAAATTCTGCCACTGCCGAGGCAAAAACGCACTCACCAAAGACAAGGCCGCCCGAAGGCGGCCTGCTGGCAGAAACAATGCGGGCGACTATTTCACGTAGTCAGACACCACTTTCCACTTGCCATCGGTGATCTGCGACAGGCGAGAAAGATCGCTGCCCAGGCGCTTTTGTGGGCCAAAGGTGCCTTCGGCGCTGCCGAACATGTCGGGCGGAATCACCATGGTGTCCATGGCCTTGATGAAGCTGTCGGTGCTCAGGTTGGGGCCTGCCTTCTGGGCCGCCTTGATGAAGGCGTCGATGGCGTTGTAGCCGTAGACCGAGAACACGGTGGGGTCTTCGTTGAACTTGGTCTTGTACTTGTTGGCCCAGAAGCGGATGGGCTGGCTGGCTTCATCCAGGTAGGGGTGTTGCACCGTCATGGTGGCGTACAGCCCGTCCATGGGCTTGCCGCCCAGCTTGTGGATGAGGTCGGTGTAGGCGGCGCTGGAGCCCAGGAAGGTGGGGTTGAAGCCCGTCTTGCGCGCCTCGCCAATCGTGCCGATGGTCTCGCGGATGATGGTGCCCAGGATCACGAAGTCGCATTCGGACGACTTCATCTTGGCGACCTGTGAAGAGAAGTCGGTGGCGCCGCGCTTGTACGAGGTCTTCTCGGTGAAGTCCATGCCCATGGACTTGAGTGCCGCCTCGCCCCCGCGCATCACCTCCAGGCCAAATTCATCGTCCTGGTAGATGGTGCAGATCTTCTTGGCGCCTTTTTCCTTGATGAGTTTGGGCGCGGCAAGGCGGATCTGGTCGTAGTAAGTGGCGGCAAACGAGTACTTGAGCTTGTGGAAGGGCTCGTACATTTCCCGCGCGGCCGTCACCGGGAAGAAGTTGATCACGTTCTTGCTGAACTGCACCGGCATGGCGGCCAGGTTTTGCGCCGTGCCGATGTGCGCCACCATCATGAAGATCTTGTCCTGGTTCACGAGCTTCTGAGCGGCCAGCACGGCTTTCTTGGGGTCGTAGCCCGAGTCTTCCACCTTCAGGTCGAGCTTGCGGCCATTGACGCCGCCTTGCTCGTTGGCCTCGTCCACGCGCAGCATCATGCCCAGCCGCACCTGCTTGCCAAAGCCCGCCAGCGGGCCGGACAGATCCTGGATGGAACCCAGCGTGATGGTGTCCTTGCTCACGCCCTGGCTGGGCTGCGCCTGTGCAGCACCTCCGGCCATGGCCACGAGGGCCAGCGCGGCGATGTGATGAAACTTCATGGCACGTCTCCTTCGGTTGGATCGAAACAAAAACGATCGCTCGTTATAGAACGATGCCCGGGGTGGGGCACCAGCACTTTCCCTATCCTGATAGGCGTGGCCTGCGGTTGCGTGACGTGCGCACCTACCGGTACATCGCCTCAATCTGCGGTGCGTACTTCTGCTGCACCAGCTTGCGCTTGAGCTTCATGGTGGGCGTCAGCTCTTCGTCCTCGGCAGTGAGCTGTGTGTCGAGCAGGAAGAACTTCTTGATCTGCTCCACGCGGGCGAACTTTGCATTGACACGGTCGATCTCGGCCTGGATCAGCTCCTGCACCTCGCGCGTGCGGGTCAGGCTGGCGTAGTTGGAGAACGGCACGTCGTTGTCCTGTGCGTACTTCTCCACGTTCTCCTGGTCGATCATGATGATCACCGTGAGGTAGGGCAGCTTGTCGCCAATCACCACCGCGTCGGTGATGTAGGGGCTGAACTTGAGTTCGTTCTCCAGCTCGCTCGGCGTGATGTTCTTGCCGCCCGCCGTGATGATGATGTCCTTCATGCGGTCGGTAATGCGCAGGTAGCCATCAGCGTCGATCAGGCCCACATCGCCCGTGTGCAGCCAACCTTCGGGGTCGATGGTTTCGGCGGTTTTCTCGGGCTGGTTGAGGTAGCCCTTGAACACATTGGGACCACGCACCAGGATTTCTCCCGTGGCGGGGTCGATGCGCACCTCGTTGTAGCTGGCCGCGGGGCCGATGGAGCCGGGCTTGATGCGGCTGGCGGGCACGCCGGTGGAGGCGCCGCAGGTCTCGGTCATGCCCCACACCTCCAGCATGGGCACGCCCAGCGCCAGGTACCACTTCACCAGATCGGGCGAAATGGGCGCTGCGCCTGTGACCAGAAAGCGCGCGCGGTGGATGCCGATGAGTTTGCGCACATTGTTGAGCGCCAGAAAGCGCGCCAGCATGAACTGCGCCTTCAGCAAACCGCCCACCGGCTGTCCGGCCAGCACCCGATCTGCGATGCGGGTGCCCACGCCAATCGACCAGGCATAGGCCGCCTGCTGCATGCGCGTGGATTCCTTGAGCGCGATCATTACGCCCGAATAGAACTTCTCCCACACCCGGGGTACGGCGGTGAACACTGTGGGCGCGATCTCTCGCACGTTCTCGGGCACGGTGTCGGGGTTCTCGACAAAGTTCAGGCGCGCGCCGGTGTAGAGCGAGAAGTATTCGCCGCCCATCCGTTCGGCAATGTGGCAGAGCGGCAGAAAACACATGGTCTCATCCGCCTCGCTGCGCGAGATCAGCGTGTTGTAGCCGCGCACGGTGTAGGTGAGTGCGCCGTGTGTGTGCATCGCGCCCTTGGGCTTGCCGGTGGTGCCCGAGGTGTAGACCAGAATGGCCAGGTCTTCGGGGCGGCAGGCCTTGACGCGCTGCATCAGCGCGTCGGGGTGTTGGGCGTTCCATGTACGGCCCAGTTCACGCAGGCTCGCCAGGCTCAGCACATCGGGGTCGTTCAGGCTGCGCAAGCCCTCCATGTCGAACACCACCGCCTTGCGCAGCAGGGGCAGGTTGTTGCGCACTTCCAGCGCCTTGTCGAGCTGCTCGTCGTCTTCCACAAACAGCACGGTGGTGCGCGAGTCTTCGCTCAGGTAGTGCACCTGCGCGGCCGCGTCGGTGGGATAGATACCGTTGGCCACGCCGCCGCAGCTCAGCACGGCCAGGTCGGCCAGCACCCATTCGATGTTGGTGTTCGAGAGGATGGATGCGCATTCGCCGGGCGCAAAACCCAGCGACATCAGGCCGCCCGCAATCTCCCGCACTGCCACTGCCGTCTGGTCCCAGGTCCAGCTTTTCCAGATGCCCAGCTCCTTCTGGCGCATCCACACGCGCGGGCCACGTTCGGCCACGGCGTTCCAGAACATGGCGGCGATGGTGTCGCCCGCGAGCACGTCGGTGCCTGCGGGCTGGATGTGATTGAGGTCCCAGAGGTTAGACATTTGCGCTTATCTCCAGGTCTTCTTTTTCTTCCAGCGCCGCTCTCCGCGCACGCCGACATCTTTCATCCCAAGGTAGAACTCCTTGATGTCGTCCTTCTCGCGCAGGCGGTCACAGCTGTCTTCCATCACGATGCGGCCGTTCTCCAGCACGTAGCCGTAGTCCGATGCGTTGAGCGCCATGTTGGCGTTCTGCTCCACCAGCAGGATGGTGGTGCCGCGCTCGCGGTTGATGCGCACCACGATCTCGAAGATTTCCTTGGTGAGCTTGGGGCTGAGGCCCAGGCTGGGCTCGTCCAGCAGGATGAGCTGGGGGTTGGCCATGAGGGCGCGCGAGATGGCCAGCATCTGTTGCTGGCCGCCAGAGAGCAGGCCGGCATCCTGTGCGGTGCGTTCCTTCAGGATGGGGAAATAGCCGAACACGGTCTCGATGTCGCGCGCCACTCCGTCCTTGTCGGCGCGTGTGTAGGCGCCCATCAGCAGGTTGTCGCGCACCGACAGCAGCGGGAACACCTCGCGGCCTTCGGGCACGTGCATCAGGCCCCGGCGCACAATGGCCGCCGGGTCGTGGGCGGTGATGTCGGCGCCCTGGAATTCGATGGAGCCCTTGCGCGGGTCGATGATGCCGCTGATGGTTTTGAGGATGGTCGTCTTGCCCGCGCCGTTGCTGCCCAGCACGGCCGCGATCTCGCCGCGCCGCACCTGCAGGCTCACGCCCCGGATGGCCTTGATGGGGCCGTAGGCACTTTCCACGTTCTGCAGGCGCAGCAGGGGTTGGTCAACTGATGCTGCGGCCGGTGGTTGGACGGCGGCAAGTACGGCGCTCATTCGGAAACCTCCGTGCTGCGCACTGCGGTGCGAGCTTGCTTGGGGCGGCCCGGCGCGGCGCTCATGCCCGAACCCCCAGGTGGGACCCCGCCGGGCGGCGCAGGTTGCTCACGTCGTCAATCGTGCCCAGGTATGCCTCGACCACGCCGGGGTGCGTCTGCACCTCGCGCGGCGTGCCCATCGCCACCACCTCGCCCTGGTTCATGGCCAGCACGCGGTCAGATACCTTGGAGACCAGCGACATGTCGTGCTCCACCATCAGCACGGTGATGCCCAATTCGTGCTGGATGTCCTGGATCCAGAAGGCCATGTCGTCGGTCTCCTCCATGTTCAGGCCCGACGAGGGCTCGTCGAGCAGCAGCAGCTGCGGCTCGGTGCACAGCGCGCGGGCCAGCTCCACCACCTTGCGCACGCCGTAGGGCAGGCCGGCCACCATGGTGTCGCGGTAGTGCTGCAGGTCGAGAAAGTCGATGACCTGCTCGGCCTTCTCGCGGGCCTGAATTTCCCCTTCGCGCACCTTGCGCGTGAAGAACATCTCGGCCCACAGGCTGCTGTGCTGCCGGGTGTGGCGGCCGATCAGCAGGTTGTGCAGCACACTCGCGTGCTCGAAGAGTTCGATGTTCTGGAAGGTGCGCGCAATGCCCAGGCCTGCTACCTTGTGCGGCGGCTGGTCGGTCAGTGGCAGCAGGGCCCCGCCCGGGCCCGCATAGGCGATGGTGCCGGTGGTGGGCGTGTAGATGCGGCTGATGAGGTTGAACACCGTCGTCTTGCCCGCGCCGTTGGGGCCGATGAGGGTGAACACCTCGCCACGGCGCACGTCAAAGCTCACGTTGTTGACCGCCAGCACGCCGCCAAAACGCACGCTGAGGTTCTGGGCTGAAAGCAGGACTTCGTTGGTCATTGCTGTCATTTCAACCTGTCGGATTTTTGAAAGGACTTCTGCCGCTTGAACAGGCCCTTGCGGTAGAACGGGAACATCTGCAGCCAGGTGCGCACCTTGAGCCAGCGGCCATACAGCCCCATGGGCTCGAACAGCACGAACAGGATGAGCACGGCGCCATACACCACCGCCTGAAGCCCCGGCGCCTGGCCGATGGCTGCGGGCAGCCAGTCCTTGCCAAGCGAGATGAGCTGCGGCATTGAAATGAGAAAGATCGCGCCCAGGAACGCCCCGTGCACCGAGCCCAGGCCGCCGATCACGATCATGAGCAGCAGGTCGATGGACTGCAGGATGTTGAACTGGTCCGGCGAGATGAACTGCAGCTTGTGTGCGTACAACGCACCACCCACGCCTGCCAGCGCGGCGGACAGCGAGAACGACAGCGTCTTGTAGCGCGCCAGGTGAATGCCCATGCTCTGCGCCGAGATTTCTGAATCGCGGATGGCGACAAAGGCGCGCCCCGTGGGCGAACGCAGCAGGTTCAGGATGGCCAGTGTGCTGACCACGGCAATCACCAGGCACAGAAAGTAGAACGACTCCGTGGTTTCGAACGAGTAGCCGAACATCTGCGGTGGCACCAGGTGCTTGCCCGAGTTGCCACCCGTCACCGACTCCCAGCGCGCAAACACCTCTTCGACGATGAAGCCAAACGACAGAGTGGCCATGCCCAGGTAGATGCCCTTGACGCGCAGTGCGGGCAGCCCCACCACCACACCCACGGCGGCCGACAGCCCTGCCGCGCAGGCCAGCGACAGTGCGAACGGCCAGCCCATGCCCGTGAGCACCGCCTGCGTGTACGCCCCCACACCCAGAAAGGCCGCATGCCCCAGCGAGAACAGCCCTGTGAAGCCTGCCAGCAGCATCAGCCCCAGGCCGACGATGGAATAGATGAGCACAAAAGTGAGCTGCGCCAGCCAGTATTCAGGCGCCACCCAGGGCGCTGCGACCAGCGCCAGGCCCAGCAGGCTGTACCAGAACACATGCCCGCCGTGTTTGGCCAGCCGGATGTCTTGTTCGTACGAGGTCTTGAAAAGAAAGCGCATGGGTCAGACTTTCTTTCTCAGCTTTTCGCCGAAGAGGCCATTCGGTTTCACCATCAGCATGATCAGCACCACGATGTAGGCCGCCGTGTCCTTGAAGCCGTCGGGCAGGTAAAAGCCCGAAAGCGACTCGACGATGCCAATCACCAAACCGCCCACGATGGCGCCCGGCAGGCTGCCAAAGCCGCCGACCACCGCCGCCGGAAACGCCTTGAGCCCGATGAAGCCCATGTTGGCGTGCACAAAGGTGATGGGTGCCAGCAGCAAGCCCGCCACTGCCGCCACCACCGCCGCCAGCCCCCAGGCCAGGCCGTTGAGCCGCTGCACCGGGATGCCCATGTAGTAGGCGGCCAGCTGGTTTTGCGATGCGGCCTGCATTGCAATGCCCAGCTTGCTGTAGCGGAACATCGCAAACAGCAGCACGCACAAAACGCCCGTGGCACCGATCACCACCAGCTGCTCGGCGCTGACGACCAACTCGCCCAGCCGCAGCGACTGGTCCTTGTAGGGTACGGGCAGCGTGTGCGTGTCGGTGCCGATGTTGGGGATCATGGTGACGAGACCGCGAAGCACATAGCCGATGCCGATGGTGAGCATGACGATGGAGAACGCCGGCTGGCCCAGGATGGGGCGGATCACGGCGCGCTCCAGCACCACGCCAAACACACCCATGGCCAGGATACTGGCCAGCACCGCCACCCAGAAAGGAAAGCCCAGCACAGTCATGAGTGCCAGGCCGCAAAAGGCGCCGAGCATCATCAGTTCGCCCTGGGCGAAGCTCACGGTTTCGGTGGCCTTGTAGATGAGCACAAAGCCGAGCGCAATCAGCCCGTAGATGCACCCCTGTGAGATACCGCTGATCAACAGTTGCACAAATTGCACACTGGCTCTCCAGAATATTTTTGCAAAGCATTTGCTTTGCATAAATCATCGTGCCTGTGCGCGGCGCAGACCGCACTCGGGGCTAACCCTGATCGGGTTGCGGCATGAACAGCGGCGCATATTGACGCAGTGCGCAGCGGGGCGCAATAAGGGTTGCGTCGGATGCGATGGTGCCGTGGCGCGCGGCGCCCGCCTATCCCCCCGGAAGGAGGGGCGCAGGGCATGTCGCTCATGCGACATGCATGGGCCGTTCGTGCGCAGCGGTGGTGGCCGACAATGCTTGGGCTCGTTGTCCTGCCCCGGCCCGGCACGGCGCGCGCGGTGTGGGAATATAGCGAAAATCGCCATCAGCGCTTATCTGTAAAGCGCGAGTAGCTATAAAATAATGAGCAAATTGATGGACTGGCGCCTGCCTTCCATCAGAGCCGCCCACCCGTGTCCGCCACCCGGCACCTACCCGCGAGTTTCCATGAGCAAAACTGTCCCTGTCGCGCCGCAAGACTTTGAGCCCGAGTTCATTGCCGGGCTCAAATCCATCTTTGAAGAAAAGATCGTGTTCAACCAGGTGCTGGGCCTGAAGATCACCGCACTGGCGCCCGATGGCGTGGTGGGTCGTATCGACATGAAGCCCGAGCTGGTGGGCCACTATGCGTACAACCGCATCCACGGGGGCGTGATCAGCGCGGGGCTGGATGCCATGGGCGGGCTGGCGGTGATGGCTGCGATTGGGGCCAAGCACATGGACGAGGCGCCCGAGCAGCGCCTGCACCGTTTTGCCAAGCTGGGCACCATCGACCTGCGCATCGACTACCTGCGACCCGGCATTGGCAGCCACTTCGAGCTGCGCGCGCAGGTGCTGCGGCTGGGCTCGCGCGTGGCCACCACGCGCATGGAATTCCTGGGGCCTGACGGGCAGATCATGTCGGCTGGCGCGGCCGCGTACATCGTTTCGTAGGTGGGGAGCCACCCCCGGGGGCGTGGCGCGGCAGGCCTTCGGGTTGTGTGATCACGCAAGCCTTGCAAGCGCATGCAACCATCGAACCGTTTGGTTACCGTTCTTGCGTAACGAAGGCATCTTTCGCGGCATGTGAAACCTACGATGGCTCTCTTTTCAAGGAGATCTGATGGCCGTGCAAAACCCTTTCTTTGGCAAGCGTGAACCCGAGTCGTTTCAACCCCGCAGCAGCACCAGTTCAGGCTCCGTACTGGGGGGGGCTGCCGCCAGCAGTGCCGCACCGGCGCAGTCCATGCCAAGTTCCGTCGTGCCCAAGTCCGCCAGCAGTGACAGCACGGGCAGCAAACTCACGGTAGGCCCCAACATCAAGCTCAAAGGTGTGGAGATCACCGATTGCGACACGCTGGTGGTCGAAGGCACCGTGGAAGCCACCATGGATTCGCGCGTGATCCAGATCGCGGAGAACGGCGCCTTCAAGGGTTCGGCAGAGATCGACATTGCCGAAATCCATGGCGAATTCAACGGTACGCTCACCGTGCGCCAGAAGCTGGTGATCTTCAGCACCGGCAAGGTCAACGGCAAGATCCGCTACGGCAAACTGGTGGTGGAAGAGGGCGGGCAGCTGGCGGGCGAGATCGAGGCGGGCTTCTCCCCGGCGTCATCCTCCAGCAGCGCCCAGCGTGCCGCCGCGCCCTTGAGGGCTGAGCCGGCCGCCATGGCCGCCTGATCTGCTCCAAACCCTGCTCCCCGCTCCGCGCGTTGGCCGGACGCCTCCACGCGCGGAGCATGATTTTTTTGGCTGCTTGTGCTGCTTGTGCTGCTGTGCTGCTTGTGCTGCTTGGGCCGCTTTGGCGGTTTACGCAGGCGCGTTGTGCCGGGGCACCGGGCGCGGCCTGCCCTGCTCATCGATGGCGACATAGGTCAACCGCGCCTCGGTGACTTTCACATACCTTCCCTGATCGGTGAACCGTTCGGCATACACCTCCACCTCCACGGTGACCGAGGTGTTGCCCACCCGCGTGATGGCCGAGAAGAACGACAGGATGTCGCCCACCCGCACGGGCTGCTTGAAGATGAATTCATTGACCGCCACCGTGGCCATGCGGCCTTGGATGTAGCGCGCTGGCAGCACAGAGCCCGCCAGGTCCACCTGCGCCATCACCCAGCCCCCAAAGATGTCGCCATTGCCGTTGGTGTCGGCGGGCATGGGGATCACTTTGAGCACCAGCTCCTTGTCGGTGGGTAATGCGGCGGGTGGTGGGCTGAAAACAGCAGACATGGGCACAATCTCGGGTTGGGGCTGAGCCAGACGAATGGGAACCACGGGTTTCCGGCGGCGGCTGGCCTGCAGAAAAACCACCTTGGCGTCAGCCGGGTCGGTAATAACAACAACACCTGGAATTGTCCCCCATGCGCCACCACGGCGAAGCCGCACCTTCCACCCCCGGCCCCTCCGCGCCCGCCACGTCAGACTGGGCCACGCTGCACCGGCTGCTGCCCTACCTGTGGCAGTACAAGTGGCGCGTGATCGCGGCCATCGTGTTCATGGTGGGGGCCAAGCTGGCCAACGTCAGCGTGCCCCTGCTGCTCAAGACGCTGGTGGATTCCATGAACTTCAAGCCCGGTGACCCGGCCACGCTGCTCGTGGTGCCGGTGGGGCTGCTCGTGGCGTACGGCGCGCTGCGCCTGTCCACGTCGCTGTTCACCGAGCTGCGCGAGCTGGTGTTTGCCAAGGCCACGCAGGGCGCGGCGCGCTCCATTGCGCTGCAGACGTTCGAGCACCTGCATGCGCTCAGCCTGCGCTTTCACCTGGAGCGCCAGACTGGCGGGATGACCCGCGACATCGAGCGTGGCGTGCGGGGCATCGAATCACTGATTTCCTTCTCGCTGTTCAACGTGTTTGCCACGCTGATCGAGGTGATCCTGGTGCTGAGCGTGCTGGCCGTGAAGTTCGACGCCTGGTTTGCCTGGATCACGCTGGCCGCCCTGGTGCTGTACATCACCTACACCGTGCTGGTGACCGAGTGGCGCACCAAGTTCCGCCGCGAGGCCAACGAATTCGACTCGGCCGCGCACACCAAGGCGGTGGATTCGCTGCTGAACTACGAGACGGTGAAGTACTTCAACAACGAAGCCTTCGAAGCCCGCCGCTACGACGAGAGCCTGGAGCGCCTGCGCCGTGCGCGCCTCAAGAGCCAGACCACGCTGTCCATGCTCAACACCGGCCAGCAGCTCATCATTGCCGTGGGGTTGGTGGCCATGCTCTGGCGCGCCACGCAGGGCGTGGTCGATGGGCGCATGACGCTGGGCGACCTCGTCATGGTCAATGCCTTCATGATCCAGCTGTACATCCCGCTCAACTTTCTGGGCGTGATCTACCGCGAGATCAAGCAGAGCCTGACCGACCTGGACAAGATGTTCACCCTGATGGACAAGGAGCGTGAAGTGGCCGATGCGCCGGGCGCCCAGCCACTGACGGGCCTCAGCCAGCCCGCGGTGCGTTTTGAGGACGTGCATTTTTCGTACGAAACCCGCAAGGGCAACGACATGAGCACGGGCCGTCCCATCTTGCAGGGCATCAGCTTCGAGATCCCGGCGGGCAAGACGGTGGCGGTGGTGGGACCTTCGGGTTCGGGCAAGTCCACACTGGCCAGGCTGCTGTTTCGCTTCTACGACATCCAGCAAGGCCGCATCTCCATTGCGGGGCAGGAGATCCGCAGCGTGACGCAGGCCAGTGTGCGCCAGGCCATTGGCATCGTGCCGCAGGACACCGTGCTCTTCAATGACACTGTGGCCTACAACATTGCCTACGGCCGCCCCGGCGCCAGCCAGGACGAGATCGAAGCCGCCGCCCGCGCCGCGCGCATCCACGACTTCATCGCCAGCACCCCCAAGGGCTACGCCACCATGGTGGGAGAGCGCGGGCTCAAGCTCTCGGGTGGCGAAAAGCAGCGCGTGGCGATTGCCCGCACCCTGCTCAAGAACCCGCCGATCCTGATCTTTGACGAGGCCACCAGCGCGCTGGACTCGGCCAACGAGCGCGCCATCCAGGCCGAGCTGCAGGGCGTGGCGCAGAACAAGACTGCACTGGTGATTGCGCACCGTCTGTCCACGGTGGTGGACGCGCACGAAATCCTGGTCATGGACGCCGGCCGCATCATCGAACGCGGCACGCACGCGCAACTGCTGGCCCAGGGCGGCCGCTACGCCAGCATGTGGTCGCTGCAGCAGGAGGCCCCCCCTGAGTCGCCATAGCTGCCTCGGTGCCGTCCAGGCCTGCACAGGCAGGCCTGGAGCCGCGGCACTCAGCCCCTGAGGGGGACGACGCCATCGCTGCGGGGCGGCCCTTGCCAGGCGTCTCTCGCCGGGACTGCGCCAGTTTTACCCGCTCCGCGCGGAGGTAGGTGGCGCAGACTGCTCCGCGCTGGTTCTCGCAGATTTTTATTGTTGATATTGCACTGACCCATGAAGCCCGTCCTTCTTGCCCTCATGTTTTTGTCTGAAGAGCACATCGCCCAGATGGCCCAGACCTTTGAAGTGATCTACGCGCCCGACGTGCCGCAGGCCGCGGCCGCGATCGCGCAGCACGGCAGCCGCGTGCGGGTGGTGCTCACCATCGGTGCCGTGGGCCTGAGCCCGACGCAGATCGATGCGCTGCCTGCGCTCACGCTGATTTGCGCGCTGGGCGCGGGCTACGAGAACATCGCCGTGGCCCACGCCAAGGCGCGCGGCATCGTGGTGGCCACGGGCGCGGGCACCAACGACGACTGCGTGGCCGACCACACCTGGGGCCTGCTGATTGCCGCGCAGCGCCGCATCCTGCCGCTGGACAAGGCCACGCGCGCCGGCATCTGGCGCACGGCCTTGCCGCTGCCGCCCAACGTGTCGCACAAGCGGCTGGGCATCATCGGCCTGGGCACCATCGGCAAGAAGATCGCACAGCGCGCGCTGGGCTTCGAGATCGAGGTGGGCTACCACAACCGCAGCGCGCGCACCGATGTGCCGTATCGCTACTTTGCCGATGTGGCGGCGCTTGCCGCATGGGCGGACTTCCTCGTGGTCGCCACGCCGGGTGGCGCTGCTACCCGGCACCTGGTCAACGCAGACGTGCTGAACGCGCTGGGCCCGCGCGGCGTGGTGGTCAACATCGCACGCGGCAGCGTGATCGACACCGCCGCCCTGGCCGCCGCGCTGCGCGAAGGCCGCATTGCGGCAGCAGGCCTGGATGTGTACGAGAGCGAGCCCGCGCCCCCGGCCGAGCTGCTGGACCTGGACAGCGTGGTGCTCACACCCCACGTGGCGGGCTGGTCGCCCGAGGCGGTGCAGGCCTCGGTGGACCGTTTCCTGGAAAACGCTCGCCGCCATCTGGCAGGCGAGGCGCCGGTGTCTCCGCTCTGAAGTTTGAATGAAAAGTGGCTCTAGCGCTCTACAGATAAGCGCGAGCAGCTATCAAATCAGGAGTTTTTGCAATGTCTCTGGATGTCGATGCCTTGCAGGCGCGGCTGCGCGCCTTTGCCGCCGAGCGGCAGTGGCAGCCGTTTCACACCCCCAAGAACCTGGCGATGGCGCTGATGGTGGAAGCGGCGGAACTGACCGAGATTTTTCAGTGGATGACCCCCGAGCAGTCGCGGGCGGTACGTGATGACCC
Organism: Acidovorax sp. NO-1; assembly: GCF_000238595.1. Taxonomy (GTDB): domain Bacteria; phylum Pseudomonadota; class Gammaproteobacteria; order Burkholderiales; family Burkholderiaceae_C; genus Acidovorax. The sequence goes on along the minus strand of NZ_AGTS01000047.1, from coordinate 77,691 downwards.
GGCGCTCACGGAGCCCATTGCCGATGAGGTTGCCGATGTGCTCCTGTACTTGCTGCAGCTGGCAGACCACGCGGGTGTGGACCTGGCGCAGGCGGTGGAGAACAAGCTGCGCAAGAACGCCGTCAAACACCCGGCGCCGCGCGATGGGGGTGTAGCCGTGGGTGGTCGTGAAATTTAGATGAAAAGTGCCGCTGGCGCTTTATTGGTAAGCGTTGAAAGCTATCAATAGTGAAGCAAATGGCTCGCACCCTGCAACGATCCAGCGACAGCAAAAAGCCCCGCGAGCGGGGCTTTTGTTGGAGGCTTTGGCGAACCAGCGCCTGACTTATTGCTTGCGGGCCGCAATCGCCTTCTCGGCCGAGGTCACCAGGTCGGCACCAATCTGGCCCTTCCACTTGTCATATACAGGGCGTGTGGCCTTCACAAAGGCGGCGCGTTCGGCGGGGCTCAGCTGGGTCACCGTCACACCCAGTGCGGCGATGTCTTTGAGCAGAGGTTTGTCGGCTTCGACCACGCCCTTGCGGGCGAGAGCGATTTCTTCCTTGCCGGCGTCGATGGCGGCTTGCTTGACGATCTCCCGGTCGGCCGGGGTCCAGCTGTTCCACACTTCCTTGTTCACCACAAAGATCAGCGGGTCGTTCACGTAGCCCCACAGCGTGATGTGCTTTTGCGCCACGCTGTGCAGCTTGGCGGCGGTGAAGATGGACAAGGGGTTTTCCTGCCCGTCCACGGCGCCGCTGGCAAAGGCGGGCTGGGCATCGGCCCAGCTCATCTGCGTGGGGTTGGCGCCCAGGGCGGTGAAGGTGTCCAGGAACAGGGGCGAGCCCACCACGCGGATTTTCAGGCCCTTGAGGTCGGCGGGGCTCTTGATGGCCAGCTTGGAGTTGGAGATTTCGCGGTAGCCGTTTTCGCCCCAGGCCAGCGGCACCACACCGGCTTTGTCCAGCGTGGCAAATATGCTCTTGCCCACGTCACCCTGCGTCACGGCATCGACCGCGGCGTAGTCGGGGAACAGGAAAGGCAGCGAGAACAGGTTGAGCTGCTTGACCTGGGGCGACCAGTTGATGGTGGAGCCCACGGCCATGTCGATCACGCCCTGGCGCAGCGCGCTGAATTCACGCGTCTGGTCGCCCTGGATCAGCGACACGCCGGGGTAGAGCTTGATGTTGATGCGGCCATTGGTGCGCTCGCGGACCTTGTTGGCCCACAGCTCGCCGCCCTTGCCCCATGGGAACGCGGGGCCCAGCACCAGCGACATGCGGTACTCGCTCTTGTACGCCGTCTGTGCGATGGCGGCTGGCGCCGTGAAGGCGAGGGCGGCGGCAGCGGCCAGGGCGGTGGTGAGGAAGGTGCGCAGTTTCATGGAGTCTCCTTACTATGAAATAAATAGCTGGTAGCGCTTTTTTGACAAGCGTTAGGACCACTTTCTACCATCAAAGTGATGTTTTGTGGGTGGCGGCGGGTCCGGCAGCCGTGCCCGCGAGGGCGGGGGCAGCGTGCCAGCGTTGCCCATGGTTCGGCGCTACGGATGGTTGTCCCGCGTGGCACCGATGCCGAACGCCAGCGCGCCTGCGCCGCCCTGCACCAGTCCATACAGGCCATACACCAGGGCCGCACCCACGGCGCCGGCGGCATCCACGCCAAAGGGCGCCAGCGCCAGCACGGCGGCGGCCTCGCGGGTGCCCCAGCCCCCGACGCTGACGGGCAGCGCAGCCAGCAAAAAGATGGGCGCCATGGCAAAGACCCAGGCCGACCAGGTTGCCTGCACCCCCAGGGCCCATGCACCCGCTGCCAGTGCGGCGGCCGACAGCACCTGCACCGCCATGGATGCCAGCGCCTGGCGCAGCAGCCGCTGCCCCGTATCGGGCTGGTTGGCCAGCGTGTGCAGCGCGGCCAGCCAGCGGTGCGGGGGCGCTTTGCGGCGGCGCAAATGCCGCATGCCGGCCCAGGGCAGCACCAGCCCCAGGCCGGCGGCCAAGCCTGCCAGGCCGGCCAGGGCCCAGGCAGGCACCCCCGCCCAGGGCGCCAGCACCGCGGCCGAGGCCAGCGCACCCAGGGCACCGAGCACGCACAGCATCCAGACCCCGCTGAGCCGATCCAGCACGACCGAGGCACTGGCCGCCATGGCACTCTCGCCGCTTTGCCGCAAGGCCACCGCCCGGTACACGTCGCCGCCCACCACGGCGCCGGGCAGCAGGGCGTTCAGGCCCATGGCCTGGAAGTACCAGCGCAGCGCAGACCGGCAGGGCATCGCGGCTCCCAGCCACTGCACCAGCGCCCGCCAGCGCAGGGCGGACACGATGTTGGATGCCAGCGCCAGCGCCAGCCCCGCCAGAAGCCACAACGGCTGCGCCTGTCGCAGCCGCTGCCACAGCTGCGAAAGATCCGCCAGCACCACCACGCCCAGCAAGAGGCCCAGACCCAGCAGCCCGCGCAGCAGGGCCTTGTGGGCGCGGCTCATGCCAGCGGGGCGTCAGGTGGGCCGGCTGCAGGGGCTGTGTCGGCCAGTGGGTCGTGCTCGTGCGCGTAAAACTGGGGCTGCCCCCGGCCTTCGTGGTAGATGCGGATCAGCATCTCGCCCACCAGACCGGCCACGATGAGCTGCAGCCCCATCAGCAGCAGCATCACGCCCGTTATCAGCAGCGGCCGCCCGCCCACATCGTGCCCCAGCAGCTTGAGCCCCGCGAGCCAGGCCAGCATCAGCAGGCCCGGCGTGGCCAGCCACAGGCCCATGCCGCCAAAGGCGTGCAGCGGCCTGTGGCGATAGCGCATGAAGAACACAATCAACATCAGGTCCAGGATCACGCGGAAGGTGCGGTCGATGCCGTATTTGGAAACGCCCCGGGTGCGGGCGTGGTGGCGCACCGGCACTTCGGTGATGCGTGCGCCGGCTTCTTTGGCCAGCGAGGGGATGAACCGGTGCAGCTCGCCATACAGGCGGATGCGGTCGATGATGGGGCGGCGGTAGGCCTTGAGCGCGCAGCCGTAGTCGTGCAGGTGCACGCCGGTGCTGCGCGAAATGAGCCGGTTGGCCAGCATGGAGGGCAGGCGTCGCGACAGGGCCTTGTCCTGCCGCTGGTGGCGCCAGCCCGACACCATGTCCACGTCGGGGTCGGTCTCCAGGCGCTGCAGCAGCAGGGGGATGTCCTGGGGCTCGTTTTGCAGGTCGGCGTCCAGCGTGACCACATAGCGGCCGCGGACCCGGTCAAAACCCGCCTGCAGGGCGGCCGACTGGCCGTAGTTGCGTACCAGGCACACCGCGCGCAGCCAGGGCCGGCCGTCGGTGAGATCGCGCAGGCGGGCAGCACTTCCGTCGCTGGAGCCGTCGTCTACCGCAATCAGCTCGAAGCTCAGGGGCTGGGTGGCCATTGCCCCGTGAATGCGCTCGACCAAGTCGGGAAGATTCTCGAGTTCGTTATAAATGGGCACCACAATCGAGACTTCGGGCGGTGTGGTGCTGGAATCGCGCATGGGTTGGTTCGGGTGTGGTCGATGGACTTGGTATTGTGCCAAGGCAAAGGCCCGCCAAGCCGCTGCCCGCCTTGCTCCCTGGGCCGCTGCGGCTTTATTTTCTGGTTACCTACCTTGTCTTTTGCTCCGCCGCCCCGTTGGTCCCCCTGGATGCACCCGCTTGCGTGGTGCCTGCTCTGGATGCTCGCCCATGTGGCGTCGCGCGTGGCGGTGTCGCCAGCGCTGGAACTGGATGAGGCCGAACAGGCGCTGTGGAGCCAGACGCTCGCCTGGGGTTATGGCAGCCAGCCGCCGCTATACACGTGGCTGCAAGCGGGGTGGTTTGCCCTGCTGGGGCCGAGCGTGCTGGCCCTGTCGAGCCTGAAATTCATGCTGCTGGGCCTGACGCTGGTGCTGGTATGGCGCACGGCCCTGCCCCTGATGCCCGAGCGCGCGGCGCTGTGGGCGGCGGCAAGCCTGCTGCTGATCCCTGCCATGGGGTGGGAATCGCTGCGCGATTTGACGCACTCGGTGCTGCTCACCTGTCTGGTCGCCGCCACCTGGTGGGCGCTGTTGCGCCAGCTGCGCCAGCCCCGCCCGGCGGGGTTCGCGCTGCTGGGGTTGCTGCTGGGGCTGGGCATGCTGTCCAAATACAGTTTCGCGCTGTTTGCCGCGGTGCTGGGCGGCGCACTGTTGTCGCTGCCGGCAGGCCGGGCACTGCTGCGCGAGCGTGGGGCCTGGTGGCTGCCGGTGTTGGCACTGCTCGTTGTGCTTCCGCATGGCCTGTGGCTGCTCGAGCACTGGCAGGCCGCCAGTGCCCCCACCATGGGCAAGCTGCAGTCCGTTGGTGACCAGCACCCGGTGGTGCGCGGCGTGCTGAGCCTGGCCAAGGCGGTGCTGGCTAACCTGCTGCTTTTTGCCCTGTTGGCGCTGGTGGCGTTTCGCAGCGGCTGGTGGCGGTCCACGCCCCCGCCAGCGGTGGCGGAGCCCCGCCCGGGTTCAGGTCTTTCCGACAGTGTCTTGCCCCTGTTTGGCCGCTATGTGCTGCTGCTGGCGCTGGCGCTCGCGGCGCTGGTCGTTGTGGGCGGTGTCACGCACATCAAGGGCCGCTGGCTCTACCCGCTGCTGTGTACGGTGCCGCTGATGGCGTTTGCCTGGCGGCCCGGGCTGGCAGGGCATCGGGGCGGCAGGCTGTTTGGCGGGATGCTGCTGGGCATGGCGGTGCTGGTGTGGCTGGCGCTGAGCCTGCGGGTCTGGGCCAATGGCCAGCGAGGCGCGCCCGACGAGCTGAACGAGCCGGTTGCCGCACTGGCCAGCGCCCTGCGCGCAGCCGGTTATGACGGCCGCAGCCCGATTGTGGCGGGCGATGCCGTGCTGGCCGGGCAACTGCGGCTGCAGTTTGTGCAGGCGCAGGTGTCTGTGTGCAAGGTGCCCGCCCCGCAGGCCACGCCCCCAACGGAGCCGCCCACAGGCGCATGCGCAGTGGAGGTGTTGCGCGGCGGGGCAGACCAGCGATGGGTGCAGGTGGCGCGCGGCGCTCCACAGCCGCCGTCCGGCTGGTGGCACACGCCCGCGCTGCCCACAACGCCGGTCACGCTGGAGCTGCCCTACCTGCACGCGAAAGGTCAGCCTCCCATGCGCTACCAGTTTCTCTGGCATCCAGCCCTGGCAGCGTCCTCTGCTGCCTCACCCCGATCCCCCAACCCATTGCCTTCGCCATGAACACTGTGCTTGTCACTGGCGCTGCCGGATTCATCGGAATGCACGCCTGCGCCCGCCTGCTGGCGCGCGGCGACACCGTGGTCGGCATCGACAACCTCAATGCCTACTACGACCCGGCGCTGAAAGAAGCGCGGCTGGCTCGCCTGTTGCCGCACCCGAACTTTCGCTTTGAGCGGCTGGACATCGCCGACCGCCAGGCCTTGCCCGAGGTGTTTGCGCGGGTGCGCCCCGCCCGCGTGCTGCATCTGGCGGCGCAGGCGGGGGTGCGCTATTCCATCGACCAGCCGCACGCCTACGTGGATGCCAATCTGGCGGGCTTTGTGAACCTGCTAGAGGCCTGCCGGGCCTGGCCGGTGCAGCACCTGGTGTATGCCAGCAGCTCCAGCGTGTATGGCGGCAACACCCGGCTGCCCTTCAGCGAGGCCGACGCGGTGGACCACCCCATCAGCCTGTATGCGGCCACCAAAAAATCCAACGAGCTGATGGCGCACACCTACAGCCACCTGTTCCAGCTGCCCACCACCGGGCTGCGGTTCTTCACGGTGTACGGCCCCTGGGGGCGGCCCGACATGGCGCTGTTCAAGTTCACCCAGGCCATCCTGGCGGGACAGACCATTGACGTCTACGGCCAGGGCCAACTGGTGCGCGATTTCACCTACATCGACGACATCGTCGAGGGCGTGCTGCGCGTGCTGGACAAGCCCGCCACGCCCGATCCGGCCTTCAATCCCCAGGCGCCACACCCCGGCCGCGGCCAGGCACCCTACCGGGTGTTCAACATCGGCAACAACCAGCCGACGGTGCTGATGGACTACATCGCCGCCATCGAGGCCGCGCTGGGCGTGCAGGCCAGCAAGCGCTTGCTGCCCGTGCAGCCCGGCGACATGACCGCGACCGCCGCCGACACCCGTGCGCTGGCCGAGTGGGTAGGGTTTGCGCCCAACACCGCGGTGAGCGACGGGGTGGCCCGCTTTGTACAGTGGTTCAAGGAGTTTTACGCAGCATGAAAGTCACCGTATTTGGCACGGGCTATGTGGGCCTGGTGCAAGGGGCCGTGCTGGCCGATGTGGGCCACGAGGTGCTGTGCGTGGACGTGGACGAAGCCAAGGTGCAGGCTTTGCGCGCCGGGCGCATTCCCATCTATGAACCCGGGCTTCAGCCCCTGGTGGCGGACAACGCCGCCCTGGGGCGCCTGCGCTTTACCACCGATGCCGCCGAGGGCGTGCGCCATGCCGAAGTGCTGTTCCTGGCTGTGGGCACGCCGCCGGGCGAGGATGGCAGCGCCGACCTGCGCCACGTGCTGGCGGTGGCGCGCACGGTGGCGCAGCACATGGACAAACCGCTGTGCATCGTCAACAAATCCACCGTGCCCGTGGGCACCGCCGACCGTGTGGCCGCCACCGTGCGCGAAGGTCTGGCGGCGCGGGGGCTGGAACTGGAGTTCAACGTCGTCTCCAACCCCGAATTCCTCAAGGAAGGCGCGGCCGTGGCCGACTGCCAGCGGCCCGACCGGATCGTGATCGGCACCGACAGTGCCCGTGCCGAGCGCCAGTTGCGCGAGCTCTACGCCCCGTTCAACCGCAACCGCGACAAGCTCCTGGTGATGGACGTGCGCAGCGCAGAGCTCACCAAATACGCTGCCAACGCCATGCTGGCGACCAAGATCAGCTTCATGAACGAGATGGCCAACCTGGCCGAACAGCTGGGCGCCGACATTGAAGCGGTGCGCCAGGGCATTGGCAGCGACCCGCGCATCGGCTACCACTTTATCTACCCGGGCGCTGGCTACGGCGGCAGCTGCTTTCCCAAAGATGTGCAGGCGCTGATCCACACGGCGCACAGCGTGGGCCTGCGCCCCGTGGTGCTGGAGGCTGTCGAGCAGCGCAACGCCGCGCAGCAGCGCGTGCTGTTCGAGCGCATCCGCGCCCACTACGAGGGGCAGCTGCAGGGCAAGGTGATTGCACTGTGGGGCCTGGCCTTCAAGCCCAATACCGACGATATGCGTGCAGCCCCCAGCCGCACCCTGATGGAAGCGCTGTGGGCCGCGGGCGCCAGCGTGCAGGCCCACGACCCGGTGGCCATGGAGGAGGCCCGTCGGCTGTATGGCGAGCGGCCAGACCTGCGCCTGTGCGCCAGCCCGCTGCAGGCGCTGGAGGGCGCGGATGCGCTGGCCATCGTCACCGAATGGAAAGCCTTTCGCGTGCCGGACTTTGCGCGCATGGCCGAGCTCCTGCGCGACCGTGCCGTGTTTGACGGGCGCAACCTCTACCCGCCTGAGCTGCCTGCGCGTTACGGGTTGCACTACGTGTCGATTGGTCGGCCGGTCCCTGCGGCGCAGGGCCTGCCCTCAGGGCGACGCTGAAAACATTTCCCGGGATTCGCGGCGCATGAGGGACCTGTTCAGCGTTGCCTCAAGTCAGTAACCCAGCCTTGCGGGCAGCCACAGGGCCAGCTGGGGAAATGCAATCACCAGCACCATGACGAGGAACATGGCCAACAGCATCCAGCCGACCCAGCGCACGGTGGACTCCATGCGCACGCCGGCAATGCGGCACGACACCATGAGGTTCACGGCCAGCGGTGGCGTGAACTGGCCCAGGGCCACCTTCAGGGTCAGGATCACGCCAAACCACACCGGGTCCCATTGGTAGTGGTTCATGATGGGCAGCAGCAGCGGCACGAAGATCAGGAAGATCGAGATGCCGTCAAGGAACATGCCCACGGTGATGAGCAGCACGATGAGCAGTGCCAGCACGCCGTATTCCCCCAGGCCCGAATTCACGATGGCCTTGGCCACCGGATCGATCACGCCCAGCGTGGACAGTGAATACGCAAAGATGCCCGCCAGCGATACAACCAGCAGGATCACCGCCGACAGCTCGCCCGATTCGCGCAGGATGGGAAAGAGGTCGCGCACGGAGATCGTGCGGTACACCACCATGCCCACAAACAGGCCGTAGAACACCGCCACCACCGCTGCCTCGGTGGGCGTGAACCAGCCCGCGCGCATGCCGCCCAGAATCAGCACCGGAGCGGCCAGGCCCCAGCTGGCTTCGCGCAGGCTCTTCCAGAAGGCCGGGCGGGGCAGGGTGGCCTCCAGCGTGCCCATCTTGTGCTTGCGCGCCATCCACACGGCGGGCACGATCAGTGCAATGCCCGCCAGCACGCCGGGCACCATGCCCGCTGCAAACAGTGCGGGCACCGAGGCGCCGGGCACCAGCACCGAGTAGATGATGAACGCGACGGAGGGCGGGATGAGGATGTCGGTGGCCGCAGCCGCCCCCACCACACTGGCCGAGAAGGAGGGCGGATAGCCCGCGCGTGCCATTGCGGCAATCATTACTCCGCCCACGGCAGCAGCATTGGCCGGGCCCGAGCCCGAGATGCCCCCGAGGAACATCGCCACCGCAATCGCCACCAGCGGCAGCATGCCCGGCCCGCGCCCGACCATGGATACGGCAAAGTTCACCAGCCGCAGCGCCACGCCCGAGCGGTCAAAGATCGAGCCCACCAGGACGAACATGGGGATGGCCAGCAGCGGGTATTTGCCCAGGCCTGCATAGAAGTTCTGGGGCACGGCCAGCAGGCCGAACCACTGGCTGTCGGCGTTGGCCAGTGCAATCGCCGCGGCGCCCGCCAGGCCCAGCGCAGCGCCTATCGGAACGCCCAGAAACATCAGGCCCAGAAAGGCCACGAACAGCAGTGTGGCGATCATGGTTGATCACCATCAGGGGGCGATGCGGCTTCGCCGGGCGTGGCGCGTGTGCGTCTCACCAGCACTCCCAGGGCGCGGGCCGCAATCAGCGTGGACAGTATCGGCAGCCAGATCGAATACCACCACTGAGGCACGCCGATGCCCGGCGAGGTTTCGCCAAAACGGTAGTCGTCCCACACCACGCGCACGCTGAGCACGGCAATGAGCCCGAACAGCAGGGCGACGCTGATGGCTCCCAGTTGCGCCAGGCGCTTACGGCGCTGCGCTGTGCCGCCTTCGGCAAAGTATTCAATGCGGATGTGCTGGTTGCGCGCCACCGCCGCAGAGCCCGCCACCAGCGCCAGAACGATCATCAGAAAGATCGAGATCTCCTCCGTCCAGGCAAAAGACGAGTTGGTGAAATAGCGCACCAGCACATTGGCAAAGGTGATCAGGGCCAGCGTCGCCATCACGATGACGGTGAGCCAGTCTTCAAGGCGCAGCGAACGGGGTTCGGCCTCGGGGCCTGTGGCGCGGGACGGCGTGTCCGTTGCGGGCCCTGGCGTGGGAGGGGTGGACATGGAGGGCAGTGGTGGGAGGGGGGAACGTGCGAAAGCCCGCCGCCCTGCCCGGCGGTGTTGTGCGCCGGGGGCCGGGGGCGTTGCCGCCCCGGGCATGGAACAGCGCGGCAGGCGCTGCCCGGCATTATGCGTTGGCTGGCTGGCTGGCTGGCTGGCTGGCAGGCTTGCACAGCAGGGGTGCGGCGCACCGGCACCGTTCATCACCCGCTTTCCCCTGGCGCGCAAGGCGGTGAACGCGGGCGGATAATGCGCCACATGGAAACCAAGTGGCTCGAAGATTTCGTCAGTCTTGCGGAAACGCGCAGCTTTAGCCGCTCTGCGCAGTTGCGCCACGTGACGCAACCCGCGTTTTCGCGGCGGATACAGGCACTCGAAGCCTGGGCGGGCACCGATCTGGTGGACCGCAGCTCCTACCCCACACGCCTCACACCCGCGGGCAAGACCCTCTATGACCAGGCGCTGGAGATGCTGCAGGCGCTGCAGAACACGCGCGCCATGCTGCGTGCGCACACCAGTGCCGGCAAGGACATGATCGAGTTCGCGGTGCCGCACACGCTGGCGTTCACCTTCTTTCCCGCCTGGGTGTCGAGCCTGCACGACAAGTTCGGTCCGTTCAAGAGTCGTTTGATTGCGCTCAACGTGCACGACGCCGTGATGCGGCTCGTGGAAGGCGGTTGCGACCTGCTCATCGCCTACCACCACCCGTCACAGCCTTTCCAGCTGGATGCCGACCGCTATGAAATGGTCAGCCTCGGGCAAGAGGTGCTCTCGCCCTACAGCAAGGCCGACGCGGAGGGCCAGCCCGTGCACCGCCTGCCGGGTCGTGCAGGCCAGCCCTTGCCGTACCTGGGCTATGCGCCCGGTGCGTACCTGGGGCGGGTGACGGAGCTGATTCTCAAGGAGTCCGGCACGCCCATTCATCTGGACAGGGTGTATGAGACGGACATGGCCGAAGGGCTCAAGGCCATGGCGCTCGAAGGCCACGGCGTCGCTTTCCTGCCGCACAGTGCTGTCAAGAAAGAACTGCGATCGCGCCGGCTTGTCAGCGCGGCGCCTGCCGACACGACCGACCTGCAGATGACGATGGATGTCCGCGCCTACCGTGAGAAACCGACTGGCAAGGAGGCCCCCAAAGGAACCGCGCAAGCCTTGTGGACGTACCTCCAGGCGCAGGCCACGTCATGCCTAGGGTAAATACGGATATAAACGCTTTGCATAGTTGCGCGCGCAAACGGCATTGGAATTTCATGGGGCCGACACGTAAAGTCTGCGCCATCGCGGGGTCGGTCATCGCAACGCGCCTTCCTTGAGCCCACGGTTCCAGGGCCAGGGCGATGGCACGAACATTGCAATTCCGATCCATCCACTCACCGAGTCACAGCATGAACGTTCAGCATTGGGGAATAGCCTGCGGCCTTGTTGCCGCATTGAGCAGCTTTGCCGCTTCTGCGCAGGCCTCGGTGCTGGATCGCATCAATGCTGGCGGAAAGCTGGTGATTGCCCACAGGGAGTCGTCCGTACCGTTTTCGTACATCGACGCAAAAAGTGGCAAGCCCATGGGCTACGCGCTGGACCTTTGCCTGCAGCTGGCCGAGGTGGTGCGCCGCAAGACCGGCAAAAAAGACATGGCCGTCGAGTTCATGACTGTCACGTCCGCCAACCGCATCACCATGATCGAGCAGGGCAAAGCGGACCTCGAGTGCGGCTCCACCACCAACAACGCCGAGCGGCGGCAGAAAGTGGCGTTCACGATTCCCCACTTCATCACGGGCGCGCGGCTGCTGGTCAAAGCCAACAGCTCCATCGACCGCGTAGAAGACCTCAATGGCAAGCGGCTGGTGTCCACCAAGGGGTCCACCCCGCTCAAGGCTGCCGACCAGGCCAACCGTGAACGCCTGATGGGCATCACCATCATCGAAGCACCAGACCATGCGCGTGCACTGGAAATGGTCGAGAAGGGCGAGGCGGACGCGTTCGTGATGGACGACGTACTGCTGTATGGGCTGGCTGCGGGCCGCCCCGACCCCAAGGCGCTCAAGATCGTGGGCCGATTCATGACCACCGAGCCGCTGGCCATCATGCTTCCCAAAAACGACCCCGAGTTCAAGAAGCTCGTGGACGAGGAGATGCGCAGGCTGATCACCAGCCGCGAGATCTACCCCATCTATGACAAGTGGTTCAACCAGCCGATACCGCCCACCAACACCGCGCTGAACCTGCCCGTCAGCTACCTGTTGCGCGACTTCTGGAAATACCCTACCGACCAGGTCCCGTTCTGACTACCATTTCGGCCCTGGGTGCACATTTTTGGAGATGGCGGGCGCCCGACACCGCGGGCGCTGCCGAGTCTCTAGAATCCCCCCCTTTTTTTCCGGTTTCAACACAAGGAGATATCAATGAAGAAACATCTGCTCGCGGTCGCCGTCACCGCCCTGGCTGTAGGTAGCGCTTTTGCGCAGGCCAACGACACCCTCGCCAAGATCAAGGCATCGGGTAGCGTGACCCTGGGAGTTCGCGAGTCTTCCGGTCTCTCTTACACGCTGGGCAATGGCAAGTTTGTGGGTTTCCACACCGAAATGGGTGAGATCGTGCTGGCCGACATCCAGAAGCAGCTGGGCCTGCCCAAGCTGGACATCAAGTACCAGCCCGTCACCTCGCAAAACCGTATCCCGCTGGTGACCAATGGCACGGTGGACCTGGAGTGCGGCTCCACCACCAACAACGCCGCGCGCCAGAAGGATGTGGCCTTTGCCGTGACCACCTACGTGGAAGAAGTTCGCATCGCCACCAAGGCAAGCTCGGGCATCACCTCCATCAAGGACCTCAACGGCAAGACCATTGCCACCACCACCGGCACCACGTCGGTGCAAACCCTGCGCAAGCATGAGCGCGCAGGTGGCGTGGATTTCAAGGAGGTGTTCGGCAAGGACCATGCTGACAGTTTCCTGATGCTGGAAACCGGCCGTGCGGACGCCTTCGTGATGGACGGCTCCATCCTGGCGGCCAACATCTCCAAGTCCAAGAACCCTGCCGACTACAAGATCGTGGGCGAAGTGCTGAACGTGGAACCCATCGCCTGCATGCTGCGCAAGGACGACCCTGCTTTCAAGAAGGCTGTGGACGACTCCATCAAGCGCCAGATCGCAGACGGCTCCCTGGCCAAGCTGTACGACAAGTGGTTCATGCAGCCTGTGCCGCCTACCAACACCAAGATCGGCCTGCCAATGTCTGAAGCGACCAAGGCTGCATGGGCAACGCCCAACGACAAGCCCATGGAAGACTACGCCAAGAAGTAATCTGTAGAGAGCTTGTGCCCCTTCGGCCAGCCGGTTCGGAGGGGCTTTTTTGTTGGCTTCGCAAAGGGCCGCGCCGCCGGTGCGGCCCCACAACCAAAGGGGTGCTCCTATGAGTTGGGATTGGCAGGTGTTCTGCCAGGACACCATGGACAGGGAAGTCGTGCAAAGCTGCTTTGGCAAAGGCGGCGACATCACGTACCTGGACTGGATGCTGTCGGCCTGGGGCTGGACCGTGTCTGTTTCGTTGCTGGCCCTGGTGCTGGCGCTTGTGCTGGGGTCATTGATCGGTACGCTGCGCACCTTGCAGGACCGGCCGGTGATCGTGCGCCTGGGCAACGCCTGGGTCGAACTGTTTCGCAATATTCCGCTGCTGGTGCAGATTTTTCTCTGGTACCACGTGCTGCCCAGCTTCTTTCCGGTGCTGCAGGGTGTGCCGGGGTTTGCGCTGGTGGTGTTTGCACTGGGTTTCTTCACCTCGGCGCGTATCGCCGAGCAGGTGCGCTCGGGGATCCAGTCGCTGCCACGGGGCCAGCGCTATGCGGGGCTGGCCATGGGTTTCACCACCTTCCAGACCTACCGCTATGTGCTGCTTCCCATGGCGTTTCGCATCATCATTCCGCCGCTGACCAGCGAGACGATGAACATTTTCAAGAACTCGTCCGTGGCCTTTGCGGTGTCGGTGGCGGAGCTCACCATGTTCGCCATGCAGGCCCAGGAGGAGACCTCGCGCGGCATTGAGGTGTATCTGGCGGTGACGGCGCTCTACATCATCTCGGCGTTCGCCATCAACCGCATCATGGCCTTCATTGAAAAGCGTGCCCGCATTCCTGGCATGGTCGTCAGTGGTGCTGCCGGGGGAGGGCATTGACATGACGATCGATTTTTCCTTCTACAACTGGGAGCTGATCTCCAACTTCGTGCTCAAGGGGCTGTACTTCAGTCTGGTGCTCACGGTGATCGCCACCATTGGAGGTGTGCTGTTTGGCACCGTGCTCGCGCTCATGCGGCTGTCGGGCAAGAAGTGGCTTGAAGTGCCCGCCACCATCTACGTCAACGGTATGCGCAGCATTCCGCTGGTGATGGTGATCCTGTGGTTCTTTCTGCTCGTGCCTGCCATCATCGGCCGCCCCATCGGCGCTGAAATGTCGGCCATCATCACCTTCATCGCCTTTGAAGCGGCGTACTTCAGCGAAATCATGCGCGCCGGCATCCAGTCGATTCCGCGTGGCCAGGTGTATGCCGGCCAGGCGCTCGGGATGACGTATGGCCAGAACATGAAGCTGGTGGTGCTGCCCCAGGCGTTCCGCAACATGCTGCCCGTGCTGCTGACGCAGACCATCATCCTGTTCCAGGACACGTCGCTGGTGTATGCGATTGGTGCCTACGACATGCTCAAGGGCTTTGAGGTGGCGGGCAAGAACTTCGGCCGCCCCATCGAGGCCTACCTGGCCGCAGCCGTGCTCTATTTCGTCATGTGCTACGCCCTTTCCTGGATGGTGAAACGCCTGCACCAGAAGATCGCCATCATCCGCTGAAGCACAAGAGACCGAGGAACCAGAAATGATTGAACTCAAGAACGTATCCAAGTGGTATGGCCCCGTGCAGGTGCTCAATGAATGCACGGCCACCATCCAGAAGGGGGAAGTGGTGGTGGTCTGCGGCCCTTCGGGCTCGGGCAAGTCCACGCTGATCAAGACCATCAACGCGCTCGAACCCTTCCAGAAGGGCGAGATCACGGTGGACGGTATTGCGCTGCACGACCCCAAGACCGATCTGCCCAAGCTGCGCAGCCGCGTGGGCATGGTGTTCCAGCACTTCGAGCTGTTCCCCCACCTGTCGGTGACGGACAACCTCACGATTGCGCAGATCAAGGTGCTGGGCCGCAGCGCGGACGACGCCAAGAAGCGCGGCCTCAAGATGCTCGAGCGTGTGGGCCTGATGGCGCACAAGGACAAGTTTCCCGGCCAGCTCTCGGGCGGCCAGCAGCAGCGCGTGGCCATTGCGCGTGCGCTGTCGATGGACCCCATCGTGATGCTGTTCGACGAGCCCACCTCCGCGCTCGACCCGGAAATGGTCGGCGAAGTGCTGGACGTGATGGTGGGCCTGGCCAACGAAGGCATGACCATGATGTGCGTGACCCACGAAATGGGCTTTGCCCGCAAGGTGAGCAACCGCGTGATCTTCATGGATGTGGGCGGCAAGATCCTGGAAGACTGCTCCAAGGAAGACTTCTTCAACAACCCCGACGCGCGCCAGCCCCGCACCAAGGACTTTCTCAACAAGATCCTGGCGCACTGATGCTCCCCCTGCGGCGCTGCGCGCCTTCCCCCTGAGGGGGACGCACCCCCTGGACCGGCGAAGCCGGATCCACGGGTGCGCTGGGGTGGGGAAGTGGCGGTTTCATGGGGCGGTGCCGCATGCGGTGCCAGCTGGATAAAACAAAGCGCTCTTCGGAGCGCTTTTGTTTTGGCGGCTCTTGTTGGAGGCTGAACCTGTCCCACACCAACCGTTCGGGCTGAGCTCGTCGAAGCCAGGGCACCGCCGCCACCGATCTGCAGCCTCGATGCTCCACGGCATTCACCCTTGGGATGGCGATACTTCAAGCATTTTTGGCAGCCAGCCCTTATCCATAAAGCGCTGATAGCTATCAAATTAGTAGCAATCGCTCCGATGGGACAATGCTGCCCATGACAGCCGCACCCGACACCCCCACCCAGCCTGATACCCTCACCATCACCCGCCCCGACGACTGGCACTTGCACGTGCGCGACGGCGAGCCGCTGCACACCGTCGTGCCGCACACCGCAGCCCAGTTCGGCCGCGCGATCATCATGCCCAACCTGCGCCCACCGGTCACCACGGCCGAGCAGGCCCTGGCCTACAAGCAGCGTATCCTGGCCGCCGTACCAGCGGGCGTGCAGTTCGAGCCGCTGATGACGCTGTACCTCACGGACAACCTGCCGCCCGAAGAAATCGTGCGCGCCAAGGCGGCCGGTGTGGTGGCCTGCAAGCTCTACCCTGCCGGCGCCACCACCAACAGCGACGCTGGCGTGACTGACTTGCGCAAGACTTACAAGACGCTGGAAGCCATGCAGAAGGCCGGCATGCTGCTCTTGGTGCACGGCGAAGTCACCAGCAGCGACATTGACCTGTTCGACCGCGAGGCGGTGTTCATCGAGCAGCAACTCATCCCGCTGCGCCGCGACTTCCCCGAGCTGAAGATCGTCTTTGAGCACATCACCACCAAGGACGCGGCCGACTATGTGATGCAGGCCGACCGCTACACGGCCGCCACCATCACCGCGCACCACCTGCTGTACAACCGCAACGCCATCTTCATCGGCGGCGTGCGCCCGCACTACTACTGCCTGCCGGTGCTCAAGCGCGAAACGCACCGCGTGGCCCTGGTGCAGGCGGCCACCAGCGGCAGCAGCAAGTTCTTCCTGGGTACCGACAGCGCACCGCACCCGGCGCACCTGAAAGAACACGCCAGCGGCTGCGCCGGGTGCTACACCGCCCACGCGGCCATCGAGATGTATGCCGAGGCCTTCGACAACGCGGGTGCGCTTGACCAGCTCGAAGGCTTCGCCAGCTTCCACGGCCCCGACTTCTACAGCTTGCCGCGCAACACCGGCACCATCACCCTGCGCCGCGAGTCGTGGACACCGCCCGACAGCTTTGCGTTTGGCGAGGCCGAACTCAAGCCCCTGCGCGCCGGTGAAGCCCTGCCGTGGCGGCTGGTGTAAGCGAAGCGTTCGGCGCCATTGACTGGAGCGCTCCCTGGCTGGCGCCGTGGTGCGGCCTGGGCCAGCCCCTTGCCCAGCAGCTTCTGCAGGATGACCCGTCGGTGCACCAGGCATTGCAGACCGCAGCGCCGAAGGGTGCTCCCGTGGTCTTTGTGCCCCAGTCCGCGCTGTCCGAAGGCACCGCCTACGAGCAGTACATCTGGGACACCCGCCGCGTGCCCACGCGCGACAACCTGCACGACTTCTTCAACGGCCTGGTCTGGCTGCAGTTTCCGCACACCAAGCGCCGCCTGAACCAGCTGCAGGCCCAGGCCATTGCCACCCATGGGGTGCAGGCGGTGCGGGGGCCGCTGCGCGATGCGCTCACCCTGTTCGACGAGAACGGCGCTGTGCTGCAGGCCCCCGAGCCGATCTGGCAGGCACTGCGGGCGCGGAACTGGCAGGCGCTTTTTGTCGATCTGCGCCCGCTGTGGAACGAGGCCCGGCTGCTGCTGTTCGGGCATGCCCTGCTGGAAAAGCTTGTTTCACCACGAAAACCCATGGTGGCGCACGTCTGTCAAGCGCCATGTGCTATTAATTTGGCAGCGCATCTGGATGCCTGGCTGGCCCAGGATATCGACACCCAGCGGTGGGCCGGCAAGCCGTTTGCTCCGTTGCCCGTGCTGGGGGTGCCCGGCTGGTGGCCTGCCAATGGGGATGCTGCCTTTTATGCGGATCCTCTGGTGTTCCGGCCGCCGCGTCGCGGCGACGGCGGCTGATGCAACGCTGGATCAGTACTAATTCCCGCCGCTGCCTGTGTGATAAGGCCACTGTCGAAATTTGCACCTACCATAGCGCGATGAAATCGCGGCTGCGCCCGGCTGGCTTGAAGCCGGGCCCACGGCCCCCATCTGGTCCGGCATCCGCCCAGTGCGTGTTTTTGTAATTCCATTGTTTTGTCCCACGGAGAACCCATGAAACGGATCATGTTATTTGTAATGACCAACCTGGCCGTTGTGCTGGTGTTGGGGGTGGTGGCGAGCCTGCTCGGCGTCAACCGCTACCTCACGGCCAACGGCCTGAACCTCACGGCGTTGCTGGGTTTTTCGCTGATCATGGGTTTTGGCGGCGCGATCATCTCGTTGCTCATCAGCAAGCCCATGGCCAAGTGGAGCGCCAAGGTGCAGATCATCGACGGCACGGGCTCGGCCGACGAGCGCTGGATTGTCGATACCGTGCGCAAGTTTGCCGACCAGGCTGGCATCGGCATGCCGGAAGTGGGCATCTTCCCGGGTGACCCCAATGCCTTCGCCACGGGCGCGTTCAAGAACAGCGCGCTGGTGGCGGTGTCTACCGGCCTGCTGCAAGGCATGACGCGTGAAGAGGTCGAGGCGGTCATCGGCCATGAGGTTGCCCACATCGCCAATGGCGACATGGTCACCATGACGCTGATCCAGGGCGTGATGAACACCTTCGTGGTGTTCCTGTCGCGCGTGATCGGATACGCGGTGGACAGCTTCCTCAACAAGAACAACGAAAACCGCTCCGGCCCTGGCATCGGCTATTACGCCACCACCATCGTGCTCGACATCGTGCTGGGCTTCGTGGCCGCCATGATCGTGGCCTGGTTCAGCCGCCAGCGCGAGTTTCGCGCCGACGCAGGCGCCGCGCAGCTCATGGGCCGCCGCCAGCCCATGATCAACGCCCTGGCTCGCCTGGGCGGCAGCCACCCTGCCGAACTGCCCAAGAGCATGGCCGCCATGGGCATTGCCGGCGGCATTGGCAAGCTGTTCAGCACCCACCCGCCCATTGAAGAGCGCATTGCCGCGCTGCAGAACGCGCAGCAGGGCTAAGGGCCGGGCCCCGCGCCTGCAAACCGCCGCCGGGCTCGCGCCCCGCGGCGGTTTCTTTTTCTGGGGTGCTGCGGCTCAGTGCACCATCAGCCCCAGCCACGGCCAGTAGGTCAGCGCAAAGACCACCAGCAGGGCCGCCGCAGCCAGCGTGATCACGATGCCGGTGCGTATGAAGTCGCGCGCTTCGAAGGTGTCGGTGCCGTAGGCGATCATGTTCTGCGGCGCGTTTACCGGCAGGATGAAGCCAAAGCTCACCACGAACTGCAGGATCATCGTCATGCCCACGACGTTGATGCCGGGCGTCTGCACTGTGGACAGCACGCTGATGACGATGGGAATCATCGTGGAGGCCAAGGCGGTGGCGCTGGCAAAGCCCAGGTGGATGACGATCAGGAACGCCGACAGCAGCATCAGGATCGCAAAGGCCGAAGCCATCTGCAGCCCCAGGTTGCTCACGATGAGCTGGGCCAGCCACCCCGCCGCCTTGGTCTGCAAGAGGGCGGAACCCACGCTGATGCCCACGGCAAACAGCACCACGGTGCCCCACGGAAAACCCTTTTGCGACTGCTTCCAGTCCATCACGCCGATGCGCGGAAACAGCATCAGCGCCACGGCTGCCACGGTGGTGGAGGTGGTGTCGAAGTTGTGCAGCACCTTTTCCGTGGACCAGAAACCGAGCAGCACCAGCACCAGAGCCAGCAGCTTCCACTGGTTCAGCGTCATGGGGCCCAGCTCGGCCAGTTGCTGGCGGATGGTCTCCTGCCCGCCCGCGATTTCCTTCATCTCGGGCTTCATCATGCGCGTCATGATGAAAAACAGCGCCACCGTCATCAGCGCGGCAAACGGGGCCGCCGCCACAAACCATTCGCCCCAGGTGATCTGCGCGCCCAGCTGCTTTTCGATGAATCCGATGGCCACCATGTTCTGCGCTGCGGCGGTCTTGATGCCCACGTTCCAGATGCTGGCGGTCTGCGCCGTGGTGATGACAAGCAGGGCGGCGAAGCGGCTTTTGCGGTCCACCTTGAAGGCCAGCACAAAGCCCAGCATGATCGGCATCAGGCACGCTACGCGGGCCGTGGTGCTGGGCACGATGAACGACAGCAAAAAGCCCACCACCATGGCGCCAATCACGATGTGGTGCGTCTTGGCCCCCACCTTGGACAGCACCGTGAGCGCGATGCGCCGGTCCAGCCCCGTGGCCGTCATGGCCGACGCGATGAAACATGCGGCAGCGACCAGCGCGACGGCACTGTTGGCAAATCCTGAGAGCGCCAGATTCAGCGCCGCGCCTGTGCCCATGCCTGCGCCATCGGGTTTGGCCACGCTGGGCGCGTAGGCCAGCAGGAACACCATCAGCGCGGCAATCACCACCGCGCTGACCGAATATTCGAGCGCCTCGGTCATCCACACGATCACGGCGAACGCCAGGATCGCCAGCATGGTCTGCCCCGCTACCGGTAGCCCGGCCGGCGTGGGCAATGCCAGCACCAGCAGCAGCGCTACCAGGGCGCCGAGCAGGCCGAGCCGTTTGGTGAGACTTCCCGAAGGGGTGGTGGGGGCGGGGCTGGGCACGGCAAGGGACATCGAAGGACTCCGGTCGGTGCGGCGGGGCGAAAGCGATCTGCGCAGATCGTTTTCCAGAGATACCCGCACAAGCCTCCAGTGTTGCGCGCTGCACGGTGCGCACGTTGATGCAAGTCAACTGACGAGCGCGGGAGCGCCGCCGGGCACCACCCCGCCCGTGCTTTCGCGCGTGGGCCTTCAGGCGGCGCGCTGCGCCAGCTGGCGGCTGATGAGCAAGCGAAACGGCAGCAGCAGCGCCACGCCCAGGGCGAGCTTCACGGCCAGATCGCCCAGTGCCCAGGTCACCCAGGGCCCTTCGGTGCCCGCAAACGCGATGCTCCAGAACACGGCGGTGTCCAGCATGGCCGCGAGCAGCGTGGCCACCAGCGGCGCGCGCCACCAGCTGCCGTGCCGCAACCGGTCAAACACGCCAATGTCCAGCCATTGCGACAGCAAAAAGGCAGTGCCCGAAGCCACGGCAATGCGCGCTGGCGCCAGCACCAGCGAGGCCGCCACGGCCACCGCAAACCCCAGCCACGCCACGCGCCGGGCCTGGGCGGGCCCATGGGCGCGGTTGACCAGTTCGCTCACCAGAAAGGCCACCGGGTAGGTGATGGCGCCCCAGGTCAGCCAGTCGTTGATGGGGTACTGGACGAGGATGTTGGAGGCCAGCACGACCGCTGCCATGGCCAGGGCAGCGGCGGCAAACTGCGCCACGCCGGGGCGCGCCAGGGTCGCTGTGGTCATGCGGCGCCTGTGCCCAGCAGGCTGCGCGCCACGGCTTCACCCACCTTGATGCCGTCCACCCCGGCCGACAAAATACCGCCCGCGTAGCTGGCGCCTTCGCCCGCGGGGTACAGGCCGGGCGTGTTCAGGCTCTGCAGGTTCTCACCGCGCCCGATCTTGAGCGGCGACGAAGTGCGTGTTTCCACGCCCGTCAGTACCGCGTCGTGCATGTCAAAACCCTTGATCTTGCGGCCGAACACCGGCAGCGCCTCGCGCAGGGCCTCGATGGCGTAGCCGGGCAGGGCGGGGTGCAGGTCACCCAGAGCCACGCCCGGCTTGTAGGAAGGTTCCACATCACCCAGCTGGCTGGATGGCGTGCCTTTGATGAAGTCACCCACCAGCTGGCCCGGCGCGCTGTAGTCGCGCCCGCCCAGTACAAAGGCGTTGGATTCAAGCTGGCGTTGCAGCACGCTGCCCGACAGCGGGTGGTATTGCCCGGGGGCCAGGCGCTCCACGCCATGGGTCTGGCCCAGGTGGGTTTCAAACGCCTGCGCGTCCTGCGGGTAGTCGCGCGGGTCGATGCCCACCACCATGCCCGCGTTGGCGTTGCGCTCGTTGCGCGAGTACTGGCTCATACCGTTGGTCACCACGCGGTTCGGTTCGCTGGTGGCGGCCACCACGGTGCCACCAGGGCACATGCAAAAGCTATAGACAGCGCGCCCGTTTTGCGCGTGGTGCACCAGCTTGTAGTCGGCCGCGCCCAAGAGCGGGTGGCCCGCGTGGCGGCCCCAGCGGGCGCGGTCGATCACGCCCTGCGGGTGCTCGATGCGAAAGCCGATGGAAAATGGCTTGGCCTCCATCGCCACGCCGCGCTCATACAGCATGGCAAAGGTGTCGCGCGAGCTGTGACCCAGCGCCATCACCACATGGTCAGCACGCAGCTCGCTGGTCTCGCCCGAGGCCTGGTTCAGCACCTTGAGGCCGCGCAGATGGCGCTGCTCGCCCTGGCCTTCGATGATCACGTCCGTCACGCGCTGCTCGAAGCGGATCTCGCCGCCCAGCGCGATGATCTGCTCGCGCAGGTTCTCCACCACCTTCACCAGCTTGAAGGTGCCGATGTGCGGATGGGCGACGTACAGGATTTCTTCAGGCGCGCCGGCCTTGACGAACTCGTTCATCACTTTGCGGCCGAGGTGGCGCGGGTCCTTGATCTGGCTGTAGAGCTTGCCGTCGGAAAACGTCCCGGCGCCGCCTTCGCCAAACTGCACGTTGCTCTCGGCATGCAGCTCACGCTTGCGCCACAGGCCCCAGGTGTCCTTGGTGCGCTCGCGCACGCTCTTGCCACGCTCCAGCACGATGGGCTTGAAGCCCATCTGCGCCAGCACCAGTGCCGCGAAGATGCCGCAGGGGCCAAAGCCCACCACCACCGGGCGCAGGGGCAGGTCTGCCGGGGCCTGGCCCACAGGGTGCCAGGCCATGTCGGGCGTGGGCTGGATGTGCGGGTTACCGGCGAACTTTGCGAGCAGCGCGGCTTCGCGTTCAGGCTGGGCCAGGGTGATGTCCACGATGTAGACCGCCAGCAGGTCGGCCTTGCGCGCGTCAAAGCTGCGCTTGAAGACGTGCAGGTGGGCAATGTCGGTGTCGGCCAGGCCCAGAATCTGGGTGGCAGCGGCGCGCAGCGGCGCATCGGGGGCTTCGGCCACGGTGAACGGCAGCCGGATTTCGGAGAGTCGGATCATGGTCTTGCGGGCCCGTGGTTATCAGGCGAAGTGCAATGCAAAAGCCCGGATTTTACCGGCCGTGCCTCACCGGTAGACCAGTACCGGAATGCGGGAGTGCGCCAGCACCTTCTGTGTCTCGCTGCCCAGCAGCAGGGCGCTGACGCCTGAGCGCCCGTGCGAGGCCATGAAAATCAGGTCGCAACCGTGGCTGTCTGCCGCAGCGATGATGAGTTCAAAGGGCCTGCTGCCCACGAGCACCACGCGCTGGCAACTTGCTCCGGCCTCGCGCACCACGGCGTCTGCGGCATCGAGAATTTCCTGCGCGGCTTCGTCGAGACGGGTCTGGATCTCCTCGTTGAGGTGCGGGCTGCTCATGGCCCCCAGCCCGGCATAGGCTGACGGCGCCTCCGGTTGGGCGTAGAACAGCGTGATGCGCGCGCCGGTTTCCTTGGCATAGGCGGCAGCCCGTGCCACGTTGCCGAGCGACAGCTCCGAGCCATCGGTGGGAACCAGAATGTGTTTGAACATGGTCGTATCTTTCATCAATGCCCACCGGCGCCAGGCTCGACGGTGCGCGTGGGTTTTGGGGCGATCCAGATGATGGCGGCGGCGATGAAGAACATCACGGCAATGCCGGTCATGACCTGGTTGGTGGACAACATGCCGCTTTGCGAGACGATGAGATAGTCCACCACCTGCGTGGCCACTTCGGGCGGCGTGCCCGACTGCTGCAGCAGGGCCTGCACGCTGCCATCGCGGTCGGCCAGGCCCACCAGCTCGGCGTGGTTGCGCGTGGTCTGGTTGGCCCACACGGTGGTCACCACCGAGGTGGCAAACGCACCCGAGAGCGTGCGCAGGAAGTTCATCAGCCCGGCGGCCGAGTCCATCTCGCGCTCCTCCACGCTGCCCAGGGCGATGCCCGTGGTCGGGATGAAGAAGAACGGCAGCGCAAAGCCCATCACTGCCAGCGGAATGGCAATGTCCCAGAACGCCATGTCGCTGTTGGCCACCGTGCGCCACAGCGTCACCAGCGCCATCCACAGCACGCCAAAGAACACCAGCGCGCGCGGGTCGCGCTTGCTGTTGGCCACGATGGGCGCGACGAACAGGGCGGTCACGCCGGTCCAGGCGGTGGCCAGGCCCGCGTCGGTGGCGGTGTAGCCCATGAAGCTTTGCAGCCACAGCGGCGTGAGCACGCTGACGCCAAAGAAGGCGGCATAGGCCACGCTGACGGTGATCACCGCGGCGTTGAAGCCGCGGTGGCGGAACACGCGCAGATCGACCACCGGGTGCTTCTCGTGCAGCTCCCAGATCAGGAAGGCGGCAAAACCGACCACGGCGATGATGCTCAACGCCACGATCTGGCTGGAGGCAAACCAGTCGAGGTTCTTGCCCTCGTCCAGCACCAGTTGCAGCGCGATGACCCAGACCAGCAGCAGCACCAGGCCGACCTTGTCGAACGGGTTGCGCACGGGGCTGTCCTGGTAGTGGCGGAGCAGCTTCCAGGCACCCAGGCCAAAGCCGATGGCAATGGGCGCGTTGATCAGAAACACCCAGTTCCAGGCGTAGTCGTCCACCAGCCAGCCGCCCAGGATGGGACCGACCACGGGGGCGACCAGTGTCGTCATCGACCAGATGCCAATCGCCGCGCCCGCCTTGTCTTTGGGGAAGATGCGCAGCATCAGCGTTTGCGACAGCGGCATCAGTGGGCCACCGCTCAGGCCCTGGAACACGCGCATCACCACCAGCATGCCGATCGAGGTGGACAGGCCGCACAGGATGGAGAAGATGCCGAACAAAATCATCGACACCACGAACACGCGCACCGCGCCAAAGCGCGCGGCAAACCAGCCGGTCAGCGGCACGGTGATGGCCTCGCCCACGGCGAACGAGGTGATCACCCAGGTGCCCTGGCTTGCAGCGGCGCCCAGGGCGCCGGCGATATTGGGCACCGCCACGTTGGCGATGGTCATGTTGAGCACCGCAATGAAGTTGGCCGAGGCCAGCATCAAGGCGGCGATGATCAGCATCGGGCCGCTCAGCGGCGCGGGGGCTGCAGGGGCATGGTGTGCGGCGGGCGCGCCGGGCGCCGTGGTCGCTGGACTCATGGTGTCGGTCCCGCTCAGTTTGCAGCCGTGCGCGGGGCTTGCGCAGAGGCGGCGGCCGTGGCCTGCCTGTCGCCGGTGCGCGTGTCAATCTCGGCGCTCATCGACAGGCCCACCTTGAGCGGGTTGGCCTGCAGTTCGGCCGCATCGAGCTTGACGCGCACGGGCAGGCGCTGCACCACCTTGATCCAGTTGCCCGTGGCGTTCTGCGCCGGAATGGCGGCAAAGGCCGAGCCCGAGCCGCCCGAGAAGCCTTCCACCACGCCCTGGTAGGTGACGCCCTTGCCGTAGATGTCGGCGTGCAGCTTCACGCTCTGGCCGACGCGTACTTTTTCCAGTTGCACTTCCTTGAAGTTGGCGTCCACATAGATCTCCTGCACGGGCACCACCGCCATCAGCGGCATACCGGGCTGCACGCGCTGGCCCAGCTGCACCCTGCGTTGGGCCACCACGCCGTCGAGCGGCGCGCGGATCACGGTGCGCGCCAGGTCCACCCTGGCTTGGTCGAGGCGGGCACGGGCCGCCTGCACTTCGGGGTTGGTGTCCACGGTGCTGTGGCTGATGAGGGCCGCATTGGCCTCCTTGGCCGCGACGGCCGAGCGCTGGTTGGCGGTGACCTGTGCGGCGGCGGCCTTGGCGGCGGCCAGCTGGGCGGTGGCGGCGTCAAAACCGTTCTTGGCGCGCGTCAGCTCATCGCCCGACACCGAGCCTGAAGCGACCAAAGCCTGGCGGCGTTGCAAGTCCACCTTGGCGCGCTCGAAGTCGGCCTGGGCAGCGGCCAGCTGGGCAGTGGCGCGCTGGGCGTCGGCCTCGCGGGCGCTGATCTGCGCGCTCAGGTTGGTGTCGTTGGCCATGTAGCTTTTGACGCGGCGGGTGGCGCGATCCAGTTCGGCCGTGGCCTGGGCGACGGCCAGCTTCGCGTCGGTGGGGTCGATGAACAGCAGCACGTCGCCCTGCTTCACCGCGTCGGTGTCGCTCACCTTCACCTCCAGCACGGTGCCGCCGACGGACGGCGTGATCTGCGCCACTTCCGCCGCTGCGTAGGCGTTGTCGGTGGAGACGAAATGCGAGGCGTGCAGCTTCCAGTAGGCGGTGGAGCCCACTGCGGCCAGCACCACCACGCCGCCCAGCAGGGCCAGGCGGGCGTTGCGGCGCTTTTTGACGATGGCATCAGCGGCAGACAGGGTGTTGTTTTCAGACATGGGAATTCCTTGTTCGATGTTCTTGGGGGCCGGGCGTGGCGGGTTGTGGGGCTTACTTGCGGGCGCTGGCCAGGGTGCTGGCGGGGGCTGTCTGGTAGCCGCCACCCAGTGCCCGCTGCAGGCCGATGTCGAGCGTGAACGACGCCGAGCGCAGGTTGGTCTGGGCGCTCAGGGCGCCCAGCAGGCTGTCTTCGGCCGCCAGCACTTCGAGGTAAGTCGCCAGCCCGCCTTCATAGCGGTTGCTGGCTACGCGGTGCGCCTCGGTGGCGGCGTCCACGGCTTCTTGTGCTTTGCCCAGGCGCTGGCCCAGGGCCTTCTGGCGGATGGCGTTGTCGGCCACGTCCTGCAGCGCGCGGGCCACCGTGGCGTTGTACTGGGCCACGGCCTCGGCATAGCTGGCGTGCGCACCGCGCAGCTCGCCCTGCAGGCGGCCACCGCTGAAGATCGGCAGCGAAATTGCCGGGCCAAAGCTGGCAATGCCCGAGCCGCCCTTGGCCAGCATGTCCAGCCCGAGCGACTGCACGCCGATCAGAGCCGACAGGTTCACGTTGGGATAGAACTCGGCCTTTTTCTGCTCGATGCGACTGCCCAGCGCCTCGGTGCGCAGGCGCGCGGCCACCACATCCGGGCGGCGGCCCAGCAGGTCGGCCGATATTTCCGCGGGCAGGCCGAAGGCGCGGTCGAGCTTCAAAGTGGGCGCGGCAATCGACAGTGCGCGGTCCGGCCCGGCGCCCAGCAAGGCCGCCAGGCGGTTGCGTTGCAGCGCGATCTGCTCGTCCAGCGCCAGCAGCTCGCCTTCGGCCACGGCGCGGCGGGCGTCGGCATTGCGCAGGCCGCCGCGCGTTTCCAGCCCGTTGTCAAAGCGCTGGGTGAACAGGCTGGCGGTTTTCTGGCGAATCTCCAGCGCGCGGGCGGCGGTGTCGCGGTTGGCGTGCAGGCGGCTCAGTTCCGCATAGTGGGCCGCCACGCCGGCGGCCAGCCACAGGCGCGCCTGCGCCAGTTCGGCACGGCTGGCTTCCACGTCGGACGTGGCCGCCGCCAGCGCGGCGCGGTTCTTGCCCCAGAAGTCCAGCTCCCAGCGCACATCCAGCGTGGCGCGGCCGTAGTCGTTCAGGCCCTCGGTGGCGGGGGAGCGTGGGATCAGGTGGTTATAGCTGAGCTTGTCGCCCGTCACGGAGGCATTGGCGCTGACCTGTGGCTTGCTGGCGGCGCCGGTGATCTGCATCACGGCATCGGCGCGCTGCAGGCGCGCGGCGGCGGCGGCCAGGTCGGGCGCATCGTCCAGCGCTTCGCCGATCAGGGCGTTGAGCTGGGCGTCGCCATAGGCCGTCCACCACTGCTCGGCGGGCCACTGGGCGCTGGGCGCGGTCAAGGATGCGCTGGACTGGAAGGCCTGCGCCGGCTTGGGCTGGGGCGTGGCGCCCAGGTCCGGCAACTGGGCGCAACCGGCCAGAAACAGGACTGCGCCCAGGGCGGACAAGGGCATGCGCAGCCTGTGCAAGGCGGGCGAGGGCGGCGTGCTGCGGTGGTGCATCGGGATTCCATTTAAATGAACTGATCGGTTTAGTTTAGCTTTGGTTTTGGGCGAATTCAAGCTAAACTGAACTCATTGGTTCAAAAATAAAGGAATTGACATGCGCGCAAAAACCGAGACAAGGCGCCAGGCCATCCTGGACGCCGCCGCCGAGGTTTTTCAGGAAACGGGGTTCGAGCGCACCACCATGGCCGCCATCTGCGAGCGCCTGGGGTATTCGAAGGCCACGCTGTACAACTACTTTGCGTCGAAGGAAGAGCTGTTCTCGGCAGTGGTGTTCGAGGCCACCGAGGCGGAGTTCCAGGCCAGCCTGCAAGCCCTGGACGCGACCGTGGAGTGCATGTCCGAGGCGCTGCAAAAGTTCGGCCGGGGCCTGCTCACGCTGCTCTATTCACCGCAGGTGCAGGCGGTGCGCCGCCTCGTCGTGGCCGAGGCCGGGCGGTCTGACCTGGGCAAAAAATGCTACGAACTGGGGCCCGCGCGCAACGAAGCGGCGATGGCGGTGTTCCTGCAGCACGCCATGGACAAAGGCCAGCTGCGCCAGGCCGATGCCCGCATTGCGGCGCTGCACCTGCGGGGCCTGCTGGAGGCCGAATGGCTGGACCGTTTTTTGTTCCAGACCCTGGAGCCAATATCGGCCCAGGACATCAACGACACGGTGCATCGCGCGGTGGCCGCGTTCATGGCGGCGTACGGGCCGGTGCAGGCGTAAAAAAAAGGAACTAAAAAGCTCCTGTTTTTATAGCTATCTGCGCTTGCTGTATAAGCGTTAGAAGCACTTTTGACTCATATTCTCTCAGCTGAAGGCGCCTTGTCGTGGGTGGCCGAATGCTGGCGCCAGCGCAGCTCAGCCGCGCCAAACGCCACGGCTGCCAGCACCAGCGGCCCGAAGTAGTACAGCGCCCGGTAGGCCAGCAGCGCGGCCAGCACTTCTTCCTGCCCCAGCGATCCGGCGGCCAGCAGCGCCACCCCCACCGCCTCCAGCACGCCCAGGCCCGCAGGCACGCGCAGCACCAGCCCGGCCACCGCGCCCAGCAACACGGTGGCCAGGGCGGCGGGGTAGCTGACCTGGCCTTGCAGCACCGTCCACAGCGCGGCACCCATCAGCATCCAGTTGGTGGCCGATACAGCCACCTGCCACAGTGCCACGGGCCAGCGCGGCAGCGGGAACTCACGGCCGCGCAGCGTGAGCGCGCGGCCACTGCGCACGGCGCACAGGGCCACATAGGCCACCGGCAGGCACGCCAGCACGGTGCCACCCAGGCGCCATTGCCAGGCAGTCACCGACCATCCCGCCACGGGGGGCGGCTGCCACAGCCACGCCAGCACCCCCGCCAGCAGCAGGTAGCCCAGCCAGTTGGTCACGATGCTCGTGCCCACCACCTGGCCAATCGTGCCGGGGTCCACGCCGCGCCGGGCGTACAGCCGGTAGCGCACACCCACGCCGCCAATCAGCGAGCCCAGGTTGAGCGTGAACGGATAGCTCGTCATGGCGATGGCAAGCGTGGCGGGCCGCGAGAGCCGGTGGCCGCTGCAATGGCGGCCAACCCAATCAAACGTGCCATAGGTGAAGTGACTCAGCAGAGCGAGTCCGCCCGCCACCGCCAGCGCACTCGCGGGCAAATCACGCAGCGCCTGCAGCACGGCAGGCCAGTCCACGGTGCGCGCCTGCTGAAAGATCAGCCACGCCACCACGGCAAAAAAGCTTGCGGCCACCGCGCGGGTGGCCCAGGGCCACCAGGCCTGCTCAGGCCAGTTGCGCCAGCCGCGCGCGCTGCCGCTGTGCCGGGCCTTGCCTCCGCTGCGGGGGCGGCCGCCGGTGTCGGAGTCTGCGATCAGGCTGGGCGTGGCCATGGCGTGTGCTGGGTTCGTGCCGTTGCCGTCAGGTGGCGGGGCTGCTGGCAGGCTCGCCGGGTGCCGCACCGGCGGCGCCGGGGTTGGCCAGCGCGATGGTGGGCTCGTGCCTGGGCAACCAGCCCGCCCAGGCGGGGAACCAGCGAATCAGGTGG
The DNA here is from genome assembly GCF_000238595.1 of Acidovorax sp. NO-1. Lineage (GTDB taxonomy): Bacteria > Pseudomonadota > Gammaproteobacteria > Burkholderiales > Burkholderiaceae_C > Acidovorax. Next base: position 48,510 of record NZ_AGTS01000047.1, on the reverse strand, counting down.
AACACTGCATAGCTGCGCACCAGGCGCAAACCGTCCCAGCGGCTCGGTGGCACGGCTTCAATCTGCTTGCAGCTGTTGTCCATCAGGTGCGCGAGGCGGCGGTACAGCTGGGCGTTGAAGCTGCGGTCCTGGATGATCACGTTGGCTTCCAGGTTCAGCGACAGGCTCAGCGGGTCCAGGTTGCTCGACCCCACGGTGGACCATTCATCATCCACCAGCGCCACCTTGCCGTGCAGCGGGCGGTCGCAGTATTCGTAGATGCGCACGCCAGCGCGCTGCAGGTGGTCGTACAGCAGGCTCGCTGCGGTTTTCACGATCGGCATGTCGGGCTGGCCCTGCAGGATGATGCGCACATCCACCCCGCGCCGGGCCGCGCGCCGCATCTCGCGGATGAAACGGTACCCCGGGAAAAAGTAGGCGTTGGCAATCACCACGCGCTGGCGTGCGGCCCGCAGCGCCACGCGGTAGTGGCGCTCGATGTCGCTGGTGTGCTGCTGGTTGTCGCGCGTGACGAACATGGCGTGCGCCGTGCCCGCGTGGGGCCGCCCGGTCACGCCGGCTGCGCGGTGGCGTTTGTGGTGTGCGCGGTCAAGCACGGCTTCGCGGGTGAAGTGGTGCATCTGCGCCACGATGGGGCCGCGCACCTGCACTGCGTAGTCCTGCTTGGCCTCGGGGCCAAAGTCCAGAACGTGGTCGGCGGAGTAGTTGATGCCCCCGATGAAGCCCAGCTCGCCATCCACCACCACGATCTTGCGGTGCATGCGGCGCAGCAGGTTCAGCCGTTGCCCCAGAAACCGGCGGCCGGGGTCGAAGATGCGGAACTGCACCCCGGCTTCCACCAGACTGCCCACATAGTCGTCCGAAAGATCGGGCGAGCCAAAGCCGTCCACCAGCACATGCACTTCCACCCCGCGCTGTGCAGCAGCGAGCAGGGCGGTGTGCAGCTCCTTGCCGATCTTGTCTTCAAAGAGGATGAAAGTCTCCAGCATCACCTCGCGCCGGGCCTGGGCGATGGCGCCAAAGACGCGGGGGAAGAATTCCTCACCGTTTTCCAGCAGCTCGAAATGGTTGCCGGGAACCCAGCGGGAGGAGCGGGGCAGTCTGAAAGGGCGTCTCATAGCAGGATCTCCGCAGCAAGAGGGGCATGGTCGGACAGCTTGTCCCAGGGTTTTCTGGGCAATGCGAGGGGCGCATGCACGCCCGCATTGCGCACATAGATCCGGTCCAATGCCAGCAGCGGCATGGAGGCCGGGAAGGTGCGCACCGCGCGGCCGAAGGCATGCACGAACACCTCCTGCAGGTCGGCCTCGCGTTGCAGCACTTCGTGGGCCCGGTTGCGCCAGTCATTGAAGTCGCCCGCCAGCACCACGGGCTCGTGAGCCGGAAAGCTGTTGACCAGATCGCACACGCGCCGCAGCTGCTGTTGCCGGTGCGACTCCTGCAGGCCCAGGTGCACACACACTGCGTGCACGGGCAGGTGGTGCCCCGGTGGCTGCAGCACACAGTGCAACATGCCGCGCCGCTCCGGCCCACTCACCGAAATGTCGTGGTTTTCGTAGTGCGTGATGGGGAACTTGGACAACAGCGCATTGCCGTGGTCGCCGTTGTCATACACCGCATTGCGGCCATAGGCGTACTGCGACCAGATGGTGTCGGCCAGAAATTCGTAGTGCGGAACTTGCGGAAAATTGGCAAAGCGGCTGGCGTGGCGGTGGTGTGTACCCAGTACCTCTTGCAGGAACACCAGGTCTGCCGCCACATCGCGCACCGCGTCACGCAGCTCATGCAGCATGAAACGCCGGTTGAAGGTGGTGAAGCCCTTGTGCACGTTGACGGTAAGGACCTTGAACGCTATGGGCTGTGGAGTTGTAACGGCAGTGGTGGCGGTGTTGGCCATGGGCAGTCAGACAATCTGTGGAGTGGCTCCCTGGCGAAACCGTCGCCAGGGACGGGCCGGGGGATGCCTCCATTGTTTGAGCCGGGCCACGTGACCGCTGTAGGACGGCTGGCCGTGGTTTTGTGTGCGGCCGGCGTAAAAACGGGGCCGATCGGCCCCGTTTCAGCTACAGCACTCATGCGGCAGTGTTTACACCGGCAGGAAACCTTCCACCGACAGATACCGCTCGCCCGTGTCGTAGTTGAAGCCCAGCACCTTGGCGCCCGCGGGCAGCTCCGGCAGCTTTTGCGCAATGGCGGCCAGCGTGGCACCCGAAGAAATGCCCACCAGAATCCCTTCTTCGCGCGCGCAGCGGCGTGCGTATTCGCGGGCCGGCTCGGCATCGACCTGAATCACGCCGTCGAGCAGGCTGGTGTCCAGGTTCTTGGGGACAAAGCCCGCGCCAATGCCCTGGATGGGGTGGGGCGAGGGCGCGCCGCCCGAGATCACGGGCGACGCCGTGGGCTCCACCGCAAACACCTGGAGGTGGGGGAACTTGGCTTTCAGCACGCGTGCCGTGCCGGTGAGGTGCCCGCCCGTGCCCACGCCGGTGATGAGCGCATCCAGCCCGTCGGGGAAGTCGGCCAGGATCTCCTGCGCCGTGGTGCGCACGTGCACGTCGATGTTGGCGGGGTTCTCGAACTGCTGCGGAATCCACGACCCCGGCGTCTGCGCCTGCAGCTCCTGCGCGCGGGCAATCGCGCCCTTCATGCCTTTTTCGCGCGGTGTCAGGTCGAACTGCGCACCATAGGCCAGCATCAGGCGGCGGCGCTCGATGCTCATGCTGTCGGGCATCACCAGGATGAGCTTGTAGCCCTTGACGGCCGCCACCACGGCCAAGCCCACACCGGTGTTGCCACTGGTGGGCTCGATGATGGTGCCGCCGGGCTGGAGGGCGCCGGATTTTTCGGCGTCTTCCACCATGGCCAGCGCAATGCGGTCCTTGATGGAGCCGCCGGGGTTGCTGCGCTCGGACTTCACCCACACGTTGGCGCCCGCGCCAAACAGGCGGTTGATGCGCACGTGGGGCGTGTTGCCGATGGTTTGCAGAATGTTGTCAACTTTCATGGCGTCTCCTGTGAGGTGCAAAGACAAAAGGGGTGTGGTGCGCATTCTGACCCGATTGTTCTTCTGAGGCGCCATATGGATATGCCGGATATGCCGAAGCAGCGATAATCCACCCCGTGAAGCACGCCAGACCGCCGCTGGTGCAATCTGGGAAACCAGGCACTGGAGGAACGTCCGGACTGCACAGGACAGCGTAGCAGCTAACGGCTGCCCACCGTGAGGTGAGGATCAGAGCAACAGAGACGAGTCAGGTCGTTTTCAGCCACCAAGGGTGTTCTATGGGGGGCCAGCGCAAGCTGGCACCGGCTGGCGTAAGCCAGACGCTCAGGCGCAAGCCTGAAGCCCCATAGCCGCCCAAGGCGCGGAACGCGACTTGGGTGAAACGGGCAATCTCTACGCGCAGCAATACCAAGTAGGCCAGCGTTGATGTGGTTCCGCAGAGCTGGCGGGTAGGTAGCACCGAGCCGTGGTGGCGACACCCGGCCCAGATTAATGGCGGTCACACTGCGGGCAACCGTGGTGCACAGAATCCGGCTTATCGGCGCGCTTCACACTTATTCAATCTTGACGCGTTGGGCGCACTCAGTTTTTGGGGCAGTGGGGCGCATGCCCGCGTTCCAGTTCGCCAGCCCGCGCTACCGTATCGGGGTGGCTGCTCAACAGTGACCAGGCCGGGTGCGGCGCTTCCTCTTCCTTCGTCTTTCGCCCGCGCGAGGGTTCGGGGCTGCTGGCGGCGGGTTCGCCCGCTGTGGTGGCGGCACTGTTCTGGCCTGCTTTGTCTTCTTTCTTGCGGGCCCCTTTTTCGTCTTCTTCGTCGTCCGCTGCGTCCTTCGCAATGGCCAGCAGCAGCTTGCCCATGGGCGCTGTCGGCAGGGCTGCCTGGCCCATGAGGGCGATGGCGTAGCAGTCGGCCTCACGTTCGTGGCTGCGGCTGTAGGCCAGTCCGGTCAGCACCGATGCACCGGTGGACACGATGCCCGACACATCACCCAGAGCCAGCCCCAGGCCCATGTTGAGCACGCCTTGCTCCACCACCATGCGGGTGGTGTGGCGGTACACCACGTGGCCGATCTCGTGGGCCAGAACGCCCACCAGTGCGTCATCGGGCAACCCTTTTTCGGCGGCGGCTTTGACGATGCCGTCGGTCATCACCACCTTGCCGCCGGGCAACGCAAAGGCGTTGGCGCCCATGCCTGAGCGGAACTCGAGCGTGAGCGGTGGCTTGTAGCTGGGGTAGCGGTGCATTGTGCTGGGGGTTTGTTGCACCAGGGCGTCGAAGCGGGCCTTCAACTGGGCTTGGCGCTCTGGTGGGAGCTTGCTGGGTTTGAGCGTGCCATCGTCCATCTGCTTCAAGACGTTCTCGGCCACGCTGGTCTCCCAGGCCAGGGGCACAAACCGAGTGATCTGCGTCGCGGCCCACGGTGTGCCGTAACGGTAGAACAGGGTCAGGCCGACGACGGCCGCCACGGCCACGCCCAGCAATACAGGCCAGCGGGTCTGCATGCGTTGGGCGATGCCGGGGCGGTCGCCTGCAGCCGCCAGAGCTGCGCGCCATTCGGCCACCGCGTCGATCTCCAGGCTGCCATGGTCGCGCAGGTCTACGACCACGCGCACTTGCGGGCGGCGCTCGTTCCAGGCCTCGGGCCAGCCCACGTCCTTGTACGCGAAGGTGGCCGGGGCAGCCCCCGGTTGCGTGAGTGCGTGCAGCACCAGCGACGGGCCCCGCGGCGTGGGCTGCAGGCTCACCATCACGGGCTGTGCCTTGCTGCTCAGGCCATCAAACCATCGCCCGGGGACGAGGGCAGCGTTCTGCGGTGCGGTCATGCTCACCCGATGAGGTCAAGTCCCGCCGCATCAGCCAGCGCATCACCCAGCCCACCCTGTTGCTGGCGCACCATGGCCCCCGCCACTTGCTCCACGCCGCCTTTGACGTGCAGGGTGACCGATTCCAGCTTCATGCGGTACTCGCTGACCCGCGCAAAGGGCCGGTAAAGCCCCAGCGTGACCAGCGTGAGGACCATGTTCTTGATGCGCAGCCACACAAAGCCGCCGGTGGGCAGGTGGCACTTGAAACGCGCCACGTGGCTTACACCGATGTTGTCCCACATGAGCCGGAACATGCGGCCCTCGCGGTACGCGCGGGCGGGTGCTGACGCCAGAATCATCAGAAAAATGCCCACCACGATGGCCGCCATGATGATCAAGAACATCCAGAGCCCCAGCCCTTTGCCGACAGATGCCAGGCCCAACGCGATAGAGCTGCGCGCCACCACATACACCAAGGTCCAGAGGATCGCTACCGTCACGATAAACACCGCCAAGGTTGCCAGCCAGATCTTCACAAAGTCCATGTACACCGGCTTCCAGCGGCCGCGTTCGGCACCCACCTGGGCCTTCAGTACGAGCAGGCTCTTGAAGTTGTATTCGAGGCGGATGAAACACAGCACGGTGAGCATCAGGCCCAGCACGATCAGAGTGCCCATGGCCCAGGTGAATTTGAGGCGCGGTGCTTCGTTGTCACCGTCTTCAAGACCGGCGCTTTCCATCGCGCCAGCCAGTTCAGGCGACAGCATCTGCAAGCCATAAAACACACAAAACCACACCAGCGCCAGCGCAAACACAGGCCAGCTGGCGATGTAGACCTCTTTCCAACTGGCCGTGAACTGCAGCCGCAGACCGCGCCAGCGGGTGGCCCCAAGGCGAAAACGCATGGCGCTGCCCCAGATGAACGGTGCCAGCACGGCGCCCGCCAGCAGAAAGACGCCGACGGCGGTGTCCTGCCCGGTGTTGGCGGCGATGTTGTAGGCCAGGGTGATCAGCATCAGCAGTACAAAGCCCATCACCATCTTGCGCTGCTGGGCCGTGAATTCGAGGGGGCTGCCAGCCACCATCGTGTGGCTGTAGAAATACTGCGCCGTACGGCGGCGGGCCCAGGGGGTGTAGATGCCCAGCGTGATGATGCTGAGCAACACGTTGACGATCCACACCCGAAAGTATTCGCCCCCGCTGCCCGTGAATTCGAGCGGATAGGCGTCGATGTTTTGCGGCATGAATGTGGACATCGGCCCCGCCGCGCTGTCTCGGTCTGATGGAACTTGGCTCATGAACTCCCTCCTTGTTTGTCGCGCAGTGTAGCAGCGGATCACGGAGGAATGTTTTGAGCCAAATTGGCCTCTAGCGCTTTACCAATAAGCGCTAATAGCTATGTTTTCAATAGCTATATTTCCGGCGTAGCTTCTTCTGATCCCGCTGCCAGCAGTGGGCGCGGCACCGCCAGCGCACCCGTGGAACTGGCTCCGCCAGGCCACCGGGTGCGTCCCCCTCGGGGGGATGGCGCCGAAGGCGACTCAGAGGGAGTCAGAACTTCTCCCACGGCTGCAAATACCGCCATTGCCCCTCCGGCACCTTGGCCAGCGGTACCCGCCCGATGCGGATGCGCTTGATCGCCACCACGCTCAGGCCCACGGCGTCGCACATGGCCGGAATCTGCCCCGGGCGGATGCCCTTGAGTGCAAAACGCAGTTTTGTCTCGCTTTGCCAGCTCACCTTGATGGGGGGCAATGGGCGGCCGTTGAACGTCAGGCCGTGGCACAGGCGCTGCAAGCCATGGTTGGCGATGTCGCCCTTCACCTCGACGATGCACTCCTGTTCCAGCGACTCGATGTCTTCGGCCAGCTTGCGCGCGATGCGTTTGTCTTGGGTGTAAACCACCAGGCCACTGGCCTCGGTGGGCAGCGGCGTGAAGCATTCGAGCTGCTTGAAGTGGCGTTGCAACACGCGGATGCCCGAGGCGTCTTCTGCCAGATGGGAGGCAATCTCCAGCAGCGAAGTGGCCGGGGTGGCGCCCTGGCTGCGGCTGGCGTGGGCCGCACCCCCTTGGGCCGGCTGACCCAGCCCGGCTTCGAAACCGGCAGGCTTGTGCAGCAGCAGGGTGACCGGCGTCAGCTCCAGCAGACTCGCGTCCTTCGCTACCGTCACGACCTGGTCGGGGCGCACACGGGCCCCTGCGGCTTCCACCACCTGGCCGTCCACGCTCACAAACCCGCCTTCGACGAATTGCTCAGCCGTGCTGCGCGAGCAGTTCAATTGTTCGGCCACACGTTTGGCCAGGCGGATGTGGGTGGGGTCGGGGTTTTTTTCGGTCATAGGGTGAGGAAGGAAGGCATTTGCCGTGTGGGAATCGAAGGGGCAAATGCGTGATTGTCGGCGGTGCCTTCAAAACGGGCGCTACCGCATGCCAGTGCCACCGTGGAACCGGCTTTGCCGGGCCACTGGTGGCGTCCCCCTGAGGGGGAAGGCGCGCAGCGCCTCAGGGGGCATCAATTATTCCCAGGCTGTTGTGCCCGGATGCGCTCCACATGCGCCAACAGCGAGCGCTGGGCCACCGGCCACATGCGCGGGGGCACGTCGTCATATGCGTGCTGTACCCAGTCGTCCATGCTGCCCTGCGGCAATGCCTGCATGGCGGCCAGCACCTTGGCCTCGCGGGCCAGACGGTGGGCCTTGAGGCGGGCAATCGCACCGCGTGCATCACCCAGAACATAGCCGTGCGCAGGCAGGATGAACTCCACGCCGTGTTCGGCGCACACAGCATGAAGCCGGTCCAGCGAATCCAGGTAGTCGGCCATGTTGCCGTCGGGCGGGTCGACCACCGTGGTGCTGCCGTTCAGGATGTGGTCGCCGCTGAACAGCAGAGCGTCTTCCACCAGCAGCAGGCACAGGTGGTTGGCCGCGTGGCCGGGCGTGTAGATCACCTGCAGGGTATGGGTCATTTCACCCTCTGGTGCTTTTCCTGTAAGCGCTAGTAGCTCATTATTTTGTAGCGATCGGTCGGGTGTGAACTGGCTGGCGGCGCGTGCCGTGTTGGCCGATGGCAAGCCCAGGATAGGGGGCTTGGGTTTGCCTGCCTGCACACACAGAGCCTGCAGCGGCGCGGCGCCCGGGGAGTGGTCGGCATGTGAGTGCGTGCACACAATCATGCGGATGTCTCCCCCCGCTGCGCGCCAGAGCTTGTCCAGGTGGTCGGCATCGGCCGGGCCGGGGTCGATGGCGATGAAGCCCGTGCTGGGGTCGCCCACGAGGTAGCTGTTGGTGCCGGGGCCGGTCATCACGCCAGGGTTGGGGGCTGTCAGGCGCATCACGTTGCGCAGCAGCGGCACCGGGCGCTCGGTCTGCCAGTCCAGCGCGTGCACGATCTGCCCGTCGGGGCATACCAGCGCTAACTCGCCGAAGGGCGACTCGTCTTCCATGTAGCGCGCTTCCTTGCCTGCCAGCGTGCCCGCGCGCGGGCAGCTCACCCACAGGGGCTGCTCGTGCGCCACGGCGTCCAGCACCGCCTGGGTGTCGGCAAACTTGGCCAGCCGCTGCAGCGTGCGGATGGTGGGGAAGATCATGAAGAACTGACCCGCCTCGTGCCGCGCCAGAGCGTGGGCAGGGCGCACCCACACGGGCTCGAACTGCTCGGACTCGTCGGCCACGGGCTCCTGGCCCTCGGGCATGCGGGCGACGAGGAAGGGCACTTCGAAGCGGCGCGCCAGGTCGCGGTCGGCCGTCCAGTGGGCCAGCAGGTACACCGCATCGGCCGCCAGGCGCAGGCCCCGTGCAGCGCACTGCGCGGCAAAGGGCTGGTGGCGGTCGATGGCGGCGATGTCGTCGGCGTCTGCCATCAGGCCCTTGCGGGGGCCGTCGGCATGGCGGGCCAGCAGCACGCCCAGTTCTTCAAAGCTCTCGCGGATGGCGGCGATGGCCTGCGTCAGGTGCAGGTCGCTCTGCGCCGGGCGGCGGTGGGCCACGGCGTGGGTGACGGGCGCAGCGTCCAGCGCGTCGATGCCGCCGCCGGGGAATACATAGGCGCCTGGCGCAAAGCTGGCCTTGTCCGAACGCCGCGTCATCAAAACTTCGAGCCCACCGTCATCGGGCGCATCGCGCAGCAGCAGCACGGTGGCGGCGGGGCGGGTGGCTACGGGTTCGCGGTGGGGGTGCAGGTGTTGGCTGGTGCGGGGCATCGGGCGATTATCGAGTTTTCGCCGGTGCGTGCGGCCTGCCCCCACGCCGCACCGTCAACCCCGTGCCGTGTTCAGTATCGGCCCGACAGCAGCTCCCCGGCATTCGGCACCTGGGTTTGAAGGCCCAGGCGCCGGAGCATCGCCCAGGTGGTGCAAACCGCCGCAGACACGACGGGGATGCCCAGCTGGTCTTGCGCCACCTGCACGGAGGCCAGCGAGGGCATCTGCACGCAGGCCGAGATGACCACCACGTCCACGCCGCGCGTGTCCAGCCGCTGCACGATCTGCGCGGGCGCGGCAGGGTCCTGCGCGCCCACCTGCAGGTTGTCGGGGATTTCGAGGGACAGGCTGTCATGCACCTCGATGCCTTCGTGCTCGATGTACTGGGCCACCAACCCGGTCAGCGGCTTCATGTAGGGCGTGAGGATCGAGACCTTTTTGGCCCCCATGGCCTTGAGGCCGTCCACCAGGGCGCCAGCACTCGACACCACGGGCGCGGGCTTGCCGTTGGCCACCGTGATGTCGTGCAGGCGCTTTTCGGAGGCGCGGTGGTAGCCCAGGCCCATGCTCATGATGGCCACCAGGCAGGCGTAACCCATCACGTCCATCTTGCCGTCCGACAGCTCCAGGGCGCAGCGGTCGGAGTCGCGGTCCATCGCGGCCAGCTCTTCCTTGGTGACTTTTTGCATGCGCATGCGGCTGGAATGGAAACTGAAGCGCTCGGGCAGCACCTGCTCGCGGGCGCGCAGCATGGCGGGGATTTCGGTTTCCATCGTGGTGTTGGAGCTGGGCACGATCTGCCCGATGCGGTAGCTGCGTTGCATGGTGGTCTTCAAGAAAGGAAAAAGGCGTGGCGCCGCCGGCACCGTTGCAAGCGTGGAACGGCGCGGGGCGCTACGGGGGAGGGGAGGGGCGCGCAGGCGCCCGTGGGGTCAGTCGGCCTTGATGCCGGCGGCCTTGATAGTCTTGGCCCAGTAGGCGGTTTCTGTCTTGACCAGATCGCCCAGCGCCTCGGGTGGCAGGTAGCGCAGTTCGATCCCGGCGGCGTCGGCGCGCTGGCGGGTTTCTGGCAGCTCCAGCGCCTTTTTCACGTCCGCAGTCAGTTTGGCAATCACGGCCGGTGGTGTGGCGGCGGGGGCAAACAGGCCCACCCAGGCCTCCAGCTTGAAGTCCGGCATGCCGGCCTCGGCCACCGTGGGCACGTTGGGCAGGCCGGGGTGGCGCTTGGCGCTGGTCACGGCAAAGGCCTTGAGCTTGCCGTTCAGCACATGCTGCATCACGGAGGGCGGTGTGGTGATGAACACCTGCACCTGCCCTGCCAGCACATCCCCCACGGCCGGGCCGGAGCCGCGGTAGGGGATATGGGTCATGAAGGTGCTGCTTTGCTGCTTGAAGATCTCGGTGCCGATGTGCGAGAGCGAGCCGTTGCCCTGAGATGCGTAGTTGACCTTGCCGGGGTTGGCCTTGAGATGGGCAATGAACTCCTTGAGGTTGTTGCCCGGCACCGAGGGGTGCGCAGCAATCACGTTGGTGGCCACGGTGAGCAGTGCCACCGGGGCAAAGTCCTTGGCCTCCCAGGGCAGGGTGGGCGACAGCGCCGGGTTGCCCACATGGTAGGCCGAGTACGAGATGAGCAGGTTGTAGCCGTCGGCCTTGGCCCGGGCCACAGCACCATAGGCCACGTTGCCGCTGCCCCCGGCCTTGTTGTCGATCACCACGGGTTGTCCCAGGATGCGTGCGAGCGGTTCGTTCAGCAGCCGCGCCGAGGTGTCCACCACGCCGCCTGGCGGGTTGGGCACGGTGAGCGTGATGGCCTTGCTGGGGTAGTTGTCCTGCGCATGGGCCAGTCCGCATAACGCGAGGGTGGCCGCCAGCACGCTGTGTGCGATCTTCATGGTTTGTCTCCGCCAAGTGTTGGTAGTGGTGCCATTCTGGAAACAAGTGAACCAATAGTCCAATATATTGTTGGTCTTGATTGATATCTTGCAGGTATTGATGCCAAGACGGGCCGCGGCGCCGCACCCGGCCCTCCGCCGTCTGAATTTTTCCCTGCCGCAAGGACTGCCGCCCCATGGAACTGCGTCATCTGCGTTACTTCATTGCCCTGGCCGAAGAGCTGAGCTTCACGCGAGCTGCACGGCGCCTGCACGTGTCGCAGCCCCCGCTGAGCCTGCAGATCGCCCAGCTGGAAGCGGAGCTGGGCGTGCAGCTGTTTGTGCGCACCAGCCGCCGGGTGGAGCTCACGCTGGCGGGCCAGTCCTATCTGGCGGACGCGCGGGCCGTGCTGGAGCGGCTGGATGCGGCGCGCCTGCGGGTGTCGGCCATTGGCCAGGGGCAGGCGGGGCGCATCGAGGTGGGGTTGTCGGGCTCGCATTTTCTCGGGCCGTTTCCCCAGGCGCTGGCGCGCTACCGGCAGCACTATCCGGGCGTGGATGTCGTGCTGCACGAAATGCAGCCTTCGCTGCAGCCTGGCGCCCTGCGCGACAAGCGCATTGATGTGGGTATCGCCCGCACACCGGTCAACGACGACCAGCTGGCAAGCACCTTGCTGTGGCCCGACCCGGTGGTGGCCGCCTTGCCGCCCGACCACGCGCTGGCCAAGCGCAAGGTGCTGGCGCTGCGGGATTTGCGCAGCGAGCGCTTTGTGATGCTGCGCCGGGATTCATCCGCCCACGCCGAGTACATGGTGCAGTGCTGTGTGCAGGCCGGTTTTGCGCCCCGGGTGGCCCAGACCACGGTGGAGCTCGCGGCCGTGTTGAGCCTGGTGGCCGCTGGGCTGGGGGTGGCGCTGATTCCGCTCTCGATGGGCGTGCTGTTTGGCAACCGCGTGGTGCTCAAGGCCCTGGGTGCCAAGGCGCCCAGGGCCGATGTGCATGCCGTGCAGCGGCGCGACGACGCCCTGGGTGTGGTGCCCGCGTTTGTCCGGGTCATGGCGACGGTGTCGCCGCCCGCCTGACATCGGCGAAAGACTGCGAGCCTCTCAGTCCCGCGCCGGGATGGCCAGGCCCCGCGCCACGGGCGGGCGTGCCACGAAGGCATCGAGCACGCGCTGCACTTGCGTGAACTGGCCAAACTCCACCAGGTCGCCCGCGCCGTAAAAGCCGATGAGGTTGCGCACCCACGGCAGGATGGCGATGTCTGCGATGGTGTACTGGTCGCCCATCACCCACTGGCGGCCCGCCAGGCGCTGGTTCAGCACGGCCAGCAGGCGTTTGGATTCGGCCACGTAGCGGTCGCGCGGGCGCTTGTCTTCATAGTCCTTGCCCGCAAATTTGTGAAAGAACCCGAGCTGGCCGAACATCGGGCCCAGGCCGCCCATCTGCCACATCACCCACTGGATGGTTTCGTAGCGCGCAGCGGCATCCTGGGGGATCAGCTGGCCGGTTTTATCGGCCAGGTACAGCACGATGGCGCCGGATTCGAACAGCGCCAGGGGCTGGCCGCCGGGGCCGTTCGGGTCCAGGATGGCGGGGATCTTGTTGTTGGGGTTGAGCGACAGGAACTCGGGCGACATCTGGTCGTTGGTGTCAAAGCTCACCAGGTGGGCCTCGTAGGGCAGGCCCAGCTCTTCCAGCGCAATCGACACCTTCACGCCGTTGGGCGTGGGCAGCGAGTACAGCTGAAGACGGTCGGGGTGCCGGGCGGGCCATTTGCGGGTGATGGCAAAGGTGGAAAGATCGGACATTCAAGACTCCTGGCTGGTGGCGGCCTGTGTGGCGCGAAAGGGTGCAAGCCTATCGCGCCAAGGCAAGTGGCGCTGCCCGAGGTCATTGGCGGCCCAGCGACGATAATCCGGCGGATGCAGATTCGCTTCACCAAAATGCAGGGCGCGGGCAACGACTTTGTGGTGCTCGACGAAACCCGGGGCCGCCTGGGGCTGAGCACGGCCCAGTACCGCTTCCTGGCAGATCGCCACTTCGGTGTGGGCGCAGACCAGATCCTGACTGTCAGGCCTTCTCCTGCCGAGGGCATCGACTTCGAATACGTGATCCACAACGCCGATGGCGGCGAGGTGGAGCAGTGCGGCAACGGCGCCCGCTGCTTTGCGCGCTTTGTGCACGACAAGGGCCTGTCTGCCAAGGACACCATCCGCGTGTTGACCCAAGGTGGCGTGATCGCCCCGCGCCTCACGCCCGACGGCCGCGTCACGGTGGACATGGGCCGGCCGCAGTTCGAGCCTGCCCAGGTGCCCTTTGATGCCACCGGCCTCACGCCCGTGGCGCAGGGTGCAGGGCAAAAATGGCCTCTGGCGCTTGATGGTAAAGCGCCAGTAGCTACTGTTTTGGTAGCGGTTGCGTCGATGGGCAACCCCCATGCCGTGCAGCTGGTGGACAACGTGGACACCGCGCCCGTGCAGGAAACCGGCCCCCTCATCGAACGCCATGCACGGTTTCCGCAGCGGGTGAATGCGGGCTTCCTGCAGATTGTGGACCGCGCCCACGTGCGTCTGCGCGTGTTCGAGCGGGGCACGGGCGAAACCCTGGCCTGCGGCACCGGCGCCTGCGCCGCCGTGGTCAGCGGCATCCGCCTGGGCCTGCTCGACCCCGAGGTGCAGGTGGACACGCGCGGCGGCCGCCTCACCATTGCCTGGAGCGGTGCCGACACCGATTCCGTTTTCATGACCGGCCCGGCCACCACGGTGTTCGAAGGCCAGATCGATATTCCTGACACCCTCCTATGACGTCCCACATCCCACCGATCACCGAAGACGACATCGCCCAGTTCCTCACCAACACGCCGGGCTTCTTCGAGCGCCATGCGGAGGTGCTGGCCAGCGTGCAGATCACCAGCCCGCACGGCGCGCGTGCCGTGAGCCTGCAGGAGCGCCAGGCCGAGATGCTGCGCGAGAAGATCAAGGGCCTGGAGCACCGCATCATGGAGATGGTGCGCAACAGCAGCGAAAACGCCGCCATTGCCCACAAGGTGCACCAGTGGACCGGCAGCCTGCTGCAGGTGCGCGACCCTTTCGACCTGCCCCAGGCTGTGGTCGATGGCGTGCGCACCCTGTTCGACGTGCCCCAGGCGGCCGTGCGCGTGTGGGAGGTGGCTGCGCCGTACATCGACGCCGACTTCACGCAGGGCGCCAGCGAAGACGCCCGTGCCTTTGCCTCGTCGCTGACCATGCCTTTCTGCGGGCCCAACCTGGGGTTCGAACCCGCCGCTTGGCTGGCCAGCGAGGCTGGTGAGCCCGCCCAGTCACTGGCCCTGCTGCCGCTGCGCGAAGGCGCCATCGACAGCGCCACGCCTGCGTTTGGCCTGCTGGTGCTGGGTTCGCAAGACCCCCAGCGTTTTGACGCCACGATGGGGACGGACTTCCTGTCGCGCATGGCGGAGCTGGCCAGCGCCGCACTGCTGCGGCTGAAGTAGCCCGCGCGCCACCACAGCCCCAGCGGCGTCTCAGCCACGGCCCCAATGCCTGATACGCCCACCACGCCCACCCCGCTTGACCCCCATGTCCTGCGTTACCTGGAGCACGTGCGCGTCGAAAAGCGGCTGGCCGCACGCACGCTCACGCTCTACACCCTGGACCTCGAAAAGCTGGCGCAGTTTGCGGCCGGTGTGCACGTGCCGCTACTGCAGTTGCAGACGGCACACATCCGCCGCTTCGTGGCGCAAATGCACAGCGGCGGGCGCAGCGGGCGGGGCATTGCGCTCATCCTCTCGGGCTGGCGCGGGTTTTTCATCTGGGCGGGTCGGCAGGGGCTGATTCCGCACAACCCGGTGCAGGATGTGCGCGCCCCAAGGGCGCCCAAGCCGCTACCCAAGGCACTGGGCGTGGACGACGCCGTGCGCCTGGCCGAGTTCGACAACACCGGCGCCGACCCCTGGCTGGAGGCGCGCGATGCGGCCATGGTGGAGCTGCTGTACGGATGCGGCCTGCGCGTGGGCGAACTTGCCGGGCTCGATGCCGTTCCCAACGCCGACACCCAGCGCCAGGGCCGGGGCTGGGTCGATCTGCAAGCGGGCGAAGCCCATGTGTTCGGCAAGGGCAGCAAGCGCCGCAGCGTGCCCGTGGGCCGCGCGGCCACCGCAGCGCTGCAGGCCTGGCTGCAGCTGCGAGCCACCCCCTTCGGCGGTGAAGGATCAGCGCGGCTTGACACGGCACTGTTCGTCGGTCAGCGCGGCAAGCGGCTGACTGCGCAGTCGATCTGGCTGCGCCTGCGCCAGCGCAGCCAGCAGGCGGGGCTGACCACGCCGGTGCACCCGCACATGCTGCGCCACTCATTTGCCAGTCACCTGCTGCAAAGCAGCGGCGACCTGCGTGCGGTGCAGGAACTGCTGGGCCACGCCAACATCACGACCACGCAGGTCTACACGCGGCTTGATTTTCAGCACCTGGCCAAGGTGTATGACGCGGCGCATCCGCGTGCAAAACGTAAGCCCCCTTAAACGGCTGCGCCGCTTTCCCCCAGGGGGACGCACCCGATGGCCCGGCGAAGCCGGCTCCGTGGGTGCCCTTGTACGGGGCGTGCGAGGTGACGGGGCAGCGGCCGCGCGACAATCGGGCCCATGAAAACCGTTCGCCTTCGCCCCGGTAAAGAGCGCTCGCTCTTGCGCCGCCACCCCTGGATCTTTGAATCGGCCATCGCCAAGGGCGGGGGCGACAGCGGCGAGACCGTGCGCGTGGAGTCGCACGAGGGCCAGTTTCTCGCCTGGGCTGCGTACAGCCCCAGCTCGCGCATCCGCGCACGGGTGTGGAGCTTTGACGAGGCGCAGCGCATTGATGCTCCGTTTTTCATAGCTGCTTGCGCCCGCTCCATCATCGCCAGAGCCCGTTTTGACGTACAAAGCGACGGCGTGCGCCTGGTGCACGGTGAATCCGACGGCCTGCCGGGGCTCATCGTGGACCGCTATGGCGACACGCTGGTGGCTCAGTTCACCAGCGCGGGTACCGAGCGCTGGAAGGATGTGATTGCCGACGCCCTGTTGCGCGAGACGGGTCTGACTAAGCTGTATGAACGCTCGGACGCCAGCGTGCGCACCCTCGAAGGCCTCCCGCCCGCCACCGGCTGGCTGCGCGGCGGGCCCACGGGGGCGGCAGGCGATGGTGAGGGGCCGCCGCTCGAACTCGCCCTCCGTGAGCACCAGTGGCACCTGACGCTGAACATCGCCGAGGGCCACAAGACCGGCTTCTATTTAGACCAGCGCGACAGCCGCAAGCGGTTTGCCGACTACACCCAGCGCCTGGGCTTCAAGCACGTGCTCAACTGCTTTTGCTACACCGGTGGTTTCAGCGTGGCGGCGCTGGCCGGCATGCGTGCGGCGGGCACCGTGGCCGATGGGCATGTGACGTCCATCGATTCCTCGGGCCCGGCCCTGGAGCGCGCCCGCGCCCATGTGGCGCTCAACGGCTTCGATCCGAACCGGGCCACGTTCCTCGACGCTGACGTGAATGCGTCGCTGCGCCAGTTCCTCAAGGAGGGCCAGCGCTTTGACGCCATCATCCTGGACCCGCCGAAGTTTGCGCCCACTGCAGCGCACGCCGACCGTGCAGCCCGGGCGTACAAGGACATCAACCGGCTGGCGCTGCAGTTGCTGTCACCCGGTGGCGTGCTGTTCACCTTCTCTTGCTCGGGCGGCATCAGTGCCGACCTGTTCCACAAGATCGTGGCCTCGGCCGGCGCGGATGCCGGGGTGGACGGCTACATCCTGGAGCGCCTGGGCGGCGCGCCCGACCACCCGATGACGCTGGAGTTTCCGGAGGGCGAGTACCTCAAGGGGCTGGTGGTGATGCGCAAAGGGTGAACCCGCCGGCTCCGGCAAGGGCTTGACAGCCTCGGTACACTGAAAAAGTTGCCCCCGCGAGGGGCACCGCGTTGTGCGGCAACGGCCGCAGCGCACGTATTTGATCCCCTTGAAAGACAGATTTATGGCACTGATTCCCGTCACCATCCTCACCGGCTTCCTGGGCTCGGGCAAGACCACGCTGCTCAAGCGCCTGCTCACCGAAGCCCACGGCCAGAAGATCGCCGTGATTGAGAACGAGTTCGGCGAAGAGAACATCGACAACGACATCCTCGTGACCGAGTCCAAGGAGCAGATCGTGCAGATGAGCAACGGCTGCATCTGCTGCACCATCCGCGAAGACCTGCGCGAAACCCTGCAGCTGCTGGCCGCCAAGCGCCGCAAGAACCTGCTCGACTTCGACCGCATCGTCATCGAGACCACCGGTGTGGCCGACCCGGGCCCCGTGGCACAGACCTTCTTCATGGACGAAGAGATCGCCGAAACCTACCTGATCGACTCGATCATCACGCTGGTGGACGCCAAACATGCGCCCCAGCAGCTCAACGACCGCCAGGAGGCGCGCCGCCAGGTGGGGTTTGCGGACCAGATCTTCCTGTCCAAGACCGACCTGGTGTCCCAGGACGAGACCGAGGCGCTGATCCATCGCCTCAAGCACATGAACCCGCGCGCGCCCATCAAGGCCGTGCATTTTGGCGAGGTGCCGCTCAAGGAGGTGCTGGACCTGCGCGGCTTCAACCTCAACGCCAAGCTGGATATCGACCCGGACTTCCTGAAGGAAGAAGGGAGCGGGCATGACCACCACGACCATGACCACGAACATGGCGAGCACTGCAGCCACCCCTCGCACCAGCATGAGCACGGCCATGGCCACCACCATCACCACGATGATGATGTGAAGAGCTTTGTGTACCGCTCGGACCGCCCGTTCGACCCCGCCAAGCTCGAAGACTTCCTGGGCGCCATCGTCAACATCTACGGCCCGCGCATGCTGCGCTACAAGGGCGTGTTGAACATGAAAGGCACCGATCGCAAGGTGATCTTCCAGGGCGTGCACCAGCTCATGGGCAGCGACCTGGGGCCGCAGTGGGCCGAAGGCGAGCAGCGCACCAGTAAGATGGTCTTCATTGGCATCGATCTGCCCAAGGACATCTTCCTGCAAGGGCTGGAGCAAAGCCTTGTGTGATGCCCTTTGGCACTGCCCGGGGGCATGTGCCTTCTGACCGGGTTTGTGTTGTATCTGCAACGTTTCCGTTTGCGTCAGTCCAGGTCGATACAATCGCGCCCCGGTAAAAGCACCGAAGGCTTGCCACCCGCGCCTGGCTGCAATGCAGCCGGGGCCTGCCCGTATTGCGAGGAGACCAGGAAGTGAAAGCCGACACCAGCAAATCCAAGGGGACCGCCAAGGCGACCCCTGCCGTGGCAAAAAAGGGCGCCGCTGCTGCACCGGCTCCCAAGGCTGTTGCAAAGGCCCCCGCCAAGCCCGCCGCCAAGACCCCTGCCGTGCCCAAGGCCGCAGCCGCAGTGAGTGCTCCGGTGTCTGCACCGGCTCCAGCGCCTGCGTTGCAGGCCGGTTCGCAGGTACCCGTGCGCACAACCCGGCCTTCTTCCCGATTGGCCCAATTGACCGTACCATCCATGGCACAAACAGTGGCCTCGACCGCTGCCAAAGCCAGTTATCTACACACCATGCCCACGACCGCGCAAGCGCAGCCCACGTACACGGCTGCCAAAAAAGACCCCAAGCTGGCGAACAACTGGAAAACCAAGTCCGCCGCCGAGCTGACCGACGCCGAAGTCATGGCCATGCCTGATGGCGAGTACATGAACGAAAAGCAGTTGGCGTTTTTCCGCCTCAAGCTCGTAGAGCTCAAGCAGGACATCCACAACAGCGCCGGTGAAACCACCGAACACCTTCGCGAAGACACCGTCGTGGTGCCCGACCCGGCCGATCGCGCCACCATCGAAGAAGAACACGCGCTGGAGCTGCGCACCCGCGACCGCGAGCGCAAGCTGCTCAAGAAGATCGAGCAATCCATCGCCCGCATCGACGCCGGTGATTACGGCTATTGCGACGAGACCGGCGAGCCCATTGGTGTGGGCCGCCTGATCGCACGCCCCACCGCCACGCTTTCGCTCGAAGCGCAGCAACGCCGCGAACTCAAGCAAAAGATGTTTGGGGATTGAGCAGGCAGCGGCCTGTCGATCAACGCGCGCACTCTGTACCCTGAGCCATGAGCAAGGAAGAATCCACCCCCGGCGGACTGCTATCGAAGGTGGTGCGGTTCGTGAAAAACCCGACGGTGAACTGGACCGAGCTCGATTCGCTGCAGGACGACCGGGAGAGCCAGTACAGCAAGCAGATGCTCAAGGAGATGATCGAGCGCAAGCGCCGCAACGACTTCGTGCGGCGCCGCGAGTTTGATCAGCTGCGCAAGCTGCGCCAGCGCGAGGTGCTCCAGGGTCAGCGCGTGGAAGATGCGGCGGGCCGCCCCTCGTTCTTCCAGAGCAGCATGGCCTCGCCCGATGAGCGCGCCGTCACGCTCAAGAAGATCGACGAGATCGAAGCGCAGATGTCGCAGCAGTGGTGGAAGAGCAAGCAAGGCGCCGAGGCCCCCACCCAGCCGGGCGATGTCCCTGCCGCGGCAGAACCACAAGGCCCTGACTCTGCGCATTCGCGCGCCTATGCGCCCACGGCTCCTGGCAGCCTGCCAGCGCCGCTGGAAAGCAAAGCCGGTGTTCAGCCGCTGTTTGCCGATGACAGCATGGCCATCGGCCGGTTTGGCGGCGCCGATGCGCAGATGCTTGCAGGTGCGGGCCCTGCGGAAGCGTCTTTCAGCCTTGCGCAGGCTGCGCCAGCGACCGCATCCGAACCGGAGGAATTCGTGCACGAACCCGATCTTGAAGAGGCAGCCATCCGGTTTGCCAATGGTGACCATGCGGGTGCGGAGTCTGGCCTGCTGGAGGTTCTGGCCCAGCATCAGCAGGATCCGCCCGAAGACCAGCTGGAAATCTGGATGACGCTGTTCGACCTGTACCGTGCGACCGGCCAGCACGACCGGTTTGACACCCTGGCCATCGACTTTGCCGCGCAATACAGCCGCTCTGCGCCGTTGTGGTTTTCCATGCCCGAGCAGTTGGGCATGGCGCCTGCGGCCCCGGCGGCGGCTGGGGCGGCAGCGCCGGTGGCGGCGGTGCGCAAGGATTTCAGCTGGAACGCGCCCGCTGCCGTGGCGGTGTCTTCCGTGGCGGCTCTGCAGGCGTCGTTGGCCCGCGCCGCATCGCCATGGACCCTGTCGTGGACACGCCTGGCGTCCATCGATGAGGCTGCCGTCCCTTTGCTGGCAGACCAGTTCACCCAGTGGGCGGAACGGGACGGGCAGCTTGTGTTCTCCGGCGTGGAAAAACTCAATGCGCTGCTGGAGGCCCGCACCCAGTCCGGAGACCGTGCCACCAGCCCGGAATGGTGGCGCCTGCGCATGGCGGCGCTTCGCCTGATGGGCAAGGCCGATGAGTTCGAGCTCGTGGCGCTGGATTACTGCGTGACGTACGAGGTCTCTCCGCCGTCGTGGATGTCCCCGCGCTGCGGGTATTCCGACAATGAGGGCGCGTCCTCGGGATCTGCACCGCTGGCCGCTGACAGTGATTTCATGGCGTCGGACCTGGGCGATGTGAGTGTGCCCGCGCCGCTCGACACCGGCCCGGTGGCCCAGCTCAGCGGCCACATTGATGGCGATGCCACACCCATGCTGCAGCCTTTTGAGGCCTTTTTGCGGGCGGGCGTGCCGCTCACCATTGCGTGCGACAAGCTCATCCGGGTGGACTTTGCTGCCGCGGGCTCCGTACTCAACTGGGCCGCAGAGCAACAGGGCCAGGGCCACGTCATCCAGTTCCACAATCTGCAGCGGTTGGTGGCGATCTTCTTCAATGTGATCGGCATCAACGAGCACGCCTGGGTGGTCCCCCGCAAGAACTGACCCGCCCGGGTCGCTTTGCCCCCTTCGCACTTTCGCCCCTGCGCGGACCTGCGAAGCGCCGCACTAGTGGTTTGGCAGGCTTGGCGCGGGGCGCGGTGGCGTCGGTGCCGGGTTTACACACCGCCTGCAGTGGGATGATTGGATGGCAGCACGCAGCGGCTTTCTGCCTTGAAAGCGCCGCCCGCGCCCTCAACTGCCGCAGTTATGGACTCATCTAACGACAACCACCCGGTGTTCCACGGCACCACCATCCTGAGCGTGCGCCGCCAGACCCCGGAAGGCATTCAGGTCGCCATTGGCGGCGATGGCCAGGTCACTCTGGGCAATATTGTGGTCAAGGGCTCGGCGCGCAAGGTGCGCAAGCTCTACCACGGCAAGGTGCTGGCAGGCTTTGCGGGCGCCACGGCCGATGCGTTCACGCTGTTCGAGCGCTTTGAAGCCAAGCTGGAAAAGCACCAGGGCCATCTGACGCGTGCCGCCATCGAGCTGACCAAGGACTGGCGCACCGACCGCGTGCTGCGCCGGCTGGAAGCCATGCTGGCCGTGGCGGACGCCAGCGCCTCGCTCATCATCACCGGCAACGGCGACGTGCTGGAGCCCGAGCAGGGCATCGTGGCGATCGGGTCGGGTGGTGCGTACGCGCACTCGGCGGCCAAGGCGCTGCTCAACCACACCGATCTGTCGGCGCAGGACATCGTCAAGAAGTCGCTCGAAATTGCGGGCGAGCTGTGCATTTACACCAACATGCACCACACCATCGAGACGCTGTAACAGCGGCGGTGGATTGGATACTCACAATTTAATAGCTGTTGGCGCTTATCCATAAAGCGTCAGGGGCTGATTTGACATAGATTTTGAAGGCAGGCTCACCCATGTCCTCCATGACCCCCCAGGAGATCGTCTCCGAACTCGACCACCACATCGTGGGCCAGGCCAGCGCCAAGCGCGCCGTGGCCATTGCGCTGCGCAACCGCTGGCGCCGCCAGCAGGTCGAAGGCAGCCTGCGCCACGAGATCACGCCCAAGAACATCCTGATGATCGGCCCCACTGGCGTGGGCAAGACCGAGATCGCGCGCCGCTTGGCCCGCCTGGCCGATGCACCCTTCATCAAGGTGGAAGCCACCAAGTTCACCGAGGTGGGCTACGTGGGCAAGGACGTGGATTCCATCATCCGCGATCTGGCCGAGATGGCCGTCAAGCAGACGCGCGAGTCTGAAATGAAGAAGGTGCGCACCCGTGCCGAAGACGCGGCTGAGGAGCGTATTCTGGACGTGCTAATCCCGCCCGCCCGCGCCGCCGCTGGCAGCGAGCCGATGGCCGACAACACGGCCCGGCAGGTGTTTCGCAAGAAGCTGCGCGAAGGCTTGCTGGACGACAAGGAAATCGAGATCGACGTGGCCGAGGCCCGCCCGCAGCTGGAGATCATGGGCCCGCAGGGCATGGAGGAGATGGCTGAGCAGTTGCGGGGCATGTTCAGCCAGATGGGGCAGGACAAGCGCAAGACCCGCAAGCTCAAGATCGCCGAGGCCTTGAAGCTCATCACCGACGAAGAGGCGGCCAAGCTCGTCAACGAGGAAGACATCAAGACGCGCGCCGTGCAGAACGCCGAGCAGAACGGCATCGTCTTCATCGACGAGATCGACAAGGTGGCCGCACGCCAGGAAACGAGCGGCGCCGACGTGTCGCGCCAGGGCGTGCAGCGCGACCTGCTGCCCCTGGTGGAAGGCACCACGGTGTCCACCAAGTACGGAATGATCAAGACGGACCACATCCTGTTCATCGCCTCGGGGGCGTTCCACCTGTCCAAGCCCAGCGATTTGATTCCGGAGCTGCAGGGACGTTTTCCGATCCGTGTGGAGCTGGAGTCGCTGTCCGTGAAGGATTTCGAGGCCATCCTCACGCAGACGCATGCGTCGCTGGTCAAGCAGTACCAGGCGCTGCTCGCCACCGAAGGCGTCATGCTCGAATTTGCGCCGGAGGGCATCACGCGCCTGGCGCACATTGCGTTTGAGGTGAACGAACGCACGGAAAACATCGGGGCACGCCGCCTGTCTACCGTCATGGAGCGCTTGCTGGATGAGGTGAGTTTTGACGCCACGCGCCTGTCGGGCCAGTCCATCACCATCGACGCCGCCTATGTCGATGCCCGCCTGCAGACCCTGAGCCAGGACGAGGACCTGTCGCGCTACATCCTGTGACGAGTCGGCCAAGCCTTGAGAGGTCACTTTCATAGGCCTCTGTAAGTGCTTCTTTTTGAACGACTTTTGTCGCCAGAGTGTCTGCAAATTCACGGCTAAGTCGTTGATTTCATTGCAAAAGTTTGTTGGACACCCCCTTGTTCGGTGTGCTTTTCCTGCTACAGTGCAAAAAAGTGCAATTAAGTGGTGAAAAGTGCCTTGGGAGTCCGTTTTGCGGACCCGGGGGCGCAGAACCGAACTGGGAATCCATCCGTGTTTCAAGGTGCCTCGTCGCTGAGTCTCGATGCGAAGGGTCGGCTCTCCGTGCCGACCCGGCATCGTGACGTCCTGGCGGCGACGGCGTCTGGCCAGCTCACCATCACCAAACACCCCCACGGTTGCCTGATGGTGTTCCCCCGCCCCGAGTGGGAAAAGTTTCGTGAGCGCATTGCCCAGCTGCCCATGTCCGCCCAGTGGTGGAAGCGCATCTTTCTGGGCAACGCCATGGACGTGGACATGGACGCCACCGGCCGAGTGCTGGTGTCGCCCGAGCTGCGCGAAGCGGCCGGTATCTCCAAGGACACCATGCTGCTGGGCATGGGTAACCATTTCGAACTCTGGGACAAGGCCACCTACGACGAGCAGGAGGCCAAGGCCATGCAGGGCGAGATGCCGGATGTCTTCAAGGACTTCTCCTTCTGAGGCGCGCAGTGACATCCCCCATGCAACACACCACCGTCTTGCTCAACGAGGCCGTCGATGCCCTCCTGGGTGGCGCAGGCCCGGAGCCTGCGGGCACCTGGGTGGACGCGACCTTCGGGCGTGGCGGGCATTCGCGCCTGATTCTGCTCAGGCTCGGACCACAAGGGCGCCTTGTGGCCTTCGACAAGGACCCCGAAGCCATCGCTGAAGCAACGCGCATCACCGATGCGCGTTTTTCCATCCGGCACGAAGGTTTTCGCCATCTGGCCGACCTGCCGCCTGCGAGTGCCGCCGGCGTGCTGATGGATCTGGGCGTGAGCTCACCCCAGATCGACAGCCCCGAACGGGGCTTCAGTTTCCGTTTTGACGGCCCGCTGGACATGCGCATGGACACCACGCGCGGGACCAGTGTGGCCGATTGGTTGGCCACGGCCGAAGTCGGTCAGATTGCGGAGGTGATACGTGACTACGGTGAAGAACGGTTTGCTGGCCCCATTGCAAAGGCGATTGTTGCTCGGCGCGAAGAACGGGGTCCTCTTGCAACCACCGCAGAACTGGCCGACCTCGTGGCTGGCGCGGTCAAAACCCGCGAAGCGGGCCAGAACCCTGCAACGCGCACATTTCAAGCTCTTCGGATTTTCATCAACGCCGAGCTTGAAGAGCTGCAACAGGCACTAGAGGCCAGCCTCTCGGTGCTGCAGCCGGGCGGGCGGCTGGTGGTCATCAGCTTTCACTCGCTTGAAGACCGCATCGTCAAGCAGTTCATCGCCAAGCACTCCAAGGAGGTGTATGACCGCCGCGCACCGTTTGCCGCGCCCCAGGCCATGAAGCTCGTCGCGCTGGACCGCATCAAGCCCAGCGTGGCCGAGATCGAGGCCAATCCCCGCTCACGCAGCGCCATCATGCGCGTGGCCGAACGCACGGCGGTCGTCTGACATGACCCGGCTGAATGTCGTCCTGCTGCTTGCCGTGCTGGCCAGCGCGATCTACCTCGTGCACACCCAGTACGAATCGCGCCGCCTGTTCACCGAGCTGGACCGCGCTGTGGCCGAGGCCCGCCGCCTGGAGACGGAGCACCAGCGTCTGCAGGTGGACAAGCGCGCGCAGGCCACGCCGCTGCGGGTGGAGAAGATCGCCCGCGCCCAGCTGAACATGCGCACCGCCACACCGGCCATCACGCAGTATGTGTCTGACCCGCAAGGCGTAGCTGCTGCTGCTGCTGCTGCTGCGGGTGCCACGCCGTCCCGGCCCGAGGGGGAACAGCCATGAGCCGCAGCGTGGTCTACACCGCAAGCCCGCTGCTGGCAAGCAAGACGCCCGTCTGGCGCAGCAAATTCATCGTGGCCATGATTGCGCTGGGTTTTCTGGGCCTGGCGGGGCGTGCCGCCTATGTGCAGGTGTTTGGCAACGCCTTCTTTCAGCGCCAGGGCGAGGTGCGGTTTGCCCGCACGCTGGAGCTGCCGGCCAACCGCGGCAAGATCCTGGACCGCAACGGGCTGATCCTTGCCTCCAGCGTGCCCGCGGCCAGCATCTGGGCCATCCCTGAAGACGTGGAGCAGGACAAACCCGAGGTACGCGCCAAGCTCAGGCAGCTGGCCAAACTGCTCGACATGCCCCAGGCCGAGCTGATGAAAAAGCTGGCTGACGAGGACAAGACCTTTGTCTGGATCAAGCGCCAGCTCGACTGGGACGTGGGCCAGCAGATCGCCAGGCTCGACATCAAGGGCATTTACCAGCGCAAGGAATACAAGCGCCAGTACCCCGAGGGCGAGGCCGCCGCGCACGTGGTGGGCTTTACCAACGTGGAAGACCATGGCCAGGAGGGCATGGAGCTGGCGTTCGACAAGGAGCTGGCGGGCAAGCCCGGTTCGCGCCGCGTGATCAAGGACCGCCTGGGCCGCGTGGTGGAAAGCGTGGGCGAAACCGTGCCCCCGGTCGATGGCAAGGACATGCAGCTGTCCATCGACAGCAAGGTGCAGTTCTTTGCCTACCAGAAGCTGCGCGACCAGGTGGCCGCGCACAAGGCCAAGGCCGGCAGCGTGGTGGTGCTGGATGCCCACACGGGCGAGCTGCTGGCGCTGGCCAACTACCCCAGCTACGTGCCCGACAAGCGCAAGAACCTCTCGGGTGAGCAGCTGCGCAACCGCGCGCTCACCGACGTCTTCGAGCCTGGCTCCACCATGAAGCCGTTCACCATTGGCCTGGCGCTCGAAACGGGCCGCGTGCGCCCCGACACCGTTGTGGACACCACGCCGGGCCGCATCAACATTACCGGCTCCACCATCTCCGACACGCGCAACCATGGCGTGCTCACGGTGGAGGGCGTGATCCAGAAGTCGAGCAACGTGGGCACCACCAAGCTGGCCATGCAGATGCCGGCGCGCGAGATGTGGGAGACGTTTTCGGCCGCGGGCTTCGGGCAGAAGCCGCAACTGCACTTCCCCGGCGTGGTGACGGGGCGCCTGCGGCCGTACAAGACCTGGCGTCCGGTCGAGCAGGCCACCATGTCCTATGGCTATGGCCTCTCGGCCAGCCTGTTCCAGATGGCGCGGTCCTACACCGTGTTTGCCAACGGCGGGCGGGTGATTCCCGCCACCATGCTCAAGACCGACGTCCCCGCCCTGGGCGTGCCGGTGTTCTCCGAACGCACGGCCGACCAGGTGCGCAAGATGCTGCAGATGGCCGCAGGCCCTGGTGGCACCGGCCAGAAGGCGCAGACCGTGGGCTACTCGGTGGGCGGCAAGTCGGGCACGGCGCGCAAGCAGGTGGGCAAGAACTACGCGTCGGGCAAGTACCGCGCGTGGTTCACCGGCATGGCACCCATCGACAAGCCCCGCATCATCGTGGCCGTGATGATCGATGAGCCCAGCAATGGCGTGTTCTACGGCGGTGCCGTGGCGGCACCGGTGTTCAGCGAAGTGGTGCAGCAGACGCTGCGCATGATGGGCGTGCAGCCGGACATGGCGGTCACGCCGCAGATCGTGGCCGATGTGGTGGAGGAGTCGCTATGACGGCGCTTGCCCTGCTCGGTTCGGTGAGCGAAGCT
Organism: Acidovorax sp. NO-1; assembly: GCF_000238595.1. Lineage (GTDB taxonomy): Bacteria > Pseudomonadota > Gammaproteobacteria > Burkholderiales > Burkholderiaceae_C > Acidovorax. The sequence goes on along the minus strand of NZ_AGTS01000047.1, from coordinate 21,853 downwards.
GTCAGCTGGCTGCGCGAGCGGGTCACGGGCACGCTGCAGACGGACAGCCGCCAGATCCGGCCGGGCGACGGTTTCATCGCCTGGCCCGGCGCCGCAACCGACGGCCGTGCGCACATCGGGGATGCGCTGGCGCGTGGGGCCGTGGCCTGCCTGGTGGAGCACGAGGGTGCCGAGGCTTTTGCGCTGCAAGGACTGACTGTGGCGGCGCTGCACGGGCTCAAGGCGGCTACCGGGCTGGTGGCAGCCGAATGGTTCGGCCAGCCCACCCAGCACCTGGATGTGTTGGCCGTGACGGGCACCAACGGCAAGACCACGACCAGCTGGTGGCTCGCCGAGGCCCTCAATACGCTATCGAAAAATGAGCTGTTTGCGCAAGGTGGGTGCGCGCTGGTGGGCACTTTGGGCACTGGAACGCCGCCCGCGCTCACCAGCACCGGCATGACCACCCCCGACCCGGTGCGGCTGCAGCGCGCGTTCCAGCAATTCACCGATGCGGGCCGCACGGCCTGCGCCATCGAGGCTTCGTCCATTGGTCTGGCCGAGCATCGGCTGGTGGGCACGCGCATTCGCGTGGCCCTGTTCACCAACTTCACCCAGGATCATCTGGACTACCACCCCAGCATGGTCGCCTACTGGCAGGCCAAGAGCGTGCTCTTTGACTGGCCCGGTCTGCAGGCGGCGGTGGTCAACATCGATGACCCGCAGGGCGCAGAGCTGCACACCGCGCTGGCCGGCCGGCCGCTGGACCTGTGGAGCGTTTCCGCCACCGGCCCGGCCCGCCTGGCGGCGCGCGATATCGGCATGGGCGATGGTGGCCTGCGCTTTACCGTGGCCGAGGGCGTGCACACGCATGTGCTGCAGACGCGCGTGATCGGGCAGTACAACGTCTCCAACCTGCTGGGCGTGGTGGCGGCGTTGCGTGCGCTGGGCGTTCCGCTGCAGCACGCGCTGTTCGCCTGTGCCCAGCTTTCACCTGTGCCCGGCCGCATGGAGCAGGTCAACCACCCGGGCCAGCCCCTGGTGGCCGTGGACTATGCCCACACGCCCGACGCGCTGGACAAGGCCCTGCAAGCCCTGCGCCCGATTGCGCAGCAGCGGGGCGGCCGGCTCTGGTGCGTGTTTGGCTGCGGTGGCGACCGCGACGCGGGCAAGCGCCCGCTGATGGGCGCCGTGGCGCAGCACCATGCCGACCAGGTGGTGGTGACCAGCGACAACCCGCGCAGCGAAGACCCTGCGGCCATCCTGCACCAGATTCTGCAAGGCACCATCGCTGGCAACACCGTGCGCGCCGAGCCCGGCCGCGCCGCCGCCATTGCGCTGGCCATTGCCGAAGCCGCGCCCGCCGATGTGGTGCTGATTGCCGGCAAGGGCCACGAAGACACCCAGGAGACGGCCGGTGTGCGCCTGCCGTTCTCCGACATGGCCCATGCGCAGAACGCGCTGCAGGCCCGAGGAGCCCGCCCATGACCGCGACCCCCGGGGTGATGATGACCCTGCAGCAGGCGTTTGCGCTGCTGCAGTCGCACATTCCCGCCGCCCGGCTGGTGGGCAATGGCGCCACGCCCCTCGTGCGCGTGCACACCGACACGCGCACGCTGCAGGCGGGCGACCTGTTTGTGGCGCTCAAGGGCGAGCGTTTTGACGCCAACGCCTTCCTGGCCGATGCCCGTGCCGGTGGTGCCGCTGCAGCGATTGCACACGGGGGCCTGGAGGCAGCCGGCTTGCCCGGCATCGAAGTGCCCGACAGCCTGGCTGCGCTGGGCGCACTCGCCACTGGCTGGCGTACGCAATTTCACCTGCCGCTGATTGGCGTGACGGGCAGCAACGGCAAGACCACGGTGACGCAGATGATCGCGTCCATCCTGCATGCCTGGCAGGGCGAGGCTGCGTTTGCCACGCAGGGCAATTTCAACAACGACATCGGCGTGCCATTGACACTGATGCGCCTGCGTGCCAGCCACGCCGCCGCCGTGATCGAAATGGGCATGAACCACCCCGGCGAGATCGCCACGCTGGCCGCCATGGCGTTGCCCACGGTGGCCTTGGTCAACAACGCGCAGCGTGAACACCTGGAGTTCATGCACACGGTGGAAGCGGTGGCTCGCGAGAACGGCTCGGTGTTCGCCAGCTTGTCTGCCGACGGTGTGGCCGTGTTCCCTGCGGGGGATGCCTACACGGGCCTCTGGCGCTCGCTGGCGGCAGGGCGCCGCGTTGTCACTTTTGGCGACGGTGGCGATGTGGCCTGCACGCAGGCGGCGTGGGGACAGGGCGCCTGGGCCGTCACACTCGCCACGCCACACGGCGAAGTGGCCACCCACCTGCACATTGCGGGGCGCCACAACGTGACCAACGCACTGGCAGCCGCTGCCTGCACGCTGGCGGCGGGGGCGCCCCTGGCCGCCATCGCGCAAGGGCTGAACGACTTTGTGCCCGTCAAGGGCCGCTCGCGCGCCTTTAGTGTGAATTGCGCGGGCCGTGAGATCACGGTGGTGGACGACACCTACAACGCCAACCCCGACTCCATGCGTGCCGCCATCGACGTGCTGGCCGAGTTGCCCGGCCCGCAACTGCTGGTATTGGGCGACATGGGCGAAGTGGGCGACCAGGGTCCGCAGTTCCACGCCGAGGCTGGTGCCCATGCACGGGCTGCGGGCATCCCTTTGCTGTTCGCGCTGGGTGCGCAGTCAGTGCACGCCGCCACGGCCTATGGAGGTGCCCGGCATTTCAACGATATGAGCGCACTGCTGAATGCTGTGCGCAACGCCCTGCCCACGGTGGGTAGCGTGCTGGTGAAGGGATCGCGATTCATGAAGATGGAACAGGTGGTCGAGGCCATTGGCGCCGCCGCACTGCCCGCAGAACAACAACAAAAGCCGATCAATCCACGGGAGGGACACCATGGCGCAACGCATTGAAATCGCCCGCACGGTGCCAGCCCATGCCGGAGGTGCCACATGCTGCTGATGCTGTCGCAATGGCTGCAGGGCCTGTCGCCCGAGTTCGGCTTTTTCCGCGTGTTCCAGTACCTCACCTTCCGCGCTGTGATGGCCGCCATGACGGCGCTGCTCATCGGCCTGATAGCAGGCCCCAAGGTGATTCGTGTACTCACCTCGCTGAAGATCGGTCAGCCCATCCGCGGCTACGCCATGCAGACGCACCTGTCCAAGAGCGGCACGCCCACCATGGGCGGTGTGCTGATCCTGCTGTCGATCGCCATTTCAACGCTCTTGTGGTTTGACCTGTCCAACCGCTTTGTGTGGATCGTGCTCATTGTCACGCTGGGCTTTGGCGCCATCGGCTGGGTGGACGACTGGCGCAAGGTGGTCAACAAGGACCCCGAGGGCATGCGCTCGCGCGAGAAGTATTTCTGGCAGTCGGTCATTGGCTTGATCGCCGCGCTGTATCTGGTGTTCAGCATTTCCGAAAGCTCCAACGCCAAGGTGTGGGAGCTGTTTGTGGGCTGGGTGCAGTCGGGCTTCTCGCTCGACCTGCCGCCCAAGGCCGGGCTGCAGCTGCCGTTCTTCAAGGAGATCAGCTATCCGCTGGGTGTGCTGGGCTTTGTGATCCTGACGTATCTGGTCATCGTGGGCTCCAGCAATGCCGTGAACCTCACCGACGGGCTGGACGGGCTGGCCATCATGCCGGTGGTGATGGTGGGTTCGGCCCTGGGCGTGTTTGCCTACGTCACCGGCAGCTCGGTGTATTCCAAATACCTGTTTTTCCCGCACATCCCGGGCGCGGGCGAGCTTCTGATCTTCTGCGCAGCCATGGCGGGCGCGGGGCTGGCTTTTCTGTGGTTCAACGCGCACCCTGCGCAGGTCTTCATGGGTGACGTGGGCGCGCTGGCGCTGGGCGGGGCCCTGGGCACCATCGCGGTCATCGTGCGGCAAGAAATCGTGCTGGCCATCATGGGCGGCATCTTCGTGGTCGAGGCCCTGTCGGTGATGCTGCAGGTGACCTGGTTCAAGTACACCAAGAAGCGCTATGGAGAAGGCCGGCGTCTTCTCAAGATGGCGCCCCTGCACCACCACTTTGAAAAGAGCGGCTGGAAGGAAACGCAGGTGGTCGTGCGCTTCTGGATCATCACCATGCTGCTGTGCCTGATCGGCCTGTCCACCCTGAAACTGCGATGAACCCGGACGATCCCCTCATCCCCGCTGCGCCTGCCGCACCCATCTCGGCCGAGCCTGCCATGGCTCCGGCCGACCTGGGTGCGCCTGCCGTGCCACCGCAAGCGCTGCCGGACGAGACGGCCGTTGCACCGCAAGAGGTGACGGCTGGCATGGCGGACGCCGCGGCGCCAGTGGAGGGTACGAGCACTGCGCCAGCAGCGGGCCCTGGCGACCGGGCTGCCCAAGGGGCAGCGCATGCGTGGGACCCCGAAAAACCCCCCGCCGTATCCGCCGCCAAGGCCGCCGCTGATTTTGTGGCGCAGATTTTTGCCGAGGTGGCAGCCCCCGAAGGCGCACCGGCTCCCTCGCAAGAAACCGACGAAGAAGTTGCCGACGCCGCACCCGCCGATGCAGCCGCCCAGCCACTGGGCCGGCCCGGCGAAGATCTGCAAACGATGCAGGGCCAGAACATCCTCATTCTGGGCCTGGGCGCCTCGGGCCTGGCCATGGCCCGCTGGTGCGTGCGCTGCGGGGCCGAGGTCACCGTGGCCGACACCCGTGCCGCGCCACCCCAGCTGCCCACGCTACAGCACGAGCTGCCGCAGGTGCGTTTTGTCGCCGGTGACTTCGATGCCCGCCTGGTGGAAGGCCAGGGCCTGCACGCGGTTTACCGTTCTCCGGGGTTGAGTCCCCAAGCTGTTGCTCCTGTTTTGGTAGCTGCTGGCGCATGTGGAATAAGCGTTGGAGGCGAAATAAGCTTGTATTCGATGGCGCTCGGCGCGCTGCGCGCGTCCCACGGGTACGCCCCGGCGGTGCTGGCGATCACGGGCACCAACGGCAAGACCACCGTCACGTCGCTCACGGGCCAGCTAGTGGAACGCTCGGGCAAGACCGTGGCCGTGGCGGGCAACATCGGCCCCACGCTGCTCGATACCCTGGCGGGCCACATCGATGCCGACACACTGCCCGAGGTCTGGGTGCTGGAGCTGTCGAGCTTCCAGCTGGACGGCGTGACCGGGTTCGAGCCCACGGCGGCGACGGTGCTCAACATCACGCAAGACCACCTGGACTGGCACGGCAGCCTGGAGGCCTACGCGGCGGCCAAGGCGCGCATCTTTGGCCAGACCGGCTTGATGATTCTGAACCGCGAAGACGCCGCAGTGATGGGAATGCTGCCGCCGCCCGGCCGCCCGAAGGCGGCAGCCGCCCCCTCGGGGGGCAGCGCAGCACACGCAGTGGCAAGCGTGGGGGCGCCCCAGCCATTGCCGCCCCCGGTCAAGGTCAGGCTGCAAAAGCCCCAGGTGCGCGAGCACATCACGTTCGGCGCCGACATGCCCCGGCGCCCCGGCGACTTCGGTATCGAGGTCGTGAGCGGCATGCCCTGGCTGGTGCGCGCGATGGACGCCGACGAAACCCGCAAGCGCGGCCGCCACGAAGTGGCCGAAGACCTGCACATCCAGCGCCTGATGCCCGCCGATGCGCTGCGCATCCGGGGCCGCCACAACGCGGTGAACGCGCTGGCCGCGCTGGCGCTGGCGTCGGCCGCAGGCTGCACCCTGGCCCCGATGCTGTACGGACTGCGCGAGTACCGCGGCGAGCCGCACCGCGTGGAGCCCGTGGGGATCATCCATGGCGTTGAATACTTTGACGACAGCAAGGGCACCAACGTGGGCGCCACCGTGGCAGCGCTGGTGGGGCTGGGCACGGAGCGGCGGCTGGTGGTCATTCTGGGTGGCGACGGCAAGGGGCAGGACTTTGCGCCGCTCGCCGCGCCGGTGTCGCGCCATGCGCGTGCGGTGGTGCTCATCGGTCGCGATGCACCGCAGATACGCGCTGCACTGCAGGACTGCGGCGTGCCAATGCTCGATGCCGCGACCCTGCCAGAGGCCGTAGCGCTGGCCTCGCAGCGGGCGCATGCGGGCGACGCCGTGCTGATGTCGCCCGCCTGCGCAAGTTTTGACATGTTCACCGGCTACGAGCACCGCGCCCAGGTCTTTTGCGACACCGTGCGCGCCCTGGCCGACGACGCCGGGCAGTCGTTGGGGGGCATGGCATGACGGCCGATGTGCGCAGTTCCACGTTGCTGCAACGGGTGACGGGCTGGTTTGGCGGCCTGCCCGGCAAGGCGGCCGATGTACTGCCCGTGCGCGTGGGCGGCACCGAGTACCGTCAGTCGTCCAGCACGCCAGCCAGCGTGCTTGGCTTTGACCAGGCGCTGTTGTGGGTGGTGGTGGCGTTGCTCGCCTGGGGGCTGGTGATGGTGTATTCCGCCTCGATCGCCATGCCGGACAACCCGCGTTTTGCCAACTACGCCTCCACCCACTTTCTCACCCGCCACGCGATGTATCTGGTGGTGGGCTTTGTGGTGGCCCTGCTGGCGTTTCAGGTGCCCATGGCCCTGTGGGAGCGCGCGGCACCGTGGCTGTTTGTAGCGGCGCTGGTGCTGCTGATTGCCGTGCTGATCCCGGGTGTGGGCAAGGTGGTCAACGGTGCACGGCGCTGGCTGGCCATCGGGCCTGTCAGTTTCCAGCCGTCCGAAGTTGCCAAGTTTGCGGTGCTCATCTACGCGGCCGATTACATGGTGCGCAAGATGGAAGTGAAAGAGCGCTTCTTCCGCGCCGTGCTGCCCATGGGCGCTGCCGTGGGCATTGTGGGCGTGTTGCTGCTGGCCGAGCCCGACATGGGTGCGTTCATGGTGGTGGCGGTGATTGCCATGGGCATCCTGTTCCTGGGGGGCGTGAATGCCCGCATGTTCTTCCTGATCGCTGGCGTGCTGGTCTCGGCGTTTGCGCTGATGATTGCCAGCTCGCCCTGGCGCCGCGAACGCGTGTTTGCATACCTCGACCCGTTCAGCGAGGAGCACGCTCTGGGCAAGGGCTACCAGCTTTCGCACTCGCTGATCGCCATCGGGCGGGGAGAGATTTTTGGCGTAGGTCTGGGTGGCAGTGTGGAAAAACTGCACTGGCTGCCCGAAGCTCATACCGACTTCCTGCTGGCCGTGATCGGCGAAGAGTTCGGCCTGCTGGGGGTGGTGGCACTCATCGTGCTGTTTTTGTGGATGACCCGCCGCATCATGCACATCGGCCGCCAGGCGATTGCGCTGGACCGTGTTTTCTCCGGCCTCGTCGCGCAGGGCGTGGCGATCTGGATCGGCTTTCAGGCCTTCATCAACATGGGTGTGAACCTGGGCGCGCTGCCCACCAAGGGGCTCACGCTGCCTTTGATGAGCTTTGGGGGCTCGGCGATTTTGATGAATCTCGTGGCGCTGGCAGTGGTGCTGCGCGTGGATTACGAAAACAAACTCCTCATGCGCGGAGGCCGCGTATGAGGAGTTTGTTTCACCAAAACAAGCTGTGCATTGCGCAAGCAATGCCAGGCACGCAGTGCCTCATGAGAGGGGGCCGCGTATGAGCGCGCAGAAAACTGCTTTGATCATGGCCGGAGGCACCGGCGGCCACATCTTTCCGGGCCTTGCGGTGGCCGAAGAGCTGCGTACACGCGGCTGGCGCGTGCACTGGCTGGGCGCGCCCGGCAGCATGGAGTCCCGCATCGTGCCGCAGCACGGCTTTGTGCTGGAACTCATCGACTTTTCGGGCGTGCGCGGCAAGGGGCTCGTCACGCTGGCCCTGCTGCCGCTGCGCCTGCTGCGTGCGTTCTGGCAGGCGCTGCAGGTCGTGCGCCGTGTGAAGCCCGATGTGGTGGTGGGCCTGGGTGGCTACATCACCTTTCCGGGCGGCATGATGGGTGTGCTGGCCGGCAAGCCGCTGGTACTGCACGAGCAGAACTCGGTGGCCGGCATGGCCAACAAGGTGCTGGCGGGCGTGGCCGACCGGGTGTTCACCGCCTTCCCCAATGTCTTGGCCAAAGGCCAGTGGGTGGGCAACCCGCTGCGCGCCGCGTTCACGCAGCAGCCCGGCCCGGCCGAGCGCTTTGCCGGGCGCACCGGGCCGCTGCGCTTGCTGGTGGTGGGCGGCAGCCTGGGGGCGCGCGCCCTCAATGAGATCGTGCCGCAGGCGCTGGCGCTGATGCCCGCCGGGCATCGCCCAAGCGTGATCCATCAAAGCGGCGCGACACAGATCGACCAGCTCCGCGCCAACTACGCCGCAGCCGGGATCGAGGCAGAGCTGACGCCTTTCATCGACGACACCGCCAGCGCATTTGCAGCGGCCGACATCATCGTTTGCCGCGCGGGCGCGAGCACCGTCACCGAGATCGCCGCCGTGGGCGCCGCAGCGCTGTTCGTGCCCTTCCCGTCGGCGGTGGACGACCACCAGACCACCAACGCGCAGTTCCTGGTGAATGCAGGCGGCGGCTGGCTGGTGCAGCAGCGCGACCTGACGCCCGAGGGGTTGTCGAAAATGCTATTGAAATTGGAGCGCCCTGCGCTTGTAGATATTGCGCTGAAGGCCAAAAACATGCAAAAAATCAACGCCACCCGCGAAGTGGTGACTGCCTGCGAGGAGCTTGCAGCATGAAACACGCGATCAGGCACATCCACTTCGTCGGCCTGGGCGGCGCGGGCATGAGCGGCATCGCCGAGGTGCTGTTCAACCTGGGCTACCGCATCTCGGGCTCGGACCTGGCCGACAGCGCCACGCTGCGCCGCCTGGAGGGGCTGGGCATCAAGACCTGCCTGGGCCATGCGGCTGCGCACATTGACGGTGCCGATGCGGTGGTCACCTCCACCGCCGTCACGCCCGACAACCCCGAGGTGCTGGCCGCGCGCGAGAAAAAAATTCCCGTGGTGCCCCGCGCGCTGATGCTGGCCGAGCTGATGCGCCTGAAGCAGGGCATCGCCATTGCCGGCACCCATGGCAAGACCACCACCACCAGCCTTGTGACCAGCGTGCTGGCCGAGGCGGGCCTGGACCCGACGTTCGTCATCGGCGGCAAGCTCAACAGCGCAGGCGCCAACGCCAAGCTGGGCAGCGGCGACTACATCGTGGTCGAGGCCGACGAGTCGGATGCGTCATTCCTGAACCTGCTGCCCGTGATGGCCGTGGTGACCAACATCGACGCCGACCACATGGAGACCTACGGCCACGACTTCGGCCGGCTCAAGGGCGCGTTTGTCGATTTCCTGCACCGCATGCCGTTCTATGGCACAGCGGTGCTGTGCGTGGACAGTCCGGCGGTTCGCGAGATCCTGCAAAGCGTGACCTGCCCTATCACCAGCTACGGCTTCTCGGAAGACGCCCAGGTGCGCGCCATCAACGTGCGGGCCGAGGCGGGCCAGATGCGCTTCACGGTGCAGCGGCGCAATGGCGTCACGCTGCCCGACATGGAGATCGTGCTCAACCTGGCGGGCGAGCACAACGTGCTCAACGCGCTGTCGGCCATCGCTATCGCTGTGGAGCTGAACATTCCCGACGAAGCCGTGCAGCGCGCGCTGGCGGGCTTCAAGGGCGTGGGCCGGCGCTTTCAGCGTTACGGCGACCTGCCCGCCAAGGATGGCGGCACATTCACCGTGATCGACGACTACGGCCACCACCCCGTGGAGATGGCCGCCACGCTGGCAGCCGCGCGCGGCGCGTTTCCGGGTCGCCGCCTGGTGCTGGCGTTCCAGCCGCACCGCTACAGCCGCACGCGCGATTGCTTCGAGGATTTTGTGAAGGTCATTGGCAATGCCGACGCGGTGCTGCTCACCGAGGTGTATGCCGCTGGGGAAGCGCCCGTGGTGGCGGCAGACGGCCGCTCGCTGGCCCGGGCCTTGCGGGTGGCAGGCCGCGTGGAGCCGGTGTTTGTGGACAACGTGGCCGACCTGCCCCAGGCCATTGCCGACAACGCGAAGGGCGGCGATGTGGTGATGTGCATGGGCGCAGGCTCCATTGGCGCGGTGCCCGGCAAAGTGGTTGAAATGCTACAAAATAGTGAGCTATCAGCGCATGATGGGAGAGCGCTATGACCGGTTTTGATCCAAATATTGATGTGAAATCCCTGGGCAAGGTTGCCGTGCTGATGGGCGGCGACTCGGCCGAGCGCGAGGTCTCTCTCATGTCCGGCAGCGGTGTGCTGCAGGCGCTGCGGTCACGCGGTGTGGATGCACACGCCTTCGACCCCGCGCAAAACGCATTGGCTGATTTGAAGCGCGACGGCTATGCGCGCTGTTTCATTGCGCTGCATGGCCGCCATGGCGAAGACGGCACCGTGCAGGGTGCGCTGGAGCTGCTGCGCATTCCGTATACCGGCCCGGGCGTGATGGCCTCGGCCATTGCCATGGACAAGGTCATGACCAAGCGGGTCTGGCTGGCCGAGGGCTTGCCCACGCCGCGTTATGTATGGCTGGCACCCGACCGCCAGCAGCCTGAGGTGGTGCGCACCGTGCCCGACGAACTGGGCCTGCCCCTCATCGTGAAGCCGCCGCGTGAAGGTTCGTCCATTGGGGTGACCAAAGTGCGCGGCAACGAAGACATGCAGGAGGCCGTGCAGCTGTCGGCCCAGTACGACCCCGACGTGCTGTGCGAAGAGTTCATCGAAGGCGAAGAGGTGACCTGCCCCGTGCTGGGCCAGGGTGCCAGCGCCCGCGCGCTGCCGGTGATCCGCATCGTGGCGCCCGATGGCGCGTACGACTACCAGAACAAGTACTTCACCGACGACGTGAAGTACCAGTGCCCGAGCGGCCTGCCCGAGGCGGAAGAGCGCGAGATCCAGCGCATCGTGCTGGAGGCCTACCGCACGCTGGGCTGCCGGGGCTGGGGCCGTGCCGATCTGATGATCCGCGCCAGCGACCGCAAGCCGTTCCTGCTGGAGATGAACACATCCCCCGGGATGACCGGGCACTCGCTGGTGCCCATGTCAGCACGCGCGTCAGGTATCAGCTACGAAGAGCTGTGCCTGCGCATCCTTGCCGACGCGGCGCTGGACACACCCGCAAGGCCCAAGGCCGACTGATGACCAACACGTTGCCAGCACCCCTGGACGTCAAGCTCATGAACCTCACCGCAACGGTTTTGTTCGTGGGCTTTGTGGCGTTCGTGCTGGCGGCGGGCGCCTGGTGGGTGCTGCGCTACCCCGGCTTTGCCATTGCTCGCATCGTGGTGCAGGGCGAGCTGGTGCACAACAACGCCGTCACCCTGCGGGCCAATGTGGCGCCGCACCTGGCGGGCAACTTCTTCACGGTGGACCTGCGCGCTACGCGCGAGGCTTTCGAGCAGGTGCCCTGGGTGCGCCGCGCGCAGGTGCGGCGCGTGTACCCCGGCAGCCTGCAGGTGGCCCTGCAGGAGCATGAGGCCGTGGCGTACTGGGGCAGCGAATTGGGCTCTGCGCTGGTCAATCGCCAGGGCGAGGTGTTCGAGGCCAATGTGGGCGACGTGGAGCAGGACGATCTGCCGCGCCTGCTGGGGCCGACGGGCACCTCACGCGAGGTGCTGCAGATGCACGGGTTGCTGGAGCCTGTCCTCAAGCCCCTGGGGCTGGAGATGGAAACGCTGGAGCTGACAGGGCGGGGCGGCTGGCGCGCCACCTTGGACAGCGAAGCCGTGGTGGAACTGGGCGGGGGCTCCGCGCAGGAAGTGGTGCAGCGCACACAGCGATTTGTGCGCACGCTCACGCAGGTGGCCGCGCAGTATGGCCGGCGCCCGGACGCCCTGGAGTCGGCGGATCTGCGCCATGCGGGCGGCTATGCACTGCGCCTGCGCGGCGTGACCACCGTGAGCGCGGAATCCGCGGCCGCCGGTGCCGCCCCCGGCGCCGTGCGCAGGAGGTAGGGGCATGCAGGCACACAACGAAGTCGGCAACAAGCGGTGGACGGGACAGCGGGACAGAACCGAGAAGGGCAGAGACTGATATGGCAAGAGAATACAAAGACGTCGTCGTGGGGCTGGACATTGGCACCGCCAAGGTCATGGCCGTGGTGGCCGAGGTTCTGCCCAATGGCGAGCTCAAGCTCGCAGGCCTGGGCGTGGCCCCGAGCAACGGTTTGAAGCGCGGCGTGGTGGTCAACATCGACGCCACCGTGCAGAGCATCCAGCAGGCGTTGAAAGAGGCCGAGCTGATGGCCGACTGCAAGATCCAGCGCGTGTACACCGGCATCACGGGCAGCCACATCCGGGGGCTCAACTCCAGCGGCATGGTGGCCGTGAAGGACAAGGAAGTCACCTCGGCCGACGTGGCGCGCGTGGTCGAGACGGCCAAGGCCATCAACATCAGCAGCGACCAGCGCCTGCTTCTGGTGGAGCCGCAAGAGTTTGTGATCGACGGGCAGGATGTGAAAGAGCCCATCGGCATGAGCGGCATCCGCCTGGAGGCCAAGATCCACATCGTGACCGGTGCGCAGAGCGCGGCCGAAAACATCATCAAGTGCGTGCGCCGCTGTGGCCTGGAGGTGGAGCAGCTCATGCTGAACCCGCTGGCCAGCAGCCAGGCCGTGCTGACCGACGACGAGCGCGAGCTGGGTGTGGTGGTGGTGGACATCGGCGCGGGCACGACCGACGTGGCCATCTTCACCGGCGGCGCGATCCGCCACACGGCGGTGATCCCGATCGCGGGCGACCTCATCACCAGCGACATTGCCATGGCGCTGCGTACGCCCACGAAGGATGCAGAGGACATCAAGGTGGAGAGCGGCTACGCCAAGCAGCTGCTGGCCGATCCCGAGGCGCAGGTGGAAGTGCCTGGCCTGGGCGACCGCAGCCCGCGCATGTTGAGCAAGCAGGCGCTGGCCGGTGTGATCGAGCCGCGGGTGGAAGAAATCTTCTCGCTGGTGCAGCAGGTGGTGCGCGAGTCGGGGTATGAAGAAGTGCTGTCGTCAGGCATCGTGCTCACGGGCGGCAGCTCGGTGATGCCCGGGATGATCGAGCTGGGCGAAGACATCTTCCTCAAGCCCGTGCGGCGGGGCATCCCCAAGTATTCGAGCGCCCTGTCCGACATGGTGGCCCAGCCGCGTGCCGCCACCGTCATGGGTCTTTTGGAAGAGGCCCGCCTGGCACGGCTGCGCGGCTTCAAGGTGGCGCAAAAGAGCGGGTCGATGAAGACCGCGTTCGGGCGCTTCAAGGATTTCATCGTGGGGAATTTCTAGCCATGAAATATCCCCTTTGGCTTGCACGCGGCAGCCCGCACCGAAGACCGCGCGAGCGATGGCGATGTACAGGACCGCCTCGCTCTGCCGCACCCCAGACCTCATTTCCCCATTGGCAATTGCATACGAATCTAGAAACAGGAGCTCCAACATGACCATCGAAATGATCGAAGCCGAAGAATTCAACCAGGGCACCCAGATCAAGGTGATCGGCGTGGGCGGTGGCGGCAGCAACGCTGTCGAACACATGATTTCCCGCAGCGTGCAGGGCGTGGAGTTCGTCAGCGCCAACACCGATGCGCAGGCGCTCACGCGCAGCACCGCGCACCGTGTCATCCAGCTCGGTGGCAGCGGCCTGGGCGCAGGCGGCAAGCCTGAAAAGGCGCGGGATGCGGCTGAAGCCGCGGTGGACGACATCCGCGACGCCATCCAGGGCGCGCACATGCTGTTTATCACCGCGGGCATGGGCGGCGGCACGGGCACGGGCGCTGCGCCGGTGATTGCACGCGTGGCCAAGGAGATGGGCATCCTCACCGTGGGCGTGGTGACCAAGCCCTTCGACTGGGAGGGTGGCCGTCGCATGAAGAACGCTGACGAAGGCCTGGCCGAGCTGGAAGCCAACGTGGATTCGCTGATCGTGGTGCTCAACGAAAAGCTGCTCGATGTGCTGGGCGACGACATCACCCAGGACGAAGCCTTTGCACACGCCAATGACGTGCTCAAGAACGCCGTGGGCGGCATTGCCGAAATCATCAACGAATACGGCCAGGTGAACGTCGACTTTGAAGACGTGCGCACCGTGATGGGTGAGCCCGGCAAGGCCATGATGGGCACGGCCACCGCCAGCGGCCCCGACCGCGCGCGCATCGCCGCCGAGCAGGCCATTGCCTGCCCGTTGCTCGAAGGCATCGACCTGTCGGGCGCCAAGGGCGTGCTGGTGCTGGTCACGGCGAGCAAGGGCAGCCTCAAGCTGTCCGAGTCGCGCCAGGCCATGAACACCATCAATGCCTACGCATCGACCGACGCACATGTGATCTTCGGCGCGGCCTATGACGAAACCCTGGGCGACGAGATCCGCGTGACCGTGGTGGCCACGGGCCTGTCGCGTGCCAACGCACGCCGCCAGCCCATCTCGGTGGTGCAGGGCGGCCTGCGCACGGGCACGGACAACATGGCCTACCAGATGCCAGTGGCCGGCGTGGGCACGCTGGGCGGAGCCGTGCAGGGCGGCCACGCCGGTGGCGCACAAGCCGACTACGGCAGCATGTCGGTGCCCAGCGTGTGGCGCACCAACCGCACGCAGGCTGCAGCCCGCGTGGATGCCCTGTCGTCCGGCGGCATGGATGACCTGGAGATTCCTGCGTTCCTGCGCAAGCAGGCGGATTGAGGTTTGCTATGAATAGATGAGCGCGTTGCGCTTTTCATCATTGGATTTCAGAAATCAAAGCAGCTGAAACCTTTTGATGGAGAGCGCAAGCAGCTATTCATCTGATAGCAAACGCAAGCCTTTGCTGGTCCGTAAAAAAGCCCCGGTCGCAAGACCGGGGCTTTTTCTATTTGGATGCGCTCCCTGCGATTCAGAAGCTCTCCCAGTCTCCCGCATCGTCCCTGCCGGGTTTGCTGGCTGGGGCGGTGGGCGGCAGCGCTGGTGGGGGCTTGCTCGCTGCAGGCTTGCGCAAGGCCGCCGGAGTGGCAGGGGCTCTGGTCTTGGGCGCGCCGGTTGCCGGGCGCCGTGCGGGCGCGGGCACCGTGCGGGCGGTTGTGCCGGCCGCCGTGCTGCCATTGACCCGGAAGAGTGCCACCACCTGGGTGAGTTTCATGGCCTGCTCGCGCAGGCTGTCGGCGGCGGCCGTGGATTCTTCTACCAGGGCCGAATTCTGCTGCGTCATCTGGTCGAGCTGGTTCATGGCCGTGTTGACCTGGGCAATGCCCTGGCTCTGCTCGGAAGTGGCCGAGCGGATTTCGCCAATGATGTCGGTCACACGCTGCACGCTCTCCACAATCTCGGTCATGGTGGCGCCCGCGCTGCCCACCAGCTGGGTGCCTGATTCCACCTTCTCGACCGACGCATTGATGAGCGCCTTGATCTCCTTGGCCGCCTCGGCGCTGCGCCCGGCCAGGCTGCGCACCTCGCTGGCCACCACGGCAAAGCCCCGGCCCTGCTCGCCTGCGCGGGCGGCTTCCACCGCTGCGTTCAGGGCCAGGATGTTGGTCTGGAAGGCGATGCCGTCGATCACGCCGATGATGTCGCTGATCTTGTTGCTGCTGGCGTTGATGTCCTGCATGGTGGACACCACCCGCGACACCACTTCGCCCCCGCGCGCTGCCACCGCAGCGGCCGATGTGGCCATCTGATTGGCGGTCTGGGCGGAATCCGAGGTCTGCCGGACGGTGCTGGTCAGCTCCTCCATGCTGCTGGCGGTGCTCTGCAGGTTGCTGGCCGTGTCTTCCGTGCGGTGGGCCAGGTCGTTATTGCCCTGGGCGATCTCGCTGGACGCGGTGGCGATGTTTTCGGTGGCGGAGCGCACCTCCGTGACCAGCTGGCGCAGGGAGGTGACCATGTGGCCCAGGCCATCGAGCAGCGAGCCCGCGGGCGCCGCCGGAATGGTGGTGTCCAGATTGCCCTGCGCCACTGCGGACATCACCGCGATGGCGTCGGTCGGCTCGCCGCCAATCTGGCGCAGTACCGAGCGCGCCACCAGCAGGCCCACGCCGCCCACAACCACCATGACCGCCAGCACAATGGCCAGATTGGACAACAGCGTCTTGCGCACCAGCTGGTCGATGTCGTCGGTGTAAAGGCCCGAGCCCACCATCCAGTTCCAGCCGTCCACGCGGATCACGTATTGCAGCTTGGGCACCAGCGCCTGAGAACCCGGGCGCGCAAACATCGTGGGCACAAACACCCGGCCGTTTGCGCTGGCGCGCAAGGCATCCGAGATCTGCTTGAGGATGTCCGTGCCCGCCCCGTCCTTGACCTTGCCCGCCATGTCCTGGCCCTCCCACTCCGGCTTGATGGGGTGCATGACACCCTTGGAGTCCAGGGTCCAGATGTAGAAATATTCAGTTTTACCGTCCGGGCCGCCAAAGCGCGAAACGCGCAGCGCTTCCTTTGCGGCCTTTTGCGCATCTTCCAGCGGCATGGCACCGCTGGCAGCTTTCGACTGGTACGACGCCACAATGCTGTGGGCGGACTGCACCGCGGTGGTCAGCAGCTCGCGCCGCGATTCGATGATCTGGGAGCGTTGCTGCAGCAACGAACTGACGGCCATGAACAGCAAGGCCACCAGCGCCGTGGCCAGCATCAGCAAGATCTTGCTTCTGAAACTCAGTGTGTTCATGAGATAACTCCTTGGGATCGGAAAAATATACGCCCCGGACAATCGCCAGCGAAGGGGTTCGCCCCGGTGGCGGGCAGCCCTCTTGATGTGCATCAACCAGTCGTAACCGATTGTGGAATGGCCATTCGCCGGCGGGGGCAGGGAAAACGAGCGGGACGCTGGCCACGGTGCCGCTTGGGCCCGTGCGGCGCATGGGCACCCCCGCGCCCCTAAAATGCGCCCATGCTCCAGCAACGCACCTTGAAGACTCTGACCCGCGCCGTGGGCGTGGGGCTGCACAGCGGCCAGCGGGTCGAGCTGACCCTGCGTCCCGCGCAGCCGGACACAGGCATCGTGTTCCGCAGGGTGGACCTGCCCCAGCCGATGGACATCCCCATCCGTGCAGACGCCGTCACCGACACCCGCCTGGCCTCGACCATCGCGGTCGGCAGCGCCAAGGTGCACACGGTGGAGCACCTCATGTCGGCCTGCGCAGGGCTGGGCATCGACAACCTGTATGTGGACATCACAGCCGAAGAGGTGCCCATCCTGGACGGGTCCTCCGCTTCGTTCGTGTTTCTGCTGCAAAGTGCGGGCGTTGAGCTGCAGAACGCGCCCAAGCGCTTCATCCGCGTGATTCGGCCGGTGGAAGTGCGGGAAGGTGAGGGCGCCAACGCCAAGTGGGCACGCCTGTCGCCCTACCACGGCTACAAGCTCAGCTTCGAGATCGACTTCGACCACCCGGCCGTGGACTCCACTGGCCAGCGAGTCGAGTTCGATCTGGGCGCCGGCAACTACAGCCGCGACATCGCCCGCGCTCGCACCTTCGGCTTTACCCGCGATGTGGAAATGATGCGCTCCAACGGGCTCGCCCTGGGCGGTGGGCTGGACAACGCCATCGTGATGGACGACTACAAGGTGCTCAACAGCGATGGCCTGCGCTACGACGACGAGTTCGTCAAGCACAAGATCCTCGACGCAATGGGCGACCTGTACCTGATTGGCAAACCGCTGCTTGCCGCGTACAGCGCGTTCCGCTCGGGCCATGCAATGAACAACCTGCTGCTGCGCGAGCTGCTGGCCCAGCGCGATGCGTGGGAGGAGGTCACGTTCCAGGACGAACGCCAGGCGCCCACCGGTTTTGCGCAGCCTGCCCGGGCCTGGTAAGGCAGCCTGTCATGCTGATCGTTCGCTGGCTCGCCCTGTTTCTGCTGCTCGCATCGGCCGTGTGCTTCGGTTTTTATGTGGGCACCGGGCAGGTGTTCTACAAACGGCTGGGGCTGGTGATTCTCAAATGGACGATCATCGCCGCAGTCGTTTTCTTCGTGGTGGTCCTCGTCGAGCGATTACTCTGACGGCCCGGCGCCGCAACGGCGCTGGCCTATACTCGCGCCTGCTCCGGGGTGTGCTGATGCGCTGAGATGCAAGAGGCCTGAAGAAATTCAGGCCAGCTTGCGAACCCGACGAACTTGATCCGGTTCATACCGGCGGAAGAAGAGCCGACCTCCTTGTCCCCGTGCCCCCAGTCCCTGTGGGCACGTCATGCCCCAGGCGCTGCCGCCCCTGGGGGGCGCACAGGTCCATTCCGGAGCAGACCCCACCGCCCACCGGAACCAGGAGACCTGCCCATGAATGCCCCCGATCCCATCGCTCGCGAGAAGTTTGCTGAATTGCTGGCGCTGACGCGCGAGCCCTTCCCCGCATCGCGCAAAGCCTATATCCCCGGCCAACTGCACACCGACCTGCGCGTGCCCGTGCGCGACATTGCGTTGACCAACGGCGAGCTGGTCAGCGTGTACGACACCTCCGGCCCTTACACCGACCCTGAAGCCGTGATCGACGTGCGCAAGGGCCTGGCCAGCGTGCGCGGGGGCTGGATCACCGGCCGTGGCGATGTGGAGCACTACGAAGGCCGCGCTCCCGTGGCGCTGGACGATGGGCAAAAGAGCGAAGACGCCACGCGCCTGGCCCAGCTGCGCGCCGAGGCCGCAGCCCTGCAGCGCAAGCCCCTGCGCGCCAAGGCCGGTGCCAATGTCACGCAGATGCATTACGCCAAGAAGGGCATCATCACGCCCGAGATGGAATACGTGGCCATCCGCGAAAACGGCAAGCGTGAGTGGATGGAGCAGTACATGGCCGATGCAGGCCGCGAGAAGCGCCTGATGGGCAACCCGATGGGTGCCAGCATCCCGCGCATCATCACCCCCGAATTCGTGCGCGACGAAGTGGCCCGGGGCCGCGCCATCATCCCGGCCAACATCAACCACCCCGAGGTGGAGCCGATGGCGATTGGCCGCAACTTCCTGGTCAAGATCAACGCCAACATCGGCAACTCGGCCGTCACGTCGAGCATTGAGGAAGAAGTGGAGAAGCTCGTCTGGGCCATCCGCTGGGGCGCCGACAATGTGATGGATCTGTCCACGGGCAAGAACATCCACACCACGCGCGACTGGATCGTGCGCAACTCGCCCGTGCCGATTGGCACCGTGCCGATCTACCAGGCGCTGGAAAAGGTGGGCGGCGTGGCCGAAGACCTGACCTGGGCGATCTTCCGCGACACGCTCATCGAGCAGGCCGAGCAGGGCGTGGACTACTTCACCATCCACGCGGGTGTGCGCCTGGCCTACATCCACCTCACGGCGCAGCGGCGCACGGGCATCGTCTCGCGCGGTGGCTCCATCATGGCCAAGTGGTGCATGGCGCACCACCGCGAGAGCTTTTTGTACGAGCACTTCGAGGACATCTGCGACATCATGAAGCAGTACGACGTGTCGTTCAGCCTGGGCGACGGCCTGCGCCCCGGCTGCGCCAGCGACGCCAACGACGAAGCCCAGTTTGCCGAGCTGCACACGCTGGGCGAGCTGACCCAGGTGGCCTGGAAGCACGACGTGCAGACCATGATCGAAGGCCCCGGCCATGTGCCCATGCACATGATCCAGGCCAACATGACCGAGCAGCTCAAGACCTGCCACGAAGCGCCGTTCTATACCCTGGGCCCGCTGACCATCGACATTGCCCCCGGCTACGACCACATCGCCAGCGCGATTGGCGCCGCCATGATCGGCTGGATGGGCACGGCCATGCTGTGCTACGTGACGCCCAAGGAACACCTGGGCCTGCCTGACCGCGACGACGTCAAGCAGGGGATCATTGCGTACAAGATCGCCGCGCACGCGGCCGACGTGGCCAAGGGCCACCCGGGCGCCCGCTCACGCGACGATGCGCTGAGCCAGGCGCGCTTCGACTTTCGCTGGCAGGACCAGTTCAACCTGGGCCTGGACCCCGACACGGCCAAGGAGTACCACGACGAAACCCTGCCCAAGGACTCGGCCAAGGTGGCGCATTTCTGCTCGATGTGCGGGCCCAAGTTCTGCTCGATGAAGATCACGCAAGAGGTGCGCGACTTCGCCAAGCAAAAGGGCGTGGCCGAGGCTGAAGCCCTGGCCCAGGGCATGCAGGTCAAGGCGGCGGAGTTCCAGCGCCAGGGCGGGCAACTTTATATTCCCCTCACACCGGCGCCATAAGCCTGCCTACTGCCCCCGAGGATTCCCTGTACCAGGGCCCGGGGGGCGTGCTTACCCTGTGCGGCAGATGCAGGCACCCGCTCTATAGTCCCGCCACCCCCGCGGCTCCACAAGACCCCGGCGGGGGTTCTGTGGCACTGAATTTGCTATGCTGAGCTATCTGTTAAAAAATGTAAGGAAGAGCCCATGAACGCTCTCGGCCGCTTCTCGATCCGCACCCGCCTGTACTTCGGAACCGTCTTTTCCCTCATTCTTCTTGTCGTCATTGGTGCCATGGGATACGTGGCCCTGGACCGCACGCGTGGCACGCTACAGGTGCTGTTCTCCGAAAGGGTGCAGACACTGACCGACATGTCGGACCTGCGCACCACTTTGGGTGATGTGCGCCGGATTGAAAAAGACATCATCATCAACTTCAACAACTCGGTCGAGGTGTCCACGTTGCGCGAAACCTGGGCGAAGACCCTCGCCGGGCTGCGCAAGAGCCTGGCCGATGTGCGCCAGGTGCAATCCGGCGATGCAGATTTCGTGGCGTCCATCGACAAGTCCCTGGACGAAATCAAGCAGTACGAAACCGGTATCTCGCCCATCTTCGAAAAGATCGAGGGTGCGCAGCTGGACGGCGCCGGCGGCGGCGCCTACGCCGACCGCCTGAAGGTGCACATGGAGGCCACCGACAAGCTGTTCTCCAGCCTGGCCACTTCGGCCCGCGCGCAGATGGACGAAGCGCGCGAAGGCGTGGAGTCGCGCACCTCGGCCATGTCTGCGCTCATCGGCATTGCGTTGCTGCTGGGCCTGGCGGTGCTGATTCCGCTCACCTTCTTCAGTGTGCGGTCCATCACCAAATCGCTGGGGCAGGCGCAGGAGCTGGCCGAGCGCATTGCCAGCGGCGACCTGTCGCGTGATGTGACGGTGATGAACCAGGACGAAGTGGGCCAGCTGGTGGGCGCCATGGGCCGCATGCAGGACGCGTTGCGCGGCCTGGTGCGCCAGGTGCAGGATGCGGCGGGCAACATCTCCACCGCCAGCTCCGAAATCGCCAGCGGCAACCATGACCTGAGCCACCGCACCGAGCAGACCGCGGCCAACCTGGAAGAAACTGCCTCGTCGATGGAGGTGCTGACCAGCACGGTGCAGCAAAGCGCGCAGTCCTCGCGCCAGGCCAGCGACTTCGCGTCGTCGGCCGCTGAAGTGGCGGCACGCGGCGGCGCCGTGGTGTCGCAGGTGGTGACCACCATGGACCAGATCACCACCAGCTCGCGCAAGATCGCAGACATCACCGGTGTGATCGACTCCATCGCGTTCCAGACCAACATCCTCGCGCTCAACGCCGCCGTGGAGGCCGCGCGTGCCGGTGAGCAAGGGCGCGGCTTTGCCGTGGTGGCCAGCGAGGTGCGCAACCTGGCGCAGCGCTCTGCGTCCGCGGCAAAAGAGATCAAGTCCCTGATTGGCTCGTCGGTGGAGCGGGTGGAAGACGGCTCGCGCCTGGTGAGCCAGGCCGGGCAGACCATGACCGAGATCGTGAGCAGCGTGCGCCGCGTGTCCGACATCATTGCCGAGATCACCGCTTCGTCGGCCGAGCAGAGCGACAACATCGGCCAGATCAGCCAGTCGGTCACCCAGCTCGACCAGATGACCCAGCAGAACGCGGCGCTGGTGGAGGAGTCCACCGCAGCGTCCGAATCGCTGCGCGAACAGGCGCGCCACCTGAGCGACGCGGTCAGCCAGTTCAAGTTGCAGGAGGGCGGGGCCGCTTCGGTGGCCTCTGCGTTCAGCGCACCCGCGGCGCCCCCGACACCGGCCGTGGCGGCTAGCTTGCGCCGGCCCGCGCTGCAGATACGGTAAATTTCAAGAGGCGGATTCAAGTACGAAGTGCAACGT
>NZ_AGTS01000048.1 GCF_000238595.1 Acidovorax sp. NO-1 | reverse complement strand
CGCAGATTCAACTACAAAGTGCACCGAATTTCAGTGTAACGGACGAATCTCCAAGCCCATGAACACCTCGTGGGGAGTGCGGTAGTTGAGGCACTTGCGGGGTCGGTGGTTGAGCCGGTAGAGCGCATCGTCAACTTCGTGCTGCGAGACCCGGCGCAGGTTGGTGCACTTGGGGAAGTACTGGCGCAACAGGCCATTGGTGTTCTCGTTGAGCCCACGCTCCCATGAGTGGTAGGGATGCGCGAAGTACACATCGCCCCCAGACTGGCGGCGATGAATGCATGCTCAGCAAACTCCTTGCCATTGTCGAACGTGATCGTTTCGCACAAGTGTTTGTGAGGTCGCAGCAGTGCGATCACAGCCTCGGTCACCCCTGCGCTGTGGCGCGAGTCCAGTTGCTGCGCCAGTGTGTAGCGGGACTTGCGCTCCACTAAGGTCACCAGTACCCCTTGGTGGCCCTTGCCGACCACGGTGTCACCCTCCCAGTCACCCATGCGGCTGCGTGCGTCAACGATGGCGGGGCGCTGCTCTATGCAGAGCCGATCTTTGAGTGTGCCGCGCCGCTCTTGTCCGCTGCCGTAGCGCTTGCGTCGCACCTTCTGGCAGCGCAGGTGTTTGATCAGCTCACCGCCTTTGCGTTTGTCGTCATAGATGTGCTGGTAGATGCATTCGTGGCTGATGGTCAGCACGCCCTCCAGCCGCAGCCGTCCGCTGACCTGCTCGGGAGAAAGCTCCAGGCGCAGATAGCGGTGCACCTGGCTCCACTGCTGCGCATTGAACTGGCGTGCATTGCGCCGTGCCCCTTGGCGGGCACGGGCTCGCTCATGAGCGCGGGCGGGTTTGTAGCCTTGGGCTCCAGCGTTGCGATTGAGCTCGCGGGTGATGGTCGATCGGCTTCGATTGAGCTGTGCGGCTATCACTGCCGGGCTTATGTTTTGACGACGCAGTGCGTGGATTTGGTATCGTTCTTCTCGGGTCAAGTGGGTATAGGTCATGGTGCAACGTTTGGGACTGGCTGGTCACAAAAATGCATCCTATGCACTCTTGGCCCAACTCGGTTTACTT
>NZ_AGTS01000049.1 GCF_000238595.1 Acidovorax sp. NO-1 | reverse complement strand
TAAGAAATCAGCCTCTAGGGCAATGCCATCAAGCGCAAGCAGCTATAAAAATAAAAGCACTTCAACTGCGCACCTCACCCTCGCCCAGCACCACGTACTTCAGCGAGGTCAGCCCTTCGATACCCACCGGCCCGCGCGCATGGAACTTGTCGGTGCTGATGCCGATTTCGGCGCCCAGGCCGTATTCAAAACCGTCGGCAAAACGCGTGCTGGCGTTCACCATCACGCTGGCCGAATCCACCTCGCGCAGGAAGCGCTGGGCGTGTACGTGGTTGGTGGTGAGGATGGCATCGGTGTGGTGGCTCGAATACTGGTTGATGTGCGCAATGGCCTCATCCACCCCCGCCACGATCTTCACGCTGATGATGGGCGCCAGGTATTCCTCGCTCCAGTCCTGTTCGGAGGCGGGCGTGAGCAGCGCGCCAGGTACATCGGCCAGCAGCGCCATCGCCTCGGGGCAGCCGCGCATCTCCACGCCCTTGGCGGCATACACCACGCCGATCTGCGGCAGAAACTCTGCTGCCACACCGCGCGCCACCAGCAGTCCTTCGCTGGCGTTGCAGGGGCTGTACTTGTTGGTCTTGGCGTTGTCGGCCACCTTCACGGCCATGGCGATGTCGCAGGGGTCGTCCACATAGGTGTGGCAGTTGCCGTCCAGGTGCTTGATCACGGGCACCTTGGCGTCGCGGCTGATGCGCTCGATGAGGCCCTTGCCGCCGCGCGGGATGATCACGTCCACAAACTGCGGCATGGCAATCAGCTGGCCCACGGCCTCGCGGTCGGTGGTCTGCACCAGCTGCACTCCGTGCTCTGGCAGGCCGGCCTCGGCCAGCGCCTGGGCCACCAGCCGCGCCAGCGCCTTGTTGGAATCAATGGCCTCCGAGCCGCCACGCAGGATGCAGGCGTTGCCGCTCTTGATCGACAGCGATGCCGCCTCGATGGTCACGTTGGGGCGGCTCTCGTAGATCATGCCGAACACGCCAATCGGCACACGCATCTGCCCCACGCGGATGCCGCTGGGCTGCTGCTTCATGCCCAGGATCTCGCCAATGATGTCGGGCATGGCGGCCAGCTGCTCGCAGCCTTCGGCGCAGGTCTCCAGCACCTTGGGGCTGAGTTTGAGGCGGTCCACCATCGGCTCCGCCAGGCCGGCGGCCACAGCGCGCTCCAGGTCTTTGGCGTTGTCGATCTGGAGCTGGGCCACGTTCTCGCGCAGCAGCCGGGCCAGGGCCTTGAGTGCTTTGTTTTTGATAGCTGTTGGCGCTTTGGCCATCAGCGCGGAGGCCGTTTTTGCCTGCGAACCCAGGGTGTGCGTGTATTCGGCGACGTTAAGGTCATTCATCCGGCGATTTTGCCGCAGATGCCCTGGCACCGGGGACGTCACTGCGGTTACCCTTGCAGCCCCGGCCAACCTGCTCCCACCCTTCCATGACCCGATCCCACCTCGTCACCCCGGTGCAAGACGCACTGACCTCGTTCAGCCAGGGCAGCCTGACTGCGTCTGCCCTGAGCCACACCGCCCGCGAACAGACCGACCTGCTCGCCGCCCTGCCGCCGCGTTATGCCGAGGTGCTGCACGGCCTGCTTGACCGGCTCGAATCCAGCGCGTTGTTCTCGGAAGAAAGCTGTTCGTTCAGCCAGAAAGACCTGGTGGACAGCCTGCAGATGTGGGTGGAAAAGGCGCGGGACATCGTTGACAAGGGGTGAGACGCGGCACCTGGTGAGTTTCACAGCTCAACGCTCGCGAGTCCGGTGCCCGGCAAGTCAGGCATCCACTCGACTGCAGCGATGTGCTTCACACATCGCGCGGCCGAAAAGTCAGTTCATAGTTTGGCTGAACCAGCCCGAGAGGCCTGTAAAACGCGTTGAGCAATAGGACCGGAACCCCTCGGAACGCAACTTCTAGCAGATGGCTTTGGCTGCTGTTGCGATCAAATGACGCCGTCGCGTGGGCAAGACCTTTGTTTGCCGCGTAGAAGACGGTTGCGAGCGCGGACTCCGCTTCCTCCCTCGGCCCAGGGTAAGCCGACAGCGCTCGCTCTTTGGTGAATTTCAAGGCGCCGCGAAACTGCTCGACTCCAAGATCATCGTGAGACCTTCGGATGTCTAACTCTGCAATTTCAGTTGTAGAGCCCTTGACCGCTTTCAGCCCCAAGAATTCCAGAACGGCACGCGCGTGAATAACCGCTGCTTCAATTGCGCCGTTGGTGAAGCCGGTCGCCAAGCCCTCAATCACGAGCCGATCATCAAAGCAGACACGCATCGCGGGGACGTCTTCCCATGACATGCTGTGACGCAAAGCGAGATGGCCCATGGCAATGGACTTGGATCGATAGTCAAGCCAAGCAAGTAACTCTGCCGATGGTGCGTTCATTGAACTGGGACAAGTTGTCATGCGACGGTCCAGGTGCTTGTTACATATCGACGTCGGTTCCTGGTCAGCATTGGAACGCGGCGGGCTCACCGCGCCGCCTGCGTCAGCCTGCACATCTGAAACGCCAGCCGCTGCAGCGCCTGCCAGCCATCCGTGGGCCAGTCGGGCTGCTTGAGCCCTTTGACGATGCCGTCCACCGTGTGGGCCGACTGCAGCAGCCGCGCCAGTGCGGCGTCGCTGGCCTTGGGCAGGATGCGCTCGAACAGCTTTTCCTTGGCGCCCCAGATGCGGTTTTCGCGCAGGGCCATGGGCAGGGGGCGGCCGGCGTTCATGGCATCTTTCACGCGCTTCAAGGCACGGATGTCTTCGGCCAGCGCCCAGTGCACCAGCACTTCGGCCTCGCCTTCGGCCTGCAGGCCGTCGAGCATGCGCTGCGCGCGGCCCGTCTGCCCGGCCAGCACCGATTCAGACAGCTTGAACACGTCATAGCGCGCCACGTTGAGCACGGCTGCTTCGACCTGCGCTTGCGTCAGTTCACCCGCGGGGTGCAGCAGGGCAAGCTTTTGAATCTCCTGGTGCGCGGCCAGCAGGTTGCCTTCCACGCGGTCGGCAAAAAACTGCAGGGTGCGCTGGCCTTCTTCGCCTGCCACCACGCGCTGGCCCTGCGCGGCCAGGCGCTGGGCGATCCACTGGGGCAGCATGCCGCGTTCGATGGGGTCGATCTGGATGGAGGTGCCGCACGATTCCAGCGCCGCAAACCACGCGCCGGTGCGGGTGGCCTTGTCCAGGCGGGGCAGCATCACCAGGGTGAGCGTGCTGTCGTTGCCGCGCGCCGATTCGGCCACCTGCTGCAGGGCCACGCTGCCGTCCTTGCCGGGCTTGCCCGATGGGATGCGGATTTCGACGATCTGCTTGTCCGCAAACAGGCTGAGTGACCCGCCCGCAGCCAGCACGGCGCTCCAGTCAAAGTGGGCCCCGGCCACGGTGTAGCTGCTGCGTTCGGTATAGCCCTGTGCCCGGGCCGTGGTGCGGATGGCGTCGGCCACCTCCTGCTGCAGCAGGGGCTCATCGCCATGCAGCACATAAAGCGGCGACAGGCCCCGTTGGAGGTGCGATGAGAGTTGGGCCAGGGCGACTTGCATGCGGCAAAGTTTATCGCCTGGCCCCGGGGCGCCTTGTGCAAACTGCCAGCACCGCCGCGCACAGTGCACAGCGGTGGACGCAGACTGGCCAGCTGTTTCGCTGTTCATTGGCGCCCAAAGCCCCGAGAATTCCCCACGGGCGCCTGCGCCCATCCTTTCGCCCCCGCACCAGAAAGCCCGACCACCATGCCACCCAATGCCCTGCGCAGCGCCCAGCCCACCAGCCTGATCGGCGCCCCCACCGATATCGGCGCCGGGGCGCGCGGGGCCTCGATGGGCCCCGAGGCCCTGCGGGTGGCCGGCCTGCAGGCGGCGCTGGAGTCCCACGGGCTGCAGGTGTTTGACCGGGGCAACTTGAGCGGCCCGGCCAACCCCTGGCAGCCTCCCGTGGACGGCT
Organism: Acidovorax sp. NO-1; assembly: GCF_000238595.1. Taxonomy (GTDB): domain Bacteria; phylum Pseudomonadota; class Gammaproteobacteria; order Burkholderiales; family Burkholderiaceae_C; genus Acidovorax. The sequence continues at coordinate 118,048 of NZ_AGTS01000049.1, read as the reverse complement.
ATCGCCATCTTCCCGAGGTGGTGGAGTGGAACCAGCGCGTGTTCGACGCCGTATATGCCGAGCTGCAGCTGGGCCACCTGCCCATCCTGCTGGGCGGCGACCACTGCCTGGGCCTGGGCAGCATCAGCGCCGTGGCGCGCCACTGCGTGGAGGCGGGCAAGAAACTGCGCGTGCTGTGGCTCGATGCGCATGCCGACTTCAACACCAGCGAACTCACCCCCAGCGGCAATGTGCATGGCATGCCCGTGGCCTGCCTGTGCGGGTTTGGCCCCGAGGCGCTGACCGGGCTGGCCCGGATGCCCGGCGGCGGCCCCGCACTGCGCCCCGAACAGATCCGCCAAATCGGCATCCGCAGCGTGGACGCGGGCGAAAAGCGCTTTGTGCACGCGCAGGGCCTGGAGGTGTTTGACATGCGCGCCATCGACGAAGTGGGCATGCGCCAGGTGATGGAGCGGGCCCTGGCGGGCATGGACGCCCACACGCACCTGCATGTGAGCTTTGACGTGGATTTTCTGGACCCCGACATTGCGCCCGGCGTGGGCACCACCGTGCCCGGCGGCCCCACTTACCGCGAGGCGCAACTGTGCATGGAAATGATTGCCGACAGCGGCCGCCTGGCCTCGCTCGACATCGTGGAGCTGAACCCGGCGCTGGATGTGCGCAACCGGACGGCCGTGCTGGCGGTGGACCTGGTGGAGTCGCTGTTCGGCAAGAGCACGCTGATGCGGAACCGGCCGGTGTGAACGGAATCGGTGCGTACGCGGCAGCGCGAATGCTACCAAAATAATAGCTTATAACGCTTACCTATCCTGCCCAAAGCACCGATTTTGCCCTGATCCATCGGTGCAGCGGCACCGCTCATGGCTCCCGCGGGAAGCAGGCCGGGCAGGATCCGCTCACGCCAAACGGGCCGCAGCCAGACGCCGCATCAGCTGCTGCACCAGATCGGTCTGCATGTTGCGGAACAGCAGGGCCTCTTCGGCCTCCTTGGCCAGCGCGATGGTTTCGTTGTAGCTGATGTCGCGCTGCTGCAGCAGTTCGGTGGGGGCAATGAGCTCGGTCCCCTCCTGCGTGCGCAGGCGGAACCTGATGCGCAGGCGCAGCTGCAGTTCGCGCACCTGGCCCGAGGCGTTCTGGCCCACCACCACGCGCTCCTGCTGCTCCTGCAGCAGGTCCATGATGGCCTCTGCCGTGGGCAGGGCCGCGGGGTCGCGCAGCACCTTCAGCGGACTGCCCGAGCCCTCCAGCGTGCGCTGCAGCTCCCGCGCCAGCGGCGAGCCGGCGGGCGCGGCAATGTACAGCGAGCGGAACCCGAACTCGGGCACGCCCCGCAGCCGGAAACCGCAGGCGGTCAGCAGCGCCACGGGCGCGAGGGAGAGCAGGGTGCGCTTGTTCATGGGGGCTATACCACCACGTTGACCAGGCGACCCGGCACCACGATGACGCGCTTCGCAGCGGCGCCTGCCGCCTGCGCGATGAAGGCCTCGCTGGCCAGGGCAATGCGTTCGATCTCGGCCTTGTCGGCCTGTGCGGGCACCTGGATGGAGCCGCGCAGCTTGCCGTTGACCTGCAGCATGAGCTCGATTTCGTCCTGCACCAGCGCGTTCGCATCGACCTGGGGCCAGGGTGCGTCCAGCAGGTCGCCCAGTTCGGCCGCGTAACCCAGGCCGCTCCAGAGGCTGTGAGCAATGTGCGGGGTGGCCGGGTACAGGCAGCGCAGCAGGATGCCGAAACCCTCGATCAGCGCCACCTGGGCACCGGCCGAGTCGTTGGCCTTGAAGTCTTCGAGCGCGTTGATCATCTTCATCGCGCCCGAGACCACGGTGTTGTACTGCATGCGCTGGTAGTCGTAGTCCACCTGCTTGAGCACGGTATGGATCTCCAGCCGCAGCGCCTTGGCTTCCTTGCCAAATTCAACGTCCTTCAGGCTGCTGGCGCTTGCCACGCTTGCGGTAGCAGCTTCCATATCCATAGCAGACAGCTTGAGGCCGAAGTTCCACACGCGGCGCAGGAACCGGTAGCTGCCTTCCACGGCCGCGTCGTTCCACTCCAGCGTGGCTTCGGGTGGCGAGGTGAACATGGTGTACAGGCGGGCGGTGTCGGCGCCGTACTTTTCGATGAGGTCCTGCGGGTCCACGCCGTTGTTCTTGGACTTGGACATGGTGCCCACGCCCTCGTAGTCGATGGGCGTGCCCACAGGCAGCATGCCATCACCGCTGGTGGCTTGGTTCTTGAGCCGGGCGCCGATGATCTTGCCGTCATCGCCCAGCACATGCTCCACATCGTGCGGCCAGAAGTAGTCCTTGCCGCCCTTGGCGGTACGGCGGCTGTAGATGTGGTTGAGCACCATGCCCTGCGTGAGCAGCTTGGTGAAGGGCTCGTCCACTTTCACGAGGCCCAGGTCACGCATGACCTTGGTCCAGAAGCGCGCGTACAGCAGGTGCAGGATGGCGTGTTCGATGCCGCCGATGTACTGGTCCATCGGCATCCAGTAGTCGGCACCTTCTGCGACCATATTTTCAGCATTCTTGGGATCGCAATACCGCATGAAGTACCACGAGCTATCCACGAACGTGTCCATGGTGTCCGTCTCGCGGCGAGCAGCCTTGCCGCACACGGGGCAGACCACACCGGCGTGAAAGCCTTCGTGCTTGTGCAGCGGGTTGCCGGAGCCGTCGGGCACGCAGTCGGTGGGCAGCACCACGGGCAAGTCTTTCTCGGGCACCGGCACCGCACCATGCTCATCGCAATGGATGATGGGGATGGGTGTGCCCCAGTAGCGCTGGCGGCTCACGCCCCAGTCGCGCAGGCGCCAGGTGGTCTTCATCTCGCCAAGGCCCTTGGCCTGCAGTGCGTGGGCCACGGCGGCCACGGCCTCCTTGTAGCCCATGCCGCTGAAGTTGTCGGAGTTGATGGTGACGCCGCGCTGCTTGTCACCGTACCAGTCGTTCCACTGGTGGTAGTCAAAGGTTTCACCGTCTACCAGCACCACCTGCTTGATCTCGATGCCGTACTTGAGGGCGAACGCAAAGTCGCGCTCGTCGTGCGCAGGCACGCCCATCACGGCGCCGTCGCCATAACCCATCAGCACGTAGTTGCCGACCCAGACCTCGACCTTCTCATCGGTCAAGGGGTGCGTGACGAACAGGCCGGTGGGCACGCCCTTCTTTTCCTGCGTGGCGAGCTCGGCCTCGGTCGTGCCGCCGCTCTTGCATTCTTCAATGAAGGCGGCGAGCTGGGGATTGGTCTTGGCAGCGTGTGCAGCGAGCGGGTGCTCTGGGGCCACGGCGCAAAAGGTCACGCCCATGATGGTGTCGGCGCGCGTGGTGAACACGTACATCCTGCCGTCGCCAATCAGTGCGCCATCGTCACCCTGGATGTCGTGGGTGAACGCAAAGCGCACGCCTTCGCTCTTGCCGATCCAGTTCTCCTGCATCAGCTTCACACGCTCGGGCCAGCCGGGCAGCTTGTCGCCGGTGACGAAGTCCAGCAGCTCTTCGGCGTAATCGGTGATCTTGAGGTAGTAGCCCGGAATCTCGCGCTTTTCCACAATGGCGCCGGTGCGCCAGCCCTTGCCGTCAATCACCTGCTCGTTGGCCAGCACGGTCTGGTCCACCGGATCCCAGTTCACCACCTGGGTCTTGCGGTAGGCAATGCCCTTTTCCAGCATCTTCAAAAACAGCCACTGGTTCCACTTGTAGTACTCAGGGTCGCAGGTGGCGACTTCGCGGCTCCAGTCGATGGCCAGGCCCATGGCCTGCATCTGCTTTTTCATGTACGCGATGTTTTCGTACGTCCACTTGGCGGGGGGCACGCCGTTCTTGAGCGCCGCGTTTTCAGCGGGCAGGCCAAACGCGTCCCAGCCCATGGGCATCAGCACGTTGTGGCCGTTCATGCGCAGGTAGCGCGTGAGCATGTCGTTGATGGTGTAGTTGCGCACGTGGCCCATGTGCAGCTTGCCGCTGGGGTAGGGCAGCATGGAGCAGGCGTAGAACTTCTTCTTGCTCGTGTCTTCCGTCACGCGGTAGGCGTCGGTGGCGGTCCAGTGGCTGTGCGCGGCACGTTCGACGTCTTGGGGAGAGTATTTGTCTTGCATGGGGGCTCGGGGGTGAGAGAAGTGGGCAGCCGCTGGGCCGCGCTGGGGCGATTTTAGGCTGTCGTGCCCGCCCACCGGTCGGCCACCCGGGCGGGCGCCCGCATGGTAGTCACCAACGGGCGCCTCAGCGTGCCCGGGCGGGGGCTGAAGGGGCGCCGGGCGTCTGGGATTCGGCCACAAAACCGATGCGCTGCAGCCCGGCCAGGTGGGCCGCGCCCATGACCTCGACCACGCGCCCGTACGGCACGGCGGCGTCTGCGCGCAGCTGGATTTCGGTGTCGGGCCGCTCGGCGCCGATGCGGCGCAGGCGCTCGGCCAGCGCGGGCTGGGACAGGGGCTGGTCGTCCAGAAAGGCCTGGCCGGTGGCGTCGACCACCAGCGTGACGAACTGCGGCGCGGCACCGGGCGTGGCGCCCTCGGCGCGTGGCAGGTCGAGCCGGATGGAGCTGGCCATCAACGGCGCCGTGAGGATGAAGATCACCACCAGCACCAGCATCACGTCCACCAGCGGCGTCATGTTGATGTCGCTCATGGGCTGCGGCCCCGTGGTGCGTTCGAGTCTTCCGAAGGCCATGGCGGAACCAACGTTCCTGTCGCTCAGGGCCGGGAATGGGCGGGGACCGCCGTGTCAATGACCAGTTCGCGCAGGTCAAGCGCAAACCCTTCCAGGTCGGCCTCGATACGGCCGATCAACCGCCCAAACACGTTGTAGGCCAGCACGGCAGGTATGGCCACGGCCAGCCCGGCGGCGGTCATGACCAGGGCCTCGCCCACGGGGCCGGAGACGCGATCAATGGTGATCTGCCCGGCGCCTGCCATGGCGGTGAGTGCATGGTAGATGCCCCACACGGTACCCAGCAGCCCCACAAAGGGTGCGGTGGAACCCACGGTGGCCAGCAGCACCTGCCCGAACTGCAGCCGGCCCAGCACCTGGTGCAGGGCATCGCGCAGCACCCGGGTCAGCCGTTGCGACAGGGTGCCAGAAGCTGCAAGTGAGGGCTGCGCGCCCGCTTCGGGCTGCATTGCTATTGAATTTGCAGCAACAACCAAAGGCAGGACCAGCGCCTCCCTGTCAAAAGACTTCAGACGCTGCTCTGCAAGGTGGAGGGACGGTGCCTGCCAGAACGCGGCCGTGCAGCGCGCCACGTCCACACCGGCACGGTGCATGAGGCGCAGCTTCCACAAAATGACCACCCAGCTTGCCACCGACATGGCCAGCAGGATCAGGGCCGTGCCCTGCGTGACGGCGTCGCCCTGGCGCCACCAGTGGAGTGCGTCCATCAATACCTCGTTACTTGGCGAATCGCCCGCAACTGGCGCGCCCGAAACCAGTGCCACCATGGAACTGGCTTGGCCAGGCCACGGGTGGCGTCCCCCTGGAGGGGGAAGATGCGGAGCATCTCAGAGGGTTTCTCATTGCAGTCCGAGCACGTCGAACATGTCGAACATGCCCGTCCTGTGCCCGGCGAGGAAGCGCACCGCCCGCAGGCTGCCCTGCGCATAGGTGGCGCGGCTGGAGGACTTGTGGGTGATCTCGATGCGCTCCCCGATGCCCGCAAACAGCACGGTATGGTCGCCCACGATGTCACCACCGCGGATGGTGGCAAAACCGATGCTGGACGGATCGCGCTCGCCCGTCACGCCTTCGCGGGCGTACACGGCGCATTCCTTGAGGTCGCGGCCCATGGCGTCGGCAATCACTTCGCCCATCTTGAGCGCGGTGCCCGAGGGTGCATCCACCTTGTGGCGGTGGTGGGCTTCGATGATCTCGATGTCGTAGCCCGTGGCCATGGCCTTGGCGGCCATCTCAAGGAGCTTGAGCGTGACGTTGACGCCCACGCTCATGTTGGGCGCCATGACGATGGCCGAACCCTCTGCAAACTTCGCGATGGCGGCTTTCTGCTCGTCCGAAAAGCCCGTGGTGCCGATCACTGCCTTGACGCCCCGCTGGCTGCACACGGCCAGATGGGCCAGCGTGCCTTCGGGCCGCGTGAAATCGATCAGAACGTCGGCATTCTGGAGGCCGGCGGCGATGTCCGCGGTGATGGCCACGCCGCTGGCGTGGCCGAGGAATGCGGTGGCGTCCGAGCCAATGGCCGGGCTGGCGGCCACGTCCAAGGCCCCGGCGAGCACGCAGTCGTCACTGGCGCGGATGGCCTCGATCAGCATGCGCCCCATGCGGCCCGACGCCCCGGCCACTGCCACCCGGTGGCGGGTGCCGGGGGCGGAGGTCGTGGTGTGCGCGGCAGGCGAGGAAGTCCCGGTCATGTGAATCCTGTAAGTTGACGTTGGCAACAAGGTGCGGCACACGCCCCAGCGGCGGCCGCGCTGCTGCAAGCCCTAGCGCACGGGCGCTTCAAGCGGGGGGTAGCTGACGGAGGCCGGCTCCTGCGGCGCTGCAGGCTGGGGTTCCGACGCACGCTGGGGCGCCGGAAATCGGGCCAGCTGCTCGGGCGTGGCTTCCAGCACGGGAACCTTGCCCTTGGACCCGCGCGAACCCAGGCTGGCAACGAACTCGGTCTCGGTCGGCATCGTGTCACCTTCCGAGCGCTCCAGCGCGTCACCCTTGAAGAACACGGTGAGTTTGCGCGTCTGTGGTTCTTCGCCCGGCCGCTTGATGGTGAACACATACTCCCACCGGTCGGCATGGAACAGGCTGGTGACGAGGGGCGTGCCCAGGATCTCGCGCACCTGCTGGCGGCTCATGCCGGGCTGCAGCGCCTCGACCTGCTCGCGCGACACAAAATTGCCCTGCACCACATCCACCCGGTAAGGGTTGACGAGGCTGGCAATGCGGGTGCTGGCTCCGTTCAGGCTGCTGCAGCCAACCAGGGCTGCCGCGCTGACCCCGGCCAGGAAGACCAGGCCCAGACGGGCACTGCAAGGGGCTATGACGGGCATGGATAAAAGGGCTGAGGATATGATCGCGCCATTGTAGCGGCAGGCCTTCCTGCCCCGGGGCCCGGTCCCACCTCCCGAAAGACAACGCCATGACCAACATCGACGAACTCAAAAGCACGGGACTCAAGGCCACGCTCCCTCGCCTGAAGATTCTGGAAATCTTCCAGAAAGGCGGTCAGCGCCACATGACGGCCGAAGATGTATTCCGGGTTCTGCTGGAGGAGCGTTCGGACATCGGTCTGGCCACCGTCTACCGCGTACTCACCCAGTTCGAGCAGGCCAGCATCCTGATCCGTAGCAATTTTGAAAGCGGCAAGGCGGTGTACGAGCTCAACGAAGGCCAGCACCACGACCACTTCATCTGCACGTCCTGCGGCAAGGTCGAGGAGTTCTACGACGCGGAAATCGAAAAACGCCAGCAGGCAGTGGCCAAGGCCAAGGGCTGGGTGGTTCAGGACCACACCATGGCGCTGTATGGCCAGTGCGCCAGTTGTGCCAACAAGTAAGAAAAAGAAGAAGCCGGCACGCGACGGGCGTTGGCGAGAAGATCGCACCCCTGTTGATGCCCGATTGAGGCATCAAAAAAGGCCTCAGCGCTTATTAGATAAGCGCCAATAGCTACCAAAATAGTAGCAGACTATCCCCCCGTATCGCGCTCCATGGCGCGGCGGTGGCGTTCAACGAATTCCTGGTAGGTATCAATGCCGCGCAGTTGCAAGATGGTGTTGCGCACGGCCGCTTCTACCAGCACGGCAATGTTTCGGCCCGCCACCACCTGGATGACGACCTTGAGCACCGGTACGCCCAGCACGTCCTGGGTGAGCGGCTCATAGGGCAGGCGTTCGTATTCGCGCTCCAGCGTTTCCTTGCGCACCAGGTGCACGATGAGCTTCAGGCGCATCTTGCGGCGCACGGCCGTCTCGCCAAAGATGGCTCGGATATCGAGCAAACCGATGCCGCGCACCTCCAGCAGGTTCTGCAGCAGCTCGGGGCATTTGCCTTCGATGGTGGTCTGGTTGATGCGAAACAGGTCCACCGCGTCATCGGCCACCAGTCCGTTGCCGCGCGAGATCAGCTCCAGGCCCAGCTCACTTTTGCCCAGGCCTGACTCGCCGGTGATCATCACGCCCAGGCCCAGGATGTCCATGAACACGCCGTGCATGGTGGTGCGGTCGGCAAAGTGCTTGGACAGGTAGGCGCGCAGCACGTCGATGACAAACGCCGACGACTCGTGCGTGGAGAACATCGGGATCTGCGCGCGCTCGCACATGGACACCAGCTCGTCCGGCGCTGACTGGTTGTCGGCCAGCACCAGCACGGGCGGCTCCAGCGTCACGATGCGCGCGATGCGCCGCTTGCAATCGTCGGGCGATGCGCTGCTGAGGTAGGCGATCTCGCGCTCGCCCAGAATCTGAACCCGGTAGGGGTGGATGTAATTGAGGTAGCCGACCAGGTCTGCGCCAGAGCGGGCCGAGCGCACGGCCACTTCGTCAAAGCGCCGCTCGGAGGCACCCAGCCCCGCCACCCATTCCCACTTCAGCAGGCCGCGGAACTCTTCGAAAAGGACATCGGCGCTGACAACGTTGGGTTTCACGGAGATTCAGCGGGCGGGTGCTGCGGGGGGCCGATCAGGCCGTCTGGGTGGACTGCCAGCCCGCGATCATGCCGTGCAGCTCGGCCGCATCGGTCGAGGCCTTGAGCCTTTCGCGCAGGGCCGAATCGCTCAGCAGCTCGGCAATTTCAGACAGGATTTCCAGGTGCTTTTGCGTGGCCGCTTCCGGCACCAGAAGAAAAATGAGCAAACCCACAGGCAGTTCGTCGGGCGCGTCAAAACCAATGGGATGGAGCAGCTGAAACACCGCCGCCATCGGCGCTTTCAGGCCCTTGATGCGGCCATGCGGAATGGCCACGCCGTGGCCCAGGCCGGTAGAGCCCAGGCGCTCCCGGGCAAAAAGGCTGTCGGTGATCAACGCGCGGGAGAGGCCGTGCTGGCTCTCGAACAGCAGACCCGCTTCTTCAAAAGCACGCTTCTTGCTGGTGGCGTCCACGCTCACAAGCACTTGAGCGGAGGGCAGGATGGAGGCGAGTCGGTTCATGGTCAAGGGAAACAATTATGCACATGTTGGCGAAAACCCTGAGCGCTGTGCTGCACGGCAACAAAAAAACCGCCCAAAAGGGGCGGCTGCTGGGCCAGGCTCAGGGCTGGCGCATCAAGCGTGCATTTCGCGCTTGGCGGCTTCGTGGTGGTGGTCCTGCAAGCGGTCCTTGTGGCGCACGACCTGGCGGTCCATCTTGTCGACCAGCTCATCGACCGCCGCGTACAGGTCGGCGTGGGAGCTTTCGGCAAACAGGTCGTTGCCCTTGACGTGGATGTTGCATTCCGCTCGCTGCCTCTTTTCCTTCTCCTTTTGCTTCTCTACCGTCAGCAGTACCTTGACGTCGACAACCTGGTCAAAATGGCGGGTGATCCGGTCCAGCTTGGTGGTGACGTAGTTGCGCAAGGCTGGGGTAACTTCGAGGTGGTGACCGCTGATCGTCAAGTTCATAAATAAGTCTCCTGTAACACGCTCTGTGGAAGAAACGCCGCCCTGGATCAGAGGAGCGGCCCGGCGAACTTGGATGCATCCCGTTGACGTGAAGTCACTATGCTCCCGGCCCTTGTGAAAAGCAATCCCATTTCGCCCCTGCCCGCTGGGTTATGCCCGCCAAGGTGCCAAGCCCCCAAAAAGCGCGCACAATGGCTGAGTTGCCGGGGTGCACACGACCCCGTCAATGGGCGGTTGTTCAGCGTGCCGAAGGCGCTGCACCATGCAGCGTCAACCGCCCGGCCACCACCATCGACAGCAGGCTCGCTGCAATACCCACCAGCGCCGCCCTCCAGTAGTTCTGCACCAGTCCCTGCGCGTCGCGGCTGATCAGCAAACCGCCAACCACCGAAGCCACGCCCATGGCGGCCGATTGCACCGAGGCGTTCAACGTCATGAAGGTGCCGCGCAAGGGCGCCTGCGCCGCCGAGGCCACGATCGCCATGCCGGGGATCATGCGGCCACTCACAAAGGCAAACATCAGTGTCGAGACCACCAGCACGCCCCACAGCGGAAGCCCCTGCACCAACGTAATGGCCAGCAAACAGGGCGCCGCAGACAGGGCGAGCCAGCGAAAGGTTCGCACCTTGCCGCGCCGGTCCGTCAGCCGCCCGAACAGACGCGCGGTGAAAAGGGTCGCGACGCCGCCGCACAGGTAGGCCAGCGGAATCTGGTCGGCGCGGACACCTGCATTGGTCTGCATGTAGATGGTGATGTAGGGGATCACGGTGAATCCGGTGAACATGAGCAGCGCAGAAAACAGAAATGCCCACCGGTGGTTGGGGTCGGCAAGCACCTGGCCGATGCCGCCCAGCGCCGTCCGGCCGCTGGCCGCCTGCACGTGGGCCGTCATGGCCGGCATGGTGCGGGCCGCTAGCAGGGCCAGCACCGCCACCATCGCAGCAATGGCGATGAACGGCATGTTCCAGCCCCCCGCCTCGGCAAGGATCAGCCCCAGCGGGACACCGGCCACCGTGGACACCGAGAAGGACGTCATCACGATGCCCATGGCACGGCCGCGCCGCTCGAAAGGAATCACATCGGCCACGATGGTTTGCGACAGGGCCGACAGCACCCCCCCAAACGCCCCCGCCAGGATGCGCGCCACCATCAACGTGCCGTAGGTGGGCGCCACGCCGCAGGCCAGCGTGGCCAGGCCAAACAGCGCGTACAGCACCAGAAGCAGCCGCTTGCGCCCGAAGCGGTCGATGTAGGTCGAAGCCAGCAGGCCCGACACCCCTGCCGAGAGCGTATAGGCCGATACCAGCAGCCCGAACTGCGCATCGCTGATGGCAAACAGCTGGGTGAACCGGGGGCCCAGCGGCATCATGATCATGAAATCAAGAATGTGGGTGAACTGGATGCCCGCCAGAGTGAGCAGCAGCCAGAGTTCGCGGCGGGGAGTGAGCGCAGAGGTAGAGGGCACAGGGGCGGCCCCAGGGGGCCCGGTTCGGTTGGGGAGCCGCACAGTGTGCCGCAAGGGCGATCAGCGCGCAGGGCAGCAGCGCCGTGCACCGGGCGCGCACCGGGCCCGCGCGTAAAATCGGCGGGTTGCGCGCGCGACGGGAAGGCATGACTTCACCGCCCGGGCGCTTCACCCCCCTGTTTCGCGGCCTGCCTGCAGCGCACCTTGATCGCCCACACCGACACCATGACCCAGCCCAGCTCCAACGCCCTGCACACCTCTGCCCTCACGTCGCTGCCCCTGCTGGCCCGCGGAAAGGTGCGCGACAACTACGCCGTGGGCGACGACCGCATCCTGATGGTGGCCAGTGACCGGCTTTCGGCCTTTGACGTGATCATGGGCGAACCCATTCCGGGCAAGGGCGAGCTGCTCACGCAGATGGCGCTGTACTGGTTCGACAAGCTGGGGTACATCTGCCCCAACCACCTGACGGGCGACGCGCCGGAAAGTGTGGTGTCCCCGGACGAAGCTGCGCAGATCCGTGGCCGCTCGATGCTGGTGCAGCGGCTGCAGCCGATTCCGGTGGAAGCCGTGGTGCGCGGCTACCTGGCCGGCAGTGGCTGGAAGGAATACCAGGAGTCGCGCTCGGTGTGCGGTGTGCCGCTGCCCGAAGGGCTGACCAACGCCGCCAAGCTGCCCGAGCCCATCTACACCCCCGCCGCCAAGGCCGCTGCGGGTGAGCACGACGAGAACATCACCTTCGAGCGCACGGTGGAGATGATTGGCCTTGACCTGGCCACGCGCATCCGCGACCTGAGCATTGCCATCTACAAGGCTGCTGCCGAGATCGCATTGCCCAAGGGGCTGATCATTGCCGACACCAAATTCGAGTTTGGCCTGGCGCCCGACGGCACGCTGGTGCTGATGGACGAAGTCCTCACGCCCGACAGCTCGCGCTACTGGCCCGTGGAAGGCTACGAAGCGGCGCTGGCCGCCGGCCAGAACCCGCCGAGCTACGACAAGCAGTTTGTGCGCGACTGGCTGGAGCAGGCGCAGGTGAACGGCAAGCCCTGGGACAAGACCGCACCCGCCCCCGCCTGCCGCGCGAAGTGATTGAAAAGACTGCCGCCAAATACCGCGAGGCGCTGGAGCGCCTGACCGCCGCGTCCTGACCGGCTGGGGGAGGCGCCCTCAGCGCAGCGGCGTTTCGGCGGCCTCAAAACGCAGCAGGGGCTTGCCCTCCCCATCGCGCAGCAGTAGCTGCGTGCCTTGCTGGCGAAAGCTCGCCACCGCCGACAGGGCGGCCAGGTACCGCGCCTCTGCGGCCCCGGTGTCCAGGCACAGGGTGATGCCCGACACCAGGCGATGAAACCGAAGGTTAGCCCCTTCCAGGCTGTAGTCGGCCACAAAGCGGTTGCAACCGCCCGCCCCGGCCGCGCGGGCCTCGTCCCCTTGCAGCACCAGGAAAGGGGTCGGGCCCGCCTCGGAACCACGGGCAACAGGTTGTTCCTGCACCTGTGCAAGCCGCCAGTGGGTCAGCAGCAGCGGCACACTGGCCTCTACCGTCGCGGGCAGCGCGGGCGGGCGGTGCAACAGCACATCCACGCGGCGGAAAGCCAAATCCTGGGGAACGGGGTGGCGCATCGTGGTTGCCAGCAGCAAACGCCCTTCCCACGAGACGGTCGCGCGCACCTCATAGCGCCCCTTGGGCATGAAACGCACTGTGGGGTACGGAATCCGCAAAGCATACGGAGGCTGCCCGGCAAGCTCCTGCCGCTGCCGCCCCAGCACCACGGGCGGCTGATCGGGCTGGGTGACATCGAGCAGCGTTGCCTCGAACACCGAATCCGGTGGCACCAGCACCCGCTCGCGTGACAATGCCACGCCCGTCACTACCGCATCGGGCGCGGGGGGCCGCGTGCCACAGCCTGCGACCAGCAGCGCCAGCGTGGCCAGCACGGCGCCGCGCAGCACGCCGGGGTGTACAACCTGGCGCTGTGCGCCAGCCAGCCTGTGAACCCTTACCGCGCCCACAGGCAGCACCCAGAACCTTTCAGCTCAGCACCACGCTCGACAGGCGGCGCCGGTAAGTGGCCACCACCGGGTCCTCGGGGGGAATCTGCCCCTCAGCCACCTTGACCTTGGGCGGCTCGATGATTTCCAGAATGGCCACGTAGGTCTTGCGGGCCGCCTCTTCGTTCCAGACCTTGTCGCGCATGAGGATTTCCAGCAGCTCGTCCATGGCGTCGGTCCAGCGCTGGCCGGCCATGAGCCAGCGGGCGCGGGCATAGCGGGTGTCGAAATCGCGCTTGTTGGCGGCAATTTTTGCATCAAAATCAGCCTCAGCGCTTTCCCCGTATGCGCCAACAGCTACAAAATCAATAGCATCCATCCAGATCTTGAGCGCGCCCAGCTTGCGCGACGCCGGGGCCTTGGCAATCACGGGGGCAAAGGCGACCTTGGCATCGTCGTCACGGCGCAGCTGCAGCAACAGCTTGACGTAGTCGAAACGCACATCGTCATTGGACGGGTCGGTGACCACAGCGTGCTGCAGCTTTTCCAGGGCGGTGCCCGTGTCGCCCTCTGCCAGGGCTTCCAGCGCTTGCTCTTCCTCGGCTTCGGCCACGACCTCTTCCGCAGTGGGCACATGCTTGTCGAGGAAGGCGCGCACCTGGCCCTCGGGCAGGGCGCCCATGAAGCCGTCCACGGGCTGGCCGTTCATCAGCAACACACAGGTAGGAATGCTGCGGATGCCGAACATGCCCGCCAGCTGCTGCTCCTGGTCGGAGTCGATCTTGACGAGCTTGAAGCGGCCCGCATAGTCGGTCTCCAGCTTCTCCAGCACCGGCCCCAGCGACTTGCAGGGGCCACACCAGGGCGCCCAGAAGTCCACCAGCACAGGCACGTTCATCGAGGCAGCAACCACCTCGGCTTCAAAGTTTTCTACGGTGACGTCAATCATGGTGGTGTGGGGCCAAAGGCCTGCGGAGCGGTTTGCGCGCTATTTTGGCCCATCGAAACAGCCCCATGCCGGGAAGGGGGGCGTAAAAAGTAAAATCGCGGGTTCCACCTACAGCGGCAGAGCAGGCGCAACCTGCCCGCCAGCGCCCTCCACACCATGAAACCCATCCAGATCGGCGTGGTCATGGGTTCCAGCAGCGACTGGGACACCATGCAGCATGCAGTGCAGATTCTTGAACAGTTCGGCATCGCGCACGAGGCCCGCGTGGTCTCGGCCCACCGCATGCCCGACGACATGTTTGCCTACGCCGAGGCCGCCGCGGGCCGGGGCCTCAAAGCCATCATCGCGGGCGCCGGTGGCGCCGCCCACCTCCCCGGCATGATTGCCGCCAAGACCACCGTGCCCGTGCTGGGCGTGCCCGTGGCCAGCCGCCACCTGCAGGGTGTGGATTCGCTGCACAGCATCGTGCAGATGCCCAAGGGCATCCCCGTCGCAACATTTGCCATTGGCACGGCAGGCGCTGCCAACGCCGCGCTGTTCGCCGTGGCCCTGCTGGCCAACGAGCGCCCCGAACTGCGCCAGCGCCTGGAGGCCTTCCGCGCCGAGCAGACGGAAGTGGCCCGCAACATGACCTTGCCACCCGCATGAACAAGACCCCCACGCTCCACCGCTGCGCGGGTCGCTGCCCCCCGAGGGGGCCGCTTTTTCATCTTGGGGCGGCCCGGCGATGAAAAAATTCACCAACCAGCCGCTGCTGCCCGGTAGCACGCTGGGCGTGCTGGGCGGCGGCCAGCTGGGCCGCATGTTCGTGCACCAGGCCCAGGCCATGGGCTACTTCACGGCCGTGCTGGACGCAGATCCGGACAGCCCCGCAGGACTCGTGAGCCACCACCACATCCGCACCGGCTACGAAGACCCTGCCGGTCTGGCCGAGCTGGCCCGGGTGTCCGATGCCGTCACCACCGAATTCGAGAACGTGCCCGCTGCCACGCTGGCCGCCCTGGCCGCGCAGCGCCCCGTGTCGCCCGCCGCCAGCGCCGTATCGGTGGCGCAGGACCGGGCACGGGAAAAGGCCCACTTTGTGGCCTGCGGCGTGCCCTGTGCGCCGTATGCAGTGATCGAAACCGCAGAACAACTCGCTGCCGTTTCTGCCGATCTGCTGCCCGGCATCCTGAAAACCGCCCGCATGGGCTACGACGGCAAGGGCCAGGTGCGGGTGAAGACCGCTGCCGAACTCGCCGCCGCTTGGGACTCTGTCGGCAACGTGCCCTGCGTGCTGGAGCAAATGCTGCCGCTCGCGCTCGAATGCTCCGTGATCGTGGCGCGCGGCGCCGACGGTGCCACCGTGCACCTGCCCGTGCAGCGCAACCTGCACCGAGACGGCATTCTGGCGGTGACGGAAGTTTATGAACAAAATCTGCCTCCAGCGCTTATTCAGCAAGCGGTATCAGCTGCAATTTCGATAGCAAACGGCCTGCAGTATGTCGGCGTGCTCTGCGTGGAATTCTTTGTGCTGCAGGACGGCAGCCTGGTGGTGAACGAGATCGCCCCGCGCCCGCACAACAGCGGCCACTACAGTCAGAACGCCTGCGACGTGTCGCAGTTCGAGCTGCAGGTACGCACCATGGCCCGCCTGCCGCTCACGCAGCCGCGCCAGCACAGCCCCGCCGTCATGCTCAACCTCCTGGGCGACCTGTGGTTTGCGCACGGCGACGCGGCGCAGACCCCGCCCTGGGCCGAGGTGCTGCAGCTTCCCGGCACCCACCTGCACCTGTACGGCAAGCGCGACGCCAAACGCGGCCGCAAGATGGGGCACCTCAACATCACCGCAGCCACCCCCGACGCAGCACGTGCCACGGCCCTGCAGGCGGCGGCCCTGCTGGGCATTGCGCCGTTTTGAGGGCGGGTTTCAGACCATGATTCTTGACGGCTCCCAGCCCGCATCCATCGCCGCCGCAGCGCGGGCCGTGCGCAGCGGCGCGCTGCTCGGCCTCCCCACCGAGACGGTGTACGGCCTCGCGGCCGATGCCAGCAGCGATGCCGCCGTGGCGCAGATCTTTGCGGCCAAGGGGCGCCCCAGCGACCACCCCCTGATCGTGCATGTGGCCAACGCCGAGGGCATTGCGCACTTCGCCAGCGAGGTGCCAGGCTTTGCGCAGAAGCTGGTCGATGCCTTCTGGCCTGGCCCGCTCACGCTCATCCTGCCGCGCCTGCCCGGCGTGGCCAGCGCCGCCACGGGCGGTCAGGACAGCGTGGGACTGCGCTGCCCCGCCCACCCCGTGGCCCATGCCCTGCTGCTGGCCTGCGCCGCACCCGGCGACAGCGAGGCCCAGGGTGGCCCGCCCGTGTGGGGCGTGGCAGCCCCCAGCGCCAACCGCTTTGGCCGCGTGAGCCCCACTACCGCCCGGCATGTGCAGGACGAGCTGGGCGCCGAGCTGCTGGTGCTCGACGGCGGTCCGTGCGAAGTGGGCATCGAAAGCACCATCGTGGACTGCACGCGCGGCGTGCCCGTGCTGCTGCGCCCGGGCGCCATCACGCGCGAACAGATCAAACGGGCGTGTGGCCTGGCGCCGCTTTCCAAGGACGACATGCCCGCGCTCACGCCCCGCGCCTCGGGCACGCTGGAGGCCCACTACGCGCCCGCCGCCAAGGTGCGCCTGATGGATGCCAAGGCGCTGCAGACCGGCCTGGACCTGCTGGGCGCCGAGGCCCGCAACATCGCCGTGTACGCGCGTGCGGCGCTGCGCACCAAATCGTCCCAGCTGGTGATGCGCCGCATGCCCGACGACGCCGCCGCCACTGCCCAGCAGCTCTTTGCCGTGCTGCGCGGCTTTGACGAAGAAGGCGTGAAACTGATCTGGATCGAGACCCCGCCTGCCAGCCCCGATTGGGAGGGCGTGCGGGACCGCCTGCAACGCGCCTCTGCGGCCTGATCGCCCCCAGCCACGACGGCTTTGCCTGCGCTGACGTTGCCCCGCTAAACTAACCCCCACTTTTCTGGAGAAATACATGGCAGCAAATTGGATGCGCCGCACCGTACTGGTCGCCGCATGTGCGTCGGCCGCGTTGCTCGCGGCCTGCAGTTCCAGCACCACCGAATCGGCCATCACGCCCGAGCGCTTCATCGCGTTTGGCGATGCCAACAGCGACGTGGGACAGAACGGCTCGCGCTACACCGTCAACGACGGCAGCGTGAACAACTGGACCTCGGAAGTGGTGGCGAAATACGGCAAATCCCTCGCGGCAGTCTCCGCCGGGGGCACGAGCTATGCCGTGGGCAACGCCCGCGTCAACGCCAAGCCCGACGCGGCAGGCAACACGAGCACCCCCACCATTGCCGAGCAGATCGATGCCTTTCTGGCCAGCGGCCGCTTTGGCGCCAGCGATGTGGTGCTGCTCAGTGGCGGCGTGAGCGACGTGATTGCCGGCATGGCCGCCGTGCAGACCGGCACACAGACCGAGGCCGCCATGCTCGACGCAGCACGCAAGGCCGGTGAAGAGCTGGCCGCGCAGGTGCGCCGCCTGGTGAACGCGGGTGCCAAGTATGTGGTGGTGACCGGCACCTACAACCTCAGCGAAACCCCCTGGGCCAAGACCATCGGCCGCACGAACCTGCTGTCGGACGCCAGCAGGCGCTTCAATGACGGCCTGAAGGTCGGCATCGTGGACCTGGGTGCCAACGTGCTTTACGTGGACTTCGAGTACTACGTGAACCTCTACACCAACGTGCCCGGCAACTACGGCTTCAGCAACGCCACCTCGCCCGTGTGCACGTCGGTGGATGCCTCCAACGGCATCGGCATCGGCGCCGGGCAGGTCAACTCGGCCCTGTGCAACGCCTCCACGCTGGTGCCTGGCGGCACCCCGACCTCGTATGTGTTTGCCGATCCCGTGTACCTCGCACCGTCGGCCCACCGCCAGTTCGGCGTCTACGCCTACGACCGCCTGCGCGCACGCTGGTAGTCACTGGCCGCTGGCCGCTGGCAGCCGCCGCACCCGTCCCCGTGGTGCTTTTGGCGAGTTGCTGCGTTTGAACCCAGCCCCCCCGTAAAGAAAAAGCCCACACCTTGCGGGTGTGGGCCTGGGTTCCATGCGCTGCCGGGGGCTTCAGAATGGAATGTCGTCATCCATGTCGTCAAACCCCGAAGCCGCGCGGGGTGGCTGCGCGACGGGCGCAGGCGCAGCGCGCTGCGCGGGGGCTGCCATGGGGCGCGGTGCCGGGGCCGCGCGGCGGGGGGCCTGGTCGTAGCCACCGCCCTGCTCGCCACCGCCGTAGCCGCCATCGTCATAGCCGCCGCCCTGTTGGCCGCCACCGCCACCACCCTGGCCGCCCATGCCCTGGCGGCTGCCCAGCATCTGCATCTGGTCGGCGCGAATCTCGGTGCTGTACTTCTCCACGCCGCTCTGGTCGGTCCACTTGCGGGTGCGCAGGCTGCCTTCCACATACACCTGCGAGCCCTTGCGCAGATACTGGCCGGCGATTTCGGCAAGGCGGCCGTTGAAGACCACACGGTGCCACTCGGTGGCTTCCTTCATTTCGCCAGACTGCTTGTCTTTCCACTTGTCGGTGGTGGCAATCGTCACGTTGGCCACCTGGTCGCCACTGGGGAAGGTGCGCATTTCAGGGTCGCGACCCAGATTGCCGACGATGATGACTTTGTTGACTGATGCCATGGTGCTGTCTTTGCCTTTAAAGGATGAAAGCGCCGGATTTGAAGAAGGATTCCGGGCGCCAAGCGCGACATTGTGCCGCAACCGGCCCGCAATGGAAGCCCGGGCCAGGCGCGGCGCAGCCGGCCCTCAGTGGCCTGCGCGCCCCACGGGCCGCAGCGGCCAGGTCAGCACCAGCCAGAGCGCCGTGAGCGCCGTGGTGACGGCAAACAGCCCCGGGGCACCAGCCCATTTCACCAGGGCGCCGCCCAGCGCACCGCCCGCAAACAGGCCCAGCGATTGCAGGGTGTTGTAGCTGCCCAGCGCCGCGCCGCGAAGCTGCGCCGGCGCCATGCGCGACACCAGGCTGGGCTGGCTGGCCTCCAGCGCGTTGAATCCGCAAAAAAACACAAACAGTAGCGGCCCCAGTACCCACAGCGTGGGGGTGGAGCCCCCGGCGGCCAGCAAGCCCAGCCCCACCTGCACCAGCAGCACCAGCGCAATCGCCCCCAGCAGCGCCATGCGCAGCCGGCCCGCACGTTCGAGCGCAAAAAGCCCTCCCATGGCGGCGAACGAGAGCACCACGGCGGGCAGGTACACCTGCCAGTGGTGGTCCTTGCCCAGCCCCGCCTGCACCAACATGGCCGGTACCGCCACCCACATCGACAGCTGCACCGTGTGCAGCACGAACACGCCCAGGTTCAGGCGGAGCAGGTCCGGGTGCGCCCACACATCGGCCAGACGCCCCCGGGGCGCATGGGCGTGCAGTGCGGGCTCGGGCGGCACCCACCACACCACCACAGCGACACCTGCCAGCGCCAGCGCGCAGGTCAACCCGAACAGGCCCGACAGGCCGATCTGCGCGGTCAGCACGGGCGCCGCCACCAGCGCCACCGCAAACATCAGCCCGATGCTGCCGCCCACCAGCGCCATGGCCTTGGTGCGCACGGCATCACGTGTCTGGTCGGCCAGCAGGGCCGTCACGGCGGCCGACACGGCACCAGCCCCCTGCAGCGCCCGGCCCACCAGCAGGCCCGTGAGCGAATCGGCCAGCGCTGCCAGCAGGCTGCCCGCCGCAAACACCAGCAGGCCCAGCACGATCACCCGCTTGCGTCCGAACCGGTCAGACGCCATGCCCAGTGGCAGCTGCAAAAGTGCCTGCGTGAGGCCGTAAATCCCCATCGCCAGCCCCACCAGCGCAGGGTCATCCCCGCCGGGGTACTTGCGTGCCTCCAGGGCGAAGACAGGCAACACCAGGAACAGGCCCAGCATGCGCAGCGCAAAGATCAGCGCCAGGCTGATGCTGGAGCGGCGCTCCAGCGGGGTCATGGAGGTGGAAACAGAAGAACGTGGCACGGTGGGGGGCGCGGGCGCCGGACGGACGAAGCTGCCATTTTCGCCGATCCCCGATCCCCCGGGATTCCATCAAACGCGCGTGCGCCTATCATGGCGGGTTCCGCCTTTTTTGCCCCCGCCGATGCCCGACAACGTTCCCTCCCCCGATGGCACCTATCTCGCCCGCGCCTTGCGCGAGCAGCGCATCAGCATCCGCGGCGCGCGCACGCACAACCTCAAGAACATCGACCTGGACATTCCGCGCAACCAGCTGGTGGTGATCACGGGGCTGTCGGGCTCGGGCAAGTCGAGCCTGGCGTTTGACACGCTGTATGCCGAGGGCCAGCGGCGCTATGTGGAAAGCCTGTCGGCCTATGCGCGGCAGTTTCTGGGGCGGCTGGACAAACCCGATGTGGACCTGATCGAGGGCCTGTCGCCCGCCATCAGCATCGAGCAGAAGGCCACCAGCCACAACCCGCGCTCCACCGTGGGCACGGTGACCGAAATCCACGACTACCTGCGCCTGCTCTACGCCCGTGCGGGCACGCCGTTTTGCCCGGACCACAGCCTGCCGCTGGCCGCGCAGACCGTGAGCCAGATGGTGGACGCCGTGCTGGCCCTGCCCGAGGACACCAAGCTCATGATCCTCGCCCCCGTGGCGCGGGAGAAGAAGGGCGAGTTCACCGAGCTTTTTGCGCAGATGCAGGCGCTGGGCTATGTCCGCTTTCGGGTGGACGGGCAGATCTACGAGCACGAGAGCCTGCCCGCCCTCAAGAAAACCGAGAAGCACGACATTGACGTGGTGATCGACCGCATCAAGGTGCGGCCGGACCTGCAGCAGCGCCTGGCCGAGAGCATGGAAGCGGCCCTGCGCGTGGGTGGCCATGACGGCAACGGCCGCGTGCTGGCACTGGAGATGGACACGGGCCAGGAGCACCTGTTCAGCAGCAAATTTGCCTGCCCCGTGTGCAGCTATTCACTGGCCGAGCTGGAACCGCGCCTGTTCTCGTTCAATTCGCCCATGGGCGCCTGCCCGGCGTGCGATGGCATTGGCCAGCGCGAGGTGTTCGACCCGGCGCGCGTGGTGGCCTTCCCCACGCTGAGCCTGGCCAGCGGTGCCATCAAGGGCTGGGACCGGCGCAATGGCTACTACTTTGCGATGCTGGAGAGCCTGGCGCGGCACTATGCGTTCGATATCGAGGCGCCGTTCGAGTCGTTGCCCGCACCGGTGCAGCAGGCCATCCTGCACGGTTCGGGCGAGGAAGAAATCGCCTTCAGCTACATCATGGACAGCGGGGCCTCCAAGGGGAAGGTGCATACCAAGAAGCACCCGTTCGAGGGCATCATCCCCAACATGGCGCGGCGCTACCGCGAGACCGATTCGGTGGTGGTGCGCGAGGACCTGGCGCGCTTTCGCAGCACGCAGCCCTGCCCCGAATGCCACGGCACGCGCCTGCGCCGTGAAGCCCGCCATGTGCGGCTGGGTGAGGGCGAGCAAGCCCGCGCCATCTTTG
This sequence comes from Acidovorax sp. NO-1, assembly GCF_000238595.1. GTDB lineage: Bacteria > Pseudomonadota > Gammaproteobacteria > Burkholderiales > Burkholderiaceae_C > Acidovorax. The sequence goes on along the minus strand of NZ_AGTS01000049.1, from coordinate 96,600 downwards.
AGGTAAGCCACGCCACGCTAAACACCGCCCATGGCTGGTTCAACGACCTCAAGCTCACCGGCGCCAAGGCCGAGATCGCCGACAAGGTGGTGCGCGAGATCGCCACGCGCCTGCAGTTCCTGAACGACGTGGGCCTGAGCTACCTGAGCCTGGACCGCAGCGCCGAGACGCTCAGCGGTGGCGAGGCGCAGCGCATTCGCCTGGCCTCCCAAATCGGCTCAGGCCTCACGGGCGTGATGTATGTGCTCGACGAGCCCAGCATCGGCCTGCACCAGCGCGACAACGACCGGCTGATTGCCACGCTGCAGCACCTGCGCGACATCGGCAACAGCGTGATCGTGGTGGAACACGACGAAGACATGATGCGCGCCGCCGACCATGTGATCGACATGGGCCCCGGCGCGGGCGTGCACGGCGGGAGCGTGATGGCGCAGGGCACATACGACGAAGTGCGCGCCAACGCGCAGTCGCTCACGGGCCAGTACTTGTCAGGCACGCGCACCATTGCCGTGCCAAAGCGCCGCACTCCCTGGCTGCCGGTGCTGGACCAGCCTGCGCCCGTGGTGGAGGCCAAGGCCAAGTCGCGCTTTCCACAGACCGAGGCCAGCAAGCGTCGCGCCGAACGCATGGCCGAACACCACGCCCGCCAGGGCGCCGTGCAGGCGCTGCGCGTTGTGGGCGCCACGGGCAACAACTTGAAGGGCGTGACGGTGGACTTCCCCGTGGGCCTACTCACCTGCGTGACGGGTGTCTCGGGCTCGGGCAAAAGCACGCTGGTCAACGACACCCTTTACGCCGCCGTGGCGCGGCAGGTGCACCGCGCGCACGAGGAGCCGGCCGCGCACGAAGAGATCGTGGGCATCGAGTATTTCGACAAGGTCATCAACGTCGACCAGAGCCCCATTGGCCGCACACCGCGCAGCAACCCCGCGACCTACACGGGCCTGTTCACGCCCATCCGCGAGCTGATGGCCGAGACCAACACCGCCAAGGAACGCGGCTACGGCCCCGGGCGCTTCAGCTTCAACGTGTCGCAGTCATCGGGCGGCGGCCGCTGCGAGGCCTGCCAGGGCGATGGCGTGGTGAAGGTGGAGATGCACTTCCTGCCCGACGTGTACGTGCCCTGCGACATCTGCCATGGCCAGCGCTACAACCGCGAGACGCTGGAGGTGCTGTGGAAGGGCAAGAACATCGCGCAGATTCTGGAGCTGACGGTGGAAGACGCGGCGGCGTACTTCAAGGACGTGCCCACCATCGCCCGCAAGCTGCAGACGCTGCTGGACGTGGGCCTGTCGTACATCCGCCTGGGCCAGGCCGCGACCACCCTCTCAGGCGGCGAGGCGCAGCGTGTGAAGCTGGCGCAGGAGCTATCCAAGCGCGACACGGGCCGCACGCTCTACATCCTGGACGAGCCCACCACCGGCCTGCACTTTGCCGACATCGATCTCTTGCTCCGCGTGCTGCACCAGCTGCGCGATGCGGGCAACACCATCGTCATCATCGAGCACAACCTCGATGTGATCAAAACCGCCGACTGGCTCATCGACATGGGCCCCGAGGGCGGCGCGGGCGGCGGCACTGTGGTGGGCGTGGGTACGCCCGAGGAACTGGCGGCCAACCCGGCCAGCCACACGGGGCGGTATCTGGCACCGTACCTGCAACGGAAATTTGAATAAAAACAGGCTCCAGCGCTTACACAGCAAGCGCCATTAGCTATACAAATAATAGCTTTCCAGCTACCTCACCGCAGCAGCCGCGCCACTTCGGGGTCGAGCGACGCCATGAACCGTTCCACCGCGTGGGTGTAGTCGCCCTCCTCGCCCAGCCGGGCATTGATGTCGCCGTGGGACAGGGGCTGGGGCAGCACCTCGGCACGGCCGCCCTGGGCGTGCACCCTATCTGCCAAGGCTTGTGCCTGCGCGCAGGCGCCGTCGGTGCGCCGGGTGGAGCACACGAGGAGGAAGGGCGGCGCAGGCGCCGGGTTGCCCTGCACCGCGTGGTTGGGCGACGCCGCGCGCCAGAAGGCGGGGTCGTCGCCGAACACCCGGTCGTACAGCGGCGGATGGCGCGCGGCCATCACGCGGGGCACATCGAGGGCGGCACTGTCCAGCGCCACGGCACCCAGCCAGGGGCGCGCCCCGGCGGTGTGGGCCAGCGCGGGGTGTGCGTTGAGCAGTGCCACCAGATGGGCACCGGCCGAATGGCCCATCAGGATGAAGCGTGAGGCGTCTGCACCCCACTGCGCGGCATGGCGCTGCGCGGCGGCCAGGGCCGTGGCCACGTCGTGCGCCTGCTGCAGCACGTTCACGGCCGGCACCAGCCGGTAGTTGACCGAGATGACCACCAGCCCGCGCGGCACCCATCGGCCCACTTTCGCGTGCACCACGCGGCCGTGGGCCTTGTCGCCCAGGCTCCATGCGCCGCCGTGCACCATGAAAACGACGGGCGCGCCACGCCCCGGGGGCTGCGGCACCGCGCCGGGCATGGCGCCTGCAGGCACGTACACGTCCATGCGATGGCGCGGATCCGGGCCATAGGGCACATCGCTCAGGCGCCGGGCCCCGGCGGTAGCACCATCCACGGCCCGCCCCGCGGGGCCGGGCCGCAGCGGGGGCGCTTCATCCTGGGCCAGGGCCACCGGCACAGCCAGGGCTACCAGCGCGGTGGCTGCGGCAGTGGCACGTAGCCAGAACGCAAGGTGCATGGGTTTTCACGAGAAAATGGCACCCAGCGCTTATACAGCAAGCGCCAGCAGCTATCAAATTTACAGCAGCGCACGTGGGCGTGCAGCGGCCAGGCCGCCCCCTGCACCCTCGTCCCCCAGCCGGAACACCGAGACCACATGCACCAGGTCTTCGGCCTGGCTTTGCAGGCTGCTGGCGGCGGCGGCCATCTCTTCGACGAGGGCGGCGTTCTGCTGCGTGACCTGGTCCATCTGCGTCACGGCCTCGCCCACCTGGGCCACGCCCAGCGATTGCTCGTGGCTGGCGGCACTGATCTCGCCCACGATATCGGTCACGCGGCGGATGGAGGCCACCACCTCGCTCATGGTGGCGCCGGCGCGGTCCACCAGCGCGCTGCCCTGCTCCACCCGCTCCACACTGGCGGAGATGAGCGCCTTGATCTCGCGCGCGGCTTCGGCGCTGCGCCCGGCCAGGCTGCGCACCTCGGTGGCCACCACGGCAAAGCCCCGGCCCTGCTCGCCAGCGCGCGCGGCTTCGACGGCGGCATTGAGCGCCAGGATGTTGGTCTGGAAGGCGATGGAATCGATCACGCCGATGATGTCCGCGATCTTCTGCGACGAGGCATTGATGCCGTGCATGGTGTCCACCACCTGCGCCACCACTTCGCCGCCCTGCACGGCCACGGTGCTGGCGCTGGCGGCCAGCTGGCTGGCCTGCTGGGCGCTGTCGGCGTTCTGGCGCACGGTGGCATTGAGCTGCTCCATGGACGCGGCGGTTTCTTCCAGCGCGCTGGCCTGGCTTTCGGTGCGGGCCGACAGGTCGGTGTTGCCCTGGGCGATCTGCACGCTGGCGGTGGCCACGCTCTCCGAGCCGCTGCGCACGTTGCGCACCACCTGCGTGAGTTGCGCGCGCATCTGCTGCAGCGCTTCCAGCAGTTGGCCCACCTCGTTGGTGCCATGGGCAATGGGGGCGCCGCTCAGGTCGCCCTGCGCCACGGCACGCGACAGCGCCACGGCCTGTGACAACGGCCCGGTCATGGAGCGCACGAACACCAGCGCCATGCCGCTGGTGGCCGACAGCGTGATGACCAGGGCCAGCGCCACCCACAGCAGCTTGCGCTGCAGCCCCGCCACGCGCGCCTGCAAGGCCTGGTCGAGGCTGGCCATGGACAGGTTGTTGAGCGCGTTCAGCGCTTCAATGGTGCGGGTGAAGGTGTCGAAATAGTCCTGGGACGCAAGCGTCAACTCACTCGCGTTGATCACATCGCGCTCGGCCATCTGCAGCGATTGCTGGATCTGGCTCTGCACCCCCTGCGCACTGCTGCCCAGCGCACGTTGCAGCTGGGCATTGCCCTGCAGGGCGCGGTCAAGCCCGCGGAAGGTGTCGGCCTGCAGCTCGGCCACGCGCTGCTCCAGCACCAGCAGCTGGCCCTTGCCCTGGGGCGTGAGCTCGCGCTTGCCCAGCGCACTGGCGCCCTGGGCGCGCAGCATGCCCAGCTTTTCGCCCAGCATCGGCGCCTGCACCAGCGATGCCTGGATCAGCGCATGGGTGTCTTCGTCCGGGTCCACCTGCAGGCCATAGGCATGCAGCAGCGATTCATTGAGCTGCAGCAGCGCGGTGATGAGCTGGGTGTGCTGGGCCGTGCTCTGGGCCTGCTCGATGCCGCGCGCGGCCACCGCCTGCTCCAGCGTGCGCCAGGTTTGCTGCGCCTGGGCCCAGGCGGCCATCTGGGCAGCCGGTACCTTGGCTGCGGCAAAGCGGGTGCTGACTTCGCCCACGGCCGCGTTCACGGCATCGCGGGCAGCGGGCCTGCGTGCGGCCAGCGCGTCGTCGCCACCCAACATGCCCACCGACAAGCCCCGGTGCACCTGCATGCGCTGCACCAGGTGCGTCAACGCCTGCGCGGGAGCCACGCCCTGCGACTCGTGGCGTGCATGCGCAATGGCGCGCAGCGCATCGCCCACATACAGGTACGTGGGCAGCGCGCTCATCATGAGGCCGAGGGTGCCCAGGATGAGGAATTTTTCCAGCAGATTCAGGCGGTGTAGCAATGACATGGCAGCAGGCGGGACAGGAAAGGCCCCAGGGGGCGGGGTGTCGGCAGCCGCCGACTGGCGTGCGGCACCAGCGGGTAATGCCCGGCGCCGCGCGAGGTGTAACGCAATGTAGGCGGGTGTGGGCCGTGGGGTTTTGACGCAGGTCAATCGGGCGGTGGCCGCGGGCAGCGACCCCTGCCGGTCTGCTGTGCCATGGCAGGCCAGGGCGGGCTGGAGAATAATGGGCCACCCCATTTCCGGAGCACCCTGCATGCACTCGATCACCTTGCGCTTTCTGGCGTCTGACAGCAGCCTTTTGCAGGCGGGCCGGGTGCCCGGCGGCGCCGTGCTGCGCTGGGTGGACGATGCGGGCCATGCGTGCGCCAGCGCCTGGTGCAAAGGCGCGTGCATCACCGAGTTCGTGGGCGGCGCCGACTTTGTCCGCCCCATCCGGCCCGGTGACCTGGTGGAAGTGCATGCGCGCCTGACCCACACCACCGCCGCCAGCATGAACCTGGCCGTGGAGGTGCGCAGCGCGGCCATCCACGGCGAACCGCTGCAGGATGTGGTGCATTGCGTGGCGGTCTACACCGCCGTGGACGCCGACGGCGCTCCCCGCGACATTGACCGGTGGACACCGGAGACCCCTGGCGATATTGCGCTGGCCCAGCGTGCGCAGGCGCACATCGACGCTGCGCGCGCCGCCCAATGACAGCGCAGGTGCAAGGGCCTGCCGCAGGCGCCCTGCGTGCGCGCGACCTGCTCGCCGCGCTGGCGGTGGTGATCCTCTGGGGTGTGAACTTTGTGGCCATGAAGTGGGGGCTGCGCAGCTTCAGCCCCTTTCAGCTGGGTGCCGCACGCTACCTGTGCGCCGCCTTGCCACTGGTACTGCTGGTGCGCCCGCCGCGTGTGCACTGGCGCTGGGTGCTGATGTTCGGGCTGTTCCAGGGCGTGGGGCAGTTCGGTTTTCTGTTCATCGGCCTGCAGGTGGGCATGACGGCGGGGCTGGCCAGCGTGCTGCTGCAGACCCAGGTGTTCTTCACCGCGCTGTTTGGCTTTGCCATGCTGCGCGAGCGGCCGGGGCTGCCCTTGCGGTGGGGCATGGTGCTCGCCGCGCTGGGGCTGGTGTGTTTTGCGATGAACTACGTGGGCCCCGGCTCTGGCGTGGGTGTGGCGGCCGCCACCACGCTGGGCGGCCTGCTGCTGACGCTGTGTGGTGCTGCCATGTGGGCGTCGTCCAACATCGTGGCGCGCCTGGCACAGCAGCAAAGCCCGGGGTATGACCCGCTGGCGTTTGTGATCTGGAGCAGCGCGGTGCCGGTGCTGCCGTTCGTGGCGCTGTCCGCCATGTTTGACCCCGACGCCGCGCGCTGGCTGCAATGGCAGACGCTGGCGAACGTGCCCCTGCTCGCCTGGGGATCGGTGGCCTACCTGGGCTGGGTCGCCACCATCGTCGGTTATGGGCTGTGGACCAACCTGCTGCAGCGCTACCCCGCCAACCGCGTGGCGCCGTTCAGCCTGGGTGTGCCGGTGGTGGGGCTGACCACGGGCTGGCTGGTGCTGGGCGAAGGCGTGGCGCCCTGGCAGTGGGCAGGCATTGCGCTGGTGGTGGCGGCGCTGGCCTGCGTGGTGCTGGGGCCCAAAATACAAGCCAAAATAGCCTCCAGCGCTTGATGGATAAGCGCGATAAGCTATATTTTTAGTAGCATTTCACTGAAGACGAACTGCGCTGTGCGAAGCGCCCCCCCGTCCAGAAGCTGCGGCTGCTAGCGCGGGCGGGCCGCTTCGAGCACGGCGCGGGTGCGCTGGGCCTCGGTGCGGGCAGCGGCTGCAAAGTCATCGCCCTTGGATGCATACAGGATGGACCGCGACGAGTTCACGATGATGGGCCCGCCTTCGCGCAGCCCGGCGCGCACGGTGGCCGCAGCATCGCCGCCCTGGGCGCCCACACCGGGGATCAGGAGCGGCAACGTGGGCGCAATGCTGCGCACGCGTTCGATCTCCTGCGGGTAGGTGGCACCCACCACCAGGCCCAGCTGGCCGTTCTTGTTCCACGGGCCTTGCGCCAGGCGCGCCACGTGTTCGAACATCAGCGGCTGGCCGTCAACGCTGGCCAGGCGCTGGGTCTGCAGGTCGTCGCCGCCCGGGTTGGAAGTCCGGCACAGCAGAAACGCGCCCTTGCCGTGGTAGGCCAGGTAGGGCTCGATGGAGTCAAAACCCATGAAGGGCGAGAGCGTGACCGCGTCGGCGCCGTAGCGCTCGAAGGCCTCCTTGGCGTACTGCTCGGCCGTGGAGCCGATGTCGCCACGCTTGGCATCCAGGATCACCGGCACGTGCGGTGCGTTGGCGCGCATGTGCTGCATCAGGCGCTCGAGCTGGTCTTCGGCGCCGTGGGCAGCAAAGTAGGCGATCTGCGGCTTGAAGGCACACACGAGGTCGGCTGTGGCGTCCACGATGGCAGCGCAAAAATCGTAGATCTTGTGCGCATCGCCCTGCATCCCCGCCGGGAAGCGCGTGGGCTCCGGGTCCAGGCCCACGCACAGCAGGGAGTTGTTTTGCGCCGTGGCGTCGCGCAGCATGTCGGTGAAAGTCATGGCGGCGATTTTAGGTGCGTCGGCACCGGCCGCCGCAGACAGCCGGCCTGGCCAGCGGGCCGCGACCGTGAAGCATTCGCCGCAGCCATTGAAAAAGGCCGTCGAAACGGCCTTTTCCTTCTATTTGATGCGCAGGGGCAAAGCTGGCTCGCCCCTTATGCCCCGGATTAACGCTGAACAGCCAGCAGGCGCTGCACATCCCGGTCATTGGGAAGTGCGTAGTCGTAACCACGGATGATGCGTGTGTCCTCGGTGCGCACAAGCTTGAGGCTCACGTAGGTGTAGTTGGCAGCGGCCGAATACGTTCCCACCAGCACCATCGAGGCATTGTGGTTGCGTGCAATGTCCTTGAGTTCGCGGGACAGGAGCAGCTCCCCCGTACCTTCGCGCACAAACACGTCGCCGCGCAGCTTGATTTCCTTCACGTTGAAACCGCTGGTGGCCATGTGTGACGCGTACTGCTCCGACAGCGTGCGACCCAGGGGGGCCGAGCGGCTCAGATCGTTCACGTTGACGATCGTGGCAACAAGCACCGGGCCACCGCCCGCTGCGGCGACATCAAAGCCTGTCGTCAGCTTGTTCACCGCGTCGCGGCTGCTGGTCAGAAACTGGCTGCTCGCGGCTTCCTGGTAGGTGGGCTCTGTGCGGACAGGCGCGCCGTTGGTGGCGCAACCGGCCAGCAAGGCTGCTGCGGCCAACGTGGTCAGGAGTGCTGCGGATTTCATTGCGAAACTACCTTCATGTTGACGTTCTTGTAGTACGAGGGACGCAGGAACAGCGGCGTATCCGCATTCTCCAGGTAGTACACATCGGTCTTGCGCGCCACATACTGGCCGCCGCGGGTCACGGTCGTGGTCAGGATCAGCTCGGTGTTGGTCGGGCCACCCGAGTTGATGCTGGCACCGTAGTCGGCCAACGAGGCGAGGCCCAACGTGGCCAGCAACTGGGCATCCAGGTGCTCATGGCGCAGACCGTAGGCCGCCATCAGGCCTGCTGCGATCATCGTGAACTGGCCGGGAATGAAATGGGGGCGCGCGCTGTTGTGACGAACCAGCTGCGTGTTGTAGGTCACATTGAGCGTCTGACCAGGATCCTGCAGCACGGGGGCACCGTTTTGCACGAGCTTGGTGATCAGGAAATCGCGGAACGCCAGGTCAAAAGCGCTGGGATTGGGGGGCAACGCGACGTGCAGCTGTGTGCCCGACGGCATGCCTGCCTTGTCCAGCGTGCTCAGCGTCTGGGCCACCACGTCGTTGGAGACGAGTTCCCAGTGGCCTGCAGAGCGCACCTTGGGTTGCACGGTCAGCTCAAAATTCTCCGCCAGGGGAATCGGCGAACGATAAGCACATCCCGCCAAAGTAGCCACAGCGCCAGCGATCACCGCCAAGCTGACTGCCTTTGAAAATTTCATGATTCCCTCCTACGGACTTTGAGAGGCGCGGACATAAACGGATACATCCCACGCGATTGAAAAATAATTCTGGGCGCGATACTCAACAAAAACAAGAAAAAAATGAGGTAACTGCGCCCAGACACTCGCGATTCGTTGTTTTTGGTCACAGTTTGGCGCGGCCGCTTACGACACTGGCGCATTTGATTGCACGCGGTTTCGTAACCGTCTTCACTTTTCAGTAACGGATCGTTTTTCCAGTATCTCGAAGGCAGGAAGCGTTTTGCCTTCAAGCACTTCCAGAAAAGCGCCGCCGCCGGTAGAGATATATCCCACCTGCTTCTCGATGCCGTACTTGGCGATGGCGGCCAGCGTGTCGCCACCGCCCGCAATGCTGAAGGCAGGGGACTCAGCAATGGCATTGGCCAGCACGCGGGTGCCGTTTTCGAAGGCTGCAAACTCAAACACGCCCACCGGGCCGTTCCAGACGATGGTGCCTGCGGACTTGAGCTGGGTGGCGAGCCGGGCGGCGGTTTCGGGGCCGATGTCCAGGATGAGGTCGTCCTCGGCGACGTCGGTGGCCGCCTTGACGGTGGCGGGCGCATCAGCGGAAAACGCCTTGGCGGTGACCACGTCGGTAGGGATCGGCACCTCCGCGCCGCGCGCCTTCATGGCGGCGATCACGGCGCGTGCTTCGTCCAGCAGGTCGGGCTCGGCCAGGCTTTTGCCGATGGGCAGGCCGGCTGCGAGCATGAAGGTGTTGGCGATTCCGCCGCCCACAATGAGCTGATCCACCTTGTCGGCCAGGCTCTTCAAGATGGTGAGCTTGGTGGACACCTTGGAGCCCGCCACGATGGCCGCCAGCGGCCGCTGCGGATGGGCCAGGGCCTTGGTCAGGGCGTCGATCTCGGCCGACAGCAGCGGGCCGGCACATGCGATGGGGGCGAACTGCGCGATGCCATAGGTTGTGCCTTCGGCGCGGTGGGCGGTGCCAAAGGCATCGTTCACGAAGATGTCGCACAGGGCGGCCATCTTGCGGGCCAGGTCTTCCTTGTTCTTTTTCTCGCCCACGTTCAGGCGGCAGTTCTCCAGCAGCACGACCTGACCAGGGGCAACCGTCACGCCATCGACCCAGTTTGCGACGAGGGGAACCTCACGGCCCAGCAACTCGGCCAGGCGTGCGGCCACGGGGGCCAGCGAGTCTTCGGGCTTGAACTCGCCCTCGGTCGGGCGCCCCAGGTGGCTCGTCACCATGACGGCCGCTCCCGCATCCAGCGCCATGCGGATGCAGGGGATCGAGGCGCGGATGCGGGTGTCTTCGGTGATGCGGCCGGCATCGTCCTGGGGAACGTTCAGGTCGGCACGGATGAAAACGCGCTGGCCTTGGGCCTTGCCCTGGGCGCACAGATCGGAAAAGCGGAGGATGTTCATGGGGAAGGCTTCCTGGAGAGGCTCGTGAATCAGGGCCGCCATTTTAGGCGGCGCCCCGGGCGTCCCCGCTGCGGTAAAGCGCCCTACCAGCCCCAGCCAATGTGCAGCGGCAGGTACACCGCCATGCCGACGACGATTGTGCCCAGGATGCCGCGCCGCCAGAAGTAATACGCAGTGGCACACAGGACCGCGGGGATCCGCGCGTCCATGAAGGTGCCGATGAGCTCGCCCTGCGTCATCAGGATCTCGGGCGCGATCACGGCCGTCAGGGCGGCCAGCGGCGCGTACTTGAGCCCACGCTTGAGCCAGTCTGGCAGGGGCAATTCACGCTCCGGGAGCATGAAGAACGAGCGCGAAACCACGGTGATGACGGCAAGGCCCAGGATGGCGATGGCGGATTCGAGCCAGGCGCCGTTCATGGATGGCGCTCCTCGCGCAGCGGCACCACATCGCCCGCCTCCACCTGCTCGCGCTCTTCGGGCGGCAGCACGCTGTCTGCCGGCAGCAGGACCAGCGCAGGCTTGTGGCGGCGGCGGTCCACCGCCTCCATCAACAGGCCCGCTGCCACCGCTGCCGCAATGGCGACCAGGATGTTGAGCTTGAGCGGCAATGCAAACGCTGCAATGGCCGCTGTGGCAGCCACCCCGGTGGCCAGCCATGTTGCGCGATCAAACAGCAGTGACAGGAGCACGCCCAGCAACGCCAGCACCCCCGCAAAGCCCAGGCCCCACGACAAGGGGACAGCGTTGGCCAGCAGGATTCCGGCAATCGACGGCACCTGCCAGGCCAGCCAGTTGGTGCTGGCAGCGCCCCAGAAGTACGGCACCTGCTCGGGCTGGGGGCGGGGCTCAGGGAAGCGCTTCATGAAGGCGACATAGATCACATCGCCACTGAAATAGCCCACAGCCAGACGCTGGCGCAGCGGCAAATGCGCAAAGTAGCTGCGCCACATGCTGCTGAAAATCACAAAGCGCAGGTTCACACAACTGGCCGTCAGCCAGATGACCCACAGCGGCGCCCCCACCGCCATCAGCGGAATTACCGCCAGCTGGGCACTGCCCGCGTACACCACCAGCGACATGAAAAGCGCCATGCCCACCGGCATTCCGCTCTTGACCATGGCCACACCGGTGACCAGACCCCAGGCAGCAATACCCAGCGAGGTGCCGGCCATGTCCGTGGCGGCTAGACGGAAATCGGGGTGGCGCAGCGTGCTGCTGACAGTGGCCCTGCGGCTCATGCCGACGTCTTTGCGCGGGATGCTGCAGTGCCCAGCTCCATACCAGGCTGCAGATCAAAGCCCCGCAAAAATTCCGCCGCGGCCAACCGTTTGCCACCGGCGCGCTGCAAGGTTGTCAGGTGCAACGCCCCCACGCCGCAAGCGACGGTCACGCCCCGACTGCTTACAGACAAAATACGGCCGTAGCGCTTGTCTGTATTGGATAGTTCGCTATCAATTTCGCACCCCCACACCTTGATGGTTTCGCCGCCGCAGTCGGTGCTGGCCCCAGGGAAGGGATCGAACGCCCGGATGCGCCGGGCGATGGCCGTGGCAGGCATCGACCAGTCAATGGTGCTTTCCACTTTTTCGATCTTGTGCGCATAGGTGATGCCTTCGGCCGGTTGCGGCACGGGGGTGAGTCCGCCGCAGGCGGCCAGCTCCAGCGCTTCCACAATCAGCCGCCCCCCAGCGCGGCCAGCCGGTCGTGCAATGAGGCCGTGGTATCTGCGGGCGAAATGACCAGCCACTCCATCAGGAGCATGGCGCCTGTGTCCAGGCCCGCGTCCATCTGCATGATGGTGACGCCGGTTTCCGGATCGCCGGCCTCGATGGCGCGGTGGATCGGCGCCGCACCGCGCCAGCGCGGCAGCAAGCTGGCGTGGATGTTCAGACACCCTCTGGCCGGCAGGTCCAGCACCCACTGCGGCAAGATCAGCCCATAGGCTGCCACGACCATCACATCGGCCCCCGCAGCCACAAGCGCTTCACGCGCCGCTGCAGCGTCTTGGGGGTGTTTGCCATCCAGACGCAGGCTCCGTGGCTGGACAACGGGAATCGCATGCTCCTGGGCCAGTTGCTTGACCGGCGACGCCTGCAACTTCATGCCGCGGCCGGCTGGGCGGTCGGGCTGCGTCAGTACAAGGGGTACGTCAAAGCCTGCGACCAGCAGGTCGCGCAGCGCCACACGGGCAAATTCGGGGGTTCCGGCAAATGCGACGCGCAAGCGGCCACGGCCGCCGCTGGCAGCGGCGCCCTCGGCGTCAGCGATAGCGGCCATCGCTGCGGTCCGTGTCGTCCAGGATTTCCGTGCGCACCACGGCGCCAGCGGTACCAAAATGCAGGACGGCCACGCGCAGATATTGGTTGTCCAGGAACCGATAGGCCCAGCGGGCAGGCTCGGCCCGCTCGACCTGGTCGCGGCCCGCGGGCAACCCAAAGGTACGCTGCACCTCGGCGCGGTGCCAGCCTTCCTTGCCCGCAGCCTCGAAACGCTCGCGCGTGCGTGTCTGCTCGGTGCGGACCAGCCGGTCATTGGCGTCGAAGTCAAACACGTCGGTGCGGTTGGCAACGGGTTCGTTGGTATAGATCAGGCGTCGGCCACCGTCCGGCACGTCGTACAGACCGCGCGGCGTGCCCCAGCGGGCCAGCACAGCGTCGCGGGTTTCGCCTACTTGCGGCATGCGGGCCGCGCCCAGGTTGAGGTTGCCGCCGCCAGCGCAGCCGGCCAGCACGGCGCCCGCCACCAGCACCGCCGCTGCATGCTGCATCGCGGGGCGCGTCATGCGCGTGCTCCGCGTTCGCGCTGCTGCTGCTTGACCATCTTGGTCTTGATGCGGTTGCGTTTGAGGGGGGAGAGATATTCCACAAACACCTTGCCCATCAGGTGGTCCATCTCGTGCTGGATGCACACCGCCAGCAGGCCGTCGGCCTCGATAACACGGGACTGGCCCTGGGCGTCCAGCGCCCGCACATGCACGGCGTCAAAACGCTCCACCCCGTCGTAAATGCCGGGTACGGAGAGGCAGCCCTCGTCGTTGACGTGCCTTTCGGCACTGGTCCAGACGAGTTCGGGATTGATCAGCACAAGGGGTTGGTCGCGCTCTTCAGACACATCGATCACCACCAGCCGTTCGTGCACGTCGACCTGGGTTGCAGCCAGACCAATGCCGTGCGCGTCGTACATCGTGGCCAACATGTCAGAAACGAGCGCCCGGATGCGGTCATCCACCGCCTCGACGGGGCGGGCGACCTTGTGGAGCCGGGGGTCCGGGTAACAGAGAATGGGAAGGATTGCCATGGAAGCAGGTAATAGATGTCGCTATTTTCGCCACTTTTAGGGCCGGCCGCCGTGCCGCCAGCCAATAATCGTTGCCGAATCAAGGGCTTGAGCAGAGAATCTAAGAAGGTTTGTAACGTATTTACTCGGTTCGCGTGAGCTCCGCACGCCGAGTTGCCAGCGAGGGGGCGTTTTCCAATGCACGAAAAAAGGAACAACATGTCAGCTTTTACCAGCGTGCGGCGAACCGCCCTGGGCGCGCTCACCATCATCGCTGGCGCGTTGCTGGTCTCACCAGCCCATTCCCAGAACTATCCCATCTCCAGCGGGCAGCGCGCAACAGCGCAGCAGGTGTCCGAACGCGGCATTCCCCTGTCTGAGCTGGCGCCCAATGCACCGGACACCTACACGGTACAACGCGGCGATACGCTGTGGGGCATCTCCGGCATTTATCTCAAGCGCCCTTGGCGCTGGCCAGAACTGTGGGGCATGAACCTCCAGACAATTTCCAACCCGCACCTGATCTATCCAGGGCAGACGCTTTATCTGGACAAGGACGGCAGCTACGCAAGGCTGCGCACCACGCCCCCGGGCATGCAGTCGTCCGAGCCTCAGACCGTGCGCGTCTCCCCCCGCACGCGCAGCGACAGTCTGGCGAACACGGCCATCCCCACCCTCAAGCCGCATCTGATCGAACCGTTCCTGGTGGAGCCCCTGGTGGTGGATGCGGATGTGCTGCAACGCGCGCCCCGCATCGTTGCCACCACCGAAGAGCGCGTGCTGATGGCCAGCGGCGACCGCGCCTACGTCCGCGGGGATGCCTCTGCGCCTGTCCGCGCCGAGCCCGGTGAACCCCGTTACTTCCGTGTTTTCCGTGACGCCGTGGCGCTCAAGGATCCTGTCTCGGGTGAAATTCTCGGCTATGAAGCGCAATACCTCGGCAAGGCGGAACTGGTACGCGGGGAGTCTTTTGAGGACATTCCGAACGGCAAGGGTGGCATGGTTTCCGAATACATCCCCGCCACGGTAGATCTCTCCGCCACCAAGGAAGAAATCCGTGCCGGCGACCGTATCCTGCCTGCACCTGCCCGCGTCTTTACCAGCTATACACCCCGGGCACCCCACATCGACGTGGAAGCGCGGGTCGTATCCATCTATGGCAGTTTCTCTGCGGCCTACGCCGCACAGAATCAGGTTGTTGCCATCAATATGGGCGCGCAGGACGGCATCGAGCCCGGCCACGTGCTTTCGCTGCTCACCAAGGGTGACCGCATCAAGGACACGACGGACAGCGCAAAAGCCGTGATCAAACTTCCTAGCGAAAGCAACGGTACTGCGATGGTGTTTCGTACCTTTGACCGCGTGTCGTACGCCCTGCTGCTGGAGATTCGCAGCGGCGTGCGCGTGGGCGACCGACTGGTGAACCCGGATTGAACCTGTCGTCCCAGCTGCAGCGTTGAATTTGCACCGCGCAGTGCGGTGCATGGCGCGAATACCTGTGGCTTGACCTGCTGAATCCACGATGGACCGCGATGAGTTGGCAGCGTGGCTGCGCCTGACCCTGACCGAGGGGGTGGGGAATGGCGCCGCTCGCCGCCTGCTGGCACGTTTCGGGATGCCACAGACCATCTTCCTGCAAGGTGAACACGCCCTGCAGGAATGCGTCACGCCGCTCCAGGCCCGCGCACTGCGCGCCCAGCCCGCCGCATGGGAGACCCTGGTGGACACCACCTGGCAGTGGCTGGAGGGTGCTGAGCCGTCCGGACCAGCCCGGGCAGTGGTCACGCTCGGCGACACCCGGTACCCGCAGCCGCTGCTGGACACCGAGGACCCACCGCTGCTGATGTATGTCATGGGCCCTGCCCGGCTTGTTGCGCAGGCCCCGTTTTCTGGCCAACGGTGCCTCGCCGTGGTCGGAAGCCGCAACCCCACCGCTCAGGGCGCGGAGAACGCGCGCCTTTTCGCAAGATCGCTGCGCTCGGCAGGACTCACCATCGTCTCGGGGCTCGCTCTGGGCGTGGACGCTGCTGCGCACGAGGGGGCACTGGAAGGCGGTGCCGACGTTTCGTCGCAGGACAGCCCCGCCACCATTGCCGTGGTGGGCACCGGGCTGGATCGCGTCTATCCCCGCAAGAACCTCGATCTCGCACACCGCATCGCCAGCCACGGCCTGCTGGTCAGTGAATATCCTCTGGGTACACCGCCACTGGCGGCCAACTTTCCCAAACGCAATCGCATCATCTCCGGTCTTTCCCAAGGCACCCTTGTGGTGGAGGCGGCGTTGGCGTCCGGATCCCTGATCACCGCCCGCATGGCCGCCGAACAAGGCCGCGACGTGTTTGCCATCCCCGGCTCCATCCATGCGCCCCAATCACGGGGTTGCCACGCACTCATCCGGCAAGGAGCCAAACTGGTGGAGTCTGCACAGGACGTGCTGGAGGAGCTGCGCCTGCCGCCTGCGCCAGCGCCGCTGGCGCCTTCCCCGGCCGACGGCGCGCAGCCGCACCACAGCAGTAGTAGCGCGGCACAACACCCCCCGGAAACGCCACTGCTGCAGGCGCTCGGGTTCGATCCGATGGGGGTTGATGCACTGGTCGCTCGCACGGGTATCGATGCGGCGTCGCTGCAGGTTGAACTGCTGGAGCTGGAACTGGCCGGCCACGTGGCCCGTTTGCCCGGAGGGCTGTACCAGCGACTCGGGCGGGCCTGATACGGCGAAGGTTCCCTGCAGCCAGGCAGAGACGCTGCCACAGAAAACCGGTCGTTCGGCGGCCAGACCCGGGCGGCTCCCTAGTCGAGCAGGCGCTCGGGATTCGCATCCAGCTTGGCCAGGGCATCGCGCGTGGCGCGCAGGGTCAGCCCTTCCTCATCCTGTGCCACAAGCAAGCCGGCTTGCAGGTAGGCCGCCAGCCTGCGCAACTGGATCAGGTAGCTGCTGCCATCGACCGCAGCAAACAGGTGCAGCTGTTTGCGCTGGCTCTGCCACGCATACTGCACCTGGGCCGAAGCACCGTTGTGATCAAGGGTGTACCAGGTGCCAGGCTGCAGTTCCTGGGCCCACACCACCATGGCTTCGTCCACCGGGGCACCGTTGTCGGCAATCACATGGATCGACGAGGCATCAATGCCCAGCATCATTTCAATATTGTCGGCATTGAGCGGCATGTCGCCAAGGACCGCATCGCCGATGAAGTCCTCCAGATTGGCAAGCCGCTTGGCCATCGCATCAATGTGGGCTTGCGGAATCGATGCCGTTTTCGAGAGAAACGCGTCTGCCAACGTGTCTGTGAGCACCTTGATCTGCGCATCCTGGGGCGCACCGGTGACCCCCATCAGGACCAGGCCCTGGCGAAGGCGTTGCAACAAGCTGGGAAGGTTCTGAATGACCTGCGCCCGATCGCTGCGGTTGGGCTTGGCACTGGCAGCCCAGACCAGATCGGCGGCCGTGCGCTTGAGCGAGATCGTGTCGGCATGCTGCGGGCCGTCACGCACGGCCGACATGGCCAGCACCTCGGCCCAGGTCTTGAAAAGAAACTCCCGGATCTCGTCCCGCACCGGCATGTCGCGCAGCATGGTGCGAAGCTCGATCGTGTACTGGATCGCCAGTGTCTCCTTCTGCTCCACCTGCTGGGCCACAGAGACAAGGCGCGACGTGGCCTGTTTCTCGGTGAGGAACTTGGCGAGGAATTTCTCGAACTCGTCATACACCAGCTGGAACACGCGGCGACCGGTTTCGGGATACTGCTCGATCACCTGCACCACGCGGCGGATTTCGGCTTCCAGCGCGCTGCCATTGATGCTGGTGGCGTCAAAACCCATGACACATGCGCCCATGCGGTCGATCAGCTGACGCGCGGGGTGGTTGAGGTTGCTGAAGAACTCCGGTTCTGCCAGTGCCACGCGCAGAACCGGCACCTGCAGCCGCGCAAACCACACGCGCACTGCGGGCGGGATGCGGTCTTCCGCCAGGATGCTCTGGAACATCAGCGCCACCACTTCGATGATGGCTTTTTCCCCGGCGGTGGAGGCCTTTTTCTTGAGTTCGGTCGAGCGTTCGCGCACGACGCCGGCCAACTGCACCACGGCCGCAGGGCTGTAGTCTTCCATCAACGTGGCAACGCCGCTGTAGTAGGTATCCGCGTGCACACGGTGCGCGGTGAGGGCATGGGCCAGCGCCGCCGAAGCCGGCGGGGCATTGACCATGTCGAACCCGGTGGCAGGCTGAGTCAGCAGCCTGCGCAATTGCCCCATGACCCCATGGGCACGCTGGCGGGCGCGCGCCAGCGGGGTCATGCCCGTGGCGAATGCAGTGGGCATGCCATGCTGCGGGTAGCCCGGTGGCGGCACCCGCGGCGGGTTCGGGTACGTGGGGCGTCCACCACCCTGCGGCGGCATACCCCCGCGTGCGGCCGCCATGGCCTCGCGGGTCTGGGCGAGGGCCTGGGAAGCCAGCCCGCCCGCGCCAGATTCGCTGCCGGCACCACTGCCGGTGACTGCGCCTCCGGCCGTGCGCCGTACGCGCGATTTCAGGTCCGCCTGGGGCGTCACGCCCTGCTCCACATAAAACACGTTGACGGCCTGGTACTGCTTCTGGAGGAGGTTGGCCAGTTCCCGCTGCAGCGGGTCCACCACGGTCTGCAGATCGGTGCGCGGCAAGCCCGCCTCCACCCACTGCTCCACCAGGAACAGGCATACCGCTTCGGGACGCAGGATGTCGGTGCTGTCCAGCTCCTGCCCTTCCAGCGATTGCGTGCGCTGGCGCAGCGTGTCGAACTGTGGGCTGACCTGTTCGCTCACCGTCAGGGCCATGCGGGAGGCAAGAATCTTGTTTTCCACCACATCGTCGCTCAGCAACTCGAACTGGGCGCCCGCACCGCCGGTTGCCAATGCACCGCGCGTGGTGCTGATGTGGGGTGCCAGGGCCTCGCGCCAGGCTTTGCCGGTGCGCTCGGTCCAGGCGGCATGGTGCTGCTGGTAAAGCATCCAGGCGTCGCGGCGCGACTGCATTTCACGGGCCGTGCCCGTCTGGGTCATGAGCGTCGTCAGGAAATCCTGGACGGTCTTGTCAAGGTCCGGCAGCCCGGCGCATATGCCCTCTACAAACCGCTGGCGCGCCTGGCGGGCCAGGCGGCGCTGCGGTACAGAAGGGGGCGTGGGCTGCATGTCCCGATATTAGCGGTTCAGACGGTGGCCCCGGCATGGGGATCGTTCGGATCCCCATCTTTTCGGGCAGGCTTCACAAGATCCTCGCGTTTGACGCCCAGCCACATCGCAATGGCGGCTGCCACGAACACGGACGAATAGATGCCGAAAAGGATACCGATGGTGAGCGCCAACGCAAAGTAATGGAGACTGGGGCCTCCGAAGAAGAACATCGACAACACCATGGCTTCGGTGGAGGCGTGGGTGATGATGGTGCGGCTCATCGTACTGGTGATGGCGTGGTCAATCACCTCAGCGGTGGTCATCTTGCGGTACTTGCGGAATGCCTCACGGATCCGGTCGAAGATCACAACCGACTCGTTCACCGAATACCCCAGCACGGCCAGCACGCCCGCCAAAACAGCCAGAGAAAATTCCCACTGGAAGAAGGCAAAAAACCCCAGGATGATCACCACGTCATGCAGGTTGGCAATCACGGCCGCCACGCCGAATTTCCACTCAAACCGCATGGCCAGGTAGATCACGATTCCCAGCACCACCATGCCCAGAGCCATCAGCCCGCCATGCACCAGTTCCTCGCCCACCTGGGGGCCAACGAATTCGGTGCGGCGCAGCGTGACCTCCGGATTGGCGGCTTTGAGAGCTTCCAGTACCTGCTCACTCTGCTGTGCCGACGTAACACCCTTTTGCACGGGCAGGCGGATCATCACGTCCCGCGACGTGCCGAAGTTTTGCACGATGACATCCGAGTAACCCAGCCCGGACACCGTTTCACGCACCTTGCCGATATCGGCCGTCTGGGTGTATGCCACTTCCATCACGGTACCGCCGGTGAACTCCACGGAAAGGTGAAGACCCCGCGTGATCAGGAAAAAGACCGCCAGCGCAAAGGTGATGAAGGAGATCGCGTTGAGCACCAACGCGTACTTCATGAACGGGATGTCTTTTTTGATGCGAAAGAACTCCATGTTCTTGTTCCTTATTTAGGGGTTCTTTGAGGTCAAGGCCGTGGCATCGGCCTCAGGCCTCCACACGGTACCGATGGACACCGTCTTGAGCTTCTTCTGGCGACCGTACCAGAGGTTCACCAGCCCGCGCGAGAAAAACACCGCAGAGAACATGCTGGTCAGAATGCCGATGCAGTGCACCACGGCAAAACCGCGCACCGGGCCCGAGCCGAAGGCCAGCAGCGCCAGGCCGGCAATCAGCGTCGTGACGTTGGAGTCCAGAATGGTGGACCAGGCGCGCTCATAGCCTGTGTGGATGGCCGCCTGTGGCGACACGCCTGCCCGCAGTTCTTCACGAATGCGCTCGTTGATCAGCACGTTGGAGTCGATGGCAACTCCCAGCGCCAGCGCCATGGCGGCAATGCCCGGCAGCGTGAGCGTGGCCTGAAGCATGGACAGCACGGAGATGAGCAACAGTACGTTGACCGCCAAAGCCACCGTGGAGAACACGCCGAAAAGCGCATAGTAGATGCACATGAATGCCGCGATGGCCACCATGCCCCAGACAACGCTGTCGATGCCACGCTCGATGTTGTCCGCACCCAGGCTGGGGCCAATCGTGAATTCCTCGATGATTTCCATCGGCGCGGCCAGCGAGCCGGCGCGCAGCAGCAAGGCAGTGTCGTTGGCTTCTGCAGTGGTCATGCTGCCGGAGATCTGCACGCGGCCTCCGGCGATTTCCGTACGGATCACCGGCGCCGTCACCACCTCGCCCTTGCCCTTTTCGAACAGGATGATCGCCATGCGCTTGCCGACGTTCTCGCGCGTGATGTCGCGGAAGATGCGCGAGCCCTTGGCATCCAGCGTGAGGTTCACGGTGGGTTCCTGCGTCTGGCCGTCAAAGCCTGGCTGCGCATCGGTCAGGTTCTCGCCGGTCAGGATGACCTGCTTCTTCACGATGACCGCCTGGCCAGTACGCTCCAGATAGCGCTCGGAGCCAAACGGCACCGGGCCACGGCCCGTCTCAGCGGCGCGGGCTTCGGTGCCTTCGTCCACCAAGCGCACTTCCAGTGTGGCGGTGCGGCCCAGAATGCGCTTGGCCTGGGCGGTGTCCTGCACGCCGGGCAGCTGGACCACGATGCGGTCCAGGCCCTGCTGCTGGATCACGGGCTCGGCCACGCCCAGTTCGTTGATGCGGTTGTGCAGCGTCACCATGTTCTGCTTGAGCGCCTGGTCCTGCACCTGGCGGGTCGCCTCGGGCTTGATCGTGGCGCGCAGTTTGAACTCGGTGCCCTCGGGGCTGCTGGTGGTCTGCAGGTCGGCAAACTGGTCGGTGATGAGGTTGCGCACCGCCGTCAGCATGGCTTCGTCACGCACCCGGATGTCCACCGCCTGGCCGTCACGGCTGATGCCGCCATGGCGGATGTTCTTGTCGCGCAGCGCCGTGCGCAGGTCGCCGGCATAAGACTCCGCCTTTTTGGTCAGGGCGGCCTGCATGTCCACCTGCAGCATGAAGTGCACGCCGCCGCGCAGGTCCAGCCCCAGGTACATCGGGTTGGCGTGCAGGGCTTTGAGCCACAGGGGCGAGCGCGAGATCAGGTTCAGCGCCACCACGTACGAGGGATCGCTCTCATCCGGCACCAGGGCCTTCTGGATGGCGTCCTTGGCCTTGAGCTGGGTGTCGGGCGTATCAAAACGCGCACGCACCGAGCCGCCTTCCAGCGCGACAAAGTCGGCGTTGACGCCCGCGGCCTTGAGCGCATCCTCCACCCGCTGCTGCACTGCGGCATCCACCTTGACGGTGGCCTTGGCAGACGAAACCTGCACCGCAGGCGCCTCGCCAAAGAAGTTGGGCAAGGTGTACAGGATCCCCACCAGCAGCACGATCACCAGGATCGCGTATTTCCAGACCGGATATCGGTTCATGATCGCGCTCTTACCTCTCGGAAAGCTTCAAAGGGCGGCGTGCTCGCAAGCCGGCCGCCCCATTGGGTTCACTCAACTAGCCCCAGGGGCTGACTCTTGCTTATTTGACCGAGCCCTTGGGCAGCACCTGCACCACGGCGCTGCGCTGCAGCTGCACTTCCACGCCGCTGGCGATCTCGATGTGCAGGAAACCTTCGGACAGGCGCGTGACCTTGCCAACGATGCCGCCTGCAGTGGCCACTTCATCGCCCTTGGCGATGGCTTCGATCATGGCGCGGTGTTCCTTCTGGCGCTTCATCTGGGGGCGGATCATGACGAAGTACAGCACCACAAACATCAACACCAGGGGCAGCATGCCCGTGAGTGTGGACATCATGTTGCCGCCTTCGGCGGCGGCAGCGGGTGCGGTTTGGGCAAAAGCGGAAGAAATAAACACGGACGGGACTCCACAAACGGATGTTCAAAATTCACGGCACCCACCCCGGGCGCGCACGGGCGCCGTGTGCGGGGCGGAACAGGGCATTGTATGCGGCCCCCCGCCCTTTGCCTCCAAGGGAAGACCCAAGCACGCGCCGGGTGTTAGCGCAACGCTGAACCAGGCCCTCACGCGCCAGGCGCCCTGCAGCAACCGAACCTTCAAAAATATGCATCAAAAACGGCTCTGGCGCTTATCCATCAAGCGCCAATAGCTACATTTTTGATAGCGAATGACGCTGAAACAGCGGGCAAGCGCCCGCCGTGTCTCAGGCCACCTTGCGCGTTGCGGTGGCGCCGCTGCGCCACTGGGCCATCAGGCCGTCCCACTTGGGGCGTGCCGCTTTCAGGTGGCGCTCCTTCACGTGGCCATAGCCCCGGATTTCTTCGGGGATGCGGGCAATCTCTGCCGCAAGCGCCAGGTTGTCGGCATTCAGGCGGGCCAGCAGCTCGTCGATGCAGGCGCGGTATTCCACGATCAGCGCGCGCTCCATGCGGCGCTCCTCGGTCTTGCCGAACACATCGAGCGCCGTGCCGCGCAGGCCTTTCATCTTCGCCAGCAGGCCGAAGGCGCTGCGCATCCACGGGCCAAACGGCTGCTTGACCAGCTCGCCCTTGTCGTTCTTCCTGGCCGTCAGGGGCGGCGCCAGGTGGTGCACCAGCTTGTAGTCGCCTTCGAACATGTTCGCGATCTTGTCCGTGAAGGCCTGGTCGATGTGCAGTCGCGCCACTTCGTACTCGTCCTTGTAGGCCATGAGCTTGAACAGGTAGCGGGCCACGGCCTCGGACAACTTTGTGCTGGTGCCCAACTTGGCTTCTGCCGCCTTCACCTTCTCGACAAAGGCCTGGTAGTCGGCGGCGTAGGCGGCGTTCTGGTAGCCGGTCAAAAACTCCACGCGCTTGGCGACCATCTCCGACAGCGACGGCTTCTTGACGAACTGGATCACCTGCGCCGCAGCAAACAGCGCCTGCACCGACGCCAGATCATGCGCGCAGCGGCGGCCCCATTCGAAGGCGGCCTTGTTGTTGTCCACCTGCACGCCGTTCAATTCCATGGCGCGCATCAGCGATGGGAGCGTGAGCGGCACGCGGCCCTTTTGCCAGGCGTAGCCCAGCATCAGCGGGTTGGTGTAGATGCTGTCGCCCAGCAGCTGCGTGGCCACCTGCTCGGCGTCAAAGCTGCCCACCCCACCCGCACCCACGGCAGCGGCAATGGCGGTGTCGCAATTGGCGCCGGGGAACTGCCAGTCCGGGTTGGTCACGAACGCCGCGGTGGGCGTGCTGTGGGTGTTCAGCGCCACAAAGGTGCGGCCCGGCTGCATCACAGCCAGCGTGTACTTGTGCGCCGCCACGATGGAATCACACCCGATCACCAGGTCCGCCTTGGCGGTATCGACCTTGGTGGTGTAGATGGCTTCGGGGCGGTTGGCGATCTGGATGTGGCTCCAGGTGGCGCCGCCCTTTTGCGCCAGGCCACCGGCGTCCTGCGTGATGACGCCCTTGCCATCCAGGTGCGCCGCCATGCCCAGCAGCGAGCCGATGGTGATCACGCCCGTGCCGCCCACGCCACCCACCACGATGCCCCAGGCGCTTTCGGCCACGGGCAGCACGGGTTCAGGAATGGAGGGCAGCGCCGACAGGTCGCCCTTCTTTTCCTTTTTGGGCTTCTTGAGCTTGCCGCCCTCCACCGTCACGAAGCTCGGGCAGAAGCCGTTCACGCACGAGTAGTCCTTGTTGCAGGTGCTCTGGTTGATGCGGCGCTTGCGGCCGAATTCGGTCTCCACGGGCTCGACGGAGAGGCAGTTGGACTTGGTCGAGCAGTCGCCACAGCCCTCGCACACCAGCTCGTTGATGACCACGGTCTTGTCGGGCGTGGCCAGCGTGCCACGCTTGCGGCGGCGGCGCTTTTCGGTGGCGCAGGTCTGGTCGTAAATGATGACCGTGCAGCCCCTGATCTCGCGGAACTGGCGCTGCAGCGTGTCGAGCTCGTCGCGGTGGTGCACCGTCACGCCCTCGGCCAGCGCCACGCCGTCGTACTTGTGCGGCTCGTCGGTCACGATGATCAGCTTGACCACGCCCTCGGCCTTGAGGCTGTTCATGATCTGCAGCACCGAGTGGCCCTCGGGCCGCTCGCCCACCTGCTGGCCACCGGTCATGGCCACGGCATCGTTGTAGAGCACCTTGTAGGTGATGTTGGTGCCCGCCGCGATGCTCTGGCGGATGGCCAGCAGCCCGCTGTGGAAGTAGGTACCGTCGCCCAGGTTGGCAAACACGTGCTGGTCGGTGGTGAACGGCGCCTGGCCCACCCAGGTCACGCCTTCGCCGCCCATCTGCGTGAAGGTGGACGTGTTGCGGTCGGGCATCCAGTTGGCCATGTAGTGGCAGCCGATGCCGGCCACGGCGCGCGAGCCCTCGGGCACGCGGGTGCTGGTGTTGTGCGGGCAGCCGCTGCAGAACCACGGGGCACGCTCGCCGGTGTCCACCTTCAGCTCCGTCATGGCGCGTTCGCTGGCTTCGATGACGGCAATGCGCGAATCCATGCGCGCGATGATGTCGCTCGATACGCCCAGCTTCTTCAGGCGCTTGGCAATCGCCTTGGCGATGATGGCGGGCGTCAGGTCGGCCTTGGCACGCAGCAGCCAGTTCTGACTGGGGTTGGGCATCGACCATTCGCCGCCGGTGGCATCGCCTTCGGGCTCGTCGAACTTGCCCAGCACATTGGGGCGCACGTCGGCGCGCCAGTTGTACAGCTCTTCTTTCAGCTGGTATTCGATGACCTGACGCTTTTCCTCCACCACCAGGATCTCTTGCAGGCCTTGTGCAAAGTCGCGCGTGATGGTGGCTTCGAGCGGCCACACCACGTTGACCTTGTGCACGCGGATGCCCAGCTGGCGGCAGGTGTCGTCGTCCAGGCCCAGGTCCACCAGCGCCTGGCGTGTGTCGTTGTAGGCCTTGCCGCTGGCAATGATGCCGAAGCGGTCGTTTTGGCCTTCGATGACGTTGTAGTTGAGCTTGTTGGCGCGGATGTACGCCAGGGCCGCGTACCACTTGTAGTCCATGAGGCGCGCTTCCTGCTCCAGCGGCGCATCGGGCCAGCGGATGTGCAGGCCGCCCGGCGGCATCGCGAAGTCTTCGGGCATCACAATCTTCACGCGGTCGGGGTCGATGTTGATGCTGCTGGAGGACTCCACCACCTCCTGGATGGTCTTCATGCCCGACCACACGCCCGAGAAGCGGCTCATGGCAAACGCGTGCAGGCCCATGTCCAGAATCTCCTGCACGCTGCTCGGGAAGAACACCGGCAGCCCGCAGGCCTTGAAGATGTGATCGCTCTGGTGCGCGGCGGTGGACGATTTGCTGATGTGGTCGTCACCCGCAATGGCAATCACGCCGCCGTGCTGGGCCGTGCCCGCCATGTTGGCGTGCTTGAAAACGTCCGAGCAGCGGTCAACGCCCGGGCCCTTGCCATACCAGATGCCGAAGACGCCGTCGAACTTCTTGCTTTGCGGGTACAGGTCCAGCTGCTGCGTGCCCCACACGGCCGTGGCACCCAGCTCTTCGTTCACACCGGGCTGGAAGACGACGTTGTTGGCGGCCAGGTGCTTCTTGGCGGCCCACAGCGCCTGGTCATACGTGCCCAGCGGAGAGCCCCGGTAGCCGCTGATGAAACCGGCGGTGTTCAGGCCCACCATGGCATCGCGCTGGCGCTGCAGCATGGGCAGGCGGACCAGGGCCTGCACCCCGCTCATGAACGCCCGGCCGTGGTCCAGCGCGTATTTGTCGTCGAGCGTGACGGTCTCGAGGGCCTTGCGAATGTGTTCCGGCAATGGGGCGTTCATGGCTATGTCTCCAATGGCTTTTTTTGGGGGATGTGCGCCTTGTGGGCGCACCTGGGCAGCGCAACGCGGCCCGTTTAGGGCTGCCGCACTAGTGTGCAGAGAAGTGTATGTCTGCGTCGCTGATATGTCTTTGCGTTCTGTGCCGTGTTTAGGCTATTCTGAGAAAGGATCTTTCTTCTGGCAGCCCTTTTGTGAACACTCTCGACAAATTCGACATCGCCATCCTCAACGAGCTGCAGGCTGACGCGCGTCTGACGAATGCCGAGTTGGCCCAGCGTGTGGGCCTCTCGGCCGCGCCCTGCTGGCGCCGCGTGCGGGCGCTGGAAGAGCAAGGCTTCATCAAGGGCTACCGCGCCGAGATCGACCGGCACAAGATTGGCCTGGGGGTGCTGGCCTTTGTGCGGCTGGATGCCGACCGCAGCACCGGCAACCTCACGCGCAAGATGGAAGAGGCCATCCGCCAGATCCCGGAGGTGGTGTCGTGCCACTACATCAGCGGCACCGGTACCTTCGAGCTGCAGGTGGTGGCGCGCGATCTGGACAGCTTCTCCCAGTTCGCACGCGATGTGCTGCTGAACCTGCCGAACGTGAAAGACATGCACACCAGTTTCTCGCTGGGCGAGGTCAAGGCCAGCAGCGCCTTGCCCCTCACGCACCTGGCCAGACCACGATCCTGATTGCTATTTATTTGATAGCTGTTGGCGCTTTCTGAATAAGCGCAAAAACCTGTTTTGACCATGTTTCTCGATGGGCAAACCATGCCCATGACCCGGTCCGGGTCGCCCCCGGCGCGGCTGCGCTGCACGGCAAGCCGTCGCACAATCGGCGGACATGCCCCCATTGCCGTCCCACGAAAGCACGCGCAGCGTTGCACCCCCGCCTTCGCCTGACCACCCGGCGCAGGACCCGGCCGCAGACCGCGCCGCACCCTCCCAGGGCAACGACGCCACGGTGACCGCACAGCTGGAAGAAGGCGCGCCCGCAGCCATCGCCACCGCCCCCGCTTCCGCCTCGCTCTCACCCCTGGCCCCCCTGTCCGTCCCCGTGTTCCGCATGCTCTGGCTCACCTGGGTGGCGGCCAACACCTGCATGTGGATGAACGACGTGGCGGCCGCCTGGCTCATGACCACGCTGACCACCTCGCCCATCCTGGTGGCGCTGGTGCAGTCGGCGTCCACGCTGCCGGTGTTCCTGCTCGGCCTGCCCAGCGGGGCGCTGGCCGACATCCTGGACCGGCGGCGCTACTTCATCGCCACG
This sequence comes from Acidovorax sp. NO-1, assembly GCF_000238595.1. Classification (GTDB taxonomy): domain Bacteria; phylum Pseudomonadota; class Gammaproteobacteria; order Burkholderiales; family Burkholderiaceae_C; genus Acidovorax. Next base: position 69,581 of record NZ_AGTS01000049.1, on the reverse strand, counting down.
CAGTTCTGGGTGGCGGCCGTGGCGGTGGTGCTGTCGATTGCCATCGTGTCGGGCGGCATGACGGCCCCGCTGCTGCTGGCGCTCACCTTTGCCAACGGCATTGGCCTGGCCATGCGCTGGCCGGTGTTTGCGGCCATCGTCCCGGAGCTGGTGAGCCGCCCGCAGCTGCCCGCCGCGCTGGCGCTCAACGGCGTTGCCATGAACGCCTCGCGCATCATCGGCCCCTTGCTGGCGGGCGCCATCATCGCCAGCGCGGGCAGTGCCTGGGTGTTTGTGCTCAACGCGGTGCTGTCCGTCATTTCCGCCTTCACCATCATGCGCTGGAAGCGCGTGCACACGCCCAGCCCGCTGGGCCGCGAGCGCCTGACCAGTGCCATGCGCGTGGGCCTGCAGTTTGTGCGCCAGTCGCCGCCCATGCGGGCGGTGCTGTGGCGCATCTCCATCTTCTTTCTGCATGCCACCGCGCTGCTGGCGCTGCTGCCGCTGCTGGCCAAGGGCCTGGACGGCGGCGATGCCGGCACCTTCACGCTGCTGCTGGCCAGCATGGGGGCGGGCGCCATCACGGCCGCCATGTTCCTGCCGCGCCTGCGCCAGGCCATGGCGCGCGATGCGCTGGTGATGCGCGGCACCATGCTGCAGGCACTGGCCACCGCGGCGATGGCCGTGGCGCCCAACGTGGTCGTGGCGGTGCCCGCGATGTTCGTGGCGGGTATGGCGTGGATCACCACCGCCAACTCGCTCTCGGTGTCGGCCCAGCTCGCGCTGCCCAACTGGGTGCGGGCGCGCGGCATGTCGATCTACCAGATGGCCATCATGGGCTCCACCGCCCTGGGCGCCGCCGTGTGGGGCCAGGTGGCCACGGTCAGCGATGTGCACCTGAGCGTGGGCATCGCTGCCGCCACGGGCGTGGTGGCGATGGCGCTGGTGCAGCGCCTGGTGGCCGACCGCAGCATGGAAGAAGACCTGAGCCCTTCGCGCGCCTTCAAGGCGCCCGTGGCCGAGGTGCCACCGGGCGCGGGCCACCTGGTGGTCACCATCGAGTACTTCATCGACCCCGCCCGCGCCGACGAATTTCGCGCCGTGATGCAGGAAAGCCGCCGCAGCCGCCTGCGCCAGGGCGCCCTGGGCTGGCAGCTGCTGCACGACATCAGCCAGCCCGCGCGCTATGTGGAGCGCATCGAGGACGAGTCGTGGACCGAACACCTGCGCCGCTTTGACCGCGTGACCGCCTCCGACGTCGCGCTGCGCGACCGCAAGCTGGCCTTCCACGTAGGCGATGCGCCGCCGCGGGTGACGCGGTGGGCGGTGGAGTAGGCGCCTGCGTGCGCGGGGCCTTCCCCGGCTTCGCCTACCATGGCGGCCTTCCCAGCCTGACCGCGCGCCCCTGGCGGGGCCGCTTCTTTCGCATGCCGAGCTATTTGCGTTCTGTCCTCTGGACACTGGCCCTTGGGGCCCCTGCCATCCACGCTGCAACCGCCGACCCCGCCCTGCTCGGCTGCTGGCGCGCCGCCAAAATTGTGTTGACCACGCCGGAGGGCGAAAAAGCCGAGGACACCTCGGGCCGCTGCACGCTGCGGTTTCAGGAAGACCAGTTCGAATCGATCTGCAAGACCACCAGTGGCACGGCAACCACCACCTACCGCTACCGCATTGCGCGCCCCCAGGTGTACGCGGCAACCATGGCGGCCAGCACGTTCAAAACGGAGATGGTGGGCTCGACGCGTGAATACGAATACCGCATCGACGGCGACCAGCTGCGCACCGTGACGGTGCCCCCGTCCATGGCCTTCGCTGCCGCGGCGTCGGCGCAACGGGTAGAGACCGAAGCGGTCAGGGCGCCGTGCCCCTGAGGGCAGTATTTGCTATTGATTCAATAGCTGTCAGCGCAATACCATCAGGCGCTGGCGGCCTGTTTCATCTTATTTTTACGCCGACGTCGGGCGGTGCGCTGCGGCCCGGTCCGCAAAGCTGCGCTGCAGGATGCCCATCAGCATGGTGCGCAGCAGCGTCTGCACGGCCTCATCGCCCGGCGCGCCGTTTTTCAGCGCGCTGGCCAGGGCAGCCCCGTGTGCAGCCACGGTGCCCGTCACCTCGGCGGCCCAGCGCGATGCAAGCTGCATGGCTTCATCGGGCGGCACGCGCTGCTGGTGGGCAATGACGAGGTAGTGCGTACACGCCACCTCGGTGGCATGGTGCAGCAGGTCCTGCCGCCCTTCGTCTTTCTTTTGCAGCGCGCGCACCACCCACGCCGTGGTGCCGCCCAGCAGCGCGCCCAGGGCGGTCCCTGCGCCCAGGGTGAGGCCGCCCGTGCCCACGTCGATCAGGGCACCGGCCTTGGCGCCGGCCGCAGCCCCTGCGGCGGCCCCGGCGGATGTGCCCACGGCCAGGGCCGTGCTGTCCGCGCGGCGCACCAGCGGCAGGCGCTGTGCCGGGTCGGCCGGGGGCGCCAGGCGCTGCAGGGGTGCTGCAGGCGCGCCATGCAGGGTGCGCAGCGTGGCTTCCAGCGTTTGCACGCGCTGTGCGTACTGCGCGGCGGCAGCCTCCGGCGCCAGGCTGTGCAGGGCGGCACAAGCGTGCAGGTGCTGCGCCAGTGCCTGCAGGGCCTGGCCAAAGCGCTGCTCGTTGCGCTCGACCCAGGCAGCCCGCAGGCGGGCCAGGGCGTGGTGGTGGGCGGGCAGGGCCGCGTCCAGCCGGTCGAACAGGGCGGGCTCCAGCACCCAGCTGGCGCCAAAGTCGTCCCACCGCAGTGCCAGGCGGGGGGCAGCCTGCCAGGCGGGGGGTGGCGTGCTGGCGGCCCAGGCCAGCACGGCATCCACCGGCTGCGCCGGGTCTTCGGCAAACCCCAGCCGGTCGCCCTGCGGGGTTTGCAGGCCAGCGCCCAGCAGCACCTGCACTTCGCCCTGCGGGCCGTGCAGGCCGATCACCAGGTCGCCCGGCAGGCTGGCGCGCAGCGCATCGAAGGCGGGGCCCTGCGGGTCGATGTGGCCCTGCCACCGGTGTTCACGCCAGCGCGCCCAGGCCGCCAGCGCCAGGCGCGGCAGCACCACGGCCAGCAGCAGCAGGCCCACGTACATTCCCACCCAGCGGCTGCCACCCATGCCGCTTTCCCCCGCAAAGTTTTGCGTGGCGGCGATCTCCTGCAGCGTGAAGGGCGTCAGGCCCGTCAGCAGGGTCAGCGGTGCAAACAGCACCGAGACAATGGCGTGCACCTGGGCTGCGTCGAGAAAGGTGCTCTCCCAGCCGAACTGGTAGCGCACCACCAGCCCGCGCAGCAGCAGCGACAGCGCAATGCCTGCGCCCCAGGCGGCGGCGCACAGGTGCAGCACGCGCGCTGTGCGCTGCTGCAGCAGGTCGCCCGCATGAGCCCACCAGCGCCGGTGGAAGTCGGCCGCGATGCGCGCCGAGAGCCCCCTGCCGGCGCGGCCGAAGGGATGGCCAAGGGGACGCAGCGCCTGCTGCAGCCACGCACCGGGCTGCGACGAACCCGGTGTGCGCCATACGCGCCAGGCACGCCAGGCGATCAGCAGGTACGCGGCCAGGTTCCAGGCCAGCACGGCGAGCAGCGGCGGCGAGAGCAGGTCCACCCGGTGCGCGTTGCTGATGCGGTCTATCGCCAGGCCCAGCAGCAGCGCCGCCAGCGGCAGGCCGCGCACCACCCAGGGGGCGAGCCCGCCACGTTCGCCATGGCCGGGCTGTGGGTTCAGTGCGGCTACGGTGCTGTCGCGGCCGCTGGCGTGCTGGGCGATGGTGGTGGCGCGATCGAGCATCACCTCGGCCACCCCCACGCGCGGCACACTGCGCGCCCGGGCGGCGGCCACGGCATGGCGCGTGGCCTCCTGCAGCTCCACCGCGCTGACCAGCGTGTGCCCCGCGTCTGCGTGCTCGACGGCCTGCGCGAGCAGCACGGTGCGCAGCTGGGGCTCGGTCACGCGCATCAACGCTCCTTTTTTAATAGCTATTGGCGCTTATTGGATAAGCGCCAGAGGCTGTTTTGACCATTATTTTGGCCACAGTGCCCACAGCCGCAGGTTCTGCTTGAGCCGCCCGGCAATGTCGCCCGCCTCGGGGCCCCAGCCGGTGAAGAAGTCCGCCCGCACCGCACCCACGATGGCACTGCCCGTGTCCTGCGCCAGCACCAGGCGGTTGAGCTGCACCTGCGGCCCGCTGGAGGCCAGCCACACGGGCGTGCCGTAAGGAATGCTCTGCCGGTCCACCGCGATCGAGCGCCCGGGGGTGAGCGGCACGCCCTGCGCCCCTCGGGGGCCAAAGCCGGCGTCCATGCCCACCAGGGGTTCCTCCTTGAAGAACACGTAGCGCGGGTTGGTCCACATCAGTTCGTTGGTGCGCTGGGGGTTGGCCGCCAGCCAGGCGCGGATGCCGGGCCAGGTGGCGTCGCGGGTGTAGCCCTGGTCCAGCAGCCACCGGCCGATGCTGCCGTAGGGCTGGTCGTTGGTGGCGGCATAAGCCACGCGCACCACCGACACCGAACCATCGGCCTCGGTAACACGCAGGCGGCCCGAGCCCTGGATGTGCAGCACCATCGATTCCACCGGGTCGCGCAGCCACGCAATGGCGCGGCCAGCCATCGCGGCCTGCGCCTCTGGCAGGGTCTCGATCTGCTGGCGGGTATACCAGGGCTTGCGCGCGCCCAGGCTGGCCGGCACGCGGTAGATGGGCACCGTGAAGCCGTTGCCGGGCAGGCGGCTGGCTTCCATCATCGGCTCGTAGTACGCCGTGAGCAGCCCTTCGGCGTTGCCATCGGCCGCCTCCACCCGGTACGGCTGCAGCCGCGCAATGAGCCAGGCGCGCTGTTCGTCGGTGGTGGCAATGCTGAGCTGGCGCACCTCGCTGCACAGCGCAGTGAAGGGCGGCTGGGGGCGCTCGCAACTCTTGATCCAGGCGTTCCACGCCTCGTGCAGCGCATCGTCGGCAAAGCCCGGCAGCTCGGCCCAGCGCACGGGCATCCAGCGGCTCTTGGGCTGCGACATCGGGGGGGGCAGCGGGCCGGTGTCGCCGGGCAGCACCACCGAGGCGGGGGGTGGCGGCGCGGGGATGGCCCCGGGGCGGGAGGGAATTGGGGCCGGGGGCGTGGAGCAGGCAGCCAGCGTTCCTACAATCAGCGCCGTTCCCACAGCGCGCAGGAGTGTCAATTTCATGGGTCTGATTTTGCTTGAAGCGCTGCTTGCGCTGGTGCTGCTGGTGGCCATCGTGTGGTGGACCATGTTTTCGGGCCGCAAGGGGGGTGAACTGCCGCCGCCGCAGGCGCCGGCGCCCCCTCCTTCGGCACCCCCGGTGCCAGTGACAAAAGCCCCCCCACCGGCCCCGATCAACGATTAAACAGCGCCCCGTCCTACACCCGGTGTGCAGATGGACCGATGGCGGCATGCTCCGCCCGGCAACATGATGGCGGTGAGCCGGGGCTCGGGCAAGGCCCGCAGTGCCCGGCTGACCTGAATCTCTCCAAGGAGCACAACATGCGCAAAACCATTCTTCTCGGCAGCACTGCCGCCCTTCTTCTTGTTACCGGCTGCGCCAGCATGGACGACACCCAGCGCCGCACTGCCACAGGCGCCGGCGTGGGCGCCCTGGCGGGTGCCGTCATCGGCTCAGCCACCGGCGGGAGTGCCGGCACGGGCGCGGTGGTGGGTGCGGGTGTGGGCGCCCTGGGCACCTACATCTGGTCGCAGAACATGGAACGCCAGAAGCGCGAAATGGAGCAGGCCACGCGCGGCACCGGTGTCGGCGTGACGCAGACGGCCGACAACCAGCTCATGCTCAACATCCCGAGCGACATCTCGTTTGCCGTGGGCCGTTCGGACATCCAGCCCAACTTCGCCCCCGTGCTCGACCAGTTCGCCATGGGGTTGCGCAACAACCCCAACACCGACGTGCGCATCGTGGGGCACACCGACAACACCGGCAGTGACGCCATCAACAACCCGCTCTCGGTGGACCGTGCTGCCAGCACGCGCAGCTACCTGGTGGCCCGGGGCGTGGATGGCCGACGCATTGCCATCGACGGCATGGGTGAGCGTTACCCCATCGCCAGCAACGACACCAACGATGGTCGCTCGCGCAACCGCCGGGTAGAGATTTTTGTGGGCGAGCGTCCACGCTGACCGGCGCTATCCGAAGGAGCCCCGCACGGTGGGCGCCCCTACGGGCCGGCGCGCAACAGGTTCGCAAGTTCCACGGCCGATTTGACCTGCATCTTGTCAAACACCCGTGATCGGTGAACCTCCACCGTGCGCACACTGATGACCAGCTGGTCGGCAATGAGCTTGTTGGGCAGGCCGGCCACCACCAGATCCATCACGTCACGCTCGCGGTCGGTGAGCTCTGCCAGCCGCACCTCCAGATCACTGCGCTCGCGCAGTTGCGCAAGGTGCTGGGCCGATTGCGTCAGCGCCTGCTCCACGCGGTCGACCAGCGCGTTGTCGGAAAATGGCTTTTCGCAAAAATCGAATGCGCCGCGCTTGACTGTGTCCACCGCAGTCGGCACATCGGCGTGCCCGGTCAGAAAGATGACCGGCATGGCAGCCAGGTCGCCACGCACGGCCAGCCGGTCGAACAACGCCAGCCCGCTCATGCCGGGCATGCGCACGTCCAGCAGCAGGCAGCTGGGCTGGCGCTGGGACGTGCGGCTGGTGAGCGCGGCTTCGAAGGCTTCCGCGCTTTCAAACGATTCGCTCAGGAGCCTGCGCGAGCGCAACAGCCAGGCCAGGGCTTCGCGCACGCTGGCGTCGTCGTCGACGATGTACACGGTGGCGTTGGTGATGGGCTCCATAGTTCAGCTCAGTTATCCCTGTTTTTCGACGCCCTGGTGCCGATGAAACCGGCGCACCGCAGGGTCACCCCGCCGTGCGGGCTTGCCCCAAGAATTACAGGGTTGCTGCGGGCAAGGTAAAGGTGAATACCGTACCACGCGGCTCGTGGGGCGCAAAGCCCAGGTACCCGCCGTGCTGCTCGATCACGGTGCGGCACAGCGAAAGACCCAGCCCCATGCCCTCAGTGCGGGTGGTGAAAAACGGGGTGAAGAGCTTCTCGGCCACGTCGGCGGCAATACCCGTCCCCACATCGGTGACCGCAAATTCGACCCAGCCGCTGTGCTGGTTGGATGCGGCGCGGCGCACGCGAAGATCCAGCACGCGCCGGGGCAGGGACGGGTCGTCCATCGCCTGCATGGCATTGCGCGCAAGATTCAGCAGCACCTGTTCCACCATGGTGCGATCGCACAGCACCGGCGGCAGGTGGGCTTCTACCGAGGTTTGCACGCGCACGCCGAGCTTGCGGGCCTGCAGGCTGACCAGCGGAAGGATGGCGTCGAGCAGCTGCTGCGCCTGGACGGCCTCGCGCGCCTGGTCGCGGCGGCGCACGAAATCGTGCACGCTCTTGATCACCTTGCCTGCGCGCTCCGCCTGCCGTGCAATGTGCTGCATGGCCATGCGCACGTCCTCCAGCTGCCCGGCACGGGCGGCGGGGGCGTCCTCTGGTCCGGCGGCGGCAGACGCCTCCAGCAGGTTGATGGAACCTGTGGCATAGCTGGAGATGGCCGCCAGGGGCTGGTTCAGCTCGTGGCTGAGCAGGGAGGCCATCTCGCCCACCGTGGCCAGGCGTGCGGTGGCCTGCAGGCGTTCCTGGGACGCCCGGGAAATTTCTTCGACCCGGCGCTGCTCGCTGATATCGAGAAACGCACTCATCCAGCCCGTGTGCTGGCCCAGGGCATTGATCAGCGGGGCTTCGATGATCAGCACCGGAAAGCGTGTGCCGTCCTTGCGCATGAACTCGGACTCGAAGCCCTCGCGCGGCGGCACGGTGCCCGCAAACCGGATCGCCTGGCGCTGGCGGTATTCCTCCACCCGCTCGGGGGGCCAATAGGGCGCGGTCACGCTCTGGCCCAGCAGCTCCTGGGCGCTGAAACCCACCATGGCGCAAAAAGCCGGGTTCACATAGGTGATGCGGCCCTCCAGATCGCGGGCGCGCAACCCCGTGACCAGGGAGTCCTCCATCGCCTTGCGAAACGCGAGCGCGTCGGCCAGGTCGCGCTCTGCGCTCAGTCGCCTGCGGTTGTCGCGCACGAGAACCACCATCACGGTGACCAGTGCAATCGACATGGCCGTGACCAGCGCCGTGAGCACATTGGGGAACAGGCTGGGCGCGCTGTGCCAGGCGTCCATGCGCAGCACCAGGGTGGTGCCGGAAAGATCCAGCAGCTGTTGCGCCATGAACATGCGCGAGCCCCGGCGCGCGGCGCCGAGCACGGCAAGCCGGGTGCCATCAGCTTCGGTGAACGACGCTTCCTGGTTGCGCGTGAGGCTGGGGGCCACCAGGTTGAGCAGCATGTCCTGCAGCGAGTACGTGGCCACCAGGAAGCCGGTGGTGCGCCCGCCCGAGGTCAGCGGCAGGCACAGCTCCATCATCTCCGAGCCCAGCCCGTCGCCGTAGGGCTGGAAATAACTGCTGGAATAGGCGGGGCTGCTCAAGCGGCGCGCGTTGGCGCAAGCGATGCCCGCATCGGACTGGCTGCCGTTGCGCAGACGCAGGTCCCAGGCGACGGGGCGATACGGCGACTGGGCATGGGTGCGCACGCGCAGGTTGGCATCGCGCCACTCGATACGCACCAGCTCGCGCCGGTTGCGCAGGAGCTCGGTGGCCTCCACCTCCCAGGCCAGGTCGCCGGGCTCCCCCGCGTTCAGGGCCTGCAGGCTTTGCAGGTTGCGCGTGAGCGCAACCCGGATGTCCGACACCGCGTCGGCCGTATCGCGCTCCAGGCGCGACTGGACCTGGCTGGCCTCATAGCGCCCCGCAAGCCAGACCAGCGTGGCCAGCATGGCAAACACCAGAATGCCCAGCATCGTCCACAGCGACCAGCGCCGCCAGGCGCCCCGCCAGCGCCGCAAGAGGGTGCGTTGGTGCGGGATCCTCACAGCAGGCGGTGCGAGAGCGCGGGCAGCTGCAGCCGGACATCGCGCAGGCGCTGGGGATCCAGAACACCCGAGACCACGCCCGCACGCGCTTCCTGCTGCTGGGCAAGCACCTGCCCCCACGGGTCCACCAGCATGCTGTGGCCCCAGGTGCGTCGGCCGTTCTCATGCGTGCCGCCCTGGGCGGGCGCCAGCACATAGGCAAGGTTCTCCACGGCGCGTGCGCGCAGCAAAACCTCCCAGTGGGCCTGGCCGGTGGTGTGGGTGAAGGCACTTGGCACCAGCAAAAGGTCTGCACCGGCACTGGCGTGGGCGCGGTACAGCTCGGGAAAACGCAGGTCGTAGCACACCGAGAGGCCGACCTTCCAGCGGTGGCCGGAGCGCGATGGCAGCTCGAACTGCACGGGCGTATTGCCGGCCTCGATCACGCGGCCTTCATGGAACTGCTCGCGCCCGTTGTCGAAGTAGAAAAGATGGATCTTGTCGTAGCGAGCCACGCACTCACCCGCCGGGTTGAACACCAGGGTGGTGTTGCGCACCCGCTCTGGCGTGGTGGCCACCAGGGGCAAGGTGCCGCCCACGATCCACATCTGCAGCTCGCGCGCTGCGTTCGCCAGAAAACGCTGGATCGGGCCATCGCCTGGTGCCTCGCGCAGTGCGAGCTTGTCCGTATCCTGGTGGCCCATCACACAGAAGTATTCGGGCAGCACCGCCAGCTCGGCACCGGCGCGGGCCGCCTGCTCCAGCAGTTCTCGCGCATCGCGCAGGTTCTCTTCGAGCCGGGTGCACGACACCATCTGGATCGCGGCAACGTTCATCATGAGGGTTCTCCGGTACCGCGGGGGCTGGATGGGAGGGCGGGGTCTGTGCGGACCGGAGCATCGACCGCGGGTGGGGCATCGCGGCCGCGGCGGGGAACGCGCACCACACGCGGGTCGGCCCAGGTGCCATCAATGCGGAACTCCTGGGTGGCCGCCTCGATCAGCGGGCCGCGCAGGAACACCTGAGCAAGAAAGCTTCCCAGGCCGATCACGGGATTGATGGCGGTCGCCACCAGCGAGGCGGTCATGGCATTGATTTCGGGCACCACCACCACACGCAGGTCCTGGGTTTCGTGGTCGATATTGGCGCTGCCCTCCATCAGCACGGCGGCGTTGACGCCCTTCATCTGAAGGTTGTTGGTGGTGGCCACCCCCTGCTCGATGCGCACATCACCCCGCACAAAGTCAAATGCAAAGCCTTCGCTGAACACGTCGCGAAAATCCAGCGTCAGGCGCCGGGGAAGTGATTGCAGGCTCAGCACACCCAGCAGCTTGGCCAGGCCGGGATCGGCCTTCAGGAACTGGCCAGATTCCACATTGACGTTGATCTGCCCGGTCATGGTCCGGTAATCGGGACTGAAGGGAGCGCCAATCCAGGCCACCTGGCCTTCCAGGCGCCCTTTGCCACGCCGGACGACGTTCGCCATGCCCATGCGGGCAAGCAGGTCACCCGAGTCGCGGATGTCCAGCCGGAAGCTGAGTACCGTGCGCCTTTGCGCCGGGCGGGGCCGGGGCCGCCGCGTTGAGCAGTGCCCAGTTGCCATTCGCGGTGAAGCTGGCTTCGGGTGCAAGGATGTTGAATTTGGAAAGACGCCATTCGCGCTGCGCGCCGTCGCCGCCGCGGTTGCGGGCCTCCATCTCCACGCGCCCCAGGCGCCGGCCGCGCAACTCGAAGTCGTCCACGATGATGTCCAGGGCGGGCAAGGCCCCCGGCTGCTCGTCCAGCAGCGCCTCGACCTGGCTCACGTCACTTTGTGGCATGTTCACCCGCGAGAGCCGGGCAAACAGCAACCCGTTGGGGTGGTCGAAGCTGCCCGGCTGGCGGTATTCGAGATAGCCGTTGAGTTCGGTGGCATCCAGGTTGGCGCGCCATGTGGTGCCCTCGCGCAGGGCGCCCGCCACAATGTTGTGCAGGGTCCGGCCTTGCAGGGTGAGTTCGCGGGCACGCACAGCCATGGTGGTGGGCAGGTAGTCCTGTGCCACCCCGGGTGGCCCTGCTGCAGGGGCGGGCGCCGAAGGGCGCGCAGCGGGCTCGGCGGCTGTGGCTTGCGCCAGCACTTCTTCCCAGGCATCCACATCAATTTTCCCCTGGCTGATGTTGGCGGCCACGCCCTGAGCGGGCAGCGGGGCGGACTCGCCCGCCGCCAGACCGATGCCGATCGCCCCCCGCAACACCCGCGCCTGCGGCGCGCTCACGTCGCGCACATAGGTTGCCGACCCCACCACCCCCAGATCCACCGTGATCTGGTCGTGCAGAGGCGTCGTCTGCGCGCCATTGCCTGACTGTGTGAGCCCCACCAGCGACTCGCGTACGACCTGGCTTTCAAAGCGCAGGGGCAAACTGGTGTCTGCCGTCTTTCCCAGGGGCGCCGGTAATGACAGCGCAAGGCCCTGGAGGCTGGTGGTGACCTGCAACTCGGGAACACCCCGCCGAAAGGCGAGCGTCATCGCGTAAGGCGTGCTGCCCGCTGCGCGGCGCGCGAGCTGCGACAGCATGCCCAGCTGCGTGGCTTGCTGCAGCCCCTCGGCCGTGGCAGTGCCCTGGGCACGCAGCTGCACGGCCGATTCCGTCGCGGGGGCATTGGCAGGCAGTGCGCGCATGCCCCCTTCCAGCCGCACCGGGCCGCCCAGCGCCTGGGCCTGGACGGCTTGGAGGGAGAAGCCGGATTCGGTGAACTGGACGACGCCCCGCGCCCGGCTGAGGGTGGGGGTGTCCGGCGTGATCCGCAGCTCATTGCCTGCCAGCGTGACGCTGCCCTGCACCTTGGATTTTTCGATGTCGCTGATGGGCAGGGCAAGTCGAAGCTGGAAGTCGGCATTGCCCGTGCCCGTGGCCCGGTCCAGCGCATTGCCTGTCATGCCGCCCAGCGGCGATGAAGTCATCAGGGCCAGCAACTCGGCAAGCGGCCCCCGCGCATCGGCGCTGACACTGACAACGGTGTGTGCCAGATCCGGGATCTTTGCCTCCACCCGTGACAGCCGCAGCCCCGGACGTCCGGCAAAACTGCCACTCGCGCCGCGCACCTGCATGGAAGAGCGCTCGAAGACCAGCTCGCCCGTGAGCTCTGTCAGCGCCGGCCAGGGCAAGGTGTTGGCCGGTTGCAGCTGCGGCGGCACATAGGCGTAGATGACATCCTTGACGCGGGCAGCGATGCGGAATTCACCCTGCTTCGGATCGTTGAACGGAAGATCGTGCAAATCGCCCTTGACCCTGAACTGCACATTGCTGGCACTGCCAGCCACCACCGCATCGCGCACGTAGTGCCGCGACTCTGCGGGGATGGACAGCGGCAGGTAGCGGTGCACACGCGTTCCGTCCGCCCGGGTCAGTACGCCCGTAAGGTCAAGCACCCCCGGATAGCGTGCGCCGTGCGCCACCTTGCCGGGATCGCTGGTATGCCAGGTGGCCCGGGCCTCTCCCTGCGCATCCGCGTTGGCAAACTGCACGTCGTTGGCCTGTACGGCCACACGGTCTCCGTCTATCTGCCATCGCATGTCGGCACTGAGACGGTCCAGCGGCAGCACCGGGTCCTCAAAAACGCCCGGCAGCAGGAGGGCACCCGAGGCAATGGTCAGCGCGGCCTTGCCCCCGGCTTGTGTCATGTCGATGTCCACGCTGGCACCGCGCAACCCCAGCTGGGCAGGAACCCCGCCCGCGCTGCCCCTGCCCAGCGCCAGCCCGCGGATGCGGCCCCGCACCTGGTACTGCTGCAGTTTTTCCAGCGGCCCCTTCCAGCTGGCCTGGATTTCGTCCACGAGACCGTGCGGCGCATAGGCGCGCAAGGCATCATGGGCCGGGGCGCCCAGCGGCAACCGGCTAGCGACCTGGGCCAGCGCCGCGAGATCCAGTCGATCGGCGCGCAACTCGCCCTGCTCCGGCACCTTGCCCCGGGGGGCGGTGTGCACCAGCCGAAGGTTGCCACCCGGCCAGACCAGGCCGTCATCGGTCTCGAACTGCAGGCCCTGGGTCAGAAACTCGAAGCCACCATTCAAGCGGCGCCCGCCCAGACGCCCTTCCACCGAGGGCAATACCAGCGCCTGCAAATCCGGCCCCAGCCTGGCATTGACATTCGCGAGCGCCAGGTCGGCAGTGCCGCCCACAATCTGCCCGCGCTGCACATCCGCCCAGGCGCGCAAGGCGCCACGGCCCGCGGCGATCTCCACCCCAACGTCCGCGTGGTGGCGCAGCCGCGAAACGTCTACCCGGGAAAAGTGGGCGAACACTTGCCCGGTCCAGTGCTTCCAGTTGCCATCACGCGCGCGCAGCAAGGGCGCACGGAACAGCCCCACCACCGTGAAGCGATCCCCCCAGGCCTCGGGCGGCGTGGCGTCCAGGCGCAGGTGGTGGTCCCAGTTCCCGTTGCGCAGCAGCACATCCACCTTCTGCAAGGCCAGCTCCGGGGCGCCGCGCTGCTCGTCGGTCCACCGCACCGTGCCCCCGCGAATGAACACCTCATCCTGGGAGAAAAGCCAGTCCGCTGCGGCGCTGTCTTCGCCGGGCTGCGGCGAGAACTCCAGGCCCGCCACCTGGATCCGCCCGTCCACGGTGCGGCGCACATCCAGGTCAGGCTCTTCGATATAGAGCTGCTCGAAACCGCCCTTGAGCAGCGACCGTGGTGACAGCGCCACCACCACCCGGGGCAGGCGCAGCGCAGAACGTCCGGCAGTGTCTAGCAGGGCGACATCCGACAGCTCGATGGAAGGTATCAGGCCTTCGGTGCGGGCAGCGATCGCTCCGATCTGGACCGGAACCCCCAGCACCCGTGCGGCATGTGCCTCCAGCTGCGGGCGAAAATCACCGATTCGCGGCACAATCCAGCCATGAAGTGCCCCCCACGCGATGGTCAGCAGCAGCCAGAAGGCCAGCAGCAAACCCAGAGACCACCGCGCGAGACCTGCCACAGTTTTCAGCAGGCGGGTGGGGTGGGTGATGGGATCGATCATGGTGGGATTGAATGTGGCAGGAATTATGACCCGCAGGATTAGCGCGGGTTCACTACAAATCGGTGTTCTTATGTACGCAGCACCACGCTGCGGCCGCCATGTCCGCGCCGCATCCTGAATCCTCCTGCAATCCCTCCGCGACCTTTGTTCACGGGGCGGCGCACTCGCGTTTCTACCAGCGCCTGCACCGCCGCTACGAGGCCGACCTGGCATTGCTCCCCCCCGGTGTTCCCCGGTGGCCCAGCATGGAGAAGGCCTACGAAGCGCTGCGTGCACGCGGTTGCGACACGGGCACCGCGCTGCGGGTGCTGCGCCAGCTGGTCATGGAGCGGCTGATCCGGATGGACTGCGAGGCGCAGGCCCCGCTGGCAGACATCACCAGCGCAGTGACCGAACTGGCCGAGCTGGCACTGGACCGCGCCTGCCAGCACGCCCGCCAGGAGCTGAACGAGCGCCACGGTGCGCCGCAAGGACCGGAAGGCCAGCCCGTGCAGCTGTGGATCATCGGCATGGGCAAACTGGGGGCGCGCGAACTCAACGTCTCCAGCGACATCGACCTCATCTACGTGTACGAACACGATGGTGAAACCGCTGGCACGGCCGACGGCCGGGGGCGCATCTCCAACCACGAGTATTTCGCGCGCGCGGTCAAGTCCATCTACAGCATGGTCGGAGACACCACCGAACATGGCTTCGTGTTCCGCGTCGATCTGGCGCTGCGCCCCAATGGCAATTCCGGCCCTCCTTCGGTATCGCTGGCAGCGCTGGAGGAGTACCTGCAGCTGCACGGCCGCGAGTGGGAGCGTTTTGCCTGGCTCAAGAGCCGGGTGGTGGCACCGCGCAGCTGCATTGGCAGCCCGGAAGTGCAGGCCCTGCGCAGCGTGGTGCTGCCTTTTGTGTTCCGCCGCTACCTGGACTACAGCGTGTTCGATGCGCTGCGGGTGTTGCACCGCCAGATCCGGGACCACGCGGCCAAGCGCAGCGCAGGCCACCCCGAGCGTGCCAACGACGTCAAGCTCTCGCGTGGCGGCATCCGCGAGATCGAGTTCACCGTGCAACTGCTGCAGGTGGTGCGGGGCGGCCAGTTCCCCGAGTTGCGCCGCCGGCCCACGCTCGATGCGCTCACCCGCCTGGCCCAGGCGGGCCTGATGCCGCAGGAGACGGCCGACGCGCTCGCGCGGGCCTACGTCTTCTTGCGCCGCGTGGAGCACCGCATCCAGTACCTGGACGACCAGCAGACCCATGTGCTGCCCACGCGCGACGACGATCTTGCATGGATCGCGCACACCCTGGGGTATCCCGATTGCTGCGCCTTCCTGCACGAGCTGGATGCGCACCGCGAGCTGGTGGCGCAGGAATTTGACACGCTGCTGGGCGGAGCCGGCAAGAAGCAGTGCAATGGTGGCGGCTGCGGCGGCCCCCGCGCTACGGCGGCAGCCCCCCCTGAACTCGAAACGCTGCTGGAACAGTTGCCGCCCGGGTTCCGCGAGCGCGTGGCCGAATGGCGCAACCACCCGCGCGTGGCAGGGCTGCGCGACGAAGCCCGCGCCCGTCTGTTCAGGCTGGTGCAACGCACCGCACTGTGGCTCAAGGAAGGCCGCGTGACCCAGGAGGCCGCCCTGCGCCTGGCCAACTGGCTCGAGCCCCTGCTGCGCCGCGAGAGCTATCTGGCCCTGCTGCTGGAGCGCCCCTCCGTGCACGAACAATTGCTGCACCTGCTGGGTGCGGCCAAGTGGCCTGCCCGCTACCTGCTGCAACACCCCGGTGTTATCGATGAACTGGTGGGCGATTCACTGCTGACCGAGCGGTTCGTGGTGGCCGACTTCGAGCGCGAACTGGCCGTGCGGCTCGCGTCGCTGCAGTCCACTGGCGAGGACGATGACGAAACCCTGCTCAACCTGCTGCGCCGCGCCCAGCATGCGGAAACCTTCCGCACCCTCGCGCGCGACGTGGAGCGGCGCATCACCGTCGAGCAGGTGGCGGACGATCTTTCTGCCCTGGCCGACAGCGTGCTGCGCATCACGGCCCAGTGGTGCTGGAGCCGGCTCAAGACGCGCCACCGCGAGAGCCCGCAGTTCGCCATCATTGGTTACGGCAAGCTGGGCGGCAAGGAGTTGGGCTACGGCAGCGACCTGGACATCGTCTTTGTGTTCGATGACGACGATGAGCGCGCCCCCGAGGTCTACGCGGCCTTTGTGCGCAAGCTCATCAACTGGCTCACCGTGAAGACGGGCGAAGGCGACCTGTACGAGATCGACACCGCCCTGCGGCCCAACGGCAACTCGGGCCTGCTGGTGACGAGCTTCGAGGCCTATGCGAACTACCAGCAACGGCGCGGCAGCAACACCGCGTGGACCTGGGAGCACCAGGCCATGACGCGCGCGCGTTTCGTGATGGGCAGCGAGGCCCTGCAGGTGCGCTTCGACGCGGTGCGCGAGGCCGTCATCACCTCGGAGCGCGACCCTGCGGCCCTGCGTGAAGAAATCGTGCTGATGCGCGAGCGCGTGCGCGCTGCCCACCCGGCGCGCGACGGAAAATTTGACGTCAAGCACAGCCCGGGCGGCATGGTGGATGCCGAATTTGCCGTGCAGTACCTGGTGCTTTCGCAATCGGCACAGCACCCCGAACTGCGCGGCAACGTGGGCAATATTGCGCTGCTGCAGCGCGCCGAGCAGGTGGGGCTGCTGCCCGCTGGCGTGGGTGCAGCGGCAGCGGATGCCTACCGCGAACTCCGGCGCGTGCAGCACGTGGCGCGCCTGGACGAAGCGCCCACCCAGGTCACCCCGCCCGCGCTGCAGGCGCAGCGGGATGCGGTGCTGGCGCTCTGGAAATCCGTCTTCGGGTGAGCGACCCGCCACCAAGGGCGTGACGTTTCGTTGCACCTTTTTCAAGCGAATCGGAGGGCACGGGGGCCGTCAATTCAAACAGTTGTTTGAATTCTGGTGTGTAATCCGGTGCCATGAGTTCTGGCACCCCCCTGATTCCTGCAGCCCTGCGCACCGCCCGCAGTGATGGTGAAGACACGCGGATTCGGCTGCTCCACGCGGCGCTGCAGCTGTTTGCCGAGCGGGGCTTTGCACAGACCTCGGTGCGCGCCATCGCCCAGGCGGCCGGCACCAACGTGGCGGCGATCGCCTACCACTTTGGCGACAAGGCCCGGCTCTACACCGCCACGTTCTACGAGCCTTTTGGCAGCGGCAGCGACCTCATTCCGGTGTTTGCCGATCCTGCGCTCACCTTGCAACAGGCGCTGACGGCCTACTTCAGCGGCTTTCTGGAACCGCTCAAGCACGATGATCTTGTGACGCAGTCACTGCGCCTGCATGTGCGAGAACTGCTGGAGCCAACCCATGTGTGGCCTGAACTCATAGAGCGCGAATGCCGCGCCCCCCACTTGGCCATGCTCGAGGTGCTGGGCCGTCACATGGGCGTTACGCAAGTGGATGACGATATGCACCGGCTGGCCTTCAGCCTCGCGGGTTTGATCATGCAGCTCTGGACGCAGCGCGATCCCCTGCAGGCCATTGCACCCCGGCTTGCTGGCCCGGAGGCGGTGGACGGCTGGGTGGAACGCCTGACAGGTTATGGCCTGAGCATGGTGCAGGGCGAAATGGCGCGGCGACGTGCGCCCCGGCACCCTGCGCACCGCACGACGCAACACAACCCAACGACTCCCCGCGAGAAAGCCCCGAAACCATGACCTTGAGCACCCCACGACTCCTCTGGGCCTGCCTGCCGCTGGCGCTGGGCGCGTGCGCCATCACACCGCCCCCGGCGCAGGTGCCGGCACCACCGCCGCTGGCGTGGCAAGCGCCCTTGCCGCACCAGGGCTCAATGGGCGATCTGACGCGGTGGTGGACGCAACTGGGCGACCCGCTGCTGGTGGAGCTGATCGACGCGGCCCAGGCCGTGAGCCCCGGGGTAGCGCAGGCCCAATCCCGCATTGCGCAGGCCCGCGCCACGCAGGTGGCGAGCCGCGCCGCGCTGCTGCCGTCGCTGGATGCGCAGGCCAGCGCCAGCCGGGGTTTCAATGAGCAGCTCGCGGGCAACGCCACCACGGCGCAGGCCGGGCTGCAGGCGAGCTGGGAGATCGACCTTTTTGGTGCGAACCGCGCTACCAAGACCGCTGCCGATGAGCGGCTGGCAGGCGCACAGGCGCTGTGGCACGAAGCGCGCGTGAGCGTGGCCGCCGAGGTGGCGCAGCAGACGAGCAGCCTGCGCACCTGCCTTGCGCAGTTGCGCGTGGCCGAGCGCGACGCGCAATCGCGCGGCGAAACCGCGCGGCTGTCGGACCTGAGCGAACGCGCCGGGTTCACGGCACCTGCCACCGCGGCCCTGGCGCGTGCCAGCGCCGCCGAAGCACAGGCCCGCGCTTCGCAGCAGCGCATGCAGTGCGAAGTGGAGATCAAGACCCTGGTGGCGCTCACCGGCTGGGACGAACCCGCGCTGCGTGCGCGCCTGTCCACCCCGGCATCCGCCGCGCCGCAAGCCCTGTTCGCCATTGCGACCTTGCCGGCCCAGGTGCTCGCCCAGCGCCCCGACGTGTACAACGCCGAGCGCGAAGTCGCCGCTGCCAGTGCCGAGGTGGGCAGCGCGCAAGCGCAGCGCTACCCGCGCTTGGGCCTGAGCGGCTCCGTGGGGGCCGCCTGGGTGCGCAGCGCGGGCGTGACGACCGACCTCACCACCTGGAACATTGGCCCGCTGGCGCTCAGCGTGCCGCTGTTTGACGGCGGCCGCCGCGGTGCGCAGGTGGAGGCAGCTCAGGCGCGCTACGACGAAGCCGCCGCGGTCTACCGTGCCAAGGTGCGCCAGGCCGTGAGCGAGGTGGAGCAGGCGCTGGTGCGGCTGCAGGGCACGGCCGAGCGCAGCGCCAGTGCACAGGCAGCTGCCGCCGGCTACCGCGCGTCGTTTGATGCCACCGAGGCACGCTGGCGCGCCGGGCTGGCGAGCCTGGTCGAGCTGGAGGATGCGCGCCGCACGGCCCTGGCCGCCGACAACGCGGTGATTGCGCTGCAGCACGAACGCCAGGCCGCCTGGATTGCTTTGTACCGCGCCGCCGGTGGCGGATGGGAGCTATGAGACACCCCCCTGAGGCCCTGCGGGCCTTCCCCCCGCTCTCGCTGCGCTGCGCTACGCGGGCAGGAGGACGCAGCCCTCGCTGCAGGGCGGCCCTTCCTTGGCTGCCCTCGTCTGCGCATCGCCAGTTTCGAGCGCAGTGGACCACGCCCAACACCATGCACAGCTGATAAGAATTCTTCAGGGCGAAGCCCATGCAACACTCTTCTTTCCCCTTCAAGTTTTCCCCCACCGCCTTCGCCTTGATCGCCGCGTGTGTGCTGGCCATGGGTGGTGCCCTGGTTTTCTCGGGCACATCGCGTGCGGCCGATGAACCCAAGGCGGGCCAGGCGCGCCCTGCCATGACCGTGACCACCGCCCAGCCCCAGCGCACCGCCGTGCCCCTGCGTCTGGCCGCCAACGGCAATGTGGCTGCCTGGCAGGAGGCCAGCATTGGCGCAGAGAGCAATGGCCTGCGCCTGACCGATGTGCGCGTGAATGTGGGTGACGTGGTCAAGGCCGGTCAGGTGCTCGCCACGTTCTCGGCCGATACCGTGCAGGCCGATGTCGCCCAGGTGCGCGCCAGCCTGCTTGAAGCGCAGGCCAATGCCGCCGAGGCCGCCGCCAATGCCGATCGGGCCCGTTCGTTGCAAGCCACGGGCGCGCTCAGCCAGCAGCAGATCCAGCAGTTCACCACCGCCGAGCAAACCGCCAAAGCACGCGTGCAGGCGGCACAGGCCACGCTCAATGCGCAGCAACTGCGGCTCAAACACACCCAGGTGCTTGCGCCCGACAGTGGCGTGATCTCGGCCCGCACGGCCACCGTGGGCGCGGTGGTGGGCGCAGGCACCGAGCTGTTTCGCATGGTGCGCAAAGGGCGCCTCGAATGGCGCGCCGAAGTCACGTCTACCGAGCTGCGCCGCATTGCGCCGGGCGCCAAGGTCAGCGTGACAGCGGCCAGTGGTGCGGTGGCAGAAGGCACAGTGCGCATGATTGCGCCGACGGTGGACCCGCAGACGCGCAATGCGCTGGTGTACGTTGATCTACCCCTGAACGCGGACTTCCGTGCGGGCATGTTTGCGCGCGGTGAGTTCGCACTGGGCGCCAGCGATGCGCTGACCGTGCCGCAAGAAGCGCTGGTGGTGCGCGATGGCTTCGCCTACGTGTTTGTGGTGGGCGGCGACCAACGGGTACAGATGCGCAAGGTGCAGACTGGCCGGCGCGTGGCCGACCGGGTCGAAGTGCTTTCAGGCCTGGAAGCAAATGCGGCGGTGGCTGTGCGCGGCGCAGGCTTTCTGAACGACGGCGATCTGGTGCGCGTGGTGAGCACGCCACCCGCCAGCAGCACGTCGCAGGGACCGGATTTCGAGCAAAAAATGGCCCTGGCGCTTACCAGTAAAGCGCCAACAGCTATTAATTAAGGAGCATTCACCATGAATGTATCCACCTGGTCGATCAAGAACCCCATACCGGCGCTGATGCTGTTTGTGCTGCTGACCTTCGGCGGCCTGCTGTCGTTCAACGCCATGAAGGTGCAGAACTTTCCGGACATTGACCTGCCCACGATCTCGGTGACCGTGGCGCTGCCCGGCGCCTCGCCCGCACAGCTCGAAAACGATGTGGCGCGCAAGATCGAGAACAGCATCGCCACGCTGCAGGACCTCAAACACATCTACACCAAGGTGCAGGATGGCGGTGCCACCATCACGGCCGAGTTCCGGCTGGAAAAGCCCACGCAGGAGGCGCTGGATGACGTGCGCTCGGCCGTGGCACGTGTGCGCGGCGACCTGCCTGGCGACGTGCGCGACCCCATCGTGACCAAGATGGACCTGGCCGCCCAGCCCGTGCTGGCCTTCACCATCGCGTCCAACCGTATGGACGACGAGGCGTTGTCGTGGTTTGTGGACGATGCGGTGGCCAAGAAGCTGCTGTCCGTGCGCGGCGTGGGCGCGGTCACCCGCGTGGGCGGCGTGGACCGGCAGGTGCATGTGGCGCTCGACCCGGTCAAGCTGCAGGCGTTGAACGCCACGGCAGCCGATATATCGCGCCAGCTGCGGCTGGTGCAGACCGAAAGCGCGGGTGGCCGCACCGACCTGGGCGGCAGCGAACAGCCCGTGCGCACGCTGGCCACGGTGCAGTCGGCGCAGGAGCTGGCCGGCCTCACGCTGGCGCTGTCCGATGGCCGCCATGTGCGGCTGGACCAGGTGGCCACGGTGACCGACACCGTGGCCGAGCCCCGCGCCATGGCCCTGCTCAACGGCAAGCCGGTGGTGGGCTTTGAAGTGGCCCGCAGCAAGGGCGCCAGCGAGGTGGAAGTGGGCGCGGCCGTGCAGGCGGCACTGAAAGAACTGCGCGAGCAGCACCCTGACCTGGAGGTGACCGAGGCCTTCAACTTCGTGCAGCCGGTGCAGGAGGAATACGACGGCTCCATGCACCTCTTGTATGAAGGCGCGCTGCTGGCCGTGCTGGTGGTGTGGCTTTTTTTGCGCGACTGGCGCGCCACGTTTGTGTCGGCCGTGGCACTGCCTCTGTCGATCATTCCGGCGTTCATCGGCATGCACCTGCTGGGTTTTTCGATCAACGTGATCACGCTGCTGGCGATGTCGCTGGTGGTGGGCATCCTGGTGGACGACGCCATCGTGGAGGTGGAGAACATCGTGCGCCACCTGCGCATGGGCAAGTCGCCCTACCAGGCGGCCATGGAAGCGGCCGACGAAATTGGCCTGGCCGTGGTGGCCACCACGTTCACACTGATTGCGGTGTTTTTGCCCACGGCGTTCATGAGCGGCATCGCAGGCAAGTTCTTCAAGCAGTTTGGCTGGACGGCTTCGCTGGCCGTGTTTGCCAGCCTGGTGGTGGCGCGGGTGCTCACGCCCATGATGGCGGCCTACATCCTCAAACCCATCGTGGACGAACACAAGGACCCGCGCTGGATGACGGTGTACCTGCGCTGGGCCGCGTGGTGCATCAAACACCGCTGGATCACGTTCGTGGCCACGGCGGCGTTTTTCATCGGCTCGCTGGCGCTGATTCCACTGCTGCCCACGGGCTTCATCCCGCCAGACGACAACTCGCAAACCCAGGTCTACCTGGAGCTGCAGCCCGGCGCCACGCTGGCGCAGACGCGCGCGGTGGCCGAGGACGCACGCCAGCGCATCGCCCGTGTGGACCATGTGCAAAGTGTGTACACCACCATCGGCGGCGGCACGGCGGGTGGCGACCCATTTGCAGGCATGGGCAACGCCGAGACACGCAAGGCCACGCTCACCATCCTGCTCGCCGAACGTGGCGACCGGCCACGCAAGCAGGGCATCGAGAACCAGATCCGCGCCGCGCTGGAGACGCTGCCCGGCGTGCGCAGCAAGGTGGGCCTGGGCGGATCGGGCGAGAAATATGTGCTGGTGCTCTCGGGCGACGACCCGCAGGCCCTGACCACGGCCGCGCTGGCGGTAGAGAAGGACCTGCGCACTATCCCGGGCCTGGGCAGCATCTCGTCCACGGCCAGCCTGGTGCGCTCCGAGATCGCGGTGCGCCCGGACTTTGCCCGCGCCGCCGACCTGGGGGTGACCAGCAGCGCCATTGCCGAAACGCTGCGCATCGCCACCGTGGGCGACTACGACGTGTCGCTGCCCAAGCTCAACCTGGCTTCGCGCCAAGTGCCCATCGTGGTCAAGCTGCAAGACGATGCGCGCCAGGACCTGTCGCTGCTGGAGCGCCTGTCGGTGCCGGGGAGCAAGGGCCCGGTGATGCTGGGGCAGGTGGCCACGCTGGAGTTCAGCGGCGGCCCGGCGGTGGTGGACCGGTATGACCGCGCGCGCAACGTCAACTTCGAGATCGAACTCTCGGGCCAGCCGCTGGGCGATGTGACCAAGGCGGTGGAGGCGCTGCCCTCCATCCAGAGCCTGCCGCCGGGCGTGCGCCAGATCACCATTGGCGATGCCGAGATGATGGGCGAGCTGTTCGCGAGCTTCGGCCTGGCCATGCTCACCGGCGTGTTGTGCATCTACATCGTGCTGGTGCTGCTGTTCAAGGACTTTTTGCACCCGGTCACCATCCTGGCTGCATTGCCGCTGTCGCTGGGCGGGGCCTTTGTGGGGCTGCTGATTGCGCAGAAGAGCTTCTCGATGCCCTCCCTCATCGGGCTCATCATGCTGATGGGCATTGCCACCAAGAACTCCATCCTGCTGGTGGAATACGCGATCCTCGCGCGGCGCGAACATGGCCTGACCCGTTTTGAGGCGCTGATCGACGCCTGCCACAAGCGGGCGCGGCCCATCATCATGACCACGCTGGCAATGGGCGCGGGCATGCTGCCGATCGCCATCGGGTTTGGCGCGGCGGATGCGAGCTTTCGCTCGCCGATGGCGGTGGCGGTGATTGGCGGGCTGATCACGTCCACGCTGCTGAGCCTGCTGGTCATTCCGGCGGTCTTCACCGGAGTGGACGACGTGGGCCAGCGACTCGGCCGGCTGCTGCGCCGCGTGACCGGCGCCCACCCGGGCCCGGCAACGCCCGCAGTGCCCGCAGTGCCGAAGCCACCGCCCGCGCAATGAGCGGGCTCCCATGGTTGCCCGAAATAACAGGCAATCACCGGGGTTTCGCACACTTTGGCAGCGCCGCAACCGTCAGATAATGTAACGAGCGCCATGAACCTCGTCAGCCTCAACATCGAAACCATCCAGCTTGGACACCCGCTGCCCTTTGTGCTGCGGGGCGCGGACGGGGTGTTGCTGGCACAAAAGGGTTATGTCATCCGCAACCGCGATGAACTGGCCAAGATGGTGGAGCGGGGACGCCAGCTGTGCGTGGACACCGACGAGTCGGGCGACAGCCACCGTGCCTACCTTGCACAGCTCCAGCGCATGCTGATCTCGGACACCAATCTTGGCGAGATTGCCGCGATGAAGATGACGGCCGGGGACGACGCCACGGGCCGGGGACGCGGTGACAAGGCCCTGCCCGACTGGACCGACCTGCAGCTTCGCACCACCCGGCTGCTGCGCGCACCATCACCCGCAGACTTTGGCGACCGCTTCCGGGCCCTGTACGACGAGCTGGCCCGCCACGGTGAGCAAACGCCCGACGCCACCCTGCTCGCACTGATCTACCTGTCGGCCCAGGAAACCCGCATGTACAGCGCCACGCACTCGATGCTGGTGTGCTGCGTGTGCACGGTGGTCGCGCGCGAAATGCTGCGCTGGCCAGAGGCCCGCGTGCAGCAGCTGGGGCATGCGGCCCTGAGCATGAACATCGCCATGACCGAGCTGCAGGACATGCTGGCCCAGCAGACCCACCCCCTGACGGCCGACCAGATTGCGGCCGTGCAAAGCCACGCGGAGCGCTCGGAGGCGCTGTTGCGCAGCCTGGGCGTTGCAGACGCCGACTGGCTTGAGGCCGTG
The DNA here is from genome assembly GCF_000238595.1 of Acidovorax sp. NO-1. GTDB lineage: Bacteria > Pseudomonadota > Gammaproteobacteria > Burkholderiales > Burkholderiaceae_C > Acidovorax. The sequence continues at coordinate 45,218 of NZ_AGTS01000049.1, read as the reverse complement.
CGCTGCCACCACCACCGCGGGCCCGGCCCTCTGGCAAAAAAGACCCCCGCCCAGCAGATGGCCCGCCTGCTGCAGCGCGCAGACATTTTTGGCGCCCGCATGGCGCCCCGTGCCGCGCGCTGGCCCATGCCGGTGACGGCGGCCATGCAGGCCAGCTACTACGACGAGGAACACCAGGTGGACGAGGCGGGCGCGGCACTCGTGAAGACCCTGGGCGTTTACCCGCCAGGTGCGTTCGTCCGCCTGGCCAGCCAGGAGGTCGGCGTGGTCATCCGCCGCGGCACGACGGCCACCACCCCGCGCGTAGCCGTGGTCACCAACCGCGAGGGCATGCCCACCGGCGAGCCCATCCCGCGCGATACCGGCATGCCCCCCTGGAAGGTCACCGGTGTGGTGGCTTTCAAGGATGTGCGGGTCAAGCTCCCGCTGGAACGCCTGCTGCAGCTGGGCTGACCTGCGGCGCGCTCCCCCGATGGCAGGGGAGACGCAAACCTGCCATCGCTGGCACCCCCTTCCTGGTAACCCCGCGCCACGCGGCGTATTTCGCTCAACCTGAGCCTCCATACGCCAAAGACCCCCATTTCAGCGGGGGAATGAATCCGCATGGGCCTGCACAACGTAAACCGAATAGTACAAATAAAAACTCATGTGGACAAAAAGTGATGAAACGGTTAAATTGAGCACTCTCCTGAGGACATATACCCATGAAAACCTCCCTCTACTCCTTTGTCACGGCTGCCAGCGTCGCGCTTTTGGCGGGGGTTGGTCATGCGCCCGCGGCCCACGCGGCCGAGCCTGAAAGCTGCCCTGCAACCCTGCGGCACACCTTCCCGCGCCTGCAGGACGAAAAGCCCCAGTCGCTGTGCCAGTACAGCGGCAAAGTGGTTCTGGTGGTCAACACGGCCAGCTTCTGTGGCTTTACCGGCCAGTACAAGGGGCTGGAAGAGCTGTACGCCCGCTACAAGGACAAGGGCCTGGTGGTGCTGGGCTTCCCGTCCAACGACTTTTCCCAGGAAAAAGGCAGCAACCAGGAAATCGCCGACTTCTGCGAAAACACCTTCGGGGTGAAATTCCCCATGTTTGCCAAAAGCAGCGTGAAGGGGCCAGAGGCCTCGCCGCTGTACCAGCAGCTGGCGCAGCTGTCGGGCACAGCGCCGCGCTGGAACTTTCACAAATACCTGCTCGCCCGCGACGGCAAGCTGGTGGACCAGTACTCCAGCATGACCGGGCCGGACAACAAGGGGCTGGTGCGTGCCATCGAACAGCAGCTGGCCCTGCCCACACCCCGGTGAGCGCCATGATTTCTTTACATTTCTTGAAAAAAAATACAGGGGGCCTCTGGAACTTCGCCAGCGCGGCCTCACTCTATCCATTGCGCAAGACGATTGCGCAGCGTACAGTTTTAACGTTGCGAAGCCTTTCGGGCCCCCGGGTTCCGACTGACCTCCTGGAGCGCTTCTCCTCCCTCCCTCTCTTATTCGTTTCGGGACGCTTCGCAACCTTTTTATTCCGTGCACCGGCCAGAGGGAGCCGGTCATGAAAATCGCCATCATCGGCTCCGGCATTTCCGGACTCTCCGTCGCGCACCAGCTGCGCGGCCAGGCGGACATCACCCTGTTTGAAGCAGGCGACTACTTCGGCGGTCACACCCACACGGTGGATGTGACCTTGCCTGATGCCTCGGGCACCCCCGTCACCCACGGCGTGGACACCGGTTTTCTGGTGTTCAACGAGCGCACCTATCCCCACCTGATCCGCCTGCTGGCCGAGCTGGGCGTGGAGACCGCCAAATCCGACATGTCGTTTTCGGTGCAGGTGCCGGGCGCCCTGCGCGGCCACCGCACACTGGAGTGGAGCGGCACCAACCTCAGCACCGTGTTTGCCCAGCGCTCCAACCTGGTCAACCCGCGCTTTCTGGGGATGCTGCGCGACCTGCTGCGCTTCAACCAGCTGTGCACGCGCATTGCCGAAAAGCAGGCCGATGCCGCGCTGATGCAGCCGCTGGGCGACTTTCTCAAAGACCACCGTTTTGGCGACGCGTTCCGCGACTGGTACTTCCTGCCCATGCTGGGCTGCATCTGGAGCTGCCCCACCGACCAGATGCTGAAGTTCCCCGTGGCCACCATGATCCGGTTCTGCCACAACCATGGCCTGATCCAGGTGAGCAACCGCCCGCAATGGTGGACGGTGGCCGGTGGCGCACGCCACTATGTGGACAAGATCGTGGCGGGCATTGCCGACAAGCGCCTCGCCACCCCCGTGCGCCGCATCGAGCGCGATGCCGCCGGTGTGCGCGTGGTAACCGCGGGCCACACCGAACACTTCGACAAGGTGGTGCTGGCCACACATTCGGACCAGTCGCTCGCGCTGCTGGCCCAGCCCACCCCGCACGAGCGCGCCGTGCTCGGCTCGATCCGCTACCAGGCCAACCGCGCTGTGCTGCACACCGATACGTCCGTGCTGCCCCAGCGCCGCGCCGCCTGGGCCGCGTGGAACTACGAGCGCGCGCAGCAGCGCAGCCGCGAGTCGGCCCGCGTCTGCCTGCACTACCTTATCAACCAGCTGCAGCCCGTGCCGTTTGCGCAGCCCGTGGTGGTGTCGCTCAACCCGGTGCGCGACATTGCGCCCGAGCACGTGATCGGCAGTTACGAATACGCCCACCCGGTGTTCGACATGGCCGCCATCCGCGCCCAGCAGCAGGTGGGCAAGCTGCAGGGGCAGCAGCACACCTGGTTCTGCGGCGCCTGGACGGGCTACGGCTTCCATGAAGACGGCCTCAAATCGGGCCTGGCCGTGGCCGAGCAACTGCTGGCGGCCCTGCCCGCGCCTTTGGCGGAGGCTGCGTGAGCCACGCCCCGGCCCCATCCGCAGCGCCCCTGATCGGCTTCGGCCAGGTGCGCCACACGCGGCTGCGGCCCCGGCGGCATGCGTTTGCCTACCCCACGTTCTTTCTCATGCTGCCGATGCGCAGCCTGCCCAGCATTCAGAGTGACCTGGCCATCAACCGCCGCGGCGCCATCAGCTTCCATGACGTGGACCACGGCGATGGCCGCAGTGCCGCGCAGGGCGGTGCGCTGGCCTGGCTCGATGAGCTGCTGCGCACCGAAGGCATCACCGACGCCACGGGCGAGGTGTGGCTGCACTGCTACCCGCGCGTGCTGGGTTACACCTTCAAGCCCGTGAGCTTCTGGTACTGCCACCGCGCCGACGGCCACCTGCGCGCCATCGTGGTCGAAGTGAACAACACCTTTGGCGAGCGCCACTGCTACCTGCTGGATGCGCCGCAGTACGGCGTGGAACAGCAGGCACGCAAGGTGTTCCATGTGTCGCCGTTCTGCGAGGTGAACGGCGGTTACCGGTTTCGCTTCATGCGCACCGAGGCGGGGGCACAGGACGCGGGCCGCACTGTGGTGCGCATCGACCACGACGACGACACCGGCCCACTCATCCAGACCAGCGTGAGCGGCACCCTGCAGGCCATCACCCCCCAGACCTTGCGCCAGGCGCTCTGGGGCTACCCCGCGATGACCCTGGCCATCATTGCCCGCATTCACTGGCACGCGCTGCAGCTGTGGCTCAAGCGCGTGCGTTTCCACCGCAAGCCCGAGGCGCCTGCATCCATCGTGACCCGCTGATTTCCATGACGAACGAGAACGCCGCCATGAACTCCACCACCGCCCCCCGCACCGCCGTGGCCCTGCCCGCAGGCACCCCGGCTGCAGCCCGCACGGCGCTCAAGCTGCTGCAGCGCCTGCAGCATGGCCACCTCACGGTGCAGCTGCCCGACGGCACCTTGCAGCACTTCGGGCATGGCAACGGCCCCTCGGCCGCGATCACGCTCAAGAACTGGAACGTGTGCAGCGCCGCGCTCAAGTCGGGCGACATCGGTTTTGCCGAGAGCTACATTGCGGGCGACTGGACCACGCCGCACCTCACCGACCTGCTCAAGCTCTTCATCGCCAACCGCCAGCAGGTGGAAGGCGTGATCTACGGCACCTGGGCGGGCCGGCTGCTGTACCGCATCAAGCACTTGCTCAACCGCAACACGCGCGCCAACAGCCAGAAGAACATCCACGCCCACTACGACCTGGGCAACGCGTTCTACGAACTCTGGCTGGACGATACGATGAACTACTCGTCCGCCTGGTTTGAGGGCGACGCGGGCGGCGACATGCGTGCCGCCCAGCACGCCAAGGTGCGCCGTGCGCTGCGCATGGCCGGCGTACAGGCGGGCGACCGCGTGCTGGAGATCGGCTGCGGCTGGGGCGCCCTGGCCGAGATGGCGACCACCGAGTTCGGTGCATCCCTCACCGGCGTCACGCTCTCCACCGAGCAACTGGCGTTTGCGCAGAAGCGCATGGCGGCGCACGGGGTGCAAGCCAAGGCCGACCTGCGCCTGCAGGACTACCGCGACATCCAGGACGGTCCGTACGACGCCATCTGTTCCATCGAGATGGTCGAAGCCGTGGGCCGCGAATACTGGCCGACCTATTTCCAGTCCGTGAACCGGCTGCTCAAGTCCGGCGGCAAGGCCTGCATCCAGAGCATCGTCATCGACGACAGCCTGTTCGAGCGCTACATCAGCTCCACCGATTTCATCCAGCAGTACATCTTCCCCGGCGGTTGCCTGCCCTGCCCGCGCGAATTCCGCCGCGAGGGCGAGGCCGCAGGCCTGCGCGTGGTGGACGAGTTCGCGTTTGGCCAGGACTACGCCGAAACCCTCAAGCGCTGGCGCGAGCGCTTTCTGGCGCAGCGCACGCAGATCCTGCAGCTCGGGTTTGACCAGCGCTTCATGCATATCTGGGAGTTCTACCTCGCGTACTGCGAAGCGGCGTTTGCCATGAGCAACATCGACCTGGTGCAATACACGCTGGTCAAGGACTGATGACCACTATGAAAAATATAGCTGCTTGCGCTTTACTGATAAGCGCTGGAGCCTTTTTTTATTCAAATTCTGCCTTGGCCCAAGCCGTGCCTGCGGCCCAGGCGGCAGAGGCGCCGCCCGCCATGCCCCTGCCGGATGTGCGCCTGGCCGGCCAGGGCGTGCTGCGGTTTCTGGGCTTCGAGATCTACCGCGCGCGCCTGTGGGTGCCGCCCGGCTTTGACGCCGGCAACTACGGCGCACAACCCCTGGCGCTGGAGCTCACGTACCACCGCGACTTTTCGGCCGAGGCCATCGCCAGGCGCTCTCTGCAGGAGATGCGCCGCGTGGGCAGCTTCACGGCCGAGCAGGCCACGCGCTGGCAGCAGGCTTTGCAGGCAGCGCTGCCGGACGTGAAGTCGGGTGACCGGCTGCTGGGCATTCACCAGCCCGGCGTGGGCGCCACCTTCAAGATGGCCGGGCGCGTGGTGGGCGAGGTGCCGGACGCCGAGTTCTCGCGCCTGTTCTTCGGCATCTGGCTTTCGCCCCAGACCTCCGAGCCCGGGCTGCGCCAGGAACTGCTGGCCGCCACCCGCACTGCAGGCCAGCCATGACCTCCACGCAGCCCCTCCGCGCCGGCGCAGGCCTGGCCTACGGGCTGCTGGGCCTGCCGCTGGCGTTTGTGGCGCTGCCGCTGTACGTGCTGCTGCCCAACCACTACGCGCGCGAATTTGGCATGCCGCTGGCCACGCTGGGCGCGGTGCTGCTGGCGGCGCGGCTGTTCGATGCGTTCACCGACCCGCTGCTGGGCCGCCTGGCCGACCATCTGTTTGGCCGCTCGGTGCGCGCCGTGCTGGCGGTGGGCGCAGTGTCGGCGGTGGTGCTGGCACTGGGGCTGACCAGCCTGTTCTTTCCGCAAGTAGCCGGGGCCGATGCGCTCATTGCCTGGGCGCTGGTGGCACTGCTCATCACCTACACCGCCTACAGTCAGCTCAGCATTGCGCACCAGTCCTGGGGCGCGCGCCTGGGCGGCGACGAGCTGCAGCGCGGCCGCATCGTGGCCTGGCGCGAAGGCGCTGCGCTGGTGGGCGTGGTGCTGGCTTCGGTGCTGCCTGCGCTGCTGGGCCTGCCGGTGATGCTCAGTGTGTTTGCCATCACCCTGCTGCTGGGCTGGTGGGCGTGGACGCGCTCCCCGCGCCCCACCGCCCATGCGGGTGCTGTGGCTGGTGTGTACCGACCCGCGCAGCGCGCCAGCCTGTGGCGGCCCTGGGGGCGGCCCGCCTTCCGCCGCCTGCTGGCGGTGTTCATGCTCAACGGCATTGCCAGCGCCATCCCGGCCACGCTGGTGCTGTTCTTCATCCAGGACCGTCTGCAAGCCCCGCCCGCGCAGGAGCCGATGTTCCTCGCGGCCTACTTTGTGTGCGCAGCGCTGTCCATCCCGCTGTGGCTGCGCGCCGTGGGGCGCTGGGGCCTGGCGCGCACCTGGCTCACGGGCATGCTCCTGGCGATTGCCGTGTTTGTGTGGGCCGCGTTTCTCGGCGCGGGCGATGTCGTGCCGTTCCTCATCGTCTGCGCGCTCTCGGGTGTCGCGCTGGGCACCGACCTGGCCCTGCCCAGCGCCCTGCTGGCCGGCGTGATTGCCGCCGAGGGCGACGGCGGCCAGCACGAGGGCGCGTACTTTGGCTGGTGGAACTTTGCCACCAAGCTCAATCTGGCCCTGGCCGCGGGCCTGGCGCTGCCGCTGCTGGGCTGGTGGGGCTACACGCCCGGCACGCGCAGCGACGACGGCCTGCAGACCCTGGGCCTGGCCTATGCCGTGCTGCCCTGCGTGCTCAAGCTCGCTGCGGCGGCAGCGCTCTATCTCCTCATCCTGCGGCGCCCGCGTGGCGCGGCGATTGTCTGAATTCGAACCGACCAAGGCCCACCACCATGATGCACAGACGTCTTCTCCTTTCGGCCGCCGTGGCGGCGCCCGTGGTGCTGTCCGGCTGCGCCAGCCAGAGCCTGGATGGTTACGCCAGCGAAAAGCCGGTGCTCGACCTGGCCCAGTATTTCAACGGCACCATCGACGCCTACGGCATCTTCCAGGACCGCAGCGGCCAGATCGTCAAACGCTTCACCGTGGTCATGGACTGCACATGGAACGGCAACGAGGGCGTGCTCGACGAAGCCTTCACCTACTCCGACGGCACCACGCAACGCCGCATCTGGCGCCTGACCAAACACGCCGACGGCCGCTACACCGGCACGGCCGACGACGTGGTGGGCACCGCCAGCGGCCAGACGCGCGGCAATGCCTTCCGCTGGACCTACACGCTGGCGCTGCCGGTGGATGGCAAGGTCTACAACGTGGATCTGGATGACTGGATGTACCTCATCGACGACCGCGTGATGCTCAACCGCGCCACCATGAGCAAATTTGGCGTGCGTCTGGGCGAGATCACGCTGTCCTTCACCAAGCGCGCGCCATGAGCCTGAACCCGCCCCTGCGCGACTGGCGCGGCCGCCGGGCCTGGCTGATCGGAGCCAGCAGCGGCATTGGCCGGGCCACAGCGGCGGCGCTGCATGCGCGCGGCGCGCAGGTCATAGTCTCAGCCCGCAGCGCTGATGCGCTGAACACCTTTATCGTGCAGCACCCGGGCAGCACGGCGCTGGCGTTTGACACCGCCGAGCCGGCACAGGTGCAGGCCGCCGCCGCGCAGGTGCTGGCCGGTGGCGCGCCCGACCTGGTGTGCTACTGCGCGGGCTACTACCGCGACATGCGCGCCACCGATTTCGACCTGGCCGTGATGCTGCGCCACGAGCAGGTCAACTACAACGGCGTGTTGCTGGTGCTGGCTGCCGTGTTGCCCGCCATGCTGGCGGCCGCGCAGGCCGGGCGGCCGGGGCATGTGAGCCTGATCAGCAGCGTGGCGGGGTTCCGGGGTCTGCCCAAGAGTCTGGCCTACGGCCCCACCAAGGCCGCCCTCATCAACCTCGCCGAAGCGCTGTACCTGGATCTGCACGATCTGGGCATGGGCGTGAGCGTGATCAACCCCGGCTTTGTGGCCACACCGCTCACAGCGGGCAACGACTTCACCATGCCCGCGCTGATCTCCCCGGAAGCCGCCGCAGCGGCCATCGTGCAGGGCTGGGAGCGTGGGCATTTCGATATCCACTTCCCCAAACGCTTCACGCGCGTGATGAAGCTGCTGCGCCTGCTGCCCTACCGGTGGTATTTTCCGGCGGTTCGCAAGTTCACGGGACTTTGAGCTTCCATGCAAACGCCCTACACATCGCCCTTCACCGAAGACGCCGTCACGCGCTTCATTGCGTTCTTTGAAAACCTCTCGCCCGCAGACGTGGCAACCCTGGGGCAGGTGTATGCCCCCGATGCACGCTTCAAGGATCCGTTCAACGAGGTGCAGGGCGTGCCCGCGATCCAGGCCATCTTTGCCCACATGTTCAGGGCGCTGGATGAACCCCGATTTGTGGTCACCGGCCGCGTGGTGCAGGGCAACCAGTGTTTCCTGACCTGGGATTTCCTGTTCGCCTTCCAGCGTTTTGACAAGGGCGTCACGCAGACAGTGCGCGGCGCCTCGCACCTGGTGCTGGATGGACACGGGCTGGTCACCCTGCACCGCGACTACTGGGACGCCGCCGAAGAGCTGTATGAAAAGCTGCCCGTGGTGGGCGCGCTGATGCGCTGGCTGCGCCGGCGGGCCAATTCCTAGCACCCCAAAAAGCCGTTGCGCCACGTGCAGGCGCAACCGCCGTGGCGTGCGATCAGGACGGCTTCGTGTCGGCGAAGCTCGGGCGCAGCATGAGCTTGTCCATGAGCTTGCCCAGGTTGGGGTATTCGTTGCGCCAGGCGATCTCGGGAAAGCGGAACTCCAGCCAGCCCAGGGCGCAACCCACGGCGATGTCCGACAGGCTCAGGTGGATGCCGCTGCAAAACGGCTTGTCGCCCAGGCCCTGGCTCATGGACTTGAGGCCGTCGTTCACCTTGACGAGTTGGCGGTCGATCCAGGCCTGGCTGCGTTCGCTGTCCTTGCGGTGGGCCCAGGTGGCTTCCAGGCGCGCCAGGATGCCGGCGTCCATCACACCGTCGGCCAGCGCCTCCCAGGTCTTGACCTCGGCGCGTTCGCGGCCTTGCGACGGGATCAGCTTGCCCACGGGCGACAGGGTGTCGAGGTATTCCACGATCACGCGCGAGTCAAACACGGCCTCGCCGCCTTCCATTACCAGACACGGCACCTTGCCCAGAGGGTTGGAGGCTGCGATGTGGGTGTCCTCCGCCCAGACGTTCTCCTGGACGAACTGGTAGTCGAGCTTTTTCTCAGCCATCACGATACGTACCTTGCGCACGTAGGGGCTGGTGGTGGCTCCGATCAATTTCATGGTGTGTCTTCCAGTGCGCAGGGGCTGAACAATTCGGGTTTGATTCTATCGACAGCCGCCCTGCGCAAGGCTGACTGATGCGCCGCCCCCACAAACCGCGCGCACCCGCCCCGCCTACAATGGCGCGCCATGAGCCTGTCCACCATCACCGCCCTGTCGCCGCTTGACGGCCGTTACGCCAGCAAACTTGCCGCCCTGCGCCCCATCATGAGCGAGCACGGCTACATGCACCGCCGCGTGCAGGTGGAAGTGGCGTGGTTCATCGCCCTGTCAGACGCCGGATTTGCCGAGTTCAAGCCGCTGACCACCGGAGCACGCGCTTACTTGCTGGGCCTGGTCAAGAACTTCTCCGAGGCCGATGCCGCGGCCATCAAGGAGATCGAAAAGACCACCAACCACGACGTGAAGGCGGTCGAATACTGGATCAAGAGCAAGTTCGAAGCCCGCCCCGAGCTGGAAAAGGCCGCCGAATTTGTGCACTTTGCCTGCACCAGCGAAGACATCAACAACACCAGCCACGCGCTGCAGCTGCGCTCGGGCCGCGACCAGGTGATCCTGCCTGGCCTCGACCGCATCGTGCTCAAGCTGCGCGAAATGTCGCACGCCTTTGCCGACGTGCCCATGCTCAGCCGCACCCACGGCCAGACCGCCAGCCCCACCACCGTGGGCAAGGAAATGGCCAACGTGGTGATGCGCCTGCAAACGGCCTGCGAGAAGATCGCCGCCGTCAAGATCATGGGCAAGATGAACGGCGCCGTGGGCAACTACAACGCCCACCTGTCCGCCTGGCCTGAGTTTGACTGGGAAGCCTTCAGCAAGAAGGTCATCGAAACGCCCGAACCCTTGGGCCTGGGCCTGACCTTCCAGCCGTACTCGATCCAGATCGAGCCGCACGACTACATGGCCGAGCTGTTTGACGCCGTGGCCCGCGCCAACACCATCCTCATCGACCTCTCGCGCGACATCTGGGGCTATGTGAGCCTGGGCTACTTCAAGCAGCGCCTGAAGGCCGGGGAAATTGGCTCCAGCACCATGCCGCACAAGGTCAACCCCATCGACTTTGAAAACGCCGAAGGCAACCTGGGCCTGGCCAACGCGGTTTTGAAGCACCTGTCGGAGAAGCTGCCCATCAGCCGCTGGCAGCGCGACCTGACCGACAGCACCGTGCTGCGCAACATGGGCGTGGCCCTGGGCTACGCGGCGCTGGCCTATGCCTCGCTGCTCACGGGCCTGAACAAGCTCGAAATCAACGAAGAAGCGCTGGCCGAAGACCTGGACGCATCGTGGGAAGTGCTGGCCGAGCCCATCCAGACGGTGATGCGCCGCTTTGGCGTGCAGGGCGCTTACGAAAAGCTCAAGGAAGTCACGCGCGGCAAGACCGTGACGGCAGAGGCGCTGCATGGGCTGATCGCCTCGCTGGAGATCCCGCAGGCAGAGAAAGACCGGCTGCTGGCGATGACGCCCGGCAGCTATGTCGGCAAGGCGGCCGAACTGGCGCGACGCGTTTAACCGGCAGATTTATAGCCTTTTTGGCCTCCAGCGCTTGTTGGTCAAGCGCTGGCAGCTATCTATTTAGTAGTGAGGCTGCATGGCCATCAAATCCACCATCTTCAAGGCGAACCTCCAGATCGCCGACATCGACCACGGCTACTACGCTGACCACGCGCTCACCCTGGCGCGCCACCCCAGCGAGACCGACGAGCGCATGATGGTGCGGCTGGCGGCGCTGGCCATCCAGGCGCACCAGCTCAACGACCTGTGCAATGGCGACGCCACGCTCGCGTTTGGCGCGGGCCTGTCGGACCCGGATGACCCGGACGCCTCGCTGACCGATTTCACCGGGCGCAAGCGCGTGTGGATCGAGGTGGGCCAGCCCGAGGACAAACCGCTGACCAAGGCCTGCAGCAAGGCCGATTCGGTCATCGTCTACTGCTTCAACCACGCGGCCGAGATCTGGTGGAAGGGCATTGAAACCAAGCTTTCGCGCCTGGAAAAACTGCAGGTCTGGCGCATTCCCACCGAAGCCTCGCAGGCGCTGGCCCAGCTGGCCGAGCGCAGCATGCAACTGCAGGCCACGGTGCAGGAGGGGGCCATCACCCTGAGCAGCACGCAGGGCAGCGTGCATGTGGAGCCCGTTCGCTGGAAGTAACTCGGGAAATACACATCAAAATGGCTGTTGGCGCTTTACTGGCAAGCGTTTGCAGCTATCAATTCGGTAGTTTCCGACTCAGTCCCTGGGCATGAGCGTGCCGCACTGCCAGCACTGCTCAAACCCGCCCTCCACCATCTCGCCACACCGGCACATCCAGCGGCGCTGGGGCAGGTCTTGCAACTCCTGCAGCAGCGCGCGGGCGCGGGAGGCGTGTTCTTCGTGGTCCAGCCAGATCTCGGGCAGACATTGGTCGGGCGGCAAATGCCCGGCGGCGGCACCCAGGTACTGCCGCTGCACCGAGGCCGTCATCCCGGCCTCGCACAACAGGTCAGCCCACAGCGTGGCAATGGCAATGTTCGGGGCTTGGATGAGGCGCAGCATGGGCCCACCATACAGGGTTGGGCGCTGCGCGTACAGGGCCGGGGCTCAGCGGGGACCGGCGCCTTGCACGGCGGTGGGTGGCACAACCGGCTTGTCCGAGGGGCCCTCGGCAGCGCGCTCCGCATAGCGGTTAAACCGCCAGGCCGTGTGTTCGAGCGTGATGCGGCGCCACACCCCGCGTTTTTCGGCGGGTGTCATCGCCGGCCAGAACTGCACCTCATCAAACGTGCGGCCACAGCCCTTGCACAGGTCGTCCCCCTGGCTGGTGGAGCAGATGGCAATGCAGGGGGTGTCGGGGGTGGCGTCGTACCACGCCAGCCAGGCCGCCAGCGCCTCGGGCGGCAAGGCGTCTTCGTCCACCGCATCGGCTTGGCGGAACACCATGAGCGCATAGGCCTCGCCCAGCGCGCGCAGCTCGGGCGCCAGCACGATGCCATCGGGCGACGGCGTGCGGCTGCGCCAATAGTTGATGGCAGCTTCGATGTCGGTGATGTGGATGGCGGCCATGGGGTGAGGTAACGCAAAGGGGCTGGATCATAGCCCCACCTGCGGTGCGCAGACGGCAATGCGTGCGGGGTGTGTACGCACTATCCACAATCGCCGCGCACTTGCGCGGCAGCGCGGGCGATGTTCCAATCGACACTTCGAAGGGGAGTAGCTCCCGACATGCCTTCCGGCCGCGCCCACCAGTGGCCCCGCGATGCATGCCATCGGTACCGTCGTCAGTACGAAGCAACGCTTCCGGCGGTCCGGGCCCAGTCCACACCGCAAGGCAGGCACTGGGCCGAGCAAGACCTTTGATGGCCCGTTGTGGGCTGTTCAAGGCCGTTCCCTCGCATCCTCAGCCCCTGCGGCACGCCCTTGATCTGCCCATTGCAGACCCCTATCCCCGGGTTGGACTCGGCGCTACAGTGGCAGCCCATCCGCCCTTGTGCCCATTGATACTGAGGAATTTATGGACTTTTTGTCTTCGCCTGCATTCTGGCTAGCGCTTGGCCAGATCATCATCATCGACATCCTGCTGGGTGGCGACAACGCGGTGGTCATTGCCCTGGCCTGCCGCAAGCTGCCGCCCGCCCAGCGCACCAAGGGCATCATCTGGGGCACGGCCGGTGCGATCGTCCTGCGCGTGATCCTGATTGCCTTCGCCATGACGCTGCTGGCGCTGCCCTTCCTCAAGTTTGTCGGGGCGCTTTTGCTGGTGTGGATTGGCGTGAAGCTGCTGGCCCCGGACGAGGACGGCCACGGCGACGTGCAAGGCAGCGACAAGCTGTTTGCCGCCATCAAGACCATCATCGTGGCCGACCTGGTGATGAGCGTGGACAACGTGATCGCGATTGCCGGTGCCGCGCAGAACGCGGGCGAGCACCAGTTCCTGCTGGTGGTGCTGGGCCTCCTGATCTCCATTCCGATCATCGTGTGGGGCAGCCAGCTCGTCATCAAGCTGATGGAGCGCTTCCCCATGATCATCACGGCCGGCGGCATGCTGCTGGGCTGGATTGCGGGCGGCATGCTCGTCAGCGACCCCGTTTTTGCCAACCCTGAAAAGTGGCAGTGGATGCTCAAGATCGCGCAGACCGACGTCATCAAGTACGGTGCCAGCGTGGCAGGCGCGCTGCTGGTTCTGGCCGCAGGCAAGGTCATCCTGGCGCGCCGCGCGGCGTCGGCACCCGCCCAGGGCTGACGTTTATCGGGCCGCGCACGCACACCGAAGGGTTGGCGGCGCGGCGGATGCCTGTGTGAAGGGGGCCTGCCTGGCGGTAGCGCCCCCTTTTGTCGTTCAAGGCTTTGCAGGAGGTGGTATGAACAGAGTCATCGTGTATGTGGACGATGCGGCCAGTGCGCAGCAGGTGCTGGCACCCTTGCTGTCGCGGGACACGGCGGGCGACACCCTGTGGGTGCTGGTGGCCTGCGCGCCGCGCATGACGCACCGGATCAGCAAATGGGTCAGCCACCGCGCCCGCGAAAACTGGCGCGACAAATGGGCAGACAAGCTGTTTGCCCAGATCCTCCCGCTGTTCCCCTCACCCTCCGTCAGGGTCACTACGGTGCTGGCCAAGGGGCCATTGGCTGAAATCACCGATGAATTGCACGCCGCAGGAGCGGGCCCTGCGCAGGTGGTGGATGCCCGTCGGCCCCGGGCGGAAAGCCCGGACGTTCCCGCGCCTGCAACCCGCCGCTGGACGCCCCTGCCAGGCACATCGGGCAGCCTGCTGTCGGGCGTCGGGGCGCTGTGGGTGCTGGGGCTTGAATAAACTGCAGGCGACAATTGCCTGAATTTGCGCTTCCGGCGCGCGTGGGGGCGGTGCTATTCTTCGCCCATGAAACTCCTACTCAAATGGCTGCTCAGCGCGGCAGCGCTGCTTTGCGTGGCTTATGTGTACAGCGGTGTCGCGGTGCAGAGCTTCACATCTGCGCTGATCGCGGCCTTTGTCATCGGCCTGTTCAACGTGGTGCTGCGCCCTGTGCTGGTGGTGCTCACGCTGCCGGTCACGATTGTCACGCTCGGCCTGTTCCTCTTCATCATCAACGCCCTGATGTTCTGGGCCGCAGCCAGCGTGCTGGACGGGTTCCACGTCAACGGCTTTGGCGCTGCACTGCTGGGTTCGCTGATTTATTCCCTGCTCGGCATGCTCATCGAGTCAGCGCTCGGCGGCCTGTTCACGAAGAAGTGATTCCATCGCGCGCAGCCGCGTGTCGATGATGGACGCCTCGATGTGGTCCACCTGCGGCCCTCCGCGCCGTGCCAGGTCCTGCCCCGCCTTGAACCGGTCTACCGCCGCTGCATAGTCATAACGGGCCGCATGCGCCTCGGCCTCGGCCCGCACCGCCCGCAAACCCTGGCCCTGCGCCAGCCAGGCCGAGGCCAGCAACTGCCACACCGTGGCATCGCGCGGGTGGTTGGCCACCCAGGTTTGCAGGGCACTGGTCACCTCGGCCGGGCGCCCGGCGCGCAGCAGGGCCTGGGTGCGCAGCACCAGCTCGGGCCGCCGCTGGGCGCGGGGCGCCCCGGCCCCCAGCGCACTGACGGCATCCTCCGCTGCCACCGCATCCCCCGCCGCCAGCTCGATCTCGGCGGCCAGCAGCCTGGCCAGACGATGGGCGGGCGCGTCATCACGCACAAGAGCTTGCAGCCGCCCTGACGCGGTACGGGCCGCTGCCGCATCCCGCAGCTGGCTGCTGCCCAGCGCCGCCGCGTAGAGGGCAGCGGCCTGCCTGGGCAGGGCCTGCGCACCAAACCCGCTGCCCAGGGGCTCTGCAATCCACTGGCGCAGCGTATCCACCCCCGGGTTGGCCAGCACCCGGGCCCGCGCCGCCACCAGGGCGTGCTCCAGCGTGGGCGCCGATGCAGCGCTCCCCCCGTGCGGGTGTGGCGCACCGGGCGGCGTGCGCGACTGCATGTCGGCCATGCGCTCGGTGGTGAGCGGGTGGCTGCGCAGGTAGGGCCATGAACCGTTGTCGTTGAGCCGGTTGGCTTGCTGCAGCTTGTCGAACATGCTCACAAAACCCTGGGGCGCAAACCCGGCAGGCTCCATCAGCCCGTAGCCTATGCGGTCGGCCTCACGCTCCATGTCGCGCGAAAAATTGAGCTGGTTCTGAATCGCCAGCGCCTGCCCGCCCACCATGATGGCCTGCGTGGCACCGGGGTTCTTGCTGACGGCCAGGGCCCCCAGAATCATCGCGCCCAGCAGCAGCGGCGTCTGCTTGTTCTGCTGGGTGATCAGGCGGGAGATATGGCGCTGGGTGACATGGCTGAGCTCGTGGGCCAGCACCGAAGCCAGCTCATCGCGGGTGGCAACGACACCGATCAGCCCCAGATGCACGCCCAGATAGCCGCCCGGCAGCGCAAACGCGTTCACCGTGCGGTCGCGCCCCAGCAGGATCTCCCAGGCAAAGCGCTCATCCAGCTCGGGCGAGAGCTCGCCGCGCGCCCGCGCCGCCTGCTTCAGCGGCTGCCAGATCCCCTGCACATACTCGGCCAGCACCGCATCGTCGATGTAGTCGGGGTCACGGTACAGCTCGCGGATGATGCGGTCGCCCAGGCGACGCTCGTCGCTGGTGGTCAGATCGCTGTTGTCCCCCAGGGTGGGCAGGCTCGTCTGAGCGGACCCACCGGGTGCGTACAGAACGCCGTTTGCTACGATAATAATAGCTGCTAGCGCTTTACAGATAAGCGCCAGAGGCAGATTTGACTCGAATTTCTTCACGAACATCCTTTGTCTGCATACTGCGAGCGCCACCCCAACGCGTGCGCCCGTGTGAACGCCGTATGATGCCCCCGCCCCCAAAACGTTTCGCCCCATTGCCCATGTCCACCCCCACCTCCCCCCTCACCCACTTCGACGCCCAAGGCCAGGCCCACATGGTGGACGTAGGCGCCAAGCCCGCCACCCACCGCATCGCGGTGGCCACCGGCCGCATTGAAATGCTGCCGGCCACCCTGGCACTGATCGAGTCGGGAACCGCCAAAAAGGGTGACGTGCTGGGCATCGCCCGCATTGCGGGGATCATGGCGGCCAAGAAAACGAGCGAGCTGATACCGCTGTGCCATCCGCTGGCACTTACGCGGGTGGCGGTGGAATTTGAAACTGCCAGCACCCGGCATAAGGGCGCCACGGGCATCTTCTGCTCAGCAACGGTGGAAACCGTGGGCCCCACCGGGGTGGAGATGGAGGCGCTCACCGCTGTTCAGGTCGCGCTGCTCACCATTTACGACATGTGCAAGGCGGTGGACCGGGGGATGTCCATCCACGACGTGCGCGTGGTGGAAAAGCATGGGGGGAAGTCGGGGAGTTTTGTGGCCGAGGTTGTCAACTGAGAAAGGGCGGTGGTATGTGCGCCCATCAGAAAAACCCATCAACGCGGGCGTAAGACACCGGCAAAGCTGATTCTTTGTGAAGAATTACCACCCAATCAAAGCTCCGCCCAGCAGTAAGAGGCAGCCATAGTAGCTCGGACTCAGGTGTTTTGGTAGCGCGTACTGCAGCATCTATTCGATCCGCATCCGCTGGGCGGTTCGCCCTTAACACGGCTATCGAGCGCCCCGCCTTCAGCACCTGAGGAACTGAAAGAACGTAGGGTTGCCACCAGTCTGGTCGCAGAGAAGGCTCTACCCCTTCCAATGAAAGATCAATGCTTTCCAGCATCTCTTGATTGCTTTTGGGCTCACGGATGCCAACAAGCACAGGTCCCAACCATGGGAGGTTTTGAAGCCCTTTGACCGCCTGCTCCAACTGCGCGTGGTTAACTTCTGCCGCTGAAACCAAGCGGATACGGTCCACCTCAAATACCAAGCGCACAGGCCTCGTGTCTGTCACGGTGCTCATACCGTAGGCCAGCGCTGCAACCTGTATCAACCCAACAAGCGACATATCCAGGGCCAGCTCTCTTGCTGATTTGGTCGGATTCCACAGCACCATGGTCAGCAACGGCCCACATACCACGTCAACCCCTATAACCAACCAAAACAACTCACGACCTGACACGATTTCATAGAACGGCCAGGGATACCAGACATAAAAAACCAAAATCGCGGCCAGCGTCGCGACCAAGATAGTCACGAGCAAATGGGCAGCAGAGGCCTTCAACGCTGCTCGGTAACGAACACGCATGAAAAAACACCAGCAAACATCAACGTTAGAAACGCCAAACTACTTGCACCCGAATTGCATATCAAAGTGAGTAGCGGCAATTGGCGGGTACATAACGGAAGGCTGAGGTTAAGGCCACTCCACAACCCCATACGACGGGAGCTCTTGCGGCTAGCGGCGCGGCAGGGACCGCCGCGTTACTCACCGTACCGCTGCCGGGGGTCAGAACCAGCGGAGTCCCCAATACTGAACCCACGCCACCCCCAAAGCTGATCGTAATGCGGCCTTCGGGCAATACGGGCGCGGCGACATCGACGATGGCGCCAATGGCAATCGAGGTGACATGTGTGCCCGGGGTGTATTGGAAACCATAACTGCCCGCCACCGGGGCGCCCGTGCCGGGGTAGGGCAAGATGCCACCGCTTGGCACCGTAAAGAACGAATCCACCACCGCCGTCTTGGCCGTGCCTGCCAGGCTGAGGCCTTCCGTCACCCGGGCACGAATGGCGTAGTCTTGATACATGGGCAGAGCCACCGCCGCTAAAATGCCGATGATGGCTACCACGATCATTAACTCGATCAAAGTGAATCCCGATTGAAGGTGCTTTTTCATGCCTTCTTCCTCCATATAGCCGAGGTTGCACTTGACTTGAATGAGTGACGAATGAAAGCACAGCGGCATTCAAATGTGTTTCGCCAAAAAAAAGGCCGCACAAGGCGGCCTCTCTCATCTCGTCAGTATTAGAGGTTGTTAAAGCGGCAGTTTGCCGGAACATACTTAAAAGATGCGGTGGCAGCAATGCCGCAACCCCACACAACTGGAGCACCTGATACCAAAACGGCAGACGGCACGGCGGAATTGGTGACTGTGCCAGAGCCGGGAGTCAGCACCAGTGGGTTGCCCAGAGTGGTGCCAAGGGTGCCGGCGTAGGTAATGGTGATTCGACCAGAAGTGGCTGTGGGCGCAGCGACGGGAGTTTCCGCAATCGCAATCGTCGCCACATTGGTGCCGGCGGTATATTGATACCCATACGTTGTGTTGCCAGGCGCGGGAGCGGTAATCGGACCGACGCCGCCATATGCTTCAATAGTACCTTGCGTGGTATTCGCATATGTTTCCGCAACTGCCGTCTTCGCGGCCGACGCCAAGCTCAGCCCTTCAGAGACCTTGGCGCGGATTGTGTAATCTTGGTAGGCGGGCAGTGCCACAGCCGCCAGAATACCGATGATGGCCACAACGATCATCAGTTCGATGAGTGTGAAACCCTTTTGCAGATTGCGCTTCATAAGAAACTCCTTGGAGGTCGATTGCAATTAACAACCTGCAGAAGAATTCTCCAGGTCTGCCTTTGGTACAGCATTTCCCATGCCAGGTTGCTTTTCTGCTCGGAAGAGCGGGCCAGAGAGGCAGCCCCCGCATGCACTAGCGTAGCGAAACAGGCAAGTGGCTCCCACTTCGGGCGCGCATGACATTTTTGTCCTGCCATGACTGTCACCAAATTCATACTTTGTTGCAAGCTGTGCGGGTTTTGTCAGTCAGGCACGTGGGGCACGAGCGGTGCAGGAACGCAAACAACGCCAGCTACAAGGTGAACTCCTGCCCCGCCAGTAACCACTGAACACTGAGTGGTGGGCCTTCATCCGAAGGGCTGGCAACCTGGAGGGCGAGCAAGTCACCGATTTCGCCCATGATGATGTCCGTTTCCGCAGGCTTCGTGTGCGTGATGTACACCGGACATCTCCGCTGGTTGAATTGCCGCAGCTCCGCCAACAAGCTCTGTGGCGACAGGTGCAGGCTGCGGCGGGCCAGGGCGCTCTCGCGTTCGCTGAAGGCGGTCTCCATGACCAGCATGGCCACGGGCAACTCGTTCACGCGCTCCCAGAAGGCCGGGTTTCGTTCGGTGTCGCCGCTGAAGACCCACCATTCTTTGCGATCCTGGCCCCGAACGGCATACCCCACAGCGGGTACGGTGTGGACAGCTGGCAGGGCCTCGACGACAACCCCTACCGTCGCGCGTTGCTCGCCCACATGCAGTGGGCAAAACCGCATGAAAGGATTGTCGGCCGACGGAATGGACGAGAAGTCTGGCCAGATAATGTTGTTGAAGATGTGTTTGCTCAGCACTTCCAGGGTCTGGGGCAAAGCATGAATTTGCACGGGTGTCTGGCGCAGCGAAGAAACGGCGTCGAGCATCAGCGGCAACGCCGCGATGTGATCCAGATGCGAATGCGTGAGGTAAACGTGATCGATCTTGCGCATTTCGTCCAGCGTCAAGTCGCCCACACCCGTGCCTGCGTCGATGAGAACGCTTTCGTCCATCAGAAACGAGGTGGTCCGACAGCCTTTGGCGATGGCTCCGGAGCAGCCCAGTACGCGTACCTTCATGGGCTCATCCTTGTTATCTACTTGGTGTCAAAAGTGGTGGAGCCATCCCAATTGGGGTCGCGGACTTGTCCCTCCAGGCCTTTGACTCTGGCGGTGTACAGGTCGTAGAGGGCGGTGGGCACAGTGGTCTGGTTCAAGTCCGTCAGCAGCTTGCTGCATTCTGCCCAGTCTTGAGCACGGTAGGCGTCAAGACACCGCTGCCAGATGGCGATTTCCCGGGTTTTTTGGGGGGTTAGCGCATCCTGCAGCGCGACCGGCGAAAAAATGGCGACCGCCTGGGCCTTGCCTTTGACGCGCACACGGTCGAGTTCCTGCCAGGCGAACCGGAGCGCCTGGGCTTGGGTGGAGGCGCTCGCCACCGTGCGTACGCCATAGTGTTTGGACAGGCCTTCCAGGCGCGAAGCCAGGTTGACGGCGTCACCGATCACCGTGTAGCTGCGGCGAATGTCCGAGCCCATGTCGCCCACGCACATAGTGCCGGTGTTGAGCCCGATACCGATGCCGATTTCAGGTAGCCCGCGTTCGCGGTTGGAGGCGTTGAACTGCTCGACCGCGCGCTCCATGTCCAGCGCCGCCTGCACTGCACGCTGGGCGTGCTCCTGCATGGGCACCGGGGCGCCCCAGAACGCCATCACGCAATCGCCCATGTACTTGTCAATGGTTCCCTGATGGCTGCGGATGATGTGGGTGAGCCGGCTGAAAACGTCGTTGAGCAGGGCCTGCAGTTGCAAGGGGTCCATTTGCTCGGACAGTGCGGTAAAACCCCGCATGTCGCAGAACATCACCGTGAGTTCGCGGCTGGCCGCCTGCATGCTGTAGTTTTCCGGCTGCTTGACCATCTCGTCCACCAGCTCGGGGGGTACGTAGGTTCCAAACAGCGCAGCCAGTTCGCGCTTGGCCCGGCTCTCTACAAAATAGCCGTAAACCATGTTCAGTGCGAAGGCAGCGATCGCCATCACCGTCACCGTTGCCAGTGGCAGCGCCAGGCCCTGTGCGAAATAGAGCCACAGATTGACGCCCGCAAGCATGGCAACTACCGCCACACTGAGCAGCACTGCCCACGTGGCGGAAAGCAGGGGCAAGGCGATGGCCAGAAGGGCGCCGGTGCAAAACAGCTGGGCGACGTCAAAGCCCACTGCATAGTCCGGGCGGACGATGCTCTTGCCGTCGAGAAACGCAGAAAGCATGTTGGCATGCGCTTCCACGCCCGGGTAGGTTCTGCCAACGGGCGTTACACGCAGATCGAGCAAGCCCGGAGTGGTCGAGCCGACGAGCAACAGCTTTCCCTGAAGACTGCTGGCAGGCAGCCTTCCATCCAGAACGTCGGATGCGGAGACATACCGGAATGACCCCCCATCCACATCGCCGGGCCCGCGAAAGGGGATCAGCGTTGCAAGCTTGTCGTCCACCGGGAGTGCAAGCTCCCGGCCATGCTGGCGCAGCACAATGCTGCGCAGCGTATCGTGCTCGCCCTGGGGGTGGGCATTGACGTAGTCAGGGTGGATGTCGGGCAGCTCCAGCAGGGCACGAAACATCGCCAAGGCCAGCGACTCGTAGTACTTGCCCTGATACTCCGCGAGCAAGGGAAGTGATCGGACAACCCCGTCGTCATCGGTGATGGAGTTGAAGAAACCTGCCACTGGAACTGCACGCGCCAGTTCTTCGATATTGCTCCCGTAGCCGCCCCAGGATGTTGCACGCAAGGGCAGGTCGCGAAGTCTCTCGGCGGGCAAGGCGGGCGCTGGTAACGATCCTTTGGCTCTTCCGTCCCGGTCACTGGTGAAGTAATAGCCCAAAACTGCAGGCCGCCCTTGAAGTGCGCTGGCAAAGAGGGCGTCATAGTTCAGTGAGGGGGCCAGTTGCTCCAGCTGTTCGCGGAACCCCGCCTGGTCCCGCAATGCCCCCTGTGCGAGGCGCTGGAGGTTGGGGAGGCCCGAGCTCCCGTCAGCTTCGGCAAAGAGGACGTCAAAGCCCACTACCGCCGCCTGCTGGCGTTCAAACAGTTCGTGCGCCAGAGCCGCCAGTTTGTCCCGCCCCCAGGGCCAGTGCCCGACGCGCTCCAGGCTTTTTTCATCGATGTCGACGATGACGATGCGCTCATCCAGCGTGCGCGGCATGGTCGCGCGCAGCCGGGTGTCGTAGATGATGTTTTCCAGCCGCTCCAGCACCTGCAGATGCAGGGTGCCAGAAATATGCAGCAGGGCGAACGCCAAAGGGATCAGCGTCACCAGCATGCGCCGCCCATGTCGCCGCAACATTGGCCAAGGCTGCAGGGTCATGGTTTTTGGCGCGGTGTCCGGACGTGCCGCCCGCTGGGCGATCAGCCGTGCTCGAACTGCATCTCCGTGCCTGCCAACTCCAGCCGGTCTCCGTGCTTGAGCGGCACGGGCGACGCTCCGATGGATGCACCGTTGAGCAATGGCATTTCGGGGCCTTCCACGTGGGCCAGCACGAATCCCTGGTGGCGCTTGGTGATGGAGGCTACCGCCACACCCGGCTTGCCGATGGTGGTGACCACTTTTTGCAACGACACTTCGCGGCCGGCTGCGGCGCCCGACATCACCCGGATCACGGCCGAAATGGGTGCCGCAGCAGGCGCAGCAGCCAAGGGGGCGGGGCGCGAGGCCGTGGCCAAGGGCGGCACCATGCCCGGCTTGAAGATCATGGTCTTCTCGAAGTTCTGGCCTTCCGCTTCGTGCAGGAAGCGGATCTTGTACTTGCCCACTTCCACGGTATCGCCATTGCGCAGTTCCTGGCGCTTGACGGCCTTGGCGTTGACGTAGGTGCCGTTGGTGCTGCCCAGGTCTTCAATTTCCACGTCATCGCCCGTCATGTGGATGACGGCGTGCTCGCCACTCACCGCGAGGTTGTCGATCACAATGTCGTTATAGGGACGGCGACCGAGCGTGGTGCGCTCTTTGGTCAGCTGCACCTCCTTGATGACGACGCCGTCGATTGAAACGATCATTCTGGGCATGATCCACTCCTGATGTGATGAGTAATTGTTGTAGTCGGGGCCATTCAGGCGGCACCCAGCAAACGAGACATGAGGCCGCGCTTCTTGCCTGCAGCGGCCGCTTGCACCAGCAGCACACTGACATTATCACGACCGCCATTGGCATTGGCGGTCTCGATGAGCAGGGTTGCCTTTTCTTCGAGGGGCAGCGGGGCGCGCACCAGTTCCACCAGATCCGCGTCGGTGACCATGTCCGTGAGCCCGTCCGAGCACATCAGGAACAGGTCGTTCGGTGCAACCTGGAACTCGTTGACCTCCATCATCACGTTGGGCTCTACGCCCAGAGCGCGGGTGACAAGGTTGCGGTTGGAGGAAAGAGCGGCCTGTTGCGCCGTGAGAAGCCCCGCATCGACCTGTTCCTGCAGCCAGGAATGGTCGCGGGTGATCTGTTGCATCTTGCCGTCCCTGAGGCGGTAGCAACGCGAATCACCGATATGACCCAGGATCAGCCGGCTGCCATGAAACACACCGACCACCAGTGTGGTGCCCATGCCCGCGTACTGCGGGTTGGAAAGCGACGCGCCCAGAATGGCGTGGTTGGCGTTCTCGACGCAGATCTCCAGAGCCCGGCGCACGTCCGTGGATTGCGGCGTCGGGCCTGCCTGCCCCAGCCAGCGCGCCATTTCCGTGCGGATGAAGGTGGTGGCCATGCCGCTGGCCACTTCGCCTGCGTTGTAGCCGCCCATGCCGTCGGCGAGGATGGCCACCTGTGCCTCCCGGTCGACCGCCACCGCATCTTCATTGTTGGTGCGCACGCGTCCCTTGTCGGTTCGCGCAAAAAATTCGTAGGTCATGGATGTGGGTGCGAGCGTCATCGGGCGCCAGGTTTCGGCAGGGATGCTGCACCTCGTCCAGCGGGTGTCTCCATCACGGTTTTCTGAAAATCCGCCATTTCCTGCCCTGTTGCATCGCGGAGCGCATCATAGACGACTGCCCCCGGCCTGGGCGACCCCGCCTGTCCGTCCGCAGCGCCCGCCTGCCGCAGGTCGGCGGCGAACTGCCGACCCGTCTGGTAGCGGGCCTCCGGGCGCTTTTGAAGGGCAAGCGCCACCACGCGCGCCACGGCGGGCGGCAGCTCCGGACGGATCTCGCGGATGTCCGGTGCGTCCACGGTGGCGATCTTGTGCATGAGCTCAGTCATGGATTCGCCACGCAATGGCAACGAGCCGGTGAGCAACTGGAACAACATGACGCCCAGGGAGTACAGGTCGGACCGGCCATCCACCTTTTTACCGGCCAGTTGCTCGGGCGACATGAAACTGGGGGTTCCCAGCACCAGACCCGTGCGGGTCTTGCTGGAGTCCGTAATGCGGGCGATTCCGAAATCCGTCACCTTGACGGCATCAGTGGCAGCGTCAAACATGATGTTGGCCGGCTTGATGTCGCGGTGCACCACCTGGTGTGCATGGGCGTAGTCCAGCGCTTCGGCCACGCGCGACACGATAGAAAGAACTGTGCCGACCGGCAACAGCTGCCCGGCGCGACACGCCTGCGTGAGGTCTGCGCCCTTGAGGAATTCCATGGCGATGTACGCCAGGTCGTGCTCCTCACCCGCATCGAAAATTGTGACGATGCAGGGATGCTGTAGGCGCCCTGCGGTTTCCGCCTCGCGGAAAAAGCGCGCCCGTGCATCAATGAGCGCCTCGCCCTCGAACTCCTCGCCGAGCGCCAGCGTTTTGATGGCCACCACGCGCCCGATCTTGGGATCGCGGCCCAAATACACCACCCCCATGGCACCCTTGCCGAGTTCCTTGTCGATCTGGTAGCGGCCCAGCATGGGCACGCCGGGAGCAGCGTCTCCGGGCAACCGCGCGCTGGTGGTGCCGGGCGGGACCGACGCTGGCGTACTGGAGGGCGTGGCTCCCGCCTCCTGGTGCAGTTGCGCCCGCACACGCCGGTAGCGCACGTAGGCATCCTTGAATTCGCGGTTGTGCTGCAGGATGTGCTTGTAGACCGACTTGGCTTTGGCAAGGTTGCGCTTGCGCTCGAAGTCCTGGGCCAGGTGGTAGAGGTTGTCCATCAGCGCATCGCTGGGTGGCACCCGGCGCAGGCGGTCAAAGGCCATGTCCAGCTGCCCTTGTCCCTGCAAGGCGAGCCCCATCATTCGATCGGTCTCTGCCGTTTCGCCAGAGGAGTGCGTGTGGGCTTTCGCCAGGGTCTGCAGCGTTGTGAACGCTCCAAATCCTGCCAGCAGGGCCAATGCGCCTGGCGCCACTGGCACCCACCACCCCGCATGGCGCAGAAGGGCCCAGCCCGTGGCCACCAGAAGTAGCAACAGCGAAACGCTCAGAACCCCGCCCACCCTGTGCGAAAGCCGGGGCAGCCCGAGTGCCACAAACATCAGCGCGCACAGCGCAATACCCCACGATACGCCCGCTGCCCATGCGGGCCGTTGCACCACCAAGCCCTGCCGTATCGCAGAAAGGGTGTGCGCAAGGACCTCCACCGGGTACAGGGTGCCCGCGCTCGTGGTCACCCGCGACTCCACCAGCGCGTCGCTGGTTTCGCCCACCAGAACCACCTTGTCCTTGAAAGTGTGGGCGGGCACCTTGCCGTTGACCACGCTGGCGAACGACAGAACGGGAAACGCCGGCACACCGTCCTGCGCAGCATGAAAGCGCGGGCGCATGAAGGCCAAGTCATCCGTCGCAATGTTCAGCCCGCCGATGCGCACGGAGTTCGGCTCGGTCTGGGTGCTGAGCTGATCCTGGCCAAGATGAAGGCTGTGCCGGGCCACCAGCAGGGCCAAGGCAGGGATTCCCACGTTGTCGTACCGCAGGGCCAGCGGCACACGGCGCAGGCGTCCATCTTCATCTTCGACCAAGGTGTGGTGGCCCACACCCGCCGCCACCGATCCAAGGGCTGGCACGGGATACTGTGCCGATGTTGCGGCGAGCGCCAGGCTGGCAGGGTCAGGCAGCACGCTGCGGTGGGCATAGGCCGGCAGCGGCGCGCCAGCCCCGCCCGCCAGTGCATGGCGCGATGTCAGAAACACGTTGCCTGCCCGCTGGATGCTGGCCGCAAGGCGGGCGTCGGCATCCAGCGCCTTCTCCGCCTCGTCCACCGTTCGGGCAAGTTCCGCGGCCAACGGTGAGGGGTCTGCTGCGCGCACAAGGGTTTCGCGCATCTTTCGCAGATAGGCAAGACCCTGATCGGGCTGAGGCTGTGCAAGGGACGGCGTCAGTGCGATGGTCCGAGCGCCGGCTGAAGAGAGCTGGTCAATCAGCCGGGCATACAGGTCACGAGACCATGGCGGGCTCCCCAGAGAAGCCAGGCTGGCGTCATCGATGCCGATGACGGCAATTTCCGGCAACGGAGGCGGTGCAGTGATGCGGGTGGCGGCGTCATACACCCGGAAGTCCAGCCACTGAAGCACCCCAGTGGCCCCACACAGCGCAACCATGGCAGCAGCAGCCAGCGCGCCACGCAGCCCTTCGGTGCGCCCCCTGCCAAGCCACCGTACCGATCTTGTTCGTCCCACTTGCTGCTGTTCCACTCGCTGTATTGGTGGCACTTAAAAGCAATATTTACGCCGGGGCTGGCCGGGTGTGGTGCAGCGCGCGGGCAGCGGTGCAGACACACAGGCGGCAAGACGCACTGTGCCGTTCTTGTCGCATCCCGCAGCGGAACCGGAGGCCCATGCCATTTTTGTCACCGAAAGTAACAGGCATTGAAAACGGTCAGAAGCGAAAAAGCGTCCGCAACCTTGCGGTTGCAGACGCTTTTTCGTGGCTCCTACGGCCCCAACCCATGCCTTGCGGCGTGTCCAGAGCGGGTGAAGCGGGAGGCCCGGGGATTACTTGAGCTGTGCCTTGAGCAGCTTGCCCAGTTCCGAAGGGTTGCGGGTGATGATGAAGCCCGACTCTTCCATGATGGCCAGCTTGGCATCAGCCGTGTCGGCACCACCGGAGATCAGCGCGCCAGCATGGCCCATGCGCTTGCCGGGAGGGGCGGTCACGCCAGCGATGAAGCCTACGACAGGCTTCTTCATGTTGGCCTTGCACCACTGCGCGGCTTCGGCTTCGTCGGGGCCGCCGATTTCGCCGATCATGATCACGGCGTCGGTGTCTGGATCGTCGTTGAAAGCCTTCATCACGTCGATGTGCTTGAGACCATTGATGGGGTCGCCACCAATGCCCACAGCGCTCGACTGGCCCAGGCCCACTTCGGTCAGCATCGCCACGGCTTCGTACGTCAGCGTGCCCGAGCGGGATACCACGCCGATACGGCCCTTGCGGTGGATGTGGCCGGGCATGATGCCGATCTTGATTTCGTCAGGCGTGATCAGGCCAGGGCAGTTGGGGCCCAGCAGCAGGGTCTTCTTGCCGCCGGCGGCTTCCTTGGCCTTCATCTTGTTGCGCACCATCAGCATGTCCTTGACCGGAATGCCTTCGGTGATGCAGATCGCCAGGTCCAGATCGGCTTCCACAGCTTCCCAGATCGCGTCCGCAGCGCCTGCTGGGGGCACGTAGATCACCGAGACGGTTGCGCCGGTCTGCTGGGCGGCTTCCTTGACGGAGGCGTAGATCGGGATATTGAAGATCGACTCGCCCGCCTTCTTGGGGTTCACGCCTGCCACGAAGCAGTTCTTGCCGTTCGCGTATTCCTGGCACTTTTCAGTGTGGAACTGGCCGGTCTTGCCCGTGATGCCCTGGGTGATGACCTTGGTGTCTTTGTTGATGTAGATCGACATGTGTGTTCTCCGGGCTTACTTGACGGCAGCAACGATCTTGGTCGCAGCTTCGGCCATGGTGTCTGCAGCGATGATGGGCAGGCCGGACTCGGCCAGCATCTTCTTGCCCAGCTCTTCGTTCGTGCCCTTCATGCGCACGACCAGCGGCACGTTCAGGTTCACGGCCTTGCAAGCGGTGATCACGCCGGTGGCAATGGTGTCGCACTTCATGATGCCGCCGAAGATGTTGACCAGAATGCCTTCAACCTTGGGGTTCTTGAGCATGATCTTGAAGGCTTCAGTCACCTTCTCGGGGGTGGCACCGCCGCCCACATCCAGGAAGTTGGCCGGCTCGCCGCCGAACAGCTTGATGGTGTCCATGGTGGCCATGGCCAGGCCCGCGCCGTTGACCAGGCAGCCGATGTTGCCATCCAGGCTGATGTAGGCCAGGTCGAACTTGGAGGCTTCCACTTCGGCCGGATCTTCTTCGTCCAGATCGCGGAAGGCCACGATTTCAGGGTGACGAAACAGGGCGTTGGCGTCAAAGTTGAACTTCGCGTCCAGGGCCATCAGGTTGCCCTTGGAGTCGCAGTTCAGCGGGTTGATTTCCACCAGCGACGCATCGGTATCCATGTAGCACTTGTAGATCTTGGCGAAGATGTCCACGGCCTGGTCGATCGAGGCGCCACTCAATCCGATGGCTGCTGCCACCTTGCGGCTCTGCGCTTCGGTGATGCCGGTCAGCGGGTCGATCATCTCGGTGATGATCTTCTCGGGCGTGGAGTGGGCCACTTCCTCGATGTCCATGCCGCCTTCGCTGGACGCGATCAGGGCGACCTTCTGCGTGGCGCGGTCGGTGACCAACGACACATACAGTTCGTTCTTGATGTCGGCGCCGTCTTCGATGTACAGGCGGCGGACCTTCTGGCCTTCGGCGCCGGTCTGGTGCGTGACCAGCTGCATGCCCAGGATTTCGCTGGCGCGGGCCTTCACGTCGTCAATGGATTTGGCCACCTTCACGCCACCACCCTTGCCACGGCCACCGGCGTGGATCTGGGCCTTGACCACCCACACGGGGCCGCCGAGCTTCTGGGCTGCTTCCACGGCTTCTTGCACCGTGAATGCGGGAATGCCACGCGGAACGGGCACACCAAAATTGCGCAAGATTTCCTTGCCTTGGTATTCGTGAATCTTCATGAGGTCTCTCTCAGGGAAGGGTGGTATTTACCCGTTTACCATGGACAACAAAATGTCTGGCCGCGGGCTGGGGACATGGCAACCGGCGACTGTATCATGTTGCAACGCACCATCCCTTGTGCCAAGCTTACAGGCGCATCCACCCCATAGCAGGAGCATTCCGATGTCCAGAATCTTTATTGATGGCGAAGCCGGCACCACGGGCCTGCAGATCCGTGAACGGCTGCAGGCCATGCCGCAGGTGGAGCTGGTGAGCATTGCGCCCGAGTTGCGCAAGGACCCCGCTGCCAAGCGCGACCTCATTGCGGGCGTGGATCTGGTGGTGCTGTGCCTGCACGACGATGCCGCGCGCGAGACCGTGGCCATGGTCGATGAGATCGAAAAGACCACCGGCCGCCAGGTCAAGGTGATCGACGCCAGCACAGCGCACCGCACGGCACCCGGCTGGGTGTTTGGCTTTCCCGAGCTCGCCGCAGGCCAGGCGCAAGCCGTGCGCGATGCGCTGCGCGTTTCCAACCCCGGCTGCTATTCCACCGGCGCCATCGCCCTGCTGCGCCCGCTGGTGGATGCAGGCCTCGTGCCCCATGATTTCCCGCTCGCGCTGCCCGCCGTCAGTGGCTATTCGGGCGGCGGACGCACCATGATCGAAGCCTATGAGCAAGGCCAGGCGGCGCCGTTCGAGCTGTATGCACTGGGCCTCGCGCACAAGCACCTGCCCGAAATTTTGAAATACACCGGGCTCACGCGCCGACCCATTTTTGTGCCGGCCGTGGGCAACTTCCGCCAGGGCATGCTGGTGCAGTTGCCGCTGCATCTGGATCTGCTGCCCGGCCAGCCCAAGGCCGCAGACCTGCACGACGCGCTGGCCTCGCACTATGCAAAGAGCAACACGCCCGCGCAATGGGTGAGCGTGCTGCCACCCACGGACGACGGCAAGCTCGAGCCCACCGCGCTGAACGACACCAACAAGCTGGAGCTGCGGGTGTTCAGCAACGAAACCCACCGCCAGGCCGTGCTGGTGGCGCGCCTCGATAACCTGGGCAAGGGCGCCAGCGGGGCCGCAGTGCAGAACCTGCAGCTGATGCTGGGCCTGTAAACCGACACGCCCTGCAATGGCAGGGCATGATCGCTATTGATTTAGTAGCTATTGGCGCTTGCTGGTAAAGCGCTAGCGGCCATTTTCACCCTTATTTTGGCGATCGCAGCCCCACAGGCTGCGCGGTCACAGGGCGTCGTCTTCCTCAGGCCCGCCGCCGCGCACCACGCGGCGCACCACATCGCCCGCGAACCCGCGCGCGGCCAGAAAGCGCATCTGCCGCGCCCGCTCCTTGGCGTCGTCGGCCACGCTGCCAAAGCGCTGGCGCCACACGGCGCGGGCGCGCTCCAGTTCGGTGGCACGCAGTTGTTCAGCAGTGGCGCGCACCAGGTCGTCATCCAGCCCCTTGCTGCGAAGCTCCTGCACCAGGCGCTGGGTGCCCAAGCGCGCGGCGCGGCGGTGCACCAGCGATTCGGCCACGCGATGGGCGTTGATGAAGTCCTTGGCCTGCAGGTCATCCAGCACCGCGTTGAGATCGTCGCCCTCCTGCACGTGGCGCGCCAGCTTGGTGGCCAACTCGGCGCGCGAATGTTCGCGTTGCGACAGCAGCCGCAGCGCGCGGCCCTTGAGGGAGAGGGTGCCAAAGCCCATCGCCTTTTGCTCTCATATAAGTAGCGGTTAGCGCTTTACCAGCAAGCGCCAGCGGCCCATTTCATCAAAACAGGCCGCGCATCCGCCTGCTTACTTGTTGTTGTCTTCCTTCTCGCCCTTGGCAACCTTGGCGGGCTTGTCGGCAGGGGCGGCTTCCAGGGCCGCGGGCAGCAGGGCAATGCCCAGGCTCTCGCGCACCTTGTTCTCGATCTCGCGGGCGAGGTCGGGGTTCTCGCGCAGGAACTCGCGGGCGTTGTCGCGGCCCTGGCCGATCTTTTCGCCGTTGTAGGCGTACCAGGCGCCGCTCTTTTCCACGATCTTCGCGTTCACGCCCATGTCGATGATCTCGCCCTCGCGGCTGATGCCCTCGCCGAAGAGGATGTCGAACTCGGCCGTCTTGAACGGCGGGCTCACCTTGTTCTTGACCACCTTGACCTTGGTTTCGTTGCCGATGGCCTCTTCACCCTTCTTGATGGTGCCGGTGCGGCGGATGTCCAGCCGCACCGAGGCGTAGAACTTGAGCGCATTGCCGCCGGTGGTGGTTTCGGGCGAACCGAACATCACGCCGATCTTCATGCGGATCTGGTTGATGAAGATGACCATGCAGTTGGTCTTCTTGATGGTGGAGGTCAGCTTGCGCAGCGCCTGGCTCATCAGGCGGGCCTGCAGGCCAGGCAGGCTGTCGCCCATTTCACCCTCGATTTCGGCCTTGGGCGTGAGCGCGGCCACCGAGTCCACCACGATCAGGTCCACGGCGCCCGAGCGCACCAGGCTGTCCACAATTTCCAGTGCCTGCTCGCCGGTGTCGGGCTGGCTGATCAGCAGGTCAGACAGCTGCACGCCCAGCTTCTGGGCGTATTGCACATCCAGCGCGTGTTCGGCATCGACGAACGCGCAGGTGCCGCCCTGCTTTTGCATCTCGGCAATGACCTGCAGCGTGAGCGTGGTCTTGCCCGACGATTCAGGGCCATAGATTTCAACCACCCGGCCGCGCGGCAGGCCACCCACGCCCAGGGCGATGTCGAGGCCCAGCGAGCCGGTGGAGACAACCTGGATGTCCTCGATCACCTCGCCTTCACCCAGGCGCATGATGGTGCCCTTGCCAAACTGCTTCTCGATCTGGGCGAGCGCGGCGGCCAGGGCCTTGGCCTTTTCGGTGTTCACTGGCAATGCCGGGTTGGTGCCTTTGACTGCGACGTCCATGAGAAAACTCCTTGAAAAACAACAGGTTGGATGCTTGCATCGCTCTGCGGTTAATCACAGGCTGGATGCTTGAACAGTAGTTTATGCGAGTGATGCAATCAAAACAAAGCGATATTTGGTCAGTTTGCCTGACAATTTACCATGACCGATTTTTCTCGCTCCGGCCTGCCTGCGGCGGCCGACGACGGCTGGCGGCAAACCCACCTGGGTCGCCTCATGGGCAGCGCGCTGCGCCGCTTCGACGCCCGGGTGCTGCAGCTCATGGCCCGCAATATCGAAGTGCCGCTGGCGCTGTCCAACCTGGCGGCACGTGACCAGGTGACGGCTGCGCACGTGCACATCACCCGCCACCTGGCCTTGCAGGGCGACCGGCTGACCGACCTGGCCCAGCGCGCGGGCATGACCAAGCAGGCCATGGCCCACCTGGTGGACCAGTGCGAGGCCTGGGGCCTGGTCACACGCGAGGCAGACGCGCTGGATGCGCGCGCGCGGCGCGTGCGCTTCACGCCCACGGGCCTGGCGTGGTTGCAGGCGTTTCACGATGCCGTCGCGCAGGCCGAGGCGGAGTTCCGCGATGAAGTCGGCGCCGAGGTGGCCACGGTGGTGGCCATCGGGCTGGAGGCCTACGCGGGCGGCGCCCCGCCCTGACCCGTCCGCAGGCACTACACAAGGGAATGCGCCATGGACGCCCGCTGGCGGATTGCGCACACTGGCACCCTTGCCGACTGCGTTACCCTCGAAGCCATGTCCTCCGAAGTCACCCACCTGC
Source organism: Acidovorax sp. NO-1 (assembly GCF_000238595.1). Classification (GTDB taxonomy): domain Bacteria; phylum Pseudomonadota; class Gammaproteobacteria; order Burkholderiales; family Burkholderiaceae_C; genus Acidovorax. The sequence continues at coordinate 12,923 of NZ_AGTS01000049.1, read as the reverse complement.
CCGGCCGTACCCCGCTGGTGCTCGATTCCCCCCACAGCGGCACCCGATACCCCGCTGATTTTGGTTCGGCCTGCGATCTGCCCACCCTGCGCCGCGCCGAAGACACGCATGTCGAGAAGATCTACGCCTTTGCCCCCGCCCTCGGCGTGGCCTGGATCGAAGCCCATTTCCCGCGCATCTACCTGGATGCCAACCGCGACACCACCGAGCTGGACACCAGCCTGCTCGACGGCGAATGGACCGAGCCGGTCTCCACCGAGCCCGCGGTGCTCAGCAAGGTGCGCCTGGGCAAGGGGCTGATCTGGAAGTTCACCGACGAAGGCGAGCCGATCTACAACCGCCAGCTCTCTGTGGCCGAGGTGCGCGCGCGCATTGAGCGCTGCTGGCGCCCCTACCACGCTGCCGTGCAACAGGCCATTGCCGCCGCGCACGCGTGCCACGGCTACAGCATCCACATCAACTGCCACTCGATGCCCGCCGTGGCGGGGCGCTTTGCCACCGAATTTCCGGGCCTGGTGCACGCCGACTTTGTGGTGGGCGACCGCGACGGCACCACCGCAAGCCCCGCGCTGTCGGCCCTGGTGTGCGAGCACCTGCGCGGCTGTGGTTACAGCGTGGAGCACAACCACCCCTACAAGGGCGTGGAGCTGGTGCGGCGCTACAGCAACCCGGCAGAGCACCGCCACAGCATCCAGCTGGAGATCAACCGCCGGCTGTACATGGATGAGCACACGCTGGCACAGCACCCCGAAGGCATGGCGCGCCTGCAGGCCGACCTGAAGGCGCTGGTGCACAAGCTGCTCGCCACCGATCCACGCTGACCGTCCAGCGCCTGCCAGGTCACAGCCAAACCTGCGCCGCACCGGCGCAGGACCACTGCGGCGGCCCGATGTGCGCGATGGATACGCCAGGCCCGAGTGCCTCCTAAAATCGCGGCACAGGCGCGGCGCCAGACCACAGCCACCCACCAGGAGACAACCCCCATGCGCATCCTCATTGCCGAAGACGACCAGGTGCTGGCCGATGGCCTGCTGCGCACGCTGCGCGCATCGGGGGCCGTGGTGGACCACGTCGCCAGCGGCAGCGAGGCCGACGCGGCCCTGCTGACCAACAACGAGTTCGACCTGCTCATCCTCGATCTGGGCCTGCCCCGCATGCACGGGCTGGAGGTGCTGAAAAAGCTGCGCGGCCGGGGCTCGGCCCTGCCGGTGCTGATCCTCACCGCGGCCGACAGCGTGGAAGAGCGCGTGAAGGGCCTCGATTTTGGCGCCGACGACTACATGGCCAAGCCCTTTTCCCTGCAGGAGCTGGAGGCGCGCGTGCGTGCGCTCACGCGCCGGGGCATGGGCGGCACCAGCAGCGCCATCAAGCACGGCCCGCTGGTGTACGACCAGGCGGGCCGTGTGGCCACCATCGACGGCAAGATGGTCGAGCTGTCGGCGCGCGAGCTGGGCCTGCTCGAAGTGCTGCTGCAGCGCGCTGGGCGCCTGGTCAGCAAGGAGCAGCTGGTGGAGCGCCTGTGCGAATGGGGCGAAGAGGTGAGCAACAACGCCATCGAGGTCTACATCCACCGCCTGCGCAAGAAGATCGAGGGCGGGCCCATCCGCATCGCCACGGTGCGCGGCCTGGGGTACTGCCTGGAGAAGATTCCCGGATAGTCAAAAAAATGATAGCTACTCGCGCTTGATGGATAAGCGCCAGAGGCCAATTTCATTCAAAACCCACCACGGCGACTGCCTTGAAAATCTTCCAGCGCGAGCAGCGCTCCCTGTTTGGCGAGATCCTGGACTGGATGCTCACGCCGCTGCTGCTGCTGTGGCCCGTGAGCCTGGCGCTGACCTGGCTGGTGGCCCAGGGCCTGGCCAACAAGCCTTTTGACCGCGCACTCGAATACAACGCCCACGCGCTGGCCCAGCTGGTGAGCGTCTCGCGGGGCAAGGCCCAGTTCAACCTGCCCCAGCCCGCCACCGAAATCCTGCGGGCCGACGATTCCGACATCGTGTACTACCAGGTCATCGGCCCTGGGGGTGAATTCCTCTCGGGCGAACGCGAACTGCCCCAGCCGCCTGCGGATGAAATTCCCCAGTCGGGCGAGGTGCGGCTGCGCGATGCGGAGCTGCGGGGCATCGATATCCGCATCGCCTACATCTGGGTGCGGCTGCCGCTGGAGGACACGCCCGTGGCGCTGGTGCAGGTGGCCGAAACCCGCGAAAAGCGCAGTGTGCTGGCCACCGAAATCATCAAGGGCGTGATGCTGCCGCAGTTCGTCATCCTGCCGCTGGCCGTGCTGCTGGTGTGGCTGGCGCTGGCGCGCGGCATCCAGCCGCTGAACCAGCTGGAGCAGCGCATCCGCGCGCGCAACCCCGACGACCTCTCGCCACTGGACGACCGCACCGTGCCGCTGGAGGTCGCGCCGCTGGTGTCGTCGGTGAATGATCTGCTCACACGCCTGAACGACTCGCTGGCCACGCAAAAGCGCTTTCTGGCCGACGCGGCCCACCAGCTCAAGACCCCCCTGGCAGGCCTGCGCATGCAGGCCGACCTGGCCCAGCGCGAAGGCACCAGCACCGAGGAGCTCAAGCGCTCGCTGCAGCAGATCGGCCGCTCGAGCATCCGCGCCACGCACACCGTCAACCAGCTGCTGGCGCTGGCGCGCGCCGAGGGCAGCGGCGTGGGCATTGCCCGCCAGCCCTGCGACCTGGCACGGCTGGTCATCGAGGTGGTGCGCGACTCGGTGCCGCGCGCGCTGGAAAAGCACATCGACCTGGGCTACGACGGCGCCGAGCCCGGCTCGCCCGGGATGGTGCTGGACGGCAACCCCACCTTGCTCAAGGAGCTCGTGCGCAACCTGGTGGACAACGCCATCAACTACACGCCCTCCACGCCCGACAAGCCCGGCGTGGTTACCGCACGCGTGCTGGCCGACACCTTTGGCCATGTGCTGCTGCTGCAGGTGGAAGACTCGGGCCCCGGCGTGCCCGAGGCCGAGCGCGAGCTGGTGTTCCAGCCCTTCTACCGGGCGCTGGGCAGCGAGGCCGATGGCTCGGGCCTGGGCCTGCCCATCGTGCTGGAGATCGCGCGCAAGCACGACGCCGAGGTCACGCTGGAAGACGCGCGCCCCGGGCACCACCCGCCGGGCGCGCGCTTCAGTGTGCGCTTTGCAGCGCGCGATACCGTTGTGCCGGGCTGATCGCGTCGCGGCCAAGGGCGGACATCAACGGTGCGGGAACGCCTGCGCCCCGCCGTACCGCCTATCCGTCAGCTGCAGGCCCGCAGCGTCTTGCCGGCCATGGCGGTGCGCAGGGGTTCGAGCTGCGGGCGCAGCGCGTCCGTCACCGCGGGCAGGCGCAGCGTGAAGCCGGTGGCGTCCGGCCGCTCCTGCAGCACACGCGCCGTGCGCACGCCCTTGTTGGCCAGATTGGTGAGCTCGCGCTCGGCCGCTTCCTTGGACGAGAAACGCCCCAGCGACAGGCCGTATTCCAGCGTGCCACCGGCGCGGTCGTGGTCCACCTTGCGGGCGCGCAGCTCGGCGCGCTTGCGGTCCATCGTCTCCAGGTCATCAAAGCGCCCCATGTACACCATCCAGCGGCCGGGGATGGGGGTGGGGTCCAGCTGCCAGCTGCCCTGCGGCAGCGGGGCCAGCGTGGCGCGCAAGGTCTCGGCCTGGCGCTCGTCAAACACCCCCGCCTGCAGGCATTCCGCGGCGTCGGATGCAGACGGGGACGACGGCGCAGAACTGGCGTTGCTGCTGGCCACCGCCACGCCGGAGGGCGCAGACTGCGAGGACGATGAGGGCGCAGTGCGGCTGGGGTTCACACGCAGGATCTGCAGCGTCTCGGGCCGGATCTGCTGGTTCATGCGCTGGGGCTCGGCCTGCTCCTCAGGGGCAAAGCCCCAGTCCTTGAGCAGCCCCTGCGACCACGCGTAGTAGCCCGCGTTGGCCAGCAGCAGCACGATCACGGCAAGTCGGAGCATGGGGCGCAGCCTTTCAGGAACATCGGAATCAACAAAAGCAGCATCTTCACACCGGTGGCACCGCAGTGGGCCGCACGCTGATTTCAGCGCTGGTGATGGCCTGCATGCCGCCCGCCGTATGCACCAGCAGCGCACCATCGTCGCCCACGCCATGCGCGGTGCCGGTGTGGCCGTCGCTCAGCGTCACTGCGCGGCCCTGCAGCACGTCGCGTGCCGCAAAGCGGGGCTGCATGGGGCCAAATCCGTAGCCTTCAAACGAGCGCAGCATGGCCACCAGCGGCGGCACGATGCGCAGCAGGGCGGTGGGCGCGTCCATGCCCGGCTCCACCTCCTGCAGGCTGCCGGGCGGCATGCTCATGCCCTCGGCACTGCGCGGCAGCACGTTGATGCCAATGCCCACCACCACATAGCGTGCGGTGCCTGCATGGCCTGGTGCAATCGCCGTCTGGGGCGCCACAAAACTCGCAGTCTCCACCAGAATGCCGCCCAGCTTGCGGTCGCCCGCCACGCCGCCCAGCCAGAGGTCGTTGGGCCACTTCAGGCCGACGCGGGCCGGCTGGTGAGTGCCCAGCGGCGGCAGCACGGGCTGCAGGCTCTCGGCCACGCTCACGCCCACGGCCAGCGACAGGCCGGACCAGTCCTTGGGGGCCAGCGGCAAGCCCAGGGACATCATGAGCGAAGCCCCGACGTCGCTTTGCCAAACCCGCCCCAGCCGCCCGCGCCCGGCCGTCTGCTGCTCGGCCACCAGCAGGGTGGGGTCGCACTGGCCGTTGCGCGCGCGGCGCATCAGCTCGGTGTTGGTGGAGTCGATGGTGGGCAGCACCTCGACGGTAAAGCCCGGCAGCAACGGTGACACCGCCTCCCAGATGGCCTCGGCGGGCCAACGGATCGGGGACGTGGCGTTCACTGGCTGCGGCCCCGCGGCTTGGTCTTCTGGGGCGCCTTGGGCGCCTTGGGGGCCTTGGCAGCCTTTTTGGAAGAAGACGGCCTGGACGGCGGCAGCGGCACCGGCGGCGCCCAGCCGCGCTTGGGCGCCAGCAGCGTGCCCCGGCAGTTCTTGCTGCCGCACCAGCAGGGGTATTCGGCCTTGAGCTTCGGGGTGTAGCGCTCTTCAATGATCAGGCCGTAGTCGTAGTTCAGCTCTTCGCCCGCCTGGATGTTGCGCAGCGCGGTGATGAAAATGCGGCCGTCGCGTTCGTCGGCGTAGCAGTTGGGGTTGCAGCTGTGGTTGATCCAGCGCGACGAATTACCGCCGAACTTTGCGTCGATCACGTGGTCTTCATCCACATGAAAGTAGAACGTGTGGTTGGGCTGCAAGGGGTCGTGCGGGTGCCGGTCCTGCGCCTCCTGCCAGCCGATCACTTCACCCGTGTATTCGACAAGGACTTCGCCCTCTGCAATATCCTGCACGGCAAAAACGCCCTTGCCATGCACGCCCGAGCGCCGGGTCTGGATGCGACGCCCCTGCGCGGGGGTCGGGGTTGCAGGCGGTGCGGTGCGGGGCATGGCAAAAACTCTGTTAACTTGATAGTGCACACATGTGTGCGTGCGCGTGTATGCGTGTGCATGCGCGTGAGAGACGAATTGTAGAAGCGCCCGGAACCCGGGCAACCAGAACGACTGGCGAGAGCCCCAAAATGACCAAGACCCTGGTAATTGCAGAGAAACCCTCGGTAGCGCAAGACATCGTGCGCGCCCTCACGCCCGTGGCGGGCAAGTTTGAAAAGCACGACGAACACTTCGAAAACGACCGCTATGTAGTCACCAGCGCCGTGGGCCACCTGGTGGAGATCCAGGCGCCCGAAGAGTTTGACGTGAAGCGCGGCAAGTGGAGCTTTGCCCACCTGCCTGTGATTCCGCCGTACTTTGACCTCAAGCCCGTGGACAAGACCAAGACGCGCCTGAACGCAGTCGTCAAGCAGGCCAAGCGCAAGGACGTGACCGAACTCATCAACGCCTGTGACGCGGGACGCGAGGGGGAGCTGATCTTCCGCCTGATCGAGCAGTACGCCGGGGGCAGCAAGCCCGATGGCAAAGGTCTTGGCAAGCCCGTCAAGCGCCTGTGGCTGCAGTCCATGACGCCCCAGGCCATCCGCGATGGCTTCGATGCGCTGCGCAGCGAGCAGCAGATGGCAGGCCTGGCCCACGCCGCGCGCAGCCGGTCTGAAGCCGACTGGCTGGTCGGCATCAACGGCACCCGCGCCATGACGGCCTTCAACTCGCGCGACGGTGGGTTCTTTTTGACCACCGTGGGCCGCGTGCAGACACCCACGCTCTCGCTGGTGGTGGAGCGCGAAGAAAAGATCCGCAAGTTCATCAGCCGTGACTACTGGGAAATCCACGCCACCTTTGGCGCCCAGGCCGGTGAATACCCCGCCAAATGGTTCGACCCCAAATGGAAAAAATCGGAAGACGTGGAAGCCCGCGCCGACCGCGTGTGGTCTGCATCGGAAGCCCAGGCGATTGCCAACGCCGTGCGCGGCAAGCAGGCGACGGTCACCGAAGAGAGCAAGCCCACCACGCAGGCGTCGCCCCTGCTGTTCGATTTGACCAGCCTGCAACGCGAGGCCAACGGCAAGTTCGGCTTTTCTGCCAAGACCACGCTGGCGCTGGCGCAAAGCCTGTACGAGCGCCACAAGGCCCTGACCTACCCGCGTACCGACTCGCGCGCGCTGCCGGAAGACTATCTGCCCGTGGCCAAGCAGACCTTCGAGATGCTGGCCGACAGCGGCATGCGCCACCTGGCGCCGCACGCGCTCACCGCGCTGAACAACAACTACGTGCGCCCGTCCAAGCGCATCTTCGACAACAGCAAGGTGAGCGATCACTTTGCCATCATCCCCACGCTGCAGGCGCCCAGCGGCCTGAGCGAGGCTGAGCAGAAGCTGTACGACCTGGTCGTGCGCCGCTTCATGGCCGTGTTCTTCCCAAGCGCCGAATACACCGTCACCACGCGTATTTCCACTGTGGCTCCACACAGCTTCAAGACCGAAGGCAAGGTCTTGGTCAAACCTGGCTGGCTGGCCATCTACGGCAAGGAAGCGGCTGACGAAGTCGAAGGCGGCAAGGACGGCGACAAGGGCCAGAACCTGGTGCCCGTGAAGCCTGGTGAAATGGTCAACACCCTGCAGGTGGACCCCAAGGGCCTCAAGACCAAGCCCCCCGCCCGCTACTCGGAAGCCACGCTGCTCGGTGCCATGGAAAGCGCTGGCAAGCAGATCGACGACGACGAGCTGCGCGAAGCCATGCAGGAAAAAGGCCTGGGCACGCCCGCCACGCGCGCAGCCATCATCGAAGGCCTGCTGACCGAAAAATACATGCTGCGCGAAGGCCGCGAGATCATCCCCACGGCCAAGGCCTTCCAGCTCATGACGCTGCTGCGCGGGCTGGAGGTGGAAGAACTGTGCCGCGCCGACCTCACGGGCGAATGGGAGTTCAAGCTCGCACAGATGGAAAAGGGCCTGCTCACGCGCGAATCCTTCATGCAGGAGATCGCCGCCATGACCGAGCGCATGGTGAAAAAAGGCCAAGGAATACGACCGCGACACCATCCCCGGCGACTACGCCACACTCGAATCGCCGTGCCCCAACTGCGGCGGCGTGGTCAAAGAGAACTACCGCCGCTTTGCCTGCGTGGGCAAGCCCGGCTCGGAAGGCTGCGGCTTCAGCTTCGGCAAATCGCCCGCAGGCCGCACCTTTGAAACGGCCGAGGCCAACGCGCTGCTGCGCGACAAGAAGATCGGCCCGCTGGAAGGCTTCCGCTCCAAGGCGGGCTGGCCTTTCACGTCCGAGATCGTCATCAAGTACGACGACGAGGCGCACAACTACAAGCTCGAATTCGACTTTGGCGACGACAAGAAGGGCGAAGAATCTGGCGAGATCGTGGAGTTTGAAGACGCATCACTCGGCGCGTGCCCCATTTGCGGCTCGGAAGTGCATGAGCACGGCAGCAACTACGTGTGCAGCAAGGCCGTGCCCACCGCCGCCCAGCCCACGCCCAGCTGCACCTTCAAGAGCGGCAAGATCATCCTTCAACAGCCTGTGGAGCGCGAGCAGATGACCAAGCTGCTCGACACCGGCAAGACCGACCTGCTCGACAAGTTTGTGAGCATGCGCACCCGCCGCGCCTTCAAGGCCCACCTGGCGTGGGACAAGGAGGCGGGCAAGGTCAACTTCGAGTTTGCACCGAGCAAGTTCCCGCCGCGCCCAGGCGCTGCTGCAAAAACAGGAGCTGGTGGCGCAGGCAGGACAAGCGCTGCAGCCAAAAGAGCCTCAAAGCCTGCTGCCGCCAAGAAGGCCCCGGCCACCAAGACCGCAGCCGCCAAGGCACCCCGCAAGGCCGCCGCAGGCAAGGCCCCCAGTGCTGCCCTGGCTGCCGTGATCGGCTCCGAACCGGTGGCCCGCCCCGAGGCCGTGAAGAAGATGTGGGAGTACATCAAGGCCAACAACTTGCAGGACCCCAAGGACAAGCGCACCATCGTCGCCGACGACAAGCTGCGCGCCGTGTTCGGCAAGGACAGCGCGGGCATGTTCGAGCTGGCCGGCATTCTGGGCAACCATCTGGGAGGCGACGCAGCATGAAACACCACCACGACTTCGCCCGACACAGCGCCACCAGCGTCAGAGCATCCGGCTGGCGTAGGCTGGTGCTGGCTGTTGCTGCTGCGGCGGCACTTGCGGGCTGCGACAGCCTGCCCGCACGCACCAGCGCTGGTGACGCAGCCGGTGCGCGCGAGCCCTCGGGCATCACCGTCTACGGCACCATGGACGTGGGCGTGCAGCGCCAGCGCTGACGCCGCTGGCTCCCGCCCCGGTCTGTCGTCGGTCCTGATCCGCCACACCCCCGCATGCGCAGCCGCTCGGAACGCACGGTCCTCACCGCCATAGCGGTGATTCTCGTTGCCGCTGCCGCCGCCGCGTGGTGGACGCACGACCAATGGTTGCCCCACGCCGGGCCCTGGGCCGAGCAGGCCTGGAAAAAGATCACCCGCCCGGGCCCCGAAACGCTGCCGCCCGGCAAGCAGCAACCTGCTGCACGGGCCGGCGCCGTACAGGGTGGGGCATCCCAACCGCTGGCTGCGCAGCCTCGCAAGTGCGTGCAGGACGGCCGCACCACCTACACCGACCAGCCTTGCCCCAAAGGGGCGCAGGAGCAGCCGGTGGACGGCGCCGTCACATCGCTCCCCCGCGCGCAGTAAATACGTGCACTGAAGAGTTCACGGCCGGCCTGCGCGGACAAGTCGCATTTTTCCTAGCCGTCCACAGGGTGTGCGGATTCAATCGGTGCATTGATCCACTGTCCGGGCCTCCACGTGGGAGGCCCCATACAACAATGCACAACCACCGGTACCTGCGCACCTTTTTTCTTCTCCTGGCTCTTGCCGGCCTGGCAGTCCCCTGGTATTTCAACGCGGTGTATTTCCTGTCGGGGGGCAGCGTGATGCCCGGGGTTTTCTGGAGCGATGCCTTCGCCAACCCGCTCACCACGGCCATCACCCTGGATGTGTACTTGGCGGCTGGGGCGTTCTCCGCCTGGGTTGCCGCTGACGGCACCCGGGGCGCCTGGCGCTGGGCCTACATCGCCGCCTGCTGGTGCCTGGGCCTGGCCTTCGCCATGCCGCTGTACCTGGCTCAGCGTCTGCGGACCAATTCCTGATCGCCTTGCAGGTGCGCCAGCGTCTTCTGCGCCTGCACACCGATCTTCATGGGCCATTGCGCACTGATCGGGGTGCGCGTGCCTTGCACCAGCGCCCGCAACGGGTGGCCCGCGAGCCTGCGCACGTCGCGCCCCATGTGCGACTGGTCGTAGTAGCCTTCGTCGGCTGCCAGCTCTGCCCCGGCAACCGCACTTCCCGGCGCGGCAAGCGCATGCCCCAGCGCGCTGTTCATGCGCGCAATCACCTCAAACTGCTTGGGCGCCATGCCCCAGTGCGCCACAAAGCGCCGTTCGAATTGCCGCTGGCCCAGGCCCATGCGATGGCCCATCGCAGCCAGCAAGGCCAGCCCCTGCAGCCGTTGCGATTCACAGGGCGACGGCGGTGCAACCGTTTGCCGGACAAACTGGCACAGCACCTCCAGCCGCGTTGCATCGTCTGCCGTGGCCCTCACTGCGTGCTCCACTTCGGCCCACCGGGGGCCAGCCAGTTCCGCCAGCGGGCGCGCTGTGTTGACCTGCCCACGCGCGTTGGCAAAAAGCGCCGCCGCTGCCGCAGGCTGCAGCACCAGCCCCACTGCTCGCACCGGGCCGCCGTGCTCGTACACGGTGGGCGTGGTGCTGGCGCTGATCCAGGCCGAAGGTGGCACCAGCGCGCCCCGGCAGTGCACTTGGCCCGCCAGCCGCACCACCAGAATGCTCGACACCATCGCCGGGAAATGCGACTGCGCCAGAGTTGCAGGGGCATCGACCACCACCGCGCCTACCAGCCAGGGCTGCAGATCAAGGGGTGCGGGCACAAAACGCTGCATGGCCGGATTCTGCACACCCGCGCCAGCCAGTGGCCGAAGCAGCCACGCGTGCGACATGTGCCTGCCGTACCGCCCGTCTATCCTTGGCGGTTCAGCACTCGCCCCACCGCACCTCAATCCCACGCACCATGCAGCAAGCGCAAACCCCCACCCGATCCCTCCCCCTCGCAGGCGCCACCAATTTCCGTGACCTCGGCGGCTATGTGGGCCACGGCGGGCGCCCGGTGAAATGGCGCCGCATCTTCCGCTCCGACCACCTGGCGGGCCTGACGCCCGAAGACCAGGCCCTGCTGGCCGACCTGGGCGTGGCTCGCGCGGTGGACTTTCGGGGCCAGGCCGAAAGCGCCGCCTATGCCTATGCGCTGCCCGGCGTGGCCTACCACCCGCTGCACATCGAGCCCACCGTGGTGCAGCGCGCACTGGAGCTGCAACGCACCGGCCGCCAGCTCACCGCGCAAGACGCCGTGGGCCTGATGCAAGACACCTACCGCGGCTTTGTGCACGACAACGCGCCGCGTTTTGCCGAGCTGTTCCGCCTGCTGCTGGCCAGCGATGCGCCCACCGTGTTCCACTGCACCGCAGGCAAAGACCGCACCGGCTTCGCCGCCGCCCTCATCCTGCTGACACTGGGCGTGCCGCGTGACGTGGTCATGCACGACTACCTGCTCACCAACGCGCTCTACCAGCGCCCGCCCGGCATGGGCACCCACGCGCCTGAAGAAGTGCTGCGCGTGCTGTGGCGCGTGCAAGAGGAGTTTCTGGACGCCGCCCTGCACTTGGTGGACAACGACTTTGGCGGCGTGCAGCCGTATCTGGTGGATGTGCTGGGTGTGGAAGCTGCTGCGCAGAGGGAGCTGGAGGGGCGGTATTTGCAGGACGCATAACTTTCTTGAGAAAGACCGGACTGTGCGAGTTGCTAAAGCCTGCGCACAAGTGGTTTCCAGTGTCACGTTTTGATCCTGGATGGCGCTCCTAGAATTCCGCCGCCCCAAGCGTCTGAACGAGCCTCTACAGGCGTGTTTGCGTGGCGTCCCTGTAATCGCATGTCATACATCTACGGCAACCCAGAGTCATTGGCCAAGCAACCCCTCGTTGGCACGCATCACTGCGTTGCACTCGTCAAGCACTACGCCCATGCGCCAGCCACGCCACTCTGGAGAGAAGGAGCCGCTGTGAAAGGCAACATGCTGCTCGCGAAGGGCACCGCCATCGCAACCTTCGTCAACGGAAAGTACCCAAACCAAGGCACTGGCAACCATGCGGCGTTGTATGTGTCCCAAGATGCATCGGGAATCACGGTCGTCGATCAATGGTCCGGCAGCGGCACGATCCGCTTGCGTCGCTTGATGTTTCTCGGCAAGGACAAGACAGGGAAGTATGTGGACCCCAGCAACAATGGCGACGCCTTTTCGGTGGTGGAGTAATCGGTATGACGAATAAATTTGGCCTGAGTCTTTTACTGATTGTTTTGGGCGCGAGCGGCGCCGCCGTCGCGCAACAGGCCCCAGCCACCGCAGCGTCTCCCAAGGCAATCGCTTGCCCACCATCGATCCAGGTCCAACAGACGCCCCTCACCGCCTTTGCTGCAGGATGGCAAACCCGCAGCAGCAACGACACGCATCCTCTCGCCAATATTTCCTTCTACGCGGGGCCACCAGAGGAGATGGCCCAACTGGCGCCCAGCAGCGAGCAGCGCAAAGCCAAGACTCTCACTTCGCGGTGGCTGCTCGCTCCGACCGACCGCGTTTACTGGGTGGCTTGTGAATACGCCGGGACATCGGCCATCGTTACCAGGCCGCTTGAAAAAAACATTGCGTCTTGTGTTGCCGAGCACGACCCGAACAGCTCGCCACCGGTGCTTAAACGATGGAGCTGCGCAGCAGGCCAGCGCGGTAGGCAGGAGTGAGATTCTCTGAGATGCGTACCTTTTATTAAAGATATTAATAATGGCCGAAATTAAAATTACTTCGCCAATTGGAAAAACCGTTGGAAACAATCCTCATGAGGTACAAGCGATACAGCGAGCTCTCAATCGTCATATGAACTGCAAGGTCGGCTATCAGCCCATCAAAGAAGACGGCCGGATTTCTCCCGAAACACTCCAAGCGATCTATGTATTTCAGAGAATGCTTGGAATAGCACCCGCGGACTCTATTATTCTCCCCAATGGTTCGACTCATAGGGCCTTGAATCAAGATATCATCAGAATTCTCAATCCCACTGCAGCATGCGTTGCTGCTGATCAAGAAAAAATAAGACAAGTAATTATTGACCGGGTAAATATTGTTGAACGTAAAACGTGGCAGGCTTTGAATCCTGCCAAAATTCCCCAGAATGATTGGAGCTACCAGTCCATCGCCATTCATCATGCGGGTAATTCCTTCTCATGCGGTGCAAAGGGTGTTGATGCCCTGAAGCAGGCTGAGAAGATCGATATGAATAGCTTCGGACAAATTAGCTATCACTATGCTATCGATTGTCTA